>JBCBKJ010000020.1:0-79067 GCA_038522085.1 Chloroflexota bacterium
TATCATCTTAGGTGATATGGTAGCCCCCCAAAAATTAGGGGATCACAACATGCTGTATCCTAAACCATCATTGCTACAACAGGCGTATCAAACTGACATAGCATGCAAAAAGCCACTAACTACAGAGATTCCTGCACAGAATATCGGTGTGATGGATTTATTTCTTCGTGTCCTGCGTGTCTTCATGCTGAAAAATTTACATGCGATTGCCCTGCGACCAACGTCTTTCAAACAGCACAAACCCTCAGCTTGGGGTACAATACGAATAGTTTAACGGACACAATCAAAGGGCAATAGTCACGGTGACACGCTCGATACGATTTTATGGGTGGCGCTGGGGTTCGGTGATAAGTGCTGTATTGGTCAGTCTATTTGTTTTTGCCAGTGTAGTTACCGCACAAGACGATCTCGGCTGGATTACCGATTTACTCCCAGATGGCAACAATATCAACATTGATAAACAACTCGAACAGGGCGCAATCATCATTGCGACAGATGAACAACGCTTACTCGAAGAATTTACCGCGCAAAATGCGTGGGATAATACCAATGAACGCGATGGCAATCGGCGTGTGAACAATGCCCGCTACGAAATGCGCATGCGTCTGAGCAATACGATTTTCACGGGCTTAGGCACACAAAATTATACCAACACAGTCATCACCGTAGATACAGAACGCCTCTCAACTGAACCCAACGATGGCTTTGGGCTAGTATGCCGAGCAGAAGACGAAGAGAACGGCGTACATTTTTTCATCAGTAGCGATGGCTTCTGGCGCATCTTTGCTTTTGAAGATGGTAGCACGCGCCCCTTCGTCTCATGGACACAAAGCGACCTCATTAATATGGGCGAGAATGCCACCAATCGCATCACGGCTGTATGCGTCGATGATTATTTTGCGCTCTATATCAACGGTATCCTCGCAGGGGAAGCCACTGACGATACCTTCTCCGAAGGCGCAGTCGGCATGTCCGTAATCGTCTTTGAAGAAGCGAGCGAAGTCTCTATCGCCTTCGACAATTTGCGCGTGTGGTCAGCAACAGCAGGCTCTGGCGATACAACCGCACTTAATGGAGGCAACGATACCAGCACAAGCTCAACTGAAACCGCTTTTGATGAACAACGTGCCGCGACAGTATTGCGTTTGCAAGATGCCGATGAATCGCTTGCCCTCAATGACCTCCTTCTCGCCGCCACACTCGATGACGATAGCGAAACCGATTGGCAATTCCTCGAACGCGATGGCAGTGTTGAGTTTGGAAATGGCTCGCTAGAAATTGAATCCGACGAAGGCGCAGAATACCCTTCTATGCTTCTCACCAGCACCGATAGCCCGAATGTTGTGGTACAAGCAGAGGTGTCTTTTGATGACGGCGATGATAACAATGCCTATGGTTTGGCATGCCGTTCAGGCTTAAACGAGGTCGGGCGCGGGTATCACTTCAATATTAGCGCCGATGGCTTCTATACCGTCTGGGTGACGGATGGTGACTTCTTCCGCTTCCTTGTCGATTGGGAACGCGCATCAGTCATCGAAGTCAACGGTACAAACGAAATGACCATTGTCTGTGTCGATGATTACTTCGCCTTGTTCGTCAACGATGTGTTGCTGACGGATTTCTACGACAACACCTACCTAACAGGCTCAGTCGGGTTTACTGCCTTCACCTTCGAGGACGATACAGCCATTCGCTTTGATGACCTGTTCGTATGGGAAGCGGTTGCGCAGGATTAAATATCAGTTGCCAGAGCATGTAAGTCAGCTTTCATTGCTCGAACAGTTGTATAGCGTTTTTCAGCATTATCGTGTGTCGCTTTGACAACAATATCAGAGACAGCTTTAGGAACGCCAGCCGTGTGCAGTGCGCTGGCAAGATAATCTGTTCGTTGCACTAACGGTCTATCGAAATCCTGAAACGGGTCTTTGCGCGTGAGAAGTTGATGCAAGGTAGACCCAAGACAATAAATATCATATTGTGGTGTTAAGTCTTGAAGTAAAGTTGTATGCGTATGTTCAGGTGCAAAGTAGTTGCCAAAACATAACTCAGGCGTGGCTGATAAGATGCTAACACGCTCAAGGCTATCCTGCTTAACACCCAATCCATAGCCAAATAACTTAGCCCGTCTATCTTGTGTAATTACGATGTCATATGGACGCACCGTTTCAACGATGTAGGGCGGATTTTGTTCATGGAAATAGATGAGCGCATCACACATATCCATACCCCACTGAACAATGTACTGTAACGGTAGGGGCTGTTTTTGCCTGAAATACACATCAGATAGTTGTACACCCTCATACACCCAAACCAGATAAGCTGAACTTATCTCCGCATCAAAATATACATCTTGCAAAGGCACAAGGGCGGGATGATTAAGACGCATAAACTGTGCTGTCATCCGCTTTAGCTCTACTATTTTTTCATCGTTCAGACGGCTCACCCTTTCAACAAAAAAGAACTGTGCATCATCGTCTGTTGCATCTTTACGTTTTGCTAGATTGTCGCCAAAAACGCTACCCTCAACAATGACATAATCCCCAACGATGCGTTCTATATCCTCGTTCATCACAAAACCGCGTCCTTCCCTGAAAACCAACAACTGACAACTAGCTTGTCTCTGATTCATTTCTATTGCACAATGAAAACGTGAGACAATTAACATCCCTATTCTCGTTTATACTATAATAGCTTTGCAAAACTGCACTCATGACACACACACGAAGGAATGATTCATGCGCCAACTGACTGCCCTACTCTGTACACTCATCTTAGTCTTCACCGCTAGTTTTTCGATGGTCGCCATAGCCCAAGAAGACGACGACAGTGACAGCACGGCGGCAGTGCGCGTCGGGCATTTTGCATCGGATGCGCCGCGTGTGGATATTTATTTGGATGGTGAAGCTGTCATAGAAGCCCTCGCCTACACACAGGTGACGCCTTTCTTGGCAATCCCAGCCGGCATGTATGAAGTCACTGTAGTTCCCGCCGGCGCCGATATAGAGGATGCCGTGATTGGTCCTTTAGAAGTCGATTTCTCCGCAGATACCAACACCACAGTCGCGGCAGTTGGCACACTTGAAAACGAGACACTCACCGCAACGATTTTCACCGAAGATTACGACCCACTACAAGATAACCGTGCTGGCTTAACCGTCTTCCATGCGATTGATGGCGAAGGCGCAGTCAACATCATTGGCAGTGGCACACAATTAGTCGATTTTCTGCGCTACCCTGATTTAGAACAAGGCTTCGATGGCGCATTCACGCGCACAGTTCCGGCAGGCTTGTACGATTTGAGTGTACAGGTGGATGCCACAGGGGTGATTGTACGCGCCGCAACCGATGTTCCCTTAGCAGATGGACAATATTATCTTGTCGTCGCACTCGGCACAGCAGGTACAGATGGCGACCTACTCGTGGTCACACCCGAAGGTAATCTCAATGTGCCACTTGAAGAAGAAACACCCACACCTGACGATACGGACACCACCGAAGACACAGCAACTATCGCAGAAGGCATTGCGAACCTGCGTGTCGGGCATTTCGCGCCGGATGCTCCCAATGTTGATATTTTCATTGATGGTGAGCTGACTGTCGGCAACCTTGCGTTTACCAGCGTGACACAATTCTTAGAATTACCCTCCGGCACATACGAAATCGCTATTGCCGCCACAGGCGATGCCGTTGATGATGAACGCCTTATTTTTGAAGTCACATTAGAAGCCGATACCCACACGACCATCGGCGCAATCGGCTCAATAGAAAATGACTCGCTCGACGTGACCGTATTTACCGAAAATTACGGCGCTCTTAGCGATGGCACAGCCCGCATCACGGTTTTGCACACCATCGAAAACGAACGTGAAATCAATGTCTATGGCAGTACCGTTCTGCTGATTCAGGTACTCCGCTATCCAAACGCAGAACTCGGCGCAGACGGTGCATTCACCCGTGATGTACCCGCCGGACGCTATAACCTGAGCGTGCGCCTTGCAGAAGCCAATCTCACCATTCGTAGCACCACAGGCGTCGAACTAGAAGATGGCGAATATTACCTGATTGTCGCACTCGGTCCACAATCTGAGGAAGGCGATTTGCTGATTGTGCCGTCTGCTGGCAACCTAGAAAGCACAGATAGCGAGTAAGTCACATAGTTTTCACAGGGACGTCATTCTTGGCGTCCACTTTGCTATCCAACACATTTTACACGCCCCAATATAAGCTCCATATTAAAATCCCCGCTACGGCATAGGCATTTACGCCCATTGACGCTTGATTGTGCTTGTCTGAGGCACTATTCTGTTGCACACTGTTATTGTAAGGTGATTTGTTATATTTTCACCTC
Organism: Chloroflexota bacterium; assembly: GCA_038522085.1. Classification (GTDB taxonomy): domain Bacteria; phylum Chloroflexota; class Anaerolineae; order Aggregatilineales; family Phototrophicaceae; genus JAUZRW01. The sequence continues at coordinate 4,349 of JBCBKJ010000020.1, forward strand.
ACGTTTCATAAGGACACACATCAGGAGAAACACATGCACAAACTAATGCGTCTTTTGACCATGATGGCACTTTTTGCCCTCACCCTTTTTTCCGTATCTGCACAAGAAGATGCTGGCACAGCCGAAATTCGTGTCGGTCACTTCTCACCAGATGCCCCTAATGTTGATATTTATGTCAATGGCGACCTTACAATTGAAAATCTCGCCTATACACAGGTCACACCCTTTTTAGAACTCCCAGCCAATACCTACACCGTCGCAGTTACTCCAGCCGGCACATCCGTTGATGATGCCGTGATAGGTCCAGTAGACATCACCCTAGAAGCGGATACCAACACCACCGTTGGTGCAGTAGGTTCAGCCGAAGATGGCACGCTGGCTGCAACCGTCTTCACAGAAGATTTCACCGAGCCAACCGATAGCAACAACGCTATTATCACTGTGCTACACGCCATTGAAGGCGAAGGCGCGGTCAATGTAGAAGGTAGTGGTATCACGCTCATCGAAGCCTTACGCTACCCTGACGCTGGTGCAGGCACCGATGGCGCGTTCACCCGCGAAGTACCACAAGGCACATACACGCTCAATGTCACGGTTTCCGCAACCGATGTCACCGTGCGTACTGTATCGGGCGTAGACATCAACCCAGGTGATATTTTCCTGATTGTCGCGCTTGGTCCACAATCCAACGATGGCGATATTCTCATCGTCACGCCAGATGGCAACCTCGAAGAAACCAGCGAAGACATGGCCGATATGTCTGATGAAGATATGGGCGACGAAACAGAGGAAGCCGATGATTCCGAAGATATGGCAGATGAAGAAGCAGACGACATGGACGATATGGATATGATGGAAGGCACAGCAGAAATTCGTGTCGGTCACTTCTCACCAGATGCCCCCAATGTCGATGTGTATATTGATGGCGAAGTCGCTATCGAAGACCTTGCCTACACACAAGTGACACCTTTCATTGAAGTCGATGCTGGCACATACGAAATTGCCGTTGCCCCAACGGGTACATCGCTTGATGATGCCGTCATTGGTCCAGTAGACCTGACTTTCGAGCCAGATAGTAACACCACCGTTGCCGCAGTCGGTTCAGCCGAAGATGGCACACTGACAGCAACCGTCTTCACGGAAGATTTCACCGAGCCAACTGATAGCAACAACGCGATTATCACCGTGCTACACGCCATCGAAGGCGAAGGTGCAGTTGATGTCGTTGGTAGCGGTATCACTCTCGTTGAAGCATTGCGCTATCCTGATGCTGACGCAGGCGCAGACGGTGCATTCACCCGCGAAGTACCACAAGGTACATACACACTCAATGTCAACGTACCAGCGACAGGCGTCACAGTACGCACCATTTCCGGTGTAGACATCAATCCAGGTGATATTTTCTTGATTGTCGCGCTTGGTCCACAATCCAACGATGGCGATATTCTCATCGTCACGCCAGATGGCAATCTTGAAGATGAGGAAGCAGAAGAAGATTCCGAATGATCAGCATAATACGCTGAAAACAAAAAAGATGAGATGCCCGCAAGCATCCCATCTTTTTATTTGTCTGTTGTTGAAAATCGCGTCAGTCTTGCAAGCGTTCCAATGCCTGATTACACATTTTACGCACGGTTTCATCGCCATCACGGGCGGCAACTTCCAGTGGCTTAATCGCACGCGGATTCCCAATTTTGCCCAGTGCCTTTGCCGATGCACGTCGGACAGCGTTATTTCGGTCAAACAAGGCTTTCACCAAACCTGGCACGGCTGGGTTGCCAATATTGATAAGTGCGCCCGTAGTTGCCATACGCAGATACATATCATCAGCACGCAGAGCTTTCAGCAGTGCAGGAATGGCTGTTTCAGCTTCGTCGCCTAATTTGCCGAGTGCTTGCGCGGCAAGGAAGCGCGTGCCAGGGTCACTCTCTTCGACCAACTGCGTCAGTATCGGCACGGCTGGCGCATAGCGTTCTTCACCTAGAAACTTTATCGCCTCTGCACGCTGGTCTGGCAAACCAGTTTTCAGCGTTTCGTAGGCGCTATTCACGTTCTCGAAATTCATAGTTAGCACCTTTCTGTTCAAGATTCGCATATATAGGGACGCATTACCAGAAGATAACGTTACGCCCAAAGTGTTAAATTTATACAAGATAGTTTAACATCTCGCAGACATCACAGGCTAAGAATGTTGTTAGGAATCAAAAAGAGCGAACACAAGCGGTTCGCCCTTTGCCGTTATCAGCGTGTTTCGTTAGCCTAAGTCTTGCACGGATGTTTGGTCGCCCATGGATGCTTGTTTTTGCGCTTCACGGTCTGCCCATGCATTCACCGAAGCAGAATCTTCAGCAGCCTTTGGATAGTGATCTTCTTCTGAACCAATAATCATTACGAATACAACAGTGAAAAATGCAATCACCGCAATCTCCATCATGACAATCACAGAAAAATCAAAACCAAATGCGAAGCCAGTAATTGGCGCAATCACTAGCAGAGCTACCATAGCATACAGGGAACGTTTCATATTTTCATTTTGCAACATAGCGTGCCTCCTCACTTATCTTGTGATATATCTCACTAATTCTTTACACATAATTACAGTATAAGACACAAATGTGAATTTTTCCACAAACATCTTTGTTGGATGCACATCTCTAATGAAACAGGGTCTAAAATCAATTAATATCAATTCTTTTTAGACAAAAACAATTGTAAAATAATATTAAATCAACAAAAATATAGGAAAAGAAGATGCCACGCTACGTCGCACAATCAAATTCAGCTATCACAAAATGGTGGTCAAAAGTCGCGGAAGCATGTGAGGTATTCTTGCGCGTGATGACCGAGAATAACGCCATCAAACCCGACGAACGCCCGTCTGCTATTGCTTATTTACAAAAACGCCAAGCCTTTTTGTGCAACCAACCTTGCCCAGCCGATGCACAAGGTATCCGTGATGATTTAGTGCAGGCAATGCAAAATCTTGAAGCAAGCCTTGAGTATGCCGAAGCAAAAAATACGTATGAAAGCCATCTACGCTACCAAGTCGCACAGAGCAACATGAATAGTGTGCGCTTTCAATTACTGGCATACAATATCTTGTTATGATGATTAAAAATTGAGAAAAACCCAATTAATGCCTAAATCTTAATTATTAATCCACAATTTACCCGTACAATAAAGCTATATTTGCAAACGTACCAAGCCAATTTTCAGGAAGTAACACATGGTAACACTATCACCCACCACACAAGTTGAAAATACTGTCATCCATCACTGGTGGCGCTTCACCCGTCGTCAGCATCGTATGTTCTTTCGTCTATTGCAGGAAAAACCAGAGGTACTGGCACAACTGCCTTATCTCAAACGTGTTATCGTGACGATTCAAGCCGAACGATTACAACTCTTGCGCAGTTCCTTTCCGTCCTCTGCCAAAGAGACACGCGGTTACTTGCTGAGTGCCGAGCATTATTTTCTCGCTTGTCTGGAAGCGGTTCAAAAAGGCAACCTAGCAGAAGCCAATATGCACTACGAAAAAGCACACTCCGAAGTCAGCCTCTTGCTGTATGTCTTCATGGAACGTGGCATTGAATCGTATATATGAGCCATACACGCACGGAGCAAATATGCGTTGGCTGATACAGGTTATGAACTAAATACCGAAAATGCAAGAACGGTGCAATATCAGTAGGCGACTATATAGCGTTCGCCACGACACACGCCCTATTTCCGTAGAAGAGTACCTGTATGCGCTCCCGATAAAAAACGATTTTCCTAGAGATTAATGTAGTCATGCCCTACTCCAACACGGCATTTACGAACCTGACCCCACAACACTGTCTTAAACAAAAAAACGGATGCCTACAAAATAGACACCCGTTCACACATTCAAATTTAATTGTAGGGACAGCATCTATGCTATCCGCGATGCCCTAAATTCGCTTAGAATACCATCTTCGCAACTGTCAGTGCGCCTTGTTTCCAAGGAACACGGTGCGTCACACCACTCTGATTCTCGAAGCTATCGAGACTATCAATGTACCAGCGATAATTACGAATCAGCGCGTCTTTGTTGCTGAATTTTGGTTGCCAGCCGAGTTGCTCAATGGCTTTTTCCACGCTCACGAAACTGTCTTTGTTAGCTGTTTCATATACCCATTTATACAATGGCGATACGTTCAGCATCTCAAGGAAACGCAATGTCCAGATAGCAGGTTCAGCAGGCAAACCGATGATTTTCTTGCCATGCCCCGCGTAATCCAGCACCGCTTGGTAATCCTCGCGGAAAGTCGTGAAATCGGTTGCGCCGATGTTATAGGTATCGTTTGCTACCTCAGCATCAAGTGTCGCACACAGATAAATCGACGCACAGAGGTCTTCTACATCCAGCAATTGATAGCGGTTATTGCCACTACCCAATACAGGGAAATTATGACCCGTGTACGCCCAATCATAGAGCAATGCAAACACGCCCAAGCGTTCTGGACCAATGAAAGATTTTGGACGGATAATCGACACAACCATGTCTTTTTCGCGGTATGGCAAGCAGACTTCTTCTGCAGCAATTTTGGCTTCACCATAAGGACCCACACCATCGAGTTTATCTGTTTCGTAAATCGGGTGATGGTCTGGAATGCCATAAACAGCCGTACTAGAGATATGCACAAAACGTTTCACACCGGCGGCGTGTGCGCTTTCGATGACATTACGTGTGCCATCAATATCCGTGCTGTAGATTTCCTCTGGTGTATAAAGCGGTAATGCAGCCGCTGTATGCACCACAACATCCACATTTTGCATCGCTTGGTCAACGGCGGCGCGGTCACGAATATCCCCTACGATTTCAGTCACGCGGTCACGTTCAGGGTAATCAAAAGGTATCACATCCAGCGATACCACCTCATGCCCACGTTCGAGCAAATACCGTACCAAGTTGATGCCGAGGAAACCTGCGCCACCCGTAATCATGTAACGTGCCATATAGCTTGTCTCTCCATTATTGTCTTATATGATAACACAGTTGACGACAGCCAAAATGCGCTGTCGTGTCGTTTGTGATGAATTGCACATATTGTACAACACGTTATAGGGGTGGCAACCCTTAAGAAATGCGCATCAGGCAAGCAGGGTCATTCAGAATCGGCTGATTTTTCAGTATCGGCTGGGGCATCTTGCTTGAAAATCGCACTCAATTCGAGCGTGAAGCCCGGCAGTATTCTATCCATCGTTAGCGTATCGGTACGGGAGAATTGCTGAGGAGCGAGATTCGAGCGGTGTATTTCAATCCATTGGCTTTCAGGGCGCACAATCCACACTTCTGTTCCCACTGCCAGATAATGACTCAGCTTGATAGTCAGACGCTCCTGTTCAGATTTGCTATCCGCAGAGACAACTTCAATTGCCAAATCCGGCGGGTTCGGATTATAGCCACTTTTTGCAAGTTCCGGTTGCTTATCGTAACTGATAAATGCTACATCCGGCGCATAGCGTTCTGTACCAACCATATAGCCACCTGCCTCACCTGTTACATGCCCAATATCATTCTTGAGCAAATACATGAATATGAAACCTGAAATCATACTCGCAATTTTGGATACAAATGGATTACTTGGCACTTCGACAATCTCCCCCGCTACAAATTCAAAATGTTTTTCCGCGTTTTCTGGCAAATTGACAAACTGCTCGAAATCTTCGGTTGTCATTACTTGTGGCATATCTTGAATCGTCATCTGTCACCTCACAACGGCTTACAGTACGGAATATTTCTAGTATACAGCATGCAACAAAAAAGCAGACAAAGGATCGCACCCTGTCTGCTCTTTGTTACGAGATGGTGTAGCGAACGTGTTAGGACGCGCACTCTGCAAATGCGGCGCGGTCAGCACGGAAATCGAACTCACCTGCTACTGTGACCACTTCACCATCTGCGTTTTCGGCTGTAAATTCAAAGTTACCAATGATGGGTGCGCCCACTTCAGCGGCAATCTCTACCAACTCCAGTGTCCCACTCACGTTTTGCGAGAATTCTTCTGTGATGAGATTATCGCCATAGTACAAGACCATAACATCACCATCATCTGTCAAATCATATTCGCCAGCCGTGATACTCGTCGGCAATGTGAAAATCACGTTGTTAATTTCTGCTTCTTGCCATGCACTCAAAACCAACACATCCTCACCACGCGCTTCACTTTCGCAGGTAAATTCGCCGGTAGTAGCAATATCTTCGGTGATGAAGCCTTCGATGATTGCCGTAAAGCCATCTTCAGCGTTATTAGCGATGGTATTTGCTTCTGGAATTGTGCCGGATGACGTGTAATCTACCGTCGTACACGCTGTCAAAACAGCTAATGTCAAAACAGTGAACAGAGTAATCATACGTTTCATTACAATAAACCTCGTCTACAGTGTGTGAATTAAATGTACGATACGCATTCTAGAGTAAGTCATATAGTAGAGGCTTAGAAAGCGATAAACTCTCACCACTGTTTTAGATTTACCTGTTGATTGTTTAGCCAATACTTACAATCTTGTAGCTACTTTACCAACGATGACACGCTACCCCACGTATCACCGAAAACAAGCTCAGTCAGGGGCTTGCGTGTGCGTTCTTTCAGTTCACGTTCTTGTAATTTTTCGCTCAATTGCTCCAGTGTCCCTTGATAGCCGAGTGCGAGCGTTGTCATGGGTATGAAGTCATCAGGGATTTCATAAACAGCCTGTGCTTTTTCAGCATCGAAGCCCCCCATCATCCGCACACGCAAATCAAGCTCGGTAGCTTGCAATGTCAAATACGCGAGAGCCTGTCCAACATCATGTTGTGCATGGCGGTTATCCCAGCCAGCGTCGTGGTGTTTCTTCGCCACTGCCAACAATAATACAGGGGCATCTTTCGCCCATGCCTGATTGCCCTCATTGATGACGCTCAGTAACTTCTCAAATTCGGCTTCGTTATCGCGGGTGGCGATAATAAAACGCCACGGCTGAGTATTCATAGACGATGCCGCCCAACGTGCCGCTTCTAACACAGTCAGCAATTTTTCCTGTTCAACTGGACGACTATCAAAAGCGCGTGGCGACCAGCGTTTGCGAATAACATCTAATACTGGAAAATCGACAGCACCTGATTTGTCCAGCTTAGTTTCACTTGTGATGCTCATGAATAGGTATCTCCTCAAATGATTGCTTTACCAATCGGATACCTTGGCAACAGCAAGCCTTACGTGCGTATCATCAATTGCTCAAACAGACCCCAACAAAGCTCTGCCCTACGCTAAAACGCTCCTGTTGTATATAATGCCAGCGATTTTGCTCCGCATAAACACAATTAGACAATAAAGAGGTCACACCAATGATAGATAGCAATCAACTCCGTAAAGGTACAACGTATCAAGAAGACGGCGAACTCTACAAAGTACTCGATTTCAGCCACAATAAAACAGCGCGTGGTGGTGCAACCATCAAAGTGCAAATTCGTAATTTGCGCACTGGCTCAACCACCATCAGCACCTATAACAGTGGCGCGAAAATTGATGATGTGCGCTTAGAAGGTCGCCGTGTGCAATATCTCTACGACGATGGGCAATTCCTAACCTTCATGGATATGGAAACCTATGAACAACCACAACTCAATCGTGGCACTTTCGGCGATGATATTTTGTATCTCAAAGAGAACATGGAACTCAAGCTCACCAGCTTCAACGGCGAAGTGCTAGACTACGAATTGCCTTCCACCATCGAATACGAAGTTACAGAAGTTGAGTTAGCTGTTGTCGGTGATCGTGCTAACAACCCACAAAAAGAAATCACACTTGAAACCGGACTCAAAATTCAAGCACCGATGTTTATCAACGTGGGTGATGTGGTCAAAGTGAATGTCGAAAAAGGTGGCGAATACGTCACCCGCGTCAACAGCTAAACACAGGCAAGCCACTAAAGAATCTACCCGTACATTCTTTTCGGACAGGTACTAAATACAAAACGCCTACTTTTTGAGAAGTAGGCGTTTTTTGTTAGCTATGATGAGTTACTACTACCCACTCAGAATTTGTCAGGATACAATTCTTGCGCAAGGTCTTTTTCTTGTGCAATCAATTGGCGAATGAGTTCCACACCCTGTCCCCAAAACGCAGGGTCATCCAAATCGACACCCACTGGCTTGAGCAAGTTCGCAGGATAGTCGCTATCACCAGCCGCCAACAAGTCAATATACTGTGGAATGAACGAGTCGCCTGTTTGTTCATACAGATTATAAAGCGCCAACACCAGCAATTCACCGAAGGCATAGGCATACACATAACCAGGTGTGCCTAAGAAATGCGGAATATAGCTCCACCATTGTGAGTATTCTTCGCGCATATTCACACTACCTTGGAACATATCATTCTGGCTCTCCATCCATAGCTCATTGAGCCGTTCAGTAGAGAGTTCGCCTTCGCTACGACGCGCTTTGTGCATCGCATCTTCAAAACGGTTGAGCGAAATCTGACGGAAGACAGTCGCAAAGGTATCATCAATTTTTTGCGTCAGCATCGCCAGCTTAACTTCTTTGTCGCTCTCTTTTTTCATCAAATCTTGGAAGACAATCATCTCCCCAAATACTGATGCCGTTTCTGCTGTCGTGAGCGGCGTGTACATGCTCATCAGCGTTTGTTTCTCCGCGGCAAAGTACATGTGCAAACCATGTCCCATCTCGTGCGCGAGCGTCATGACATCGTTTGCCGTGCCTGTGTAATTCATGAAAATCCAAGGATGTGTGGACTTCGAGCCATAAGACGCATATGCCCCGCCACTTTTGCCTTGCATCACAGGCGCATGAATCCAATTCTCATCAAAGAAACGTTGTGCCACTTCACCCATACGTGGGTCAAAATCGCCATACGCTGTTAGGACAATACGTTTCGCATCTTCCCATGTATAGAACGCATCGCTCTCCTTCAAGTCAAGCGGTGCGTAACGGTCATAATCGTACATTTCATCGTAGCCGAGCAAGGCTTTCTTGACCGTATAATGCTCCGCGACGAGGTTATAGTTATCCGTCACCGTTTTGATGAGTGCTTCAACGGTTTCGTCGCTGGCTTTGTTGCTCATATTGCGCGAGGTAATCCACGACGGATAACCACGCATGCGGTCATTGCTGGCTTTATCCGCCGCCAACACATTGAACACATAAGTCAGTTCCATTGTTTTACTACGCAACGCTTCAGTGACATTATCAGCCGCTTGTTTGCGCTCATCTCGGTTCGGGTTGCCCGAAATTTTGCTCAGGACTTGCTGGAATGGCAATGTTTCGCCATCAAATTCAGCCGTCAGTGATGCCATCACCTGATTGAAAAAGCGATTCCACGCACTATTCCCTGTCACCGATTTTTCAATCAGCAATTTCTCTTCAGCTTCGCTCAGTTGATACGGCTTATTCTGGCGCTCCACTTCCAAATGATACGCATAATCGCGCAACACAGGGTCAGCGAGCAGTTCTTCTGCCCCTTCATCAGGAATCGCGTTCCATTCGAGGTTAAAGAACACCATTTTTTGTTGCAATGTTGAACCACGTTCAGTTACTTTTTGTATCAACGCGCCCCACTGTGGGTCTGTCGAATACACCGTAAAATTGAGATTTGCAAACGACGCCACGCGATAAAAATCATCTAAAATAGCTTCCGTTCGATGATGCGCTTCCGCAATTTCTTCCGCGACTAGTTCGCCCACTTTACCGCGATAATCACTCACAAATTGATCTACACGCTCATCAATAGCGACGAGGTCTTTTTCTATTTTCGGGTCGTCTGCGCTATCATAATAAACAGACAAATCCCAGAATACGTTCTCCGCACCAGTTTCTTTTTGTACGGGGGCATCTACCATATGAATCTCCTTGAAAATCTTTTTTCAATGGTATCAGTATAGCATAGCTTTGTCCGCTTTGTGTGAACTGACTTAGCTGTCCGTCATGCACATTTTAATTTTTATTGTAAGATAGTCACTGAATGGATTATCACCAGAAAAGAGAACACTATGCTCAAGCGCAGCCTATTGATCTTGATAAGTATTTTCTTCGTAGTGGCATGTACCCCTACGGAAACAGACACGCCCGCGCAATCCAGTAATGATACCGATACAACGGTCACAGAAGAGGCTTCGTCCGACGACACAACAGAAAATACCGACGATACTAGCACAGATGATACAACCGACAATACGCCCACAGGCATCAGCGTAACCATCACAGGCGATGCCGAACTCAGTTTTGATGATGGCGTTGCCCTATCTAACACGCAGAGCGACACCGCAATGCAATTCAGCTTTATTCAGGATTTCCAATCCACAGGCACAAATATCACGTTAACAGGCGTTCCCTATGTGGATAGCATGCCTACCACGCTCGAACTCGGCTCAGAAAACAATGCGGGCGAAACCCTGACAGCCTCATTTGTGGATAGCCGAGATGATAATTTCGTCGCCTACTCCGAAAATGTATCCGGCACCCTCACTATAGATACACTCGATACTACCATGACAGGCACACTATCTTTCACGGCTGAGGATGCTGAAGGTAACAGCGTCACCGTTGAGGTCACATTCGATAGCATCTCCGTACCGGAATAAGTACCACACCCGCGATACAAAGTGAGGTCGCCCTGACCTCACACTTTTCACCTGTCAACTTTTATGCCATTTTGCACCTTCTTCTGTAATTACGCCTCGGATTAACTACCAAGTTTGCGATTATTATCCGATGGAGACGTTTGGAGGCGCACATAATCGAATGCTTCATCTAAAGACCCAACAAGACGTGGTTTAAAATTACCAAAGGCACTAGATGCAAAGCCCTGAAACACAGTCCGTACAGTCTTGTTGATATCCATGACAAAGATAGTTTCGACAATGTTCGGATTGAAATAGGTTGAGTCTTGGTCTTTTACACCCTTGCTACCTATCAAAATATCGTTAAAGTCATACGAAATTTGTGAAAGATCAATAATGTGGTAAACAGGCTCATCCAGATTATTGATAATTTTCTTTGACACTTCCTCAACCTCTAAGTGTGATTCGCTAATCTTGTAGTCCCCGTAAGCAGCAAAGAGCAAAATTGGCTCATTTTCAAGTTTTTCGATTTTATAAGTTGACATTGCTCACTCCTTTTTTCATTACCCAGATAAAGATGTTGGGATATTTCCATATCAGAATACATAGCTTTAAACATACAAACAATTAACGTTTTACTTTAAATTATTTTTATCTAGCTTTTAATTAATTATGAGGAGGTAGAGCAAGTTTTATGCCATTTTTACGCGTTTTGTCTCCTTAATGGCACACTGTCTGTTACAGTGAACATAACGCTTTAAATAGCAAAAGGGAAATCACCATGTTTCGTAAAACATTCATAACAGCCTTGTTGTTACTCAGCCTGTTCTTACTCAGTGCATGCGGGAACAACGCCAGCGAAGACAATACCAGCACAGATAACAGTGACGATACGACCACCACAACTGATAGCGACAGCCAAGCATCCACTGAGGGCATCAATGCAACAGTAACAGGGGATGCCGAAGTGAGCATCGAAGATGGTACTTATATTTCAACAACCGATGAAGGCATCATACTGCTTGTTTTCATGCAGAGCATGGCAACGATGACAACGGCTGTCACGATTGATAACTTACCTTATCCAGACAGTGTACCTGTGACCTATGACCTTGTAAGTGAGGGTGGCATAACAGGTGAGTTTGAGTTTGAAAACGACCCATATGCCGAAAATGTATCTGGTAGCATCATAATCGACACCTTTGGCGAAACCATGAGTGGAACGTATAGCTTCACGGCTGAGTATACCCCCGCAGACGGCGAAACTCAGAGCGTGAGTGTCGAAGGCTCGTTTACAGATGTGAATGTGCCAGAGCAATCTGAATAACACGCTATTTTTGCAAGCGATAGCCATGTCATCTCGTTGGTATGGCTATTTTCTCACTCATCCCACGCCAGCACATACCGCCCGCGTGTTTCCTGCGAAGTTGCGCTGTACATATACGTAACGCCATCAATTATTAGCAAATCGGCATGCCCGATGCCCCAATTATCTGCCAAGCCCATCACAACCGGATTACGGTCTAGTGTCTCCCATTCACTATCCAACGCAGTCGCCCGTGCAAAACCCAAACCAAATTGATTATCCCGCCCGAACTCTAGCTCACTGGGTCCCCGTATCCCCTCATATGCCATATAATAATAATCACCCACTTGCATCACATCCGCGCTCGAAATATAGCGAAAATCCCAATAATCAATCGCATCTTCGCCAAATTCATCCACAGGACCATAATCTTGTGCGCCAGTGAAAAGCGGGTCAGCATCACATACTTGCAAATCTGTTAAATCGCCATGTCTATCGCCTTTGTAACACCGCATATGCGACGGCGCACTCCCTGCCATCACGAACACATAAAGCATATCCCCTTCGACATATAAGCCAGGCGGTCCCCCAACTAAGCAAACATCCCCTTGCCCGCGAATATTCGGATGCTCACCAATATCTTCGATGACATCACATGCTGCAAAGTCACGCGGCCATACGCCGGCTGGGTCTGTCAATTGCACATAATCTGACCACACAACACCATCTTCACTCCGATGAATAATGGTCTGCGCACGCCATTCATACACCATATACCACATGCCATCATCAGCAACGACCACACGCGGGTACTGTTGCCATAACACCCGTTCGTTATTCACTTGGTCATCGCACGGACACGACCCACACGGCATCAAGCAAACAGGCGTTTCTAGCGCAAAAGACTCACTCCCATCTTCGCTTTGCCACAGCGTCAAACAGCCAGGAAATTCAACAGGCATCCCGCATTGGTCAATCACCCCAGCCGATGGATAACTCGCGTGCAAATACGACCAATACACGCCCTCCCCCATCGCAAGTGTGTCGCTTTCGCCAATCGGCAACCCTACATCATAAATATCCACTACCCACGAAGCGCGACCTTCCCAAAAATCAGTTAAGTCAGGGGGTGTTGCCTGCGCGGAGAGTGGCGAGATTATAATCTGCAAACAAGCCGTTAGGATTAAGAAAAAAACAACACGATTCATGGCATGATTTCCCAAAGCATCTTACAATATACAAGGTAACGTTGATGCCCATCCTAACGCAGATGTCAAAATGCTCACAGACTTTACGCTAACCAATAGGTCAGTGTAGGTAAAATGTAGTTTCGGACACGATAGATCATGTCCCTACAAGATAATGTTTTCACAGTATTTCTTGCTCAAAAACACATGCCCCTTGTAGGGACGGCATCTATGCCGTCCGCAACAGTATATAAAGTCTAACTTACGAATAGACACAATATCCTAGTTGCTATGCGATGGTAGTCTGGTGAGGCTGTGTTATACTCACTAGTGAAGACAGTTACACAAAAATTGACACCCATACCACCCGTATATTTACACAGGTTACACAGTCAGGACGGCTGTTGTTTATGGTAGAACAGATTACATTAAGAGCTTACACAGAACGCATCGAGAATTTCTTGCGCCTCGGACGCATGGATGAAGCCGTTGCGCATGCGACCCATGTATTGCAATTTTATCCCAAGAATGCAGATGCTTATCGCAATTTGGGGCGGGCGCTGGTACGGCAACAACGCTACGAAGAAGCCGGCGAAATCTTCCGGCGCTTATTAGCAGCCATTCCCGATGATTTTAGCGCCCACTATCAGTTGAGCTTGGTCTATGAACAAGAAAAACGTGGCGATGCCGCCCTCTGGCATGTCGAACGCGCCTTCGACCAAGAACCCAACAATACACAGGTCGCTGACCGTTTACGCGAACTCTATAAAAAATTCCGCGATGTCGATGTCAATAAAATTCAACTCACGGCTGGGGCTGTTGCCAAGCAATATACCCGCGCTGGCATGGCGGATCGTGCCATTGATGTGTTGAAAAAGACCCTGCGCCGTATGCCTGACCGTGCCGATTTGCGCTTATCACTAGCAAGTGCCATGTGGGCAAATAATGCTTATGTGGATGCCGCCGAACAAGCGATTGAGGTACTCAAAACCTACCCCTACGCACTAGAAGCAAACCGCATCCTGACTGAGCTATGGCTGATGGAAGACCGCCCATCCGATGCACAACGCTATCTCAGCCGGATTGAAGACATCGCGCCCTATATGGCATACGAACTTGCTACCGATGACGCCGTAGCAGACGACCAATTCACGCTCAATGAACTCGACTATACACGCTACCAAGCCAGCCTCGCATCGCAAGAAGACATCCCTGATTGGTTGGCAAATGTCGAACAAGTCGAAGCAGATACTGTTGAAGAAGATGTCACAGACGATTTATTCGGGGATAGTGACTTCGAGACAGACGAAGATTGGCTTGCCGAAATTGATGAGATAAGTGGCAATACGCCTGCCCCTATCGCAGAGCAACCCAAGAAAGTCACTGATGACCTCGAAGGCTTGTTACCAGATGAATTTGATTTCCCCGATAGTGCTGGCACAGATGACACCGTTGCCGAAGCCGATATGGCAGATTTGCCAAAAGCCAGCACAGGCTTGACCGATTTACTCGGTAGCTTAGACGATGACAGCAATGTATTAGTAGATGACACCGACGAAGACTTAGACGCTTTATTCAGCGACCTTGACGACGATACAGGCGATGAAGATATAGATGCCCTCTTAGGCGACCTAGACGCAGATGATATATCTGACGACGATATGGATGATTTCTTGGCATCCTTAGAAGATGACGAGGATACCGACGGCGTTCCTGTTGGCACAGGCATAACAGATCTTCTCGGCGATTTAGGTGTCAGTACAGATGAACTCGTAGATGCCGATGAAGATGAGCTACAAGACCTCATCGAAGGCGCTGGTGGCATGACAAATCTTGTCAACGCGCTAGAAAAAGAAGATTCGCAAGCCTCCAAGAGCATTCTTAACATGCTGGATGCCACCGATGAACTTGAAGAGACGGGTAATACAGATGACCTCGCATGGTTAGAAGACATTTCCTCTGGTGTCTATGATACCAATGCCAACGCTCCTGTCTCCGATGAACTGGTAGATACTGAAGACGACTTTTTTGCCTCCTTGGCGGATGAAGACGCAGACTTTAGCAACCCGACTAACCAAGACCCGCTAGCATGGCTAGAAGATGCAGGTGCAGAAGTTGTCGATGAATATGATGAATATGCAGAAGCAACCAATGAACTCATCGAAGAAACAGGCGACATCAGTGCGGGTGATGATAATACAGGGACTGTCGATCCCAATAACCCACTGGCATGGCTAGAAGAAAGTGGCATTGATTTTGACGACACTGCTGGCGAAGCCCCACTATTCGCCCCTGATGACGAACCTGCAACCTTTGAAAGCCAAGATGTTGACCCAATGGCATGGTTAAGCGAAGATGATGACGACATGCTTGGTCTCGATGATACCGAAGACGACATAGTTGTTCCTGAAACTGACCCCATGGCTTGGCTACAAGAAGAAGATGTTGAATTATTAGGTAGCGAAGACCGCAATAATGACATAGAACGCTTTGCTGTCACCAACGACTTAGCATCAGATACAGACGATGAAATGCCCTCTGATGACGATATGATGGCATGGTTAGACCCAGATGCAGACACGGGTGATTTCGAGCCAGTAGATACCGATAATCTCGTCACAGGCACGCTTGGTTCAGTTGATGCAGCCGATGCACTTGATGGCATTGAATTTCTAGATGCGACAGAAGGTGACGATGCTATAGATAGCTACGAAGTCGAAGATGATGAGTGGCTCAGTGATGATGAAGTGCTAGAAGATTTGCTCAACATCGCAGATTTGACCAACACTGACATGAACGAAGCACCCGATACTAGCGAACTTTTATACGATGACAACACAGAAATGCAGGATACCATGACAGACGGATTCGACCCCGAATGGAACCCAGACGACGACTTTGAAGCAGACGACGACTCGATGGCATGGTTACAAGAAGACGATGCCAATGATAGTGAGGATGCCATCCTTGCCAACGAAGGCATGGAAGACCCGATGGCATGGTTGCAAGACGGCGGTTTAGAAATCGAAGAGGATACTGAAGATGATTTCAGTGCCGAAGCAGATGATGACGCAATGGCATGGTTGCAAGAGGACGCCGACGAAGGCGATTTCGACAATTTCGATGACTTTGAATCAGTAGAAGAAATCGAAGATAGCGACCCCCTACCCGCGCAACCACAAAACACGGGTATGCTCGATTTCTTGAGCAATGCTGATGGTGATGCAGGCGACCATGATGACTTCGATTTTGAATTTGACGAAGAAGATCATGATGACCTCTTCGACGATGGCGCAGATTGGTTGCGCACCCTTGATGGCGAAGAACCTGCTGCAGAAATGCCTACCAGCGAAGATGAGGCTTCCAATGAAGATGGCGATTGGGACTGGGGCGCAGATGCAGGCGATAGTAACGACGATGACTTCGGCTTTGATGACGATTTCGACGCACTGGACGCCGACGGAGAAGATGCTGAACTCGATTGGACAGTCGAAGAAGATTTCGGTGAAGAAGACGCTGTTGCGGTTGATGCCGACTGGCTCAGTGACTTAGAAGCCCCAGCCGAAGACGCTGGCGACGATGATGATGATGGCTTCAATGACTTCGATAATTTCGAGGGCTTTGGCGAAGAAGACGCCGTTGCCGCTGATGCCGACTGGCTCGGTGAACTCGACGCCCCAGCCGCAGACGCTAGTGATGACAATGACGGCTTCGATGACTTTGATGATTTCGAGGGCTTTGGCGAAGAAGACGCTGTTGCGGTTGATGCCGACTGGCTCGGTGAACTCGATGCCCCAAGCGAAGACGATAGCAGCGACAATGACGGCTTCGATGACTTTGATGATTTCGAGGGCTTTAGCGAAGAAGACGCTGTTGCCGCTGATGCTGACTGGCTCGGTGAACTCGATGCCCCAAGCGAAGACGATAGCAACGACAATGACGGCTTCGATGACTTTGATGATTTCGAGGGCTTTGGCGAAGAAGACGCCGTTGCCGCTGATGCTGACTGGCTTGGTGAACTCGATACGCCAGCCGAAGCTGAGGGTTTCGATGACTTTGGCGACTTTGAAGAAGACGATGAAGCCTTTGGCGAAGCAGAACCAGCCGGTGCAGATTGGCTCAACGAACTTGACGCGCCTGTTGAGGTACTGGAAGCACCTGTAGATGACATCGAATCAGACGAACCTGATTGGATGGGTGAACTTGACGGTGGTGATATGGTCGATGACGGTTTCGATGACTTTGGTAACTTTGAAGAAGAAGGCGACTACGAAAATGACCTAGAAGATGCTGTTGCCGCCGATGCAGATTGGCTCAGCGAACTCGATGGCGAAGATATGATTGAACAACCAGCCGCCGAAGCCGATACTGATTGGGGCGATATTCCAACCACTGGCTTCACCGATGAACTCGAAGCATCTAGCGACGATGACGGCGATTGGGGCGATATTCCAACCACTGGCTTCACCGATGAACTCGAAGCATCTAGCGACGATGACAACGATTGGGGCGATATTCCAACTACTGGTTTCACTGATGAACTCGAAGCATCCAGCGACGATGACAACGATTGGGGCGATATTCCAACTACTGGCTTCACCGATGAACTTGAAGATAGCCAAGACGATGACGGCGACTGGAGTGAATTTGCAGAGGATGACGAGTCCTACGCAGAAGATGATGCCATTGCTGCAGACGCTGACTGGTTAGCAGATATTGGTGTTCAAGAAGAAGATGCGTGGCAAGAAGACGACCTCTCAGATGGCGATTACGAAGATGACTATGCCCAACCAGCCACCAGTGGCATGACAGGGATGCTCAATAGTATCCGTGTCAATCAAGGTTTAGACATGCTTGATGACAATGACATGACTATTGAAGAAGACGATGGTTTCGCTGTCACAGGCGATGCACAAGAAGACATCCTTGGCGGCTTCGACGATTTTGCTGAATTTGAAGACTTCGATGATACAGATACCGTTGGCGACCCTGACTGGACAGATAGCTTCGATGCTGTAGATGATGACTTCGAGGATTACGAAGACGACGAAGAAGAAGCGATTCCATTACCAGAAATGGACGACATCATCAGCGAACAAGATGTTGAAGATGACATCCCAGAATTTGTTGCCGCCAGCGCCAGCACAGTCATTCCTGATGACGACGGTAATTACGATGAAGAAGTCGAACAAACCGCCGCAGATAATGCCCCAGATTGGCTGAATGCGATGGTGCCAGGCTTAGACCTCGACTTTGAAGCCGAAGACGAAGGCTACCTTGATGAAGGCTTTGAAGAGCGCGAAGCAACCTTACGTGAACGTCGTGCCAGCGAATCCGAAACAATTAATAGCGATTTTGACTGGTTACGCGATATAGTAGAAGAAGAAAGTGGTTTCATGGAGTCAATGGTGGATGAAGAGATGGCTGGTACAACGCCCCCACCCGTTCCAATGCCACAACGCAAGACCTATGAGTTCAGTCAATTGCCAGCGTGGGCGCGGAATGCGTCTGAGGGTGATGCCATGATGATGGCAGATACCGCGACACTGGCAGATGAAACGCCGGATTATCTGAGTGACTTTGAAGATTTTGAAGATTTTGACGACTCACTCGATTATGATGAATTTGATGACAGCGAATTTGACGACGATACTTTCGAGTTCGATGACAGCGAATTTGACGACGATGAATTTAAAGATTGATGATGACGTTATCCACCAACGACGATAGAGAGGTTTGAGTCATGTCTGACACGCCCGATTTCGATTCCATGTCACCAGAAGAGATGATGGAATGGATGGAATCTCTGGCGATACGCCAAGGCGCCGCAGAGGGCTTCACCACCAATGCCAGCATGGAAATTGAAGAAGTCGATGAAAACGACGAACGCCTCGCTGGTCAAGGTGAATATAAGCCCTACGGCATGTCCGATGAAGAATGGGAGAAAATGAAGGCACGCGAGGAAGAAGAAAAAGCTGCTCGCATCGCCGCTCAACAACAAGCACCTGCTATTCCTATGGACGATGTTGAAGAAGACATCGCCTATGAAGATGATGATGACTTCATTGAATATGAAGACGACGACGATTACTTTGAATACGAAGACTCTGATGAATACGAATATGTAGACGATTCAGAAGAACTCGTTCAAGCAGACTTGAGTATGCTTGGCTTCGATTCACCACCAGAACCCGCAGAAGAACAACCTGCCGCCCAAAGCCCGACCGATTGGTTAGCTAACTTAGCAGGCGATGATGGCGATACATCTCCCGAACCTGCCTTTGAGGAACCTGCAGCGCAAGACCCGACTGATTGGCTGGCTGGCTTGAGTGAAGCCGAAGCACAACCCGTCGCCGAGCAACCTGCCGCGCAAGACCCAACCGATTGGTTAGCTGGTTTGGGCGCAACAGACGAACAGCCTGACCTCGAACTCGATATGGATGCGCTGGCAAGCCTTGAAAGACTTGGCAACGATAATACAGGCGACGACCCCATGTCTTGGTTAGCATCACTTTCCGGTGAAGGTGATGTCGATACTAATAATGACCTCAGTGCGCTGGGTGATATAGTCGATTCAGATGTTGAGCTTGAAGGTGGCATGGAAGACTCAATGGAATGGATGGAATCGCTGGCAAAACGACAAGGCGCAAACACAGAAGAACTCGTCACCGATGCAAATCTCGATGTACCAGAACCAAGTGCTGTCTCTGACGGTGGACCTGGCTACGAAGACTTCTCCTTTGAAGAAGCAACGGGCATGATACAAGATGCGGGCGATACCGATACGATGCAAATTTCGGGCGACCCCAATCCAGACGAACTGGAACTCGAAGACCCCTCTAGCTGGCTCGATCAACTGGCATCTGACGTCAACGATAGCGCCGAATTACCAGATGACCTCTTTGCAGGCAATAACATCATTGACGGCGATGACGACTTTGAAGATGAATTTGTCGCAGAAGCCGCCGATGCAGATGGTGATGAATTTGAATCACTAGCTGAGAATGTAAAATCACAGATTGATTCAGGGCGTCTCGGCGATTCACCAGAAGATGTCGATAAATTCTTCCAATCTGCCTTCGCTAAAGCATCAACCCGTGATGTGCCAGATTATTTCGATGACGAAGACGATGATGAAGCCCTTGAAGATAGCGATGAAATGCCCGTCCAAGCAGAAATTCCAGACTGGCTCGAACAATCAATGGCGAGTGCGCCTGTCATCAGCGAAGATGAACCAGAAGAAGCAGATGACATCCCTGTCAAGAAAGCAACTGCAGAGATGATGATTGCAGATTTGGGCTTGGATGACGTAGAAGACGGCACAGACATTCCAGATTGGCTACAAGGTGGCATGGAAGATGATTCTGGCGATATTAACGCAGACATTTTCGATGATGCTATCATAGGCGAAACTGAACCATCCGAACCTGTCACACCCATTGATGTGACCGATACTCAAGATACATGGGTCGAGGCATTCAGCGCAGAAGAAAGCCAAGAACTCGCCGCATGGTACGAAGGTGCACGCGCCGATGCCACAGGGGACGCGGATAACCAACCAGCTATCCAAGCTGAACCTACCGCAGAATTACCAACTGAGGGTCTACAAGCCGCTGATTTACCTATCGAGAGCGAATTGCCCGAAGGCTCGCCACAAACAGTACCTGATTGGTTAGCAGGCGAAGTTATTGGCGAAATACGCGATACGCACCAGAGTGTGGAAATGGTAGCCGCACCAGACAATGTTGCCGAATCAATGGATATGGATTGGCTCACCGAAGGCGAAGAAGATGCTATCGAAGCGGATATGCCCGATTGGTTGCGCGAAAATGTCGATGATACGGTTGCGGATAGCGACGACTTGCCAGAATGGTTAGCTGGCGAAACCGACATCTCGCCAGAAGAAATCCCTGACTGGTTACGCGAGACAATGGACGAGGACGAAGAGCAAGAAGCTATCGAAATCGCCTTTGAAGACGAGCCAGAACCCGCACCATTACCCGTCGCGCCTGTCCAGCAGACAACATTGCCTGCGCCTGTGGAACAATCCCCTGCGCCTGTCCCTGTCGAAGCCGATAACGTCGATGCAGTTGCTTACTTACGCGGTGCAAAAGAGAAAATTGCTGGTGGCGACCTTGACGGTGCATTGCGTGATTACGAACTCGTCATCCGTGCGAATAAAGCCCTCTCACAAGTTGAGAAAGAATTGCAACGTCTCGCAGGCGACAATAATTACAAGAAAAACCCAGCCGTTAACCGCGTACTCGGTGATGTGCTGATGCGTCAGGGCAAATTGCAAGAGGCACTCGACATTTACCGTCGCGCCCTCAATATGCTCTAAGGGAATATGAAAAGCAAAACGCAACGGTGGCACAGATACTGTGTCACCGTTTTTTATTGATAACAAGCGAACCCCAAAGCGAGATAATTGCTTATGAAGCACTTGATATTATTGGCTGTCGTGATGGTAATTACTGGCTGTATCCCTTACGTTAACCCCTATGTTGACCGATTAACAGGCGTATGGGTTAGCGAGGTCGATAACGCAACATACGAATTTAGAAGCGATGGCACTGTAGTCTTTGAAACATGTGATTTTGGTAGTTGGATTGCGGGTGATAACAGAATCATTATTGAATCTGATAGCAATCCAGAGTTGTCACAGGATTGGACAGCTGGTCAGTTCACTTATGAAGTCTTGAATGTTTACACTCAGTCAGGCGAAGAAATCACATTTACCAAAAGCACAGCTTCATCTATAGCGTGTGATAACGAGTAAAAACCTGAGTATCAGACACAGCAAGCCCAGTCCCTACAGAATGTTGGATTATTGAACATTGAGCTCGAAAAATCGACCAACTACGTAAGGACGCCACCTTGGTGCGTCCGAAATTTAGCTACCAATGCAATTTATGATTATTTCTGCCCATTCGATTTTCCAGAATTGAGACACACCCATGACCCTCACACCCGCAATCACCCAATGGCTAACCGACCACATCGGCACACTCAGCTACACACAGAAAATCGCCGCCAGCACATCAACTACGCTCTACTATGTGCGCGATGCAGACGATACAGGCTATGTCTTGCGTCTCTACGATAACGACGGTTGGAACGCGCTAGAGCCTGATTTGTGCCAGCACGAAGCGATGGCATTGCAAGCAGTGACGCAAATTGACTTACCTACACCACGCCTCATTGCCCATGAGCCTGACCCAAGCGTAGCAGGTGTTTCACTGTTGCTCATGAGCCAACTCGAAGGCGCTGTCGTCTTAAAAAGTGATAATATGGATGATTATCTACAGCAAGCTGCCGATACCCTCGCAAAAATTCACCATGCACCTATCACCGATTTTGCGTGGCACTTCAAACGCTATACGCCACTAGAGAAGCTCATCATCCCCACTTGGACTACACAAAACGCTATTTGGGAGCAAATAATCACCACTGTTCGCCAATCCGCGCCATCTAGCCCCACAATTTTTATTCACCGAGATTACCACATGGCGAATTATCTCTGGCAAGATGGCAAGCTCTCCGGCGTAGTCGATTGGATAAATGCCTGTTTAGGTCCCGCAGGCATGGATGTCGGACACATGCGCGTGAATCTTGCGGAATTACACGGTGTCGATATTGCAGACAAATTTTTAGACGCCTATAAGCGTGCAAATCCTGATTTTATCTATCATCCTTATTGGGATATGGTCGCCGTGTGCGATGTCTATCTCTATGACGACAATCCACCGATTGTTTACCAGCCGTGGGTTGAATATGGCATCACAGTCTTAACGGATGCGCTCATATTGCAACGGGCAGAGGCATATGTTGCGAGTCTGCTCAATCGGTAGCCCACACTCGTGCAAACGTGCGTTTGGTTTTAAAATAGTAGTGTTATCAAGATAGAGGCTCTTTAGATTTCGGCATTGTAGGGACAACATCTATGTTGTCCGTCTTCACAGAGCATCTAAATATTTTCGACACACGACACAAGCAAACAACGATAGGAGCTACTATGCGCGAGATAACCATTGCGGTTGTCCAGATGAAACCCCTCTTGGGCGAACCAGAAGAAAATCTGGTGAAGATGAGCGAAACCATTAGCAAAATCGCAGGGCAACAAAAAGTTGACCTGATTGTATTCCCTGAATTAGCCACCAGCGGGAGCGAACTCGGTCTACGTTTCACCGAGATTGCCCAGCGCATACCTGGACCAACAGTGAACCTGATTGCCCAACGCGCCAACGACTTCGGCGTGTATATTGCGTTTGGGATGGCAAGTAAAGAAAAAGTCGAATCGGTACTTTATAACAGTGCCGTACTGGTAGGTCCCGATGGTGAACTCATCCAAACTTACAACAAAGTGCATCTGCGTGGTGAAGAACGTATGGCATTCCGCGAAGGACACAAAATCTATGTCGCAGAGACAGAAATCGGCAATATCGGCTTAATGCTGGGCTACGACCTCGCCTACCCCGAAGTCGCCCGCACCATGACACTCGATGGCGCAGATATTCTCTGTGCGATGGGCAACTGGGAAGCCTCAACCATCGACGAGTGGAAAACCTATTTGCGTTCGCGTGCCTACGAAAATAGCATCTACGTTGCAGGTGCCAACCGCGTCGGTGAAGATGTCACACTGACCTTCGGTGGCGAGAGCATGGTTGTAGGACCACGCGGGGAAATTTTCGCCTCGCTATCCGACCAAACCGACCCCGAAACAGGTGCGCCTGAAGAAGGCTATGTACTCGCAACCATCGACCTCGACAAAGTGCGTCGTAACCGCGAAGAATACCAATTCTTGCAAACACGCCAACCAGCCGCCTATCGGAGCATCGTCCGTCGTTACTGATATGCGTCATTACAGCGCATTACTATATAGGCTCTCATCGTAAGGTGAGGGCTTTTTGTGTATGATTGGAAACCAAATAAAGTAGATTTGAGATGAAGTCTATCTATTCTCAAATAAGCTGATGAGTAATCATGAGCTTGTCAGCCATCAGCTAATCAGCCTTTCAGCAATTACACTTTTTATTTTCCTGAATAGCTGACCTGCTGAGACGCTAAAATGCTTATCGACCTACTCTATGAAAATCATGATGTTTTTGGATTATTCACATAAATATTTTGACGAAAAGCGCCGACCATGCCCCAACCTCTGATTGAACTCGGTGGTAACGACAATACGCCTATTCTGAGCCTTGCCCCTGCCAACGGCTTTGTTCCACAGACATACATCCCACTATTGCGCCCATTCATGGAAAGCTATAAGGTCGTTTCAACACCACCCCGCGCTCTTTGGAACGAAGGTGCGCCACCGTCACTGGATGCTAATCACTCATGGGAAGATTTTGCTAAAGATATGCTCGTCGCTTACGAGACATTTGGCTTACAAGATGTGGTCGCTGTCGGGCATAGCATCGGCGGTATCATGACGATTTTGGCGGCACTCGAACGCCCAGAAATATTCAAGGCAATCATCATGCTTGACCCTGTGATTGTGCCACCAGAAGCCTGTGCTTACATGGAAGAACAACGTGCGCAAGGCAAACCCGCCCACAACAAAATGGCAGAACGCGCCAGCAAACGCAAACCGTCTTTTGCCAGCATAGATGAGGCGTTTAATAATTTTCATGGCAAATCTATCTTTGCGGATTGGTCAGATGAAGTCTTACGCCTGTATGTTGAACACGGCACGCAACCTTGCGGGGATGAACGTTGCTTAACGTGGTCGCCGGAGTGGGAAGCCTTCTATTTCAGCACCTACTACACCCAAATTTGGGAAGCTCTCGTCAAGCTCCCTGCCCTCGATGTACCGATGCTCTTTATCTCTGGTGGCGATAGCGACACCTTCACACCAGATAGCGCCCGTAAAGTTGCCGAACTCGTCACCAACGCGACCCACGATAG
Source organism: Chloroflexota bacterium (assembly GCA_038522085.1). Taxonomy (GTDB): domain Bacteria; phylum Chloroflexota; class Anaerolineae; order Aggregatilineales; family Phototrophicaceae; genus JAUZRW01. The sequence continues at coordinate 29,336 of JBCBKJ010000020.1, forward strand.
CGTACTTGGCTACGGGCATATGTTCCCGCAAGCCGCCCCGCAACAAAGCGCCGAGCGCATCCAAAAATGGTTGGATAGTTTGTTGGTATGATTGAAAGAGATAGCTATACAAAGCTGACGTTTTGCCTTTAATCCCCTCTCCGCAATAGGTACAGCCACAAGATAGCGTGGTTATTATTTTATTATCGCGGACAACATGGATGTTGTCCCTACAGAACTACCATCAAGGTAGGGACGCGATCTATCGCGTCCGCGTTTCACTTTCGCACTCAGAACTCAGCACTCGTCACTGCACTCAAACATCTTCACGTACTGTATCTTCAACCTGTAGCGTAAAATCCGCACCGAATGCCTGTGCAGGCGTCAGCGTCCCGATAGCATCCAAACGCAAGGCTTCTTCGACTGCCAGCACGCCCACTTTTGCCGTGTATTGATACGGCTCAAGCGTCGTCAACCATGCGGCAGCAGATTGTCCGGCAGGGTTGCGTGCTTCGGCATATAAATAGGATTTGCCTGTTTCACGCGCTTCATCATCAGGACCCGTCACGCGACTATCTACGAGGTCAGACGCAAACGAGCGCACCGCATCCAGCTTGAATAATTGCTTCGCTACCGGATAGAAAACACGCCCCATCGTCACAGCAGATGACGGCATATCCAGATAACTCGTGATATTCGGAATGCCCGTCGTGCGATAGGCTACCGATAAATCGCCCCATGGCGCACTCATACCGTGCCGTTTTTTGCCGTTCGGGAGCGTAAACGTGCGGGTGTCTTTCCCAAAAGCCCCACTGGTGAGCTTGCCATCGCGCCGTGTGTACCATTTACCTGGCAACATCTCGATAGCGGATTTCGTCGTGCCAGCACTCGCGCCATATAAACCAAATACACCAATATTCAACTCGGTTGCACCTGTCACCTGCCCTGCTACGTATGCCGCCAAGCAATCCGTCGGCACAACATCAAAGCCTGCCCCACTGATGAGCGCGATACCGACCTTGCGTGCTGCATCGTCATAACTGAAGGTCTGCTCAAAAACATCTATCTCGCCTGTGATATCCAGATAATGCGTATGCGTCGCCAAACACGCCCGAATCATGGGTTCGCTGGTATATACAAACGGACCCGCCGCATGATACACCACATCCATATCAGCAATCGCTTCGGCAATTACTGTCGGGTCATTAAGTTGGAACGCCACAAAATCGAGGTCGTAAGTATCTGCGAGTGTCGCCAGCTTCTCAGGGTTACGTCCTGCTAATAGGGGGCGGTGTCCGCGTGCAACCGCTTCTGCAACGACGAGTTGACCGGTATAGCCCGTCGCGCCATAAATCATCCATGCCATAAATTAAACGTATCTCTCATCTACCCTATACAACTTGTCTAGTATTGTAATGAAAAGGCGCGACTGTTGATAGCGTTGAGCAAGCACGCTATCATGCCATGATACATACTGATAAATTAGACACGCACATTGGAGCAAGCCATGTCCACCGATAAAGAACTCGTCATGTATTCACGTAGCTACGGCTGCCCTTGGATTTCGATTGCCAAGCGTGTTTTAGGACGACACGATATTCCCTACCGTGAACTCATGATAGACAAAGACCCCACCGCAAAAGAGCGCGTTCTGGAATGGACAGGTTTTCTCAGTGTGCCGACGATGGTGATAGCGAATGCAGGTGAAGACCTACCCTATACAGATTACGAGCCACTCCCGCAAGGCGCATCCCCACGCGGTATAGACAGAGGTCCCATGCTCACCGAAGCAACCGATGAACAGGTCGAGGCGTGGTTAGCAAAACACGGGTTTGTTGAATAGCCATCCAATCTATCATTGCACAACAAAAAAGCCTCTACATTTTTGAATGTAGGGGCTTTTCTTAATGCTGATAGAGCAAGAGGTGTCTTACTGCAAGGATACCAGATAGAGCAGAATGCTCATGAAAATCATAAATCCAGTGACGATAGCCAAACCTGCTGCCACCGAATAACGGTCAACGTAAGATAGCATGTCTTCTGTCTCTAACACATCCAAGACGATATTTTCTGCAGCATAGCGACTTAACCCGCGTGCCATCAACGCATCAATAATCATCTCGTGTGTTGCACCGATGCTATCCATACGGCGAACCAATGCCTGAGCCTCTTCAAAAGTGAAAGTCCGTTCATAAATGCTTAACATGGTTGCCTCCTCACAATCTAGCCTCTTCTTTATGCATTTAGCATAGCACCAAATACGTCAACGAAGGTCATATCATAAGCATGACAAAATACCTGATTTTTACGCCCCTTCGCGCAATTTATCGAGCGTATTTTGTAAACCAGCCGGCAACGCACTTGTGAAGGTCATGCGTTCGCCTGTAGTGGGATGGTCAAATGCTAGTTCATGCGCGTGCAAGAAATTCCGTTTTAGCCCAATACGTTGCCGATTGAACCCGTAGACCGTATCACCAATAATCGGCGCACCCACAAATGCCATATGCACGCGAATCTGATGGGTGCGTCCCGTTTCGATTTTAATGCGTACCAGTGCGCGACCATCTCGAAAGTCAGTGTCTACCACTTCAAATTCAGTGACGGCATCCTTGCCCCCATTAACAACACCCATGCGCTTGCGTTGCTTAGGGTCACGCCCAATCGGCGCGTCAATACGTCCCATCATCGTTTTCGGCAAGCGTTCGACCATCGCCAAATACGTTTTGTCGGTTGTGCGCTCTTTGAATTGCCCCATCAGATTCACGAGCGCGTCGATATTTTTGGCGATGACAATCAAGCCACTCGTATCTTTATCAAGCCGATGCACAATACCCATGCGCCCCTCTGCACGCGGGTCATCTTGCATATTCACCATATCGGGATAGTGCCATAGCAGAGCGTGTACGAGTGTGCCATCTTCGTTGCCAATACCAGGATGTACGACCATACCAGCCGCTTTTTCTATCACCGCAATATCATCATCTTCATACACAATATCGAGGTCGATTTGCTGTGGCTCGATGACATGTTCTTCCTCTTCGGGTATATCCACGACAACACGCTCGCCACCTTTCATGCGGTGTCCGGCTTTCGCGGATTGTCCATCAACGGTGACTGCACCTTCGCTAATCAAGCTCTGTATCTGTGAACGTGAATAATCGCCTAAGCGTGCCACCAGAATTTTATCAAGGCGTTCGCCTTCGTTTTCGACTGTAAATTCCATAATATCCATAACTCAATGGGGACTCAGTTTTCAGACTATGTGCCTATGATAGCACAGAGCGTAACCATCGTATGAGATGCCGAATATATGAATTTCCTAAACCGTATATCGCAACATCTTACCTGTTAATGCGTTATAGTAGATGACATGCTGGCTAACGAGTGACCAATAATCATGACCCAAATACATTATGAAACCTTTGGCTCCGGCGAAAAACCTGTCTTGATGGTACACGGCTGGGCATCATCGCATACCATGTGGGCGGAAGTACATCCGCTTTTCACAAATGCGACAGTCTATGCGCCGGATTTGCCAGGCTTTGGCAAGACACCTCCATTCCCAACCGGAACAGCGACCATAGACGAATATGTAGAGGTACTCATCGACTTTTGTGATAGTATCGTCACACCGCAGATGATAGTCGCACATAGCACAGGCGGGATTATCGTTCTCAAGGCACTGACCAAACGCCCCGACCTCGCAGAGCAACTCCTACTAATTGCGCCTGTTGTCAGTGGCAAATTCGGGATTGCGGGCTTACCAAGCGATTTTCTACGCACAGGTATCGGACCCGATGCTTTTCGCTCTACCGAACCGCTTTGGAAAGTTGTGCAAGGCATGTTGCGCAACACCGTGCCATTCATGCACCCTAACCGCGAACTCGCCCAGCAGATGAAAGATAATTTCCTCAGTACCTTGCCACAAGCAGGTATCGAGATTCTCATTAGCATGGCGAAAGAAGATTTGCTTCCACAATTGGCAGATATACAGCAACCAACGCTCATCATCGTGGGCAAAAATGACCCAGCCGTGCCACCCCAAGAAGGCGCAACAGCTGCCCGTCGCTTACCCAATAGCCAATTCAAAGCAATTGCCAATGCCGCCCATCACCCGATGAACGAGCAAACAGAGGTGTTCGCAAGCGTGGCCAATCCCTTTTTAGATAAATATGGACTTAAATGAACCTTTAAAAACCTTAATACTGCTTATACCCCTCATACACAAGCTATGCTATACTAAAGAATATACACTAAAAAGACATGATTGTTCGTGTCTACAATTGAAGCAGAAACAAGAAAGTGACAACCTTTGGATCCATTAGAACTCGCCCGCCACATCGTCGATGTTGTGGAAGATCGTAAAGCAGAAGATATTGTCCTCATGGACTTGCGCCCAGATACCGTGATTGCTGATTTTTTCGTCATCGCCAACGGTACCAGTGAGCGTCAATTGCGTGCGCTTGCTGATTACGTCAAGCAGGATGTGAAAGAAAATTTGGAGAAACTACCCTTCTCGATGGTCGGCACGCCCGAATCCGGCTGGGTAGTGATTGACTATAGTGATGTCGTGGTGCATCTGTTCAACACCCGCACCCGTGATTACTACGACCTCGAATCGCTCTGGAGTAAATCTGGTAGCGTCCTCCTCAGCATCCAGTAAATTATCGTATCATCTCAGGACATCCACATGGGTGTCCTGTCTGCTTTCCCCATCTTCCAATCTTGTTACAACACACCGCCACCGTTGCTGACCTCCCACAAACACATTACGATGCGTAAGTAAGTCTTAATTTTATTCAACAGCATTTCGCGTACAATCATAATAAGACACCTTGTTTAACAATTGATACACCCTGTAGTCCGCTATGCGAACATCATATGTAACGCTAACACATACCAACACAAGGCACTAAACCTGACCACACAACAGGAAACCAGCATGTCTACGCTTACCTATATCAGCATGGATAACAACACCCACGAATTGGTGTTCAACGAAGCAACACGCAAAGCTACCGATGAATTTATAGCCTTGTGGGCAAAGTGGCAGACAATGCAGTCTGGCAATCTCTATATCGTGCTGGATATGCGTCCGGCGGGGATGGTACCACTCCGTTATTTGACCAAGCAAATGAAGAAGATGCTTGCCAAACACGTAGAAGGCGAGAACGTCTATATTGCTATTGTGCTGGATGACCCCCAGATGTTGATGGTCACACAAGTATTATTGCGCACCATCGTCAAACGCCAACCCGTGCAATACTTCACACAAGTTGAAAAAGCCCATCTGTGGATAAAAATTGAGCAGAAAAAAGCCCAAGCACGTAATGCTCGCTAGTCTACTCGATACCTAGCTGTTTGTTCGCTTCAGCAACATGTGCCATCACTTCTTCATCTTCTGATAACGAAGCATCCAACGAGATAGCTTTATCAAAATCCGCTTTCGCCAGTTCCCACTCCCCTGCTTTCAGGTAAGCAAACCCACGACTGTCATAAGCATAAGCTGACTCAGGGTCTAATTCGAGTGCCTTGTTAATATCTTCCAGCGCACCCTCAATATCGCTAGTATGCGCCTTTGCATAACCACGATTGTTGTACAACATGGGGTCACTATCTACATACGTTAAACCGATTGTGCAATCTTCTATCGCTTTTTCATGTTCGCCCAAACGCATATAACAAACTGAACGTCCCAAACGCGCTATCGTGAAGTCTTCTTGCAGTTGCAAGGCTTGGGTATAGTAACCCAGCGCTTCTTCATGTTCCTCACGGAGTCTGTAGTAATAACCAATATTTGAGTACGCTGAATAACTATCTGGGGTTAACTCAATAGCACATTCCATCTCTTTAATAGCAGATGAAAGGTCATCTTGCGCTTCATAGATCATCATACGGGTAAAGTAAGGTTGCTGGTTATTAGGATTGAGCGCAGTAGCTTTGTCACTATCCGCCATCGCTAAGTCCAGTTTACCCTGCGAATGGTAACACCAACCACGCATATTATACGCATCAAAAGACTGTGGATTGAGCGCAACAACACGATTGAAATCTTCTATCGCCTTTTCATACTGCTTTAAGCGCGTCAATGTTTGCCCACGAATGGTCAAGATTCTCACATTTTCAGGGTCATATTTAAGTGCCAGCGTAGCATCTTCGACAGCATCTTCGAGTACGCCTAATTGTACAAATGCCTCAGCGCGTGTTGTCAATGCAAACTGATATTTCGCATCATTTTGCAAAGCATCCGAGAGCGCGTTGACAGCTTCTTGATACTTCCCTACATTGTAGTAAGTCGCGCCTAAGAACGTATATATTTGCGCTTTGGATTCACCAACCCCCATAGCAGGCTGTACATCGGCAATCACAGCGTCTAAATCTTTGCGACGCATATTGACTCTCATACGGTCAATATACACCCCTTTTCGTCTTGGTTGTAACACTAGCGCCTGCGTATAATCATCAACAGCTAAGTCATCTTCACCCATGCGATAATAGGCTCGTCCGCGGTCATGGTAAGCCAAAGCTGTTTCATCGAGTTCAATGACTTCTGTATAATCAGCAATCGCTTCGTCATATCGCTCAAGGTCAAGGTAGCGACGCGCCCGTTGTTCATACGCATATGAATAAAGCGGGTCAAGTGCTATCGCCTCTGTACAGTAGCGAATCGCAAGCTCATAATTTTTGTCTCTGCTGGCGTTGTATGCTTTTTTCCCCAATGCACTTGCTTTGGCACGGCTGGCAGTCTGCTGACGCCAAATATTCAGCCACGCATCCGCCCACCTCCCAGCCCGAATATTGTGTAGCAAGTCCGTAAACCAGTCATTGCCGGAGCGTTTGGCTTTCTTTTTCTTGCGTGTCATCTATCGTATCCCTTATCCGTTACCCCATTCAGTTGAATATAGCATTTTTATTACAACATCACTCACGATGCCATCAGCGAAAAAATCATATCCCTATGCACATGGGTGTCGGTGAAGCACCGTAGTTAGGCTACTCGATGCCTAGCTGTTTATTGACTTCGGCAATATGTGCCATCACTTCTTCATTTTCTAGCAACGAGGCATCCAACGAGACAGCTTTTTCAAAATCCGCTTTCGACAGTTCCCACTCTTCTGCTTTCAGGTAAGCAAACCCACGACTTTCATATGGGTAGTTAGATTCGGGTGCAAGTTCTATTGCCATATTCAAGTCCTCTAAGGCATGGTCAATTTGACCAAGACATGCTTTTGTATATCCTCGATTGTTGTATGCCGCCATGAGTTTGTTGTTCAGTGCAATCGCATCATCACAATCACGGATAGCCCTGTCATACTCTTCCAACTTTATATAAGTAGCTGCACGAGCTGCCAATACTTCTGGAAAATCTGCCTCGAAATATAATGCCTCAGCATAAGCATCCAACGATGCTTGATAGTCACCTAAATGATAGTAGTATATACCCATCTTTGCATGCCTATGAGGATGACTCGAATCCATCTGAACGAGTTGGTCAACATCCGCGAGTGCTTTGTCATACTGTTTCAAGGTATTGTACGTCATCATCCTATTTATCAATGCCTGCTCAAAAAATGGCTGAATTTCTAGTGCATTAGAATATGCTTTAATAGCATCATCAAAACGCTCAATTGACCAGTAAACCCAACCCAAGTTATTGTAAAAGAGCGCAATATCAGGGTTCAAATCAATCGCATGGTGTAAATCAGAAATTGCTTGGTCTGTTTCTTCCAATTTGAAATATGCCCATCCGCGTATATTGTGTGCATCAGCAGAGTTAGGGTTAACTTCCATCGCTTGATTGCAAAAAGTAATTGCCTGATGGTATTTTTCAGCATCCAGTGCATCACCTGCCTTTGCAATAAGGCGTTGTGCTTCAATGGTATTTTTGCCACCCATGTACAGGTAACTACGCCACGCATCTTGCCATCGACCCTGAAAAAGGTATGACACAAAATCAGAAACCCAATTCCCACTCTGACTCTGCTTCTTTTTTGCCAATTTTATCTATCCTATACACGATAACATTCACAGTATAGCATGGTTATTACAGCGTCACTTGCTATAAAAATCATATTCCCGTGCATATCAACGAGCATATGACCCACACTATCATCCCAATATGTCCTATACTGAAAACACGACGTAGCTTACCAACTTTCTCTGGGTTCTCGATGGCTTTGCGAGGGTATAAACAAACCAAAGCGTTAGCAAATCTAAACCAACTTTTTTGTTTTTTTGCGTAATTGCGCTATACCGCAACAAAACACCTTTTTCAGCAAAAATGGCATGATAAATCACCTCATTTTATTATGAACATACAAACTTTCTCCACATCAGAAATGAGGGACATAATACACATCAGCAACCATGTATAGCCTGTCTACAGCGAACAGGTGCAGAAAAACTCAGCGCTCAATACTGAAAACGCCCTTTGCACACCTTTGTACCTGAACTATCCTGATGCGACTTTGTAATCAAGCAATCACCTGAGTTCATTCATGCCTACTATCTCTCATTTCTCGCGCCGAGCCACCCTTATCCTGATGACCCTCATCTTGCTAGGGAGCGCATTCTTGCGTTTCTATGGCTTGGGCGCGATGGCAGAATTACTACATGGTGACGAGGCATATTATGGCTTGGATGCCCTCTCACTCGTAGAGAATCCGCGTCTGCAAGTGTATTTCCCCGCCAACACCGGGCGCGAAGGCTTGTGGATGTGGCTACTCGCGCCAATGGTCGCGGGACTAGGTGCAACCCCCTTTGCCCTGCGCGTGACATCCGCATTAGTAGGTATTTTGACTATCGCGGCGTGCTATCGGTTAGGGCGCGAATCACTTGGGCAACAAGCGGGTATCTGGACGGCTTGCGCGATGGCTGTTCTGTACTGGCATGTGCAACTCTCGCATATTGGCTTGCGTGTGATTACGCTTCCGTTGATGGGGGCGCTGGCATTCGCCGTGCTGTTTCGGGCGCATCGGCTGGGGCGCGGCTGGTGGCTAGCAGGGACGCTCGTCGGCATCACGTTCTATACATATACAGCATCTATCATGTACGTCGGCTATGCCGGACTATGGATGCTCTGGTGGGCATGGCACAATCCAAAGCAACGTCGCGGAATCGCCTTTGCCCTGCTCATGATAGGAGTCGTGGTCGCGCCTCTGCTGGTATCACGATTGCTATTGACCGACGCAACGCCATCGGTACTACGTGCTGCCGCCAGCGATGCACAAGCTATCGGACAGAACCTCGTCAATTGGGCATGGGCATGGACGGGGCGCGGGGATGTAAGCTCGACACATAATCTGCCCAATCGTCCCGTGCTAGACATACCGCTGGTGGTGTTGGCTATCGCTGGATTTGTTGGCGCATGGCAACTCATCAAGCAAAAATGGATGCTCATCTGGTGGGCGGGTTTGGTAGCTGTGGCGCTTGTGCCAACCGTGCTGAGTGTCGAGACACCACATTTTTTGCGCGGGGCGGGTTTGCTCCTGCCTTGTGTGATGCTCTTGGGCGTCGGCGCGACATGGCTCACACACTGGCGCTATGGTCGTTGGCTCGTCGTTAGCCTGTTAGTGATTGCTGGTACGCATACGCTCATCGACTTTGACACATGGCTCAACACTGAGTCAGACGATTTTGGCATCACCTATGATTACCGTGTCAACGAAGGGCTATACCTGCTCGATACATTGGTCGATAGCGATTTACAGATAATGATGCCAGGCGTCGTCTTTCATCCCACAGCGGCGTTCATCAGTGCTGGACTTAACCGCGACATCATATTTTATGATTGGCTATCCGATGAGGATTGCTATCTCTCACCTATCACAGAATACGCTGTGCTAGATTTACCGATTGAGCTAAATAATTTTCCGAATCGCGTGCCGCCGTTTGTAGAGACACTCAACACACTAGTCGAAGACCCTGAGCTTGACTATCGCATTCATACGATTACCCCACCACAAGCCATAACATCCGGCTGGGAGTCTGCGCCAACTTTTGGGGAGGCAATCAGCGTGCAATTGATACCACCTGAGAGAGCGACATTCGCCTCAGGTGAACCCATCGCTTTTCAGCTTGCGATGCAGATAAACACTGCACTCCCGCGTGACGACTATCGGGTGCTGGTACATCTCCAGAGTGACCCCACACCCTACGAAGGCGGGACACTCTACGCCACAGGCGACACAGCACTCTGTTCGCTGGCATACCAAGCAAGCGCACGCGATAGTGACTTGGTGGCTCTGCAACCGCTATCACTCACACTCCCTGACGACCTGCCTGCTGGAGAATATCATGTTGCTATTGGCTTCTACACGCCGGATACCTTTGAGCGTCTGCCATTGATGCCTACCGAGAACGCACATGACTATCATAGGGCATGGGAATTTAGCGTTAGTGAGTAGCTCATGCGGGACTTGCCTGTACTTTTTCTGCGCCAATGGGAGCATCACCCACGCCAGGGAACACGCGCACGATACCCCATATCGAACGCAAGGCTATCCACAGCACCGTACCCAGCCACACATAAACCAGTGCATTATTGGCTGTAGTATCAATCAAAAAGAGGCTGATAGAGGCTATCAAGGTAGCGATAATCATGCCGTTTCGCATGTAACGATAATCACCTGTCCCCCAATGGATGCCATCGGTGACAAAGGCAACGGCGCTCAAGGGTTGTGAGACAGAAGCGACTATCCATGCGGGCATGAAGACAGCGACGGCACTTTCGGGTACAAATGCGGCAATCACGAGATCGGTACTCAAGAGCATAAGAATCGCCAGCACAACGCCTGTACCGATGCTCCAGACCGTACAATAAGCTGAGACACGCCGCGCATAGCGAATCGCAGTTGCACCTACAAAGTAGCCAACCAAGCTCTGTGCCGTGACAGCAAAGGCTTCCATCGTGAGCGTTGAGAAGAACCACACCTGCCGAATTGCCTGATGCGACGCGCCACTATCAACACCGATACGGGTAGCGACACTGGTTGCCAACAAGATAAAGAAGGTCAGTGAGCCTGTACGGATGAATAAATCGCCCCCAATTTTCATGAGCTTGACGGCATCCGCGAAATGAATATCACGGGTATAGCCTAGGTGACGCCCAATCATCCAGAGTGTCATGGCGACGCCGACCCACTGTGCAATGACGGTTGCCAATGCTGACCCTGCGACACCCAACGCTGGAATCATCCCGAAGCCATAGATAAAAGGCGCGTCCAGCACAATATTTATGACGTTGATGGTAATCGCTATCCAGAGCGGGGTTTGCATGTCTTGCATACCGCGAAGCACACCGAACCCTGTAAACGTAATCAGCACGGCTGGGGCAGCAAAGAGGCGTACTTGAATATATGCAGTCGCATCTGTGAGGACTGCGCCTTCTGCACCGAGTAGACGGGCAATCACCGTAGCGAGAGGTGCGCCGATGATGAACATACCCAAACCAAATAGAATCGAGAGTGCCAGCGCGAGGCTTGAGGCTTTGACTGCGCCCTCCCTATTCTGGTTGCCTAACGCTTGTGCGACCTCGGTTTGTGCGCCTATACCAAGAAAGTTGAATATCCAGAAGGTGCTAGAGAGCGCGACTGTCCCGACGCCGAGTGCTGCCAGTGGTACAGAACCAAGTTGAGCAATGAAGGCTGTGTCTATCAAGCCTGTGATGGGTTCGGCTATTAACGAGAACAGTACCGGAATAGACAACACAATCAGCGTACGGTTGGGGTTGTCTATGAAGGCATGGTTCTCTGGATTTTTCGGTTTCTCGTCAATTTGCATGGTAGCCCCTAATTCGCAATCGTTTTTAGCGCGGGTCATATTGTAGCACTGTCAGCGATATTGTCCTAAGCCACGCGGTAGCTGAAATTTGGCACAGTATCGAGTAGGATAGGCGCATGATTCACACACAGCGAAAGTGACAACGATGCAATTCCAAGCGATGGTTGAGTGGCAAATTAGCCAACTCGAAAAAGGTAGTCCGTTATTAGAGAACTTGCTGACAGGGATACCAAGTAAGAATATGCAGATATTCGTGGATGGTGGCAAAGGTTGGACAGTGACAGAAGTGCTTTGCCACCTACGCGATTTTGAAGCGGTATTTTTGGAACGCGCTCGTATGACAGTCAATGAAGATAATCCGGCATTGCCCTTCCCCGACCCAGAAGAGCTGGCACGCGAGAAAAAGTACAATCGGGCTGACCCACGTAAGGTATTAAAAGCGTGGCAAGCGATTCGGGCAGAGCATGTCGCGTTTTTACAAGCGCGGGGCACCGACGATTGGGAACGTCCGGCACAGCATCCGACACGCGGGAACTTCACACTGAGCGACCAACTGTTCCTGACAGTGTGGCATGATACCAACCATATTGAACAGATTGCGCGGATTCTTGCTGAAGAACAGTACGCGGGGTGAGCGATGGCTTTTTTACGCTTTGAGCGCATGATATACCCTGTCTGGCGACGGCAAGTCCCGGCGATGATTAAACCTTTCATGGATACGGCATTTGGTAAATTTTTTCCTGTGTATGCGGATAAGCGTCCACCACGCGATGCGAGTGAGATGGCACGTTTTCTCGTCGATTGGGATTTGATAGTCGATAGCGATTTGGTCAGTTTGCGCGATGCTATTTCCCAAGTTGAGATGTCGATTGATGTCGTTGCCAGCGATGGTGAACCGCGCTTGCACGATGGGTCGCCTTTGCGGATGCCTGCCCAATGGGAACAGACCGAGCGTGTGCTGGTCAGTTGGGGGCGCATGTACCCGACACTATGGAACATGCACGCCGAGATGATTGAGGCGATTAGCCATGTTGCTACGACTGAGATTCTTGCGCCGAGCGAATTATGGGCGCGGGCGATTGCTGTATATTTAGCGAGTCGGGGTAAGGCACACATGGACAATGTCTGCTTTCTCGTTTTGCGGACGGATGATATTTGGATTCGTGATTATGGTCCGATGATAGGCATCAGCGAGACAGGCGAACGGGTAGCGGTCAATGCGACTTACGATGTGTTGCCACAGTATCCACAGGCAGATGATGATGGCATGGGTAGGCGTTGGGCGGCACATCACGATTTGGCTGTTCAGCCTTTGCATCTGCATACTGAAGGCGGGAATTTGTGGAGCGATGGCGCGGGTACGTTGCTTATGTCGAGCCAGATTTTATACAGCAATCGGTATTACACTCGTGACCGCATGTTGGATTATTTGCATGGTATTTTTGACTTTCAAAAAGCAATTATCACGCCCAGACTAACCTTAGAAGAAACCGGACATGTTGATTTGCTGGTCAAGTTGGCGCGTGCGGATACGGTTTTGGTATCGAAGGCAGAATCACCTAGCACGGCTGAAGTGATGCGCAAGGCAAAACGCCTCTTTGAACGTGAGACAAATGCACAGGGTGTGCCTTATCGTGTGCTGGAATTGCCTACACCGAGCCTGTATCTGAATTGGATTATGTATACGATTCGGCGGGCGTATACCAACTCACTGACGGTCAATGGACGTGTGCTTGTGCCTGTGTTTGATATTCCAGAAGATGACATTGCATTGCGCACCTATGAAACGGCATTACCGGATTACGAGATTGTGCCGATTGCCAGCCGAGTTGGTATCAATGGTGGGGGTGCGGTGCATTGCATGACGAGAGAAGTGCCAATGGTGTGAATAAGTTGCGTGTGGTGAGTGCTGAGGACTGAGTTGTTTTTCACGATAGAGTCGCAGAGAACACAAAGAGGTAACTTTTGCAGACTATTCGGGTGCAGTCCCCACCTATTCATCACTTTGGGTAAGGACATTGCCTTGCCCCTACGCCTATACTCACAGTTTTGATTGCTTATACCTGAGCCTTCTACAAGCATGTTTAGGGCGTTTAACCTATCCCCAGCTTCCCCGCGCTCGCAAGCTCACTGAGGAGAGGGACGATACATGGTTGTGCTGAAAGGTTTGTATACTCGCTAGAAAATATGGCAATCTACAGCGTTTTTATGCGTTTGACGCTGTTTTGTTGCCGTATAGCGCAATTACGCAATAAAACAAAAAAGTTGGTTGGAATTTGCTAACGCTTTGGTTTGTATTAATTTCTGTGCTAATTTGGTGTGGTGATAGATTTTTTCACCACAGAGGCACGGAGAACACAGAGAAAAACGCCCTGAGTGGTTCTGCTTTTGTGCGTGTAAAACGGCGGACAACATCTATTTTATCCCCCTCCTGTAAACTTAAAGCATTTTTCAGGTGATGAGCAAGGTAAATAATACGTTCTCAATTGCGTAATTGCCCTAACCCCTCTCCCACATACTCGTTCCTTGCGCGGAGAGGGGCTTTTGTAGCTGTTAAAGGTAAATTGATATATTTAGGCGGTCAGATTTAGAAACAGCGGGAGGCAGACCTGCCTCCCCTACAAAATGTTAGCATTTGGGTCATTTTTTGCTAAAGTTTACATCTATGAGACACACAGAAGTGCGTCTCTACAAAAAAGTCTATTTTAGGACGTGTTGTGCATCCAAAATAGTTTTTCGGGCTTAATGCTTATGCAGTGTACTAACCCCTACGTCTGTTTTGCTCCTTTATACACTACCAAGATGGCAGACCTACCCTGTTAACCTGGTAACTTATGGTCGTGGTTTGCATAGAAAGGGACGATACATGGTTGTGCTGAAAAGTTTGTATGCTCGCTAGAAAATATGGCAATATACGGCGTTTTTATGGGTTTGGCGCTGTTTTGTTGCGGTATAGCGCAATTACGCAATAAAACAAAAAAGTTGGTTGGAATTTGTTAACGCTTTGGTTTGTATTAACCTCTGTGCTAATTTGGTGTGGCAATAGATTTTTTTCACCACAGAGGCACGGAGAACACAGAGAAAAACTTTAGCCTTGCGTACCTTGAGTGATGAGAATGATTTACCTCACTGTGCAATTATTGATTGCATTTTGCATATTGTTGTTTGGTAAGGTGCGGCATGTTATGAGTGTATACGATATTGGACTGGTGATGTCGGTGATATGCACGGTGATATGATTTTTCTGTTTATTTGTGTTGTATCACTCGATATGGCGTGTCATATGCGTGTTATACTGAGCGCATCGAGACAGAAGCGAAAGTGGTGCATGTGACAAAGAAGCAGAAGCGTGGGCAGAGTTGGTTTTCTGATTTTAAGCGCAACGTACAGCGAGGCAAGCTGAGTTCAGCCGTGCAGAATCTGACTACCATGAAGCCACAGAAACCGATCGACGCTGAAATGGCTGTTCAGAAGGGCGCTGTTGCGCTGAAAAACGATGCAGTGAAGGATGCCCTCACTTATTTTGACCAAGCCATCACACATGACCCACGGTATGCACTCGCCTATAATCAAAGGGGGGTGTGTTATTTTCAGTTGCGTGAGTTTGACAATGCACAGGCTGATTTTGAATACGCCGTCGAGCTTGCCCCTGATGTGGCGTTGTTCCACACTGATTTAAGCACGGTCTTCTTGGCTACGAAGCAATATGATGAGGCAATTTATAGCTGTTCGCATGCTTTGAATTTAGCGCCGGAACTCTCGCAGGCACGTAGAAATCGTGTACTGGCTTATTTTGAAACTGGCGACCTTGATAATACTATGCGTGACATCAAGAGGTTATTGGCAAAATATCCTAATGATGCTCAGTTAACGCAAACATTGGGTTTATGCCAAGTGCTACGGGGTGAGTATCTGGAATCTATAGATATGCTATCTCGCACACTGAAATTTGCTGGTGATAGCTCTCTTGCGCTGAGTTATCGCGCTTTGGCTTATATTCAGACAGATAAATACCGTGAAGCAGTAGCGGATTGTGATATTGCGTTAGTAATGACCCCTAACAATCTTATGCTACTCAACAATCGCGGTATCGCACGCGCTTATATGGGAGATACTGAGGGTGCGATTGCGGATTGTACGAAAGCAATTATGCTTGACCCTGAATTTTCGTATGCTTATGGGAGTCGTGGGTTTGCGCACATGCAGGCTGGTGATTTAGAGCAAGCAAAAACTGATTTAGCAAAGGCTGTTTCCCTTGATGAGACGAATACGAGGATTGGGGAATGGTTGGATGAGGTGAATGCGAAACTGGGTGACGACAAGTAGTATATGACCTTTCTACTTTAACCCGAATTTCGTTTAAGCATAGAAATCTGCAAAATTGGAATCAAAAGCAAAATTTCTACTTTGCGGACGCCAAGAATGGCGTCCCTACACAGTTTCTACAGATTAGAATGGTTCAAAATTTGAATATTCTCTTATCCATAACTGAGATTACTTTAGTTATTTTACCTCTCCCTCTTATCCCTCTCCACGGGCGCTCGCAAGCTCACTGTGGAGAGGGACGATACAAGGTATTTTTCAGCGGACGAAATTTTTGATGGCGTTCACAACATTTTGGGCGTGGTCGCCAAAAATCATGGTGATGTGATGACCGGACACTTGCTGGTATTGCATGTTCGGCACGAGGCTGACAGTTTCTTGTGCGCCTTCGACACTAAGGATAGGGGGCATATCAGGTGTACCAAAGGGTGCAGGGGCATGAATGAGCAAAGCAGGCACTTTAACAGTGCGCAGATAAGCCTCCCAATCATCGGCTAGGATATGGTCGATTGCTTGGGATATGCCATCGGGATAGACCAACCGTTTATATGCGCCCTCTTCAGTAGCAACAATTTCTGAGCGATACCATGCTTCTATTTCTTCATTCCATGAGCCATCCGCAAAATACGGCGCGTTGCGCATGACATCAAGGGCGACTTCTTTATCCGCAATCGGTAGCTTGAGGCGTTCAAGTGATGGGCGTATTTTTTCTACCACAGCTTCTTTTGTCGCTTCGAGTCCAGCATCTATAACTACGATTTTATTGAGCCTGTCTGCAAATTGCCCTGCCATGTACATAGAGAGCAAACCGCCGAAGCTATGCCCAACAAGCGTAACGGTTTCTAAGTTCAAGGCATCTAGCAAGCCTATGATGTCGGTGGCGTGATCTTTCATATGATAGCCTATTTGGGGTTTATCAGAGTGTCCGCGTCCGCGCAAATCGACCCGAATAACGCGGTAATTTTCGGCGAGTCCGGCTTTGAGCAAGCCATCAAAACTGCGCAAGTTTGCTGTTAGTCCGTGCATCAGCACAAGCGTGGTATCGCCTGAGCCGTGTTCCTCATAGGCAAGTTGGATGTTGTTGACAGTCACATAATTGGTCATGGTTGTATGTTCCCCTCATAGGTAAATGCTGTGTGTAGTATCAACGATAGCGCAAAGCAGAGGTTTCATCAAAATAGATGGTGATAAGGAGAGATTTTTGTTGTCAAAGTCATCTAGGTAGCAGAAGAAAAATAGCATACTAGCATATATGTTTGCTACTTTACCTCTCCCCCATCCCCTCTCCAAGACACTCGTTCCTCGCTGATGGAGAGGGGCGCTTCATGATTTCTCTCATATTATAGTAGAAGAAATAGATTGCCCTACATTTGCCCCCTTTCCCTATCCCCACGCTTGGGTAGCAGAGAGGGGCGCTACATTGGTCATTTGTGGGTATTTTAGATAATGGCAATTCGATTTTGCTGATGTGACACGATTTCCGAATACAACATACACAAAGCACATTAAACGACAAAGAACGGCGGGAAACCGTTCTCTGCCAAATCGGGATATAGGAAGGAAATCACACGTTCGTTTACAAAGATTGTGAGATAGTCAACAGCAGGGAAAGTTGTGAACCTATCTCGTCTCTGTATCCGTTACCATTATTATAATATAAATTTTTAATCCAAATAGTTAATAAAATCAATTGTATTGTATATATTTCTTTATGGTTACTGATTCAGTCGTTATCAACACTATTGGCTGTCGTGAGGACAATTTGATTTTCGAGGCAATCGGGGCAAAGACACCCACATTCGGTACTCGTATCAGGCGGGGGTAAGGGCATTACACGGGGGAAGTAAAAGCACCAGCATTTTTCGTCACCTGCGGATACACCACAGGAAAAATGTGCTTTGCAACGTGGGCAAGTTGTGTGCGTCTTACGGTTTGTATTTTCTGGCATAGCGGGGAGTATAACGTGTTTAGAATGTCGGTTACAAATGAGTGCTGAATGAGTGTGGTATGCATGAATGTTCTAGGTGTAAATTATTCGATTTGCTCATACGATACTATGCGTTTGCTGATGCGTTACTGACATGATAATCATTCTGTGCTTATGCCAATTTTCTATCATTTCGTATGTAGGATTTACTGGTAAACGTATTAGGAGACTAACAAATGGCACAAGATGAAACACGTAACTGGCCAGAATTGGCATTGGGATTGTATGACCGTTTAACTGGACGTGGCGCAGAGATTGCCTATCATGTAGATGATATGGATATTTATGTACCAAGCAAAGTAGGCGAAGGCGCAGACCACGCACATTGGAAAGTTAACGGCACGATTCGCATCACGACTAAAGACAACGCTAACGGGCAGTGATGTTTTCTAACCTCGACATCGATGCGGATTTGACGGTCACGATAGACGATGGCACGGAAATTCGCATTACTGGGCAGGGTGGATCGACGCTTCGAGTTCACCTGCCTGATTTACGTACTGCACTTGGCATCTGGCAACGCCATGAAAGTGTTTTCCAGCCCATATTGAAACGCTTGCCGATAAAAACAGTCGGCGTGCGTATTGAATTTGTAGTGGATGATACAGTGGTCGCTTTGCTAGACAAAGACAAAGGTGCGGGTGTGATTTCACGACTTGTTGGCACATACCCTGTGCGTCCGCGTGTGCTGGCGATTATTCGCAAGGTACTTACTACCTAAATTGAATTTCGTTCAAGCACGGCATTCTGCAAAATTGGAATCAAAAGTGAAATTTCTTTGCGGACGCCAAGAATGGCGTCCCTACATGTGTTATACCATTTAGAATGCTTCCAAAATTCAACAATTCGTTATCTGAAATTGAGGATAATTAGTATGTCGGCAGGGATTGTGTGGTCTGTTAGAATGGCTTTTGCTATCTGACCGTATCCCAGCCGGAGACACTATGCCTACTACCCTCCTCTTCTTTGACCTTGATGCCACGCTCGTAGAAAATCAATTCAGTCGTCAAGCGATTGTTCCCCTATTACAAGAAATTGCTGAGGCAAGCGACCTGACTATTGAGCAGTTAGGGCGTGCCATGGGCGATGAGAATTGGCGTCGTCAGCAAGAAACCCCTAATGATAAATTGACAATGGATTGGCAAGATATTGTTGACTTTCTCGCCAATAAGCATGGTGTCACGTTGTCAGAACGTGTAGATGAGCGTTGGCAGGCTGTTGCGAGCGCGGAAGGTGTGGATGTGCTGGATAATGCACCGGATGTATTGCATGCACTGAAAGCACCTCATCGCAATATCATTCTTTCTACAAAAGGGCTGAGTAAGTATCAAATGCCTGTACTAGAAGTTACGGGGTTGAAGGCACATTTCGACGATATTTTGACGCCAGACATCACCGGCTTCCTCAAAACAAAGCCTGAGTATTTTGCCAAGTACAACGATACAGATGCACTGAAAATTCAGATTGGCGACCATTATTATGATGACATAATCTGTGCGCGGGAGAAGAGCTACTTATGCATTTTGCGTGCGCCGATTGACGCGTTGCGCGAAATTGACCCGTTTGAGCGTCCGCAAGAATTAGTGCATTATCGTGAGCAGATAAAGACGTATCCGCGTACAGGTACGGAAATCGTGCCGGATGCGGTGGTTGTGTCGTTAGAAGAATTACCCCCTATCATTGAGAAGATGGAAGCGCAGTCTACGGGTTAATCTGCCTCGTCAGATTGATACAGTGCCACAATAGATTGGGCGTAGGCAAGCAAGCTATCGCGTAGGTCGGCTGGAGAATCTACGATAACCCGATTGCCAAAGCTCATGAGGACAGCACGCGCTTCGTTATCATCATGGAATGCTACTTTAGCACGTCGCCACCGTGCATCCTCTGATGGGACATCTAAAGGGGTGATGCGCCCTTTGACCAGCATATCGAGCGTGGCGTATAAATCATTTGTGACGCGCAATTCTACGGTTAGCATCGCTAGTGATTTTTTGAAGGATGCTTGTTGAGCATGCCAGTATGCTTGCAAGTCAAAATCTGGTGGAACGGTGAAGGTATGAGGCAAGCGTTTAACAGCACTTATGCGAGAAAGGCGATAGATTCGTGGGGCATCGCGGTTATCCGGCTGGGCGACGATGTACCAAATATTCGCTTTCATGACTAAGCCATAGGGCGCGATGACTGTGTTTACTTGCTCACCATTGAAGCGGGTATATGTCACCTGTATTTTGTGGGTTGTCCAGATTGCCTCCTGAAAATCTGCTAGATAGCTTGTGTCCTCTGCTTGATGAAACCAGCCTTGCGTATCAACATAGAGCCGATTTTGAAATTGCTGAATAGATTGCTGTTGCTGGCGTGGTAATGCGGCAAGTAATTTGAGGCGACTATCTTCTGAGGGTCTTTGTAATCCCAAATCTTGTAAGGCATTGGCTGATTGTTGTACAAACAGGGATTCTAACTCAGTAGGGGTCAAATCTTGGAGTGACAGACGGTAGCCCTCATCGAGAAAGCACCCACCCTGTTCACCACGCAAGGTATAAACAGGTACGCCTGCCATGCTGAGTGCATCCATATCACGGTAGATAGTACGTGTCGATACTTCTAGTTTTTGTGCAAGGACTGAGGCAGTCATGCCATTGTTTGCCCGCAATAAAAGCATGATAGATAGCAAACGGTCTGCTCGCATATTGATTCCCTTCTGTAGATTATCTCATTAGTTTTAGCATATATAGAGCAATATGACACTAGATGTCATATTGGGGGTCTATAGTGATTATGTAGACCGATGTTAAGGAGAAAATCATGACTACAAAACAGAAAAACACTTACGATGTGACCGTGAAAGCTATCCCTGAATTGCGTGTAGTTTCGTTGACGGAAGCTGTGCCTGATTTTGAGACATCTGGCACGACGAATGTCCGCTTGTTTGATACGATTCGGGAGCGCATGAGTCAGCATGGAGTTGCTTTCAGTGATACGGATGTCGCCGTATATCATGGGATTCCGGGTGTGACGGAGCTTGCGATTGAGGCAGCGATAGGGACAGATGCTGATGTACCGGATGCTGTTGGCGTCGATGTGAAGGTACTTCCGGCAGTTGAGCAAATGGCGTCTTTGGTGCATCACGGGAGTTTTGAAGGGTATCCGCAAGCCATGACCGCGCTGATGGGGTGGATAGAGGCGAACAATTATCAGGTAGTGGGTGCAATGCGGGATGTGTACCATGTGTTTGATAAAGATGGCGACCCTGATACATTCGTCACGGAATTACAATTTCCGATTGCCCCAAAGCCTGAGTAAGCACTGATTCAAAGTAGACTAACGTTTTGGGAGGCAGAAGCGCCTCCCTCATTTTGTTGTGATGCCATAGTAATGTGCGGAAAGTCCGCTATTGTGAATGGATGGTTTGCCTTACAATGATAGTGAAAAGGCGTTTCGTTTAAGCATAGGATTTTGCAAGAGCGTATCTGAGAACGACATTTCTACTTTGCGGACGCCAAGAATGGCGTCCCTACAGAGGTTCTACCAGTTAGTTTGGCTCAGAGATTAAACGCTTTAGTATACGAAATTAAGTGCAGTTAGCTATCTATTGTCGCATACAAAGCTATAGGGCAAATAATTATGAGCGAGCAACCATCGCCACAAGAAACACAACGTAATCGGCGGTATAACGACCAGAATTCGTATCCACCACAGCAACAACAACCGCCATCAGGTAATCAAGGTCAAGTACAGCTAGCGCGTCAACCGCAACCGCGTCGTTATGCGCAGGGACAGCAGGGGCGTCCACGTTATCCACAGGGTAATGCGCCACAAAATCCGCAGGGTGGGTATCCGCAACAACGTCCGCCACAACAGCAGACAGGTTATCCGCAAAGACAAGTACCGCCTGCAAACCAACCCTATCCACCGCAAGGACAGGCGAACCCCAACCAGCCGTATCCGCAACAGAGACAGACGCCTTATTATCAGCAAGCACAACGTCCTGCACCCGTGCCTAGTTCAGGAACATCACCTTTAGAGGTAATCGGTAAGCTAGTGGGTGGCTTTTTTAAGGTATTGGCATATCCGTTTGTGAAGATAGCGCAGATAGTCGGGCGCGTTTTCACGATTATTCTGGAAGAGATGGTGCGAACGGTGGTCAGTTTCATCATGGGGCTGGTGATGATTGGGCTATTGTTTGCGTTGATTGTTGGCTATGCGGTGGCGTTAGTGAGTGTAGATTTCAATTTTGTGGCGGCGGTGCCGGAGATGTTTCGGATGTTCGGGCAGTTGGTGGGCGTAGGTGGTTGAGGTGGTTTGTTAACCAACGCTCAGAAACCCACCCCTGACAAGTAGGTGGCGTGGTCGGTACAATCGCGCACGATATGATAATGAACCTACTCACAACACTTTACATTTTGTCAGCCTGTGTGCTGGCACTTTATACGTTGGGGCATGGCATTTTGTTGGTGCAGTATTTGCGCAAGCGCGGACAGGGGTCGCAAGCAGATGTTGCTCCCTTAGAAATGTATCCGCCTGTGACAGTACAATTGCCAGTTTATAACGAACGGCATGTCGCATTGCGTCTGATTGATGCAGTGGCGATGCTCGATTACCCTGCTGATAAGTTGCAGATTCAGATTTTGGATGATAGCACGGATAGCACAACAGGTTCGATTGCGCGTCATATTCGGCAGTATGCGCATCTGGATATTATGCATGTGCGCCGTCCAAAACGTGAGGGCTATAAAGCAGGCGCACTGGCGTATGGTCTGACACAAACAACAGCGCCGTATGTCGCTATTTTTGATGCTGATTTCATTCCAGCGAATGATTTTTTACAGCGCACGATTCCGTATCTTGAACAGGATGGGCAATTGGGATTTGTGCAAACGCGCTGGGGGCATTTGAACCCAACAGATAATGCGCTCACACGGGCGCAGGTGATAGCTATCGACAACCATTTTGTGATTGAGCAAGCGGGGCGACATCTCAGTGAGTGGATGGTACCGTTTAATGGGACAGGTGGTGTGTGGCGCGTAGAGACTATTGCTGATGCTGGCGGGTGGTCGGCTAGGACGCTGACGGAAGACCTCGATTTGAGCTTTCGGGCGCAGTTGAAGGGCTGGCGCGTACATTATTTACCGGATTTGGTTGTACCGGGTGAATTGCCTCCGCAGTTGGCGGCGTATCGTCAACAGCAAGCACGGTGGGCAAAAGGTGGCTCGCAGTGTTTGCGCAAATTGGGTACATCTGTGTGGGCATCCGACAAAAGATTGAGTACAAAGCTGATTGCAACACATCATCTGATGCAGTATGTGCCACAGTTATTGATGCTGGTGATGCTTTTGCTGACCCCCCTATTGATAATCAGCGATATGTTGCGTTACATCCCCTTAGCGCCCCTAGGCATTATCGGATTGATACCTCCTGTGATGTATGTTGTTAGTCAGCAGGCGATTGGCGGACGGTGGTTGGCACGCTTGGCAGCTTTTCCGGCGCTATTGTTGCTGGGTACAGGACTTATCTGGCAGAACGCGATTGCTGTGGTGAGCGGTTTCTTCCTGGCACATGGGGAATTTCGGCGCACGCCTAAATTTGCTTCTGATTGGCAAGCGAGTGGGTATGCGCTCCGCGCACAGGTAGCCATTGTCGTACAGATAGCGTTCATGGTTTATAGCGCGTGGGGACTCTCGGTTGCGTGGCAGGCGGCTGGGGCGCTTGTGCCGTACTTTGGCGTGCATGTCTTGTCTTTTGGGCTGGTGGCACTATGGGATATTCATGATGAATGGCGCTTACGGCAGGCGATGCCAAAACAGCAATTATTGCCAGAATCAGGGAGTGATTAAGCTGTAGTACATGCTAATTGGAAATATTGAGCATTGATAAAGCTGAAGCACCTGTTGCTAGATGCGATGGGTGTTTTTTGTATTGGTATGAAGTTTAAACGTGCTGTAAGATGCAATAGGATATAATTTGACACACTGACTATTATTTTGAGGAGCGCATGCAATGGAATTTTTACGTACCCCTGATGAGCAATTTGAGAATTTGCCTGATTTTGATTTTGCCCCCAATTATATTGATATTCCGTCGGCTGAGAACGCACGGATGCATTATGTGGATACGCAAGATGGTGATGAACTCATTTTGATGTTGCATGGTGAGCCGAGTTGGAGCTTTTTGTATCGGCATATGATTCATGCGCTGAAAGATGATTATCGCTGTATCGCGCCGGATTTATTAGGCTTTGGGCGCAGTGATAAGCCAACGACAATCGAAGACCATACGTTTGAATTTCACTATCAGGCATTGGTAGATTTTGTGGAGGCACTCGATTTAACCGACATCACGCTGATTGTGCAGGATTGGGGTGGCTTGTTGGGCTTACCGTTTGCAACGGAGCATGATGCGCGTATTAAGCGATTGGTGATTTTGAACACGGGTTTGACGACGGGTGAGATTCCGATGGGCGAAGGCTTTACGCGCTGGCAACAATTCGCGGCAAAGGTCGGCATGCGGATGGTTCCTGGGCAGTTGATTCAGCAGAGTACGGTTTCAGATTTAAGTGAGGAAGTGGTTGCGGCATACAATGCACCCTTCCCCGATAAGAGCTATCGGGCAGGCGTGGCAGCGATGCCTTTACTTGTGCCATCTGAACCCGATATGGCAGGCGCGGCGCGTCATCGGGCAGCACACGATATGCTGGCAAATTACGAGAAGCCCGTTACGGTATTGTTCAGTGATAAAGACCCTGTGCTGGGTGGTGCGGTCAAGTATTTCAAGAAGTTGATTCCGCAGACGAAAGACGACCCGACGATTGAAGATGGGGGTCATTTTTTGCAGGAAGATAAGGGTGATGTGATTGCCGGACATGTGCGGGCGTTTATTGAGCGGACAGCATAGTTAATAACCTCTCTCCCAGCCCCTCGTTCCTCGCTGATGGAGAGGGGCGCTATACGTCTCCTTATGAGGACGACTAGACTATGTTTGCCATTGTCCTATATCGGGATTGGTATTAAAAAAGCCCCTCAATGAATGATGAGGGG
Source organism: Chloroflexota bacterium (assembly GCA_038522085.1). GTDB lineage: Bacteria > Chloroflexota > Anaerolineae > Aggregatilineales > Phototrophicaceae > JAUZRW01. Next base: position 54,437 of record JBCBKJ010000020.1, read on the forward strand.
CTTTTTGCTGTAGTATGCAGATGTGCTTACTCGAAAATCCAGCCGTCGGTGGAGCGTTCCCAGCCACTGAGGAGTTCGTCATCAGCGAAGAAGTTACCGACTTCGATTTCACCATTTTCGACGCTATCGCTACCATGAACGAGGTTGCGCCCGATTTCGAGTGCGTAGTCGCCACGAATGGTACCGGCTGCTGCTTCGGATGGTTTGGTTGCGCCGATGGTGGTACGTGCTGCGCCGATGGCATCTGTGCCTTCGAGCGCCATCACGACGACTGGACCACTGGTGATATAGCTCACGAGGTCAGCGAAGAAAGGGCGTTCGCGGTGAACGTCGTAATGTTTTTCAGCGAGTTCTTGGCTCATGTGGATGAGCTTCATGCCGATGATGCGCAGACCACGTTGCTCAAAGCGTTTAATGATGTCGCCTGTTAGACCACGTTGTACGCCGTCTGGTTTTACGATGATGAGGGTGCGTTCAGTTACCATAGTTCAGAAATGTGCCTTTCGTAAAGTTCGTCAAAATTAAGCGTGGCATATAATACGTCATCGTTGGGGGATTGTGAATGCTGATGCGATAGTCAGCGTAAGTGTTAATCATGGTTTAATAGCATGTGGGTTATTTGCCCTACATGTTGTTGAGAGATAGCCATATGCCTTGGTCATTCACATGCCGCAAACAGCAGAAAAATACTACCCTATGCTGTTTGTAGTAAAGCCGCACGGAGCGAGGTACTGAGTACGCGCAAGTAGGCAACATCGCGTTCAGAGAAGGCTTCCCCACGCCGTTCATATGCTCCGAAGAAGACAGCACCGTAATACATATCTTTGACGATTAATGGAATGCCGATGTAGGTTGTATAACGAAAGTCAGGGTGGATGCTAAATTGTTGCCAATCATTCGCATCGAGGTCATAGAGTGCGAGGACATCGCCACGTTTGAAGACAAATTGACATAACATCTCATTGAGTGGGTAACACTGTCCTGCTTGCCATGCTTCAGTAGATGCTTTGATGTGTGCAGATTCGCCGTCGGTGTAGAAAACAGTTCCCACATCCACACCTAGCACATCCAAGCCATTCAAGAGCATGAATTGTATGCGGTCATCGTGTGTTAGATCACCTTTTTGGGCGAGTAAGTTCAGTCGATTCCATGTTGTATCCACGAGTTATCCCTATAAAATGAATGCAAAATGATGACATAGACGTAATATATCATCATTATACAATACATATTTAATTTTTAGACAATTAATTTGTTATTTTTTACCAACTTTAATCAGCGACACGCTTGGGCAAGAATAGACCAAGTATGCCTGCGAGTGCGGCGGCGATAGACACAAATTGGAAGGTAACTGACAGTCCGATAGAATCGGAGATGATGCCGATTGCAAGACTACCGAGCGCCCCTGTCCCAAAGATGAAGCCCAGAATTGCGCCAGAGGCAAAGCCTTTACTATCAGGGATGAGTTCCTGCGCTAGAACGACGATGATGCTATGTGAACCCCCGCTCAAGCCACCTGCAATGATGGCAAGAACGAAGGCAGCCGCGCCATCTAACAGAGGCAATAAGAAAAAGGCGGGTGCAGAGAGAACCATGCTTGCCATGACGACGTAGCGACGGTCATATTTATCGGCTAGGTTGCCGAAAACAACACCTGAAATCGCGGAAGCAATCCAGAAGGAACTGGTAATTGCGCCATACTCAGCGGCAGACCAGCCTTTTTGCTCGAACAGCACAGGGATGAAATTGACAGAGCCAGGTTGGGCTAAACCACGTAAAATGACCATTGCTCCGATGACGAAGAAGGGTGTCCATGAGACGATTTCAAACGCAGAATTTTTGGTTTTGCCGTCTTCATCGGTTGATGTGCCTGTGTCTATTGCGCGTTCGCGGGATTTGGGGATGCCAGTGAAAACGAATCCGACAATGGGTACAGCAACCAAGCACAACCAGAAAACAGGTGTGAAATTTGGATTGAACAAGCCTGCGCCTGGGAAGCCAAGCCAATTGCCCAATGGAATCAGTGAGCCGACATTAGCACGGTCAAGCAGTAAGCCAACGACTGTGGGGCCGAGTGCCAAGCCGAGTTGTCCCATTAGGAAGAAGTAAGCTGTGCTGGTCGCGGAGCGTTCTTCATTGGTTTCGGCGGCGTGCAATGCGCCAACCGGATGCACTGCCCCACTGCCAATACCCTGTAAAATAAATGGAATGAGCATCGCCCAATAATTTTTGGTGACGACTGCCATGAAGACGGATAAGGCAAAGGTGATAATCACCCAAAGTAAGCCACCTGCGCCAATGGCACGTCCGCCTGTTTTATCTGCGCGTAAGCCGAAGAAGGGTTGGGTTATTGCACCGGCGATTTGCTTGGCGCTGATAGCAAAGCCGATTTGTGTGTTGCTCATGGGTAAAACTGTCGCGCTCAGGAATGTGAGGATAACAATACCAGCCGACATAAAAATATCGTTGGTCAGATGCGCGACGCCGACTGACCAGAATTTGCGCTTACGCGGGATATACATAATACAGCTACCATTCTAATGACTGAAAACCCTATGGGGCGCGAGTATGACGGACGGTTGATTGCGTGTCAACGGATGTGGGATGAATGGTCATGAAGTTATTAGTTAAATGAGAAACCTACCTTTGAAAGCCCCTAAGTTTTGTAGCTCTTAAAGGCGTATTTGTATGATTGATTCGTCATCCTTTTTGACAGCGGGCGACCACACAGGGATCGCCCCTACAAAAAGACGTTTTGATTGATTTGAGCATGATTTTTGATCAACTTGATAACTATGGGACGCACGGAAGTTCGTCGCTACAAAAATACCTATGCCTGATGCGCATTTCCCATTCTCTACAGGACGTCGCTATTGGGGAAAACAAAAAGCTATACGCATAGCGATAGCTCTAGTGATGTTGTCTATTCAGTTGTGGTTGGGTAGGGTTTGAATGGCGGACAATGTATTCAAGAATACAGCGAATATGGGTCATACACGCAACGGCGAACGGTCTTCAACGTGAGTGATGATACGCTCTGCTAAGGTTGGATTGGCGACGGTGTACATGCGCCCTGCCAAAGGACGAAGAAAACCTTGCACACAGGTGATGGCTGTCTTCAACAATGAGTTTGTGTTGATGATAACGACTGCACCAAGCTGTGGCATGATATAACGTGCGGCGAAGGATGCCCCTTCTACAGCGATTGCCATCTGTAACGCCTCAACAGCCCGTATATCTGCAATGAGATGTACTGGATGTGCTTGCTTGCGAATCATTTGCGCACTATCGACGACGGCTTGTTTGAATTGGTCGAGTGTCCATGTTGATTCAAATATGAACCACAAGCGCGTTTGTTCATCATCTGCCCAACGAATACTAATACCCATGACAATGCCCCTGTTAAACTGCCTTTTCAAGTATGTTTTAGTGTATGTGATAGTAGGCGCAAAAGTCTACTTTAGGTTGGCGAAAGGTTGATGTTAGGTTTTGTAATGTCTCAATAGTTGTCTTTATTAACAAAAAATGAGTGCTTTGACCTGTAATCAGTGTGTAAGAGAGACGCCGTATGGTTGGTTTACGAATTACTTCAATAGGATTTTGAGGAGATAGATACAGTGGAACAATTGAAAAATATGCCTTTATGGAAACTTGCCCTACCCATTATCGTCGTGATTGGCGCGATTAGTTTTTTACCGTCTGTGTTGACGACACATGCACAGTCTGATAATTGCGTGCCAAGTCGCTTTGCGTCGCAGTGGTCGAATACGGATTTCTGCAACACGTCATTAGATGATTTTTCTAGTATTATCAGCGGGGGACCGGGGCGCGATGGCATTCCAGCCGTCGATAACCCAGCCATGGACACTATCGAAGAAGCCTCCGAGTGGTTGGTTGCGCAATCACCCGTTATCGCTGTAGAAATTGAGGGCGAAGCGCGTGCTTATCCACAGGCATTGCTGATGTGGCACGAGATTGCTAACGACGAAATTGGTGGCGTACCTGTTGCGGTAACGTTCTGTCCATTGTGCAATAGTAGCATCGTGTTTGACCGTCGCGTGGGTGATGATACATTGACCTTTGGCGTGAGTGGTAATTTGCGCAACAGCGATATGGTGATGTTTGACCGTGAAACTGAAAGCTGGTGGCAACAATTCACAGGTGAAGGCATTGTCGGCGATAACAATGGTGTTCTGCTTGATATTATTCCATCGCAGGTAATTGGTTTTGGGCAATTTGCAGAACAGTATCCTGATGGTCTGGTGATGAACCGTGATACAGGCTTCAATCGTCAGTATGGTGTGAATCCTTATGTTGGCTTGGATGATAGTCGCGGTGGCGTGACATCCCTCTTCACGGGTGAGTATGATGAACGTTTGCCTGCGCGTGAACGTGTACTGGCTGGTGAGGTCGATGGTGTGTACATGGCATATCCCTTCTCTACATTGAGCGAAGAAATTGTCATCAATGATACACTGGGCGAAACAGAGGTCGTGGCATTCTGGCAACCAGGTGTATTCAGTTCATTGGACGAACGCACGATTGATGAATCGCAGGATGTTGGTACGGCTGCATTGTTCAATCGCACCTTGGAAGATGGCACAGTATTAACTTTCACATGGGATGCTGATGCGCAGGTGCTTCTCGATGACCAAACTGGCAGTTCATGGAATCTGTTTGGTGAGGCAACCGAGGGCGAATTAGCGGGTACAGAGCTTCAGCAATTGGTCGCTGCACCCCACTACTGGTTTGCTTGGGCTGTGTTTGAGCCGGAGACAGTAGTATATGGGGTTGATGACGAGTAAGGGAACGTGCTGGATGCTGAGTATATAAGCTCACATATCACGGGAGGCAGACCTGCCTCCCCTACACTGCGAGTGTTTTAGGGCAGTGCGTAATCTTCAGAGCAAAAATGGCGGACGCACAGAAGGGTATAACCCCAAGATAGCGTGGTCGTAAATTTTAGATGGCGGACAATGCAGGCATTGTCCCTACAGACCTTTTGTGCTTATTAGAGATATGATTACATCACATCTGTTATGTATAAAAGCTATCGTCCACGTTTTTCTGTGGTGCTATCCACAGAAGTGCGTCCCTACGAAAATAAAGATTTAGAGGATTAACTTGATACATGGTACAACCACAAGATAGCGTGATAACTATTTTTTCGGCGCGGACAACACAGATGTTGTCCCTACAGAACTACCATGAATCATAGGGAACGTCCGCGTTTTACTCACTATTTTAGAGCGTGAATAAACAACAAAAACGACAAGCTCTCGTATAATGTACAGAGACATAAACAGGCAAGGCTGAGGCAATACATCTTGAATAGACTGCAAAAATACAGTGACACGATCTTTATCGGTAGCATCATCACAGCCCTGATAGGTGGTGCTGTGGTATTCACGATGCAGTGGCAGTCTATTCGTAATGGATGGGATAATACTGATTTTGAAGAAACGACGGTTGATTTAGGGGCGCTATCATCTTCAGGGTATGGGCGTGATGAATTTATCACCCCGATTGATGACCCCTTGTTCACCGATGTGATGATGGCGCGGAGTGTGGTTGTGGATACCGCCCCTGTGATTGCTGTCAATCACTTTGATACAGTACGCGCTTATCCGCTGACGATTATGATGGTACATGAAATCGTGAACGATGTGATTGATGGTACATCGGTTGCTATCACCTTTTGTCCGCTTTGTAACAGTGCGATTGTATATGAGCGTCAGTTAGAGGGTGATGTGTTGCGCATGGGTGTGAGTGGGAATTTGTACGGCAACAATTTCCTGATGTATGACCATATGACTGAGAGTTGGTGGTCACAGCTTACGGGCGAGGCACTGGTTGGTGAATATGCAGGCGAGATGTTACCGATTTTGCCTTCGCAGGTGGTGAGTTTTGCAACCTTTGCAGAACGCTATCCAGAAGGCGATGTGCTAATTGGCGATGCCATGCGCCCGAATGTTAATTATGACTTGAACCCGTATTTGGGCATTGATGAGAGTGCATCGCCCCTGCTGGTACAAGATAATTACGACCCGCGCCTGCCACCGATGACACGTATTTTGGGCGCAAATATTCACGATACGACGATTGCCTATGCGTTCGATACGTTGAGTAATGAACGGGTTGTCAACGATGTATTGGGCGAGACACCGATTGTCGTATTCTGGAAGCCGGGTGTTTTCACGGCTGTGTCTTATAACACACGACGGGCGACAAATGATATTGGGCAGGCGGCGCTTTATGGGCGGACTGTCGATGGGCGCACGTTGACCTTTATCCATGACGGTAGCCGTGTTGTAGATGAGCAAACGGGCAGTGAGTGGAATATCTTTGGGGAGGCGATTGCAGGTGAGTTGATTGGTACGCAGTTGCCAGAATACACATTTTTCTCGCATTTCTGGTTTGCGTGGGCGTCTGCGAATCCTGACACCTTATTGTATGTGCCGTGAAGGGACGCTTTTTTACTGCCTGTAAACGGACGGCATAGATGCCGTACCTATAAAATTTTATCCGCAATGAGCCTTGTTTTAAGCATGAAAGATAGGGGAGTCTGTCATTATGGCACGACGCAATCGTAATAATACACGCCGGCGACGCCAAGAGCGTGAGCAAGAGAAACAACGTCAGCAAATTGTGCGCATTATCGCTGTCGTGATTGGGGTATTTGTACTGGGTATTGTGGGCTTTTTTGTGCTGGGGACAGGTAATTCGGGTCCTGAACAACCACAAGCACGCCTCGACCTTGACCCAATTTTGGGCAATCCCGATGCGCCTGTGACGCTTATCGAGTATGGGGCATATGGCTGTGAAGCCTGTCGTTCTTGGCACGAGGCAGGTATCGTAGAAGATATTCTTGCTACGTATCCGAATCAGGTACGCTTTATTTATCGAGATTTGCCGATTATCAGCGCGGCGTGGTCACAAGAAATGGCAGAGGTCGCGCAGTGTGCGCTTGACCAAAGCAACGACCTTTTCTGGCAAGCTCATAATACACTATTTGAAGATACGGAACTCACACGGACATCGCAACCGAATGCTGTGAATTTGGTATTAGAAAATGCACCGACGATGGATGAAACTGCATTCCGCGACTGTGTAAATGGCAATACACATTTCCGCACGGTGCGCTTTGATATGGAACGTCTGGAAGTGCGGGGTGTTCGTGGCACGCCAACATGGTTTGTGAACGGTCAGCAGGTGTATAGTGCCAGTCCGCAGGTTATCACGCAGTTGATTGACAATGCCTTGACGCAGTAAATCAGCTAAGTTTCTTATCAATGTGGCATCTTGAAAAAGCAAGCCTCCGATAAGTGTCGTTTTGTTATGTTTCTTCTATCATGTTTAAGGCTCTGTGTGCGAGTGCTTTCATCTCATTCTTTAGCGCAATGGGCTGTATAATTTTGATAGGAAAATTTAGGCTAAGTAACATAGGTGCAATCCATTCCAGACGGTAAGCCGGGCGTGTGAATAGCACGCCTTCTTCTACTTGTGTCATCGTCCCTAATTCTGGCGGGAGTGATTTTTTCGCATTATCAAGCGTTGTCTTAAATAGGACTTTGACTTGCTCAATGCCGGATGGTTGGTTTAATGAGCGCGATACATGTTTGAGTGTGTCAAAATCAGAGGGGGGTGTAAATGTCGGCTCTAGTATGTTGGCGTTGATGATGCGGTCAATGCGGAATGTGCGATAGTCTTTCCGCAAATGACAATAGCCTGCGGTGTACCAATAACCATCGTAGTAAACGATGCCATATGAATCGTAATCGCGTTGCGTTTCTTTGTCATTCCATGCTTGATAGACAATCCGAACGCGATGGCGTGTACGTGTAGCAATAGCGACTTTCTCTATGACTTTCATATCAATATCTGTTGGTGGTGCAACAGGGTTGAAGTGTACTGTATCTTCGATGGCACGTAGTTGGTCGAGAAATTGCGTCGGTATCGTGCGTTCGATTTTTGCTAATGCGCCAGCAATGCTAGAAGGGTTAAGCGGGAAGCGGTAGGCACGAATCATCATAAGTCCAAGTGTGAGCGCGACGATTTCTTCTTCGGTAAACATCAATGGCGGCAACTTATAACCACGTTCTAGACGATATGCACCGTAACGTCCACGTTCGGCTTCGACCGGAATACCCATCTCCTGAATCGCTTTGATATAACGTCTTACAGAGCGTCGGTCTACCTTTAAGCGTTCTGCAATTTCTGCTCCTGTAATTTCATCCCGCGACTGTAATAACTCCAGAACGGCTAAGAGACGAACAGTGGTCGTAGACATGCTCACTGACCTTTCATGTTATATAGGCGAATTTCTGTCCTAATTGGCGTTTATTATATCCACAGGAATGAAATAGACAACTACGGTCACACTTTATAGAAAGGTAACTATCATTGAACAAAGCATCATTATCCTATGCACCGTATAAAGGGACATTGCGTCAACAAATAATGCAAGGGGTCAAGCATACCCTGCTTGGGTTACGCTTAGCTTTTTTATTTCTAGTGGTGGCGATACCCGGACGTGTCATCAAGTGGCGACTGAATCATAAGCACGCTCAAGGCGAGACCATCTGGCTAGATGACTTGACTTTCGGAAAGAAAGATACACCAGAACATAATCCAACATTGGATAATGCAGCTGACATCACTGCAAATACGGATGTCAAGTCACGGGTTGCGCCGATTATGAAACGCGATAGCTATCCTGCGCCTGATTATCCTTTTGCGTATCGGAATCCCCCTGTAAGTGGGAATATCATCAATGGGTTGGGAGAGCCTGATTTTCGTCAGGCTGAAAAAGTGTTTCATACTGGCGATTACACAACACCATGGGGTGGGATGGAATTCTATTTTCATCTGGATGATAGTCTGTCTGTTTTCGCAAAATTCTTGCAAACAGAATGGAACAATCGCCATCACGATGGGGTAGTTAACCCACAGCCGATCTCTGTGACCGATACGGAAGTAATGAGTGAGCATATTAAAGACGTTGCGCTGTCGATGGGTGCAGTTGCGGTTGGGATTACTGAACTCAAAGAACATCATTTGTTTGATGGTGCATCACTAAATTATCGCTATGCTATCAGCTTGGTTGCGCCGATGGAGCGGGAAGCGATGCTCACCGTGCCGTCAGAACCAGCTATTCAGGCTGTTATGGATGGCTACATCACCGTAGGTCAGATTGCTATTGACCTTTCACAGATCATTCGCGCAATGGGTTGGGATGCCAAAGCATCCGCCACAATGACCGCCAGCGAAGTCTTACACATTCCCATTGCAGTTGATGCCGGTGTAGGTCAATTAGGCAAGCATGGTTCACTCATCACTAAGGCATATGGATCGAATGTACGTTTATCTACCGTGTTGACCAACCTACCTCTCGCAATTGATGTCCCTGATGATATGGGTGTCGATGATTTTTGTGCTAGTTGTACACTGTGTGTAACCAACTGTCCGCCACATGCCATTTTCGATATGAAGCAGATGGTACGGGGTGAAGAAAAATGGTACGTCGATTTTGATAAATGTGTGCCATATTTCAGCACGCAAGGCGGCTGTGGTATCTGTATTGAAGTTTGTCCTTGGAGTGTTGAGGAGCGCGGTCTGATTATCAGTAAGAAAATGCTCGAAAAGCGCATACCTAATGTTGACACAATGGAGGTTATACAAAAATGAGTTTACAGGTCACACTCGATTTTCTGGCGCAATTACGTGAGAACAACAATAAAGAGTGGTTTGATGAACACCGTGCTGATTATGATATAGCACGCGGGGCGTTCAGTGATATGTTGGGTGAGTTGATGATGCGCTTTTCCGACGTAGATGAGTTGCCCGTATTAGCAGCTAAAGAGGTGATGTTTCGTATCAATCGTGATGTGCGTTTCTCGAAGGATAAATCACCATACAAAAGTAGCATGTCGGCATTGTTTGGACCTGATGGTCGCAAAAGTACCAGTCGCTATTATTACGTCAGCATCGAACCTGATGGTCAGTCTATCGTTGCCAGTGGATTAAAATCTCCTGATACGAAGACACTCAAGATGATTCGTGAGGTCATTGCTGAAGATGCTCAACCTTTGCGTGATATTATCCAAGCGGACGCTTTTGTGAGTATGTTTGGTGAGTTACAAGGCGATCAACTGAAAACGGCTCCACGTGGTTACGACGCAAATCACCCCGATATTGACCTGCTACGCTATAAAGAATTCATGGCATCACGCCACTTTAGCGATGATGATGTTGCCCGTGATGACTTTGTGGATGATATATTGGAAACATGCCGTGCTTTGAAACCACTCACACTGTACTTTCACACTATTATAAAACGAGAGCGTGCTTAAGATACCTGACCAATATCTCGCTCTATAATCTTCTGTCTTGAAGATAGCACATTAAGCAATCATCACCCGTGCTTGGCGGACGGGTGATGATGCCGTTGTTCGTAGTTATACGTTTTCCGTTTGAAAACGTCCCTCTCATAGCTACTTTAGCGAAAAGTCTTGCGATTTCTATCAAGGTCGTGTGGAAGGGACGTGAAATCATGTGAAACTGCCTTGCCCGTAGGTGGTCAATTTTGCGTGTGTGCTGTAACATACACTCGATGGCACATAGGGGTGATAGCTTCTTGTTATGGCGGACGACAACCACAATTTCCCACCAAATGACAATCCAGAAGATTTTGATAACGATGCGGATTTATCGGCGTCATCGTTATTCTTGGAGATGATGCGTCGGGCGGCGTCTGAGAAGCATGAGCCTCCCCTTGCGCCAATTGACCCCAAAGATTTAGAATTTGTGCTTGCGCCGGAGTACGAACAAGCAACACCTGTGCCGATAGATTATATGCCGTACAATGCACCCTCTTTTGATGATGACACCTATGAAGCAGATGAATCACCAGAAGCTGTACCATTCATTGATGACGATACAGTTGATGAACCTGCTTATGACGCAAGCTCTGAGTCGGTAGAGATAGCGCCGCCTCCTTTGATAGAATCAACAACAGATGAGGCTAATGCGCCGGAAGAAGACAGCCCAGCCGATGCTCGTTTTTATAGGGGTGCTATTGCGGGTTTGCCGGATATAAATTTGGGTGTTGATGTGATTGACGACAGTCAGACCCTTTCTACTGCGACATCGCCTGAGCCTGAACCCGTTGTACAAGCAAAACAGACACCTGTAGATACCCGTGAAAAAGCGCGTGTGCCGATTTATGCCGCGCCAGAAGAGGCGGGTGCATCCGAGACAGATGACGATACCCGCGCCGCACAATTAGAAGCACAACGTATTCGTCGGTTACGGCGCAGACAGCAACGGCGTCAGCGACGAAACGTCGGTATTTTAGGGGGCTTTGCACGGACAACGTTCATTGCGCTTGTAGCGGCGATTTTAGCATCAACGATTTTCACCTGGTTCACTGACCCCGATTTTTTCACACCAAATGTGGTGACTGGTTTGCAGACTGTCAATTCAACAAGCGTGGCGGCAGTCGCGCCACTGACGCCAACGGTTATCCCTGTGACACCGAATTGGGCGCGACGAATTGGTATTGTTTCGGGACATCGAGGTCCTGAAAATGATCCAGGTGCGGTATGTGATGAAGATGGTTTGACGGAAGCAGAAATCAATTTTGCTGTCGCGCAGTTGGTGGTGCTGTATTTGCGGGAGCGCGGGTATAGTGTTGATTTGCTGGATGAATTTGACCCGCGCTTAGAAGGTTATCAAGCGGCGGCGTTGGTATCTATTCATGCCAATGATTGTCGGGATTATGGCGAGTATGTATCGGGTTATTTGGTGGCACGGGCTGCAGCACGCGCTGAGGGTGGTCCAGATGATGTGTTGGCAGAATGCGTCGCGCGTGATTATTTCACAGCGACAAATTTAGAACGGCGCTTTTCGCTGACAATAGATATGACCGATTACCATACCTTCCGTGAGATTCATCCATTGACCCCAGCCGCGATTATCGAACTTGGGTTCATGCGTGATGACCGTGAGATATTGACAACACAACATGAGACGCTGGCAACGGGTATCACGGATGGGATTTTGTGTTTCTTAAACGGCGAGAATCCATTGCCTGCGCCGACGGACGCTTTCGGCTTTGGCACGCCGACGATTGAGCCAACGGTGGTCAATACGAACCCGTAACATAAATGACATTCATCGTATTTTTGGCTGAGGATATGCCTAAACTGTACGCATATTTCGTGTGTATAATTAAGGCATGCTGATGAAAGGTAACAATTGTTAAATTACTTGTCTTTTTGTTTGACACGTTTTTAATCTCACATTAAAATAAAGCTATATAAAGCAGATGAATTAGGGAGCCGTTCATCTATGAGCGTAAAAATCTTAAAGTATATTTTCACAGTAAAACTTGCCCTGCCCTAACACGCGGATACGCCTTGTGCGCCGCGTGTTTTTATTTTGTATAGGCTCGTCGCATCCCAACCTAGCAGACAATAGCAAACCATAATTAACCATAAGGAGACGCTACATTATGGATAACAGCATGATTAACAAGATTCAGAAGGCGAAAGAGTATGCTTTGCAACCGGAACGCATCAAGTTCTTGACGCTTTCGCTGACGTTTACGGGGGATAATGATACGTATCAGGTTGATTTGGGTCCTGAAGGCTGGCAATGCTCATGCAGTGGTTTTGGCTTGTACGGTATTTGCCCACATATCATGGCGCTGGAAAAAATTTATAAGCCGATGTTGAGTGTGCATCCTTTGCCATATGCATCAGGACAGAATATTGTCAGTGATGTGAAAAAAGCGAAACGTTACAGTGAAGAGCTTGACCGTATCACGATTAATCATTTTGAAGCTGAATTTGATGGTGACAACAAAGTACATATCGTGAGCTATAATGACGGTGTATGGAATAGCACGTCGAGTTACTTTAAGCAACATGGCATTGGCGCATACACGATGACGATGGAACGCTTGCTAGAAGGTCAGGTTAAGCCAATTCGTGTCGAAACACCCCAACCGGAGTAACGTTCACCTCTGAGGTCAGGTTTTTGACATTATGTAATTTCATCCCTCTCCCAAACGCACATTCTTTGCTGGGAGAGGGATTTTTGTTTCTTCATCCTAAGTTTTTGAGTTTTTCAATCTAATTGAAGGCAATTTGGTGGGGCGAAGTCACCAGCGACTGTAAATTCTTGGCAAGTGATGAATAGATAATGGTATGTTCCTATGGCATACCCCAGCAACGCGACGATGAGAACAATAGCCATCATGGCATACAGCATGCGTCCGGGTAGGCGTAATGATTCCCCTTGAAGAATAACTAGAAAAGTATATCCCAGTACAGGCAAGGTCACTAAGGTCACTAAAGCAAGCAAATTTGTGATAAGCTCGTAGATTTGACTTGCATTATCGTCAGTACTCATCGGCGCGAACAGAAATACAAGCAACCAGAGTGACGGAATTAAGAGAATAGCGAGTTGTCCGCCACTAAGGGGACGCTCGTGTTTGGGTAACAGGAGTGTCGCAAAGAAGATGACGGTACACATGACCCATATGGAAAATAGGGTGCGGAAAAAGACGGTGTTGTATGCACCAAAGTTAAATGCAACTGTCCATGTGGCGAGTGAGGCGGCTATGACCGCGATGTAATAAGTACGCACTTTGCTGTTGAGGAAACGGGTGATGTCTTGGCGTTCTTCGCGCAAGTCTTTTCTGAGTTCTTCCACATTAGCTCCTATCTGAATCCGCTAGTCGGCTCGTGATGCGATTGTAACGTATTTTGGAGATGTCTGATTGCATATATGGCAGTGTATCGAAAACGGTAGACATGCAGATATATGTGTTATGTGGTGGGTTATTTATGAGGATAGAGGGTTGCTGGAACACAATTTAGCTTACTCACAAATTTTCACCAAAATGAATAAAGATGTAGATAGCACAATTTTTATGCGGTCATGTATCAAAAAGCGCAAACTAGCACTGTGCGCAGGTGCGCGTGTGTGGTTCAATATGGCGCGGATGCACACACGGATAAATGACCTCGATGACAGATTCACTCTCTAAACAAAGTAAATCAGCACTGTATATTGGCTTGATGCTCATCATTTTATGGCTGGCGGCTGGCGTGCGCTTACACAATCTTGGCGGACAATCCCTCTGGTATGACGAGGGCGTGGCTTTTGGGCATAGTCAGCGCACACTGGCGGAGATGATTCCGCGTTTACAGAATAATGTGCATGTGCCTGCGTATTTTGGCTCGCTTGCTATCTATGAAGATGGTGTTGGTAGCACAGAATTTGGCTTGCGCTCGTATTCTGTCTTGTGGAGTTTGGTGAGTGTGGCAGGTGTATTTGCGTTGGGGAAACGCTTATTTCATCCGATGGTCGGATTGTCGGCAGCGTTGTTTGTCGCGTTGAATAGCTTCAGCATTCATTATGCGCAAGAGACGCGCATGTATGCGATGCTAGCTGGGGTGAGTGTCTTGAGCATGTGGGCGTTTGTGCGCTGGGCGCAGTTGGCTTTCCGGCGCAATCGTAACATGCAATGGGTATGGGCATGGGCGGGTGTCTTTGCGCTGATAAATATTGTAGGCGAATACACGCATGTCAGTTATGCGCTGGTGATGCTGACACAAGGAGCAATGGCGGTTTTATTATTGGGGACGCTGGCATACCGCGCATCCACCGACGAAGAAACGACATGGGGGCAAGTCGGACGCGCTTTTTTGAGTTATACGGTAGTCAATCTGGTGACAGTAGCGGCGTTTGCGCCTTGGTTGCTGGTAGCAGTCTCGCAGATTAGCGCCCAACCGAATGTGAGCGCCGTGATTCCATTGGGTGAAGCCGTGCGTATCATTCAGGGTTGGTTTGCGTTTGGCATCACCTTTGATGAGGGCATGGGGGGGATGAATGTCGTCGCCTATTTCTTGTTGCTCTTTGGCTTGCTGACACGCACCGACGAGCGAAAAAATGGCGTTTGGATGATGCTGTTGCCGGTTGTGTGGGTCGTGCTATCGACAGGGCTATATCTGTATCTTGAATTGTACGAGCGCTATTTACGCTTTTTGATTCCGGCACAACTGGCTTTCGCGCTGTGGATGGGACGCGGGGTATGGGTACTGTGGTCGATTGTGCCAGAACAGGCTGATAACGTTGCTGGTTGGGAGCGTCAATTACGCTTGTTTGTGCCGAAAATTGCGGCAGTACTGGCAGTTGTCGCTTTCGGATGGCAACAAGCACAGATTTTGCCTCCGCTTTACACAGATGCTCCATATGTCCGTGACGATTATCGGGGGTTGGTTGCGACTATCGAAGCCGAAGCAGACAGTGACGATGCGATTATCTTGAGTGCGCCGGGCTTACAAGAAATTTTTGGCTATTATTATGATGCCGATATTCCGGTGTATCCGTTGCCTGCTAGCGAAGACATCACAGGCGATACGCAAGCGGTGATTGATGCCCATGAGCGCGTGTTTGTCGTGTGGTTTGGGCAGAGCGAGCAAGATAGCGAAGGTGTGGTTGCCAACACGCTCAACACACAGGCGTATCAGATGACAAGTGATTGGGTGGGTGATGTGCGTTTTGAGCGCTATGCCACGCCGACAGAATTTGTGATTACTGAGCAAGCAGACGTGATGTTCGGCGAGGCTATCACACTGGAACAGGTCGCGCTGAGTGGCGACACGGTAGTGCCTAATGATGCGCTACAAGTACAACTCACATGGTCAACAGACAGGGAACTGGATACGCGCTACAGGGTATTTTTGCAATTGTTGAATAGTGACGGCATGTTAGTAGCACAACGCGATAGCGAACCTGTTGCGAATCAAGCCCTGACGACGCTATGGCAACCGAACGTGCCTGTTGTCGATAATCACGCGCTGTTGATTCCATCGGATTTGCCTGCTGGGACGTATACGCTCATTGTGGGTTTGTATGATGTGAATGATGCGTCGGCACGGCTAGGGGTCGGTGAGGGTGATTTTTATGTGCTGGGCGAGATAGTGGTGGAGTGAGTTTGCGCTCCATTTGACCTCTCCCCCACCCCCTCTCCAAGACGTTCGTTCCTCACTGATGGAGAGAGGCGCTTCATGGTTTTTGGTGAATTTGGGGCGATAGGCGCAGACACAGCAACGCCCCTACAATAAGATTAGCGGACAATGCACTCATGATGGCACAACAGTAATTTACAGAGAGATGAGATGATGACAGCACGCAATCATAACTGGCACGTTTGGGGGCATGATTATGCCGTTGAGTTTTTGCAACGGAGCATTACGAATCAGCGCAATCGGCATGCGTATCTCATCACCGGCACGCCGGGTATCGGCAAGAATAAGCTGGCGCATGCGTTTGCGATGGCGCTCAATTGCACGCATGATGATTTAGGCGTGCGTCCGTGTGGCGATTGTCGTTCATGCAAGCTCATTTATAGCGGCAACCATCCTGACATACTTTATACTGACCGTGATGAACGTACAGGTCGCTTGAAAATTGATACGCTCCGTGACCTCATGAAATTACTCGCGCTGAAGCCTTATGATTCACGCTATCGGGTGGCGATTTTAGAAGGCTTTGACCGTGCCGACCCGCGTGCGCAGGATGCTATGCTGAAAACGATTGAAGAACCGCCACCGCATGCTGTCTTATTGTTGATGGCAGAATCCACTGAAAATATTATGCCGACGATTATCAGTCGCTGTCAGATAGTGGCGTTGCGTCCTGTGCCGAGTGAGCAAATCAAAGCCTATTTGCAGATGCACGGTGCAGATGAAGAACAGGCTGAGTTGCTGGCACGCTTGAGCAGTGGGCGCATTGAATGGGCATTGGAGGCGCTCAAAAATGAGGTCATTATGCAAGAGCGCAATGATATGCTGAAGATGCTCAATGAGGTGGTGTATAGCAAGCGTGTGAAGCGTTTTGAGATTGCCGGTGAGTTAGAGAAGGTTGCACGGAAGGATAACGACGCGATTCGTTATTTGCTGGAAACATGGCAGACTTACTGGCGCGATGTCTTGTTGATGGCAGAGGGCAGTGCGGTCAAGCCGTGCAATAGTGACAGGCGGGTAGAGATGCAACAATTGGTGCAGACTATTCGTGCAGAGGATGCCTTGCGTGCCTTGCAATCGACGCGCAACATGTTGAACACGACGCTCAAGACGAACGCGAATATGCGTATGGCGTTTGAGGTGCTGTTTCTGGATTATCCGGGCTTGAGTTGAGTACAGTTGAAAAGTTCTGAGAAGTGAGTAATGAAGAAGTCAATATGGAGGTTAGAGCGAGGTTCGTATTTTACTCTTAACCCCTCCCCTAAATCCCCTCCCCCCTGCGCTTCGCTGGCGGAGAGGGGACTTTCAAGCTCTACTTCGTTGCAAATTGTACCTCATCTCAAGATACAATGGACGATAACAGCGTCGTTATTTCATTTTGTGCGCAAAAGACTATTATCGTCATAGCCTACTGTAAACACGCGAAATCATTATTCGCATGTATACTACATGTAATTGTGTTGATGAGCAGAGAGTTTTGTATCCATGAGTGAGAATCGCCAGCAAGATACTGACCTGAAGAATGCGGCGTTGGCATTGTATTATTATGCGGCAGAGCGTATCAAAGAAGGTAAATCACGGGCGGCAGTGATTGATGACTTGATACAGAAAGGTATCGGGCGCGAGACTGCCGAGAGTATGCTTGATAAGCTCGATGAATCGCGGACGAATGTCACACGCAAATATGGCTATCGGAATGCTGTTTTTGGTGGTGTGATGCTGGTGCTGTTTAGTTTGCCTTTGCTGGGTATTTTTGTGCCGCAGGTGACGGGCATTGTACAATTTATAGTAATTTTGTTGGTCGCGGTGGGTGTCTTTTTCTTGGCACGGGGCATCATGCAGATAGTGGGCTTATGAGCTAGTCAGCGATTAGCAGTTTGGGTAGTGGCGTTACGGATAAACAGTTTATAGAAGGTCATCATGGTCAATATTCCAGATAGCATGCCAGCGGCGTATATCAATGCGAATGAACAGCTTGTTTATGGACAGTTGCTAATATCTCAACCGAAAGCCACAGAGGTACTTGTCAAGGTACATGCAGCGGCAGTCGGTGTTGAGGATGTGTTGCAGTATACGGGCTATTTGCCCCTGATGGACAAGACGCCCCATGTGCTGGGTTGTGATGCGGCTGGGGAGATTGTCGCGCTGGGCGATGAGGTTGCTGAGGCAGGTATATGGTCAGTGGGAGAGCGTGTGCTGGTCAGCCATTATGATCATCTTGGCATAGACCGCAATGGCACACACGCTGGCTATGTCGCTGTAGATGCCGAACACCTCATTATTTTGCCGGATAGTATTGATTACATAACAGCGGCGGCAAGCGGCTATCCGTTAAGGCGAGCATGGAGTGGTTTGACGTATAGCGCACGTCTGCGGAAGCGTGAAACTGTCGTCATTAAAGGGGCTGGTACACCATTGGGACGGGCGGCGATGGCAATTTGCAAATGGAAAGACTGCACCGTGATAGCACTCGATAAACCTCAGCATACAGCACAGCTACGCGAAGCAGGGGCAGATATGGTCTTTGATGATAGCCTCAGTACGAAAGAATTGCTCAATTTGCTCATGAGCATCACTGATGATGTAAGTGCGTCGCTGGTGGTGGATATGTACGGCGGGGATTCGATTCAGCAAGCTATACAGATGTTGGCGATTGAAGGGCGTATCTTGAGCTTAGCGACCTATGCCACTGAAGAGGTGACATTCAATATGCAAGATTTGGTGGCACTGAATGGCACACTCTACACAGCTACCGACACGCTCAAGGATGGCGACGCGACGAAATTATTGGAGATGGTCGCTGGGAGTGACATCAGCATAAAGATTGCTGAACAGTTGCCACTGAAGGCGGCGAAATCTGCTTACGAGAAGGTGAATGCGGGTGAGGCATGGGGGACGATTGTGCTTGTGCCGGATGCGTGATGGGTATATTTTTCATCGTAGCGTCGATGTGGGGGAAAATTCTGCGCGTAAGGTAGGATGGTCGATTTTATTGGCGAGGGCTAAGCCTTTGCCTTGATAGTAGTGGGCTTGTGCGGTGTCGTTTTCTTTGTGGGCGATGTCTCGGAGGAGCGCGTAGGCAGAGCCAAGTGTGATGAGAATATATTCGGGTTCGCTGTCTATATCGTCAATGTGGTCGAGGACTTGTTGTGCGAGGTCGTGGGCAGTCGCATAGTCTTCCAGCTTGTAATGTACAGTTGCCGTGTTGATGAGATTTGAGTAGCGATAGCCAAATAACGCATGTTCGTTGATGATAGTGCGTGCTTGCTCGAAGTGTAACAAGGCATCCTCTAACTGCCCCGATTGCTGGGCATGAATCCCGAAGCTATTGTGACAGAGCAACATGACACGGATTTGCTGATTGGCTGTACTGAGCGTGAGTGCTTCCCGTGTAAGTGTTTCGCCGTGTTGCCAATGCCCCAGCCGACGCTCTAGTCGTCCATAGTAATACGCGACAATCGCTTTTTGTTTCGTGTCATCGTGCATTTGTACCTGCTCGTATAAGCGTTTCATCTGTGTGTCGATGCGCCGTAGCAAACCCCGATTTTCCAAAAATGAAAAGAACATAGACAGGGTATCCACAAGCGCGTCAATTGCATTATGCGCTAAGGCGATGTCTATCATGCGCAGGATGTTGGTGAGTTGTGCTGTGAGTGTATCGTAATCGTGATAATGAGCTTCGATGTAGGAGACATAATAATTTATGAAGCGCAGTTGGAAATTCTCTGCGGGTGGTGTGCGACGGGCGAATTGCGCCAATAAGGGATGTAAGCGATAAGTATCCGCCTTGTTGTATTGCACGAGTGAGGCACGGTAGAGGAGTGTCAATTCAGCTAAGGTATCATCAAGGGGTAAATCTAGCACGGAGGCAAGCGCGTCTAAAGAAATGGTATCTCTATCAAACATGCCCAAAACGCTAAAGACCATGCGCGTTAATTCCGGCAAGCGTTCGTAGGTGAGCGCGAAGGCACTCTGCACACTAACGCTATCGGTAGCGAGGCTGTCTATACGGGCTAGGCGTTGATTGAATTGCGCGACAGTCCAATGGGGTTCGGTTGATAAACGACTAAGCGTAATACTGAGGGCAAGCGGTAAGCCACCCACGGCATCTATCAAGGCTTGTAAGTCGGCATGTTCGGCACGGATACGCTCGGCTGGTAAAAAGTGTTCGACAATCTGCCATGCTTCGGTATCGAAACAGGATAGATTCACTGCACGCGCGCCATCCATTGTGCCGAATCCTTGTTGACGAGTGGTGATGAGTACCAAATTTGACCCCTGCGCAGGCAACAGTGGCGCAAGGTCTGCGAACTGTTCGGCATTTTCTAGAATGATGATTGCCTGTTTACCGCGCATCATCGTATGCCATACACGCTGTTTGCTATCAAGGTCGGGTAATTCACTGACATCCACGCCAAAAGAGAGCGCAAACGAGGTCAGGGCTGTTTCGATAGTATTGGCTTGTGCGACATCCTGCGCCCATAGCACGCCATCAGGGAAATAAGATTGTAGACGGTGTGCAAGATGCCAAGCGAGTGTCGTTTTACCAACGCCTGCCATGCCGATAATCGCATAGGCAAACGGCAATTTACCCGTTTTTACATCGCTGGTGATAGCCTCTATCTCTGGTTGGCGTCCGACAAAATACGGCAAATCGGGACCAATATGAAAAGGAATGTCGCTTATCAAACTACTCGGCGCAGGTAAACCCGCGAGTGAGAATAGGTGTTGCGTTTGCACTGGTGATAAGGTGAGGGACTGGCACAAGCGCAGGACAGCTTCGGCATCGCGTGGTTTTTGCACATGACCCGCGACCCAATTAGCGAGTGTGCGCTTAGAAATATCTGCCAGACGCGCCACTTGGCTTATGGAATACCCCGAATCGGTGATGTGTTTATCAAGTTGTTGTGAAAAACTCGCTTCAGCAGTCATGAAGTGGCTCATTTTTTGCCAGAAATTGGTGTACAGCTTGTCTATAATTGGAGACATCACTAACGCAAGGATAGGACAATCACATGTACCGATTAATTTTAACCAGTATCTTTATCTTAGGAAGCATGATTATGGTATCTGCACAAGAAACCGAAGAACTTCAAGCGGGTGATCGTCGTGTGGACGATTTTGGTATTTCGCAAGTTTATGTACCAGCCGGCTGTTTCATGATGGGAACAAGTGCGGACGAAGCGGCATATGCGGAAACATTGGATGCGCCATCATGGGCTATCAATCGCTTGCCATCAGAGCAACCTCAGCGCGAAGTTTGCTTGACCGAAGGCTACTGGATTGATGAATTTGAAGTCACGAACGCCGCGTTCCAAGCCTTCATTGATGATGGTGGATACACAACAGAAGATTACTGGTCGGCGGCTGGTTGGAATTGGCTGGAAGACCAGAATGTAGACCGTCTGCATTATTTATGCTGGGGTACACATGATGAAGCTGAATTGCCTGTCGCGTGTATGTCCTATTATCAAGCAGAAGCCTATGCCAATTGGCGCGGTGGTCGTCTGCCAACGGAAGCTGAGTGGGAATTTGCCGCACGCGGTCCTGAGTCGAATATTTATCCTTGGGGTAATGAGTGGGACAGCAGTTTAGCGAATATTGAAGATAGTCGTGGTGCGGTTGCGGTTGGTAGCTATCCTGATGGCGTTAGCTGGGTAGGTGCGCATGATATGGCAGGGAATGTCATGGAATGGGTATCCGATTGGCTTGCTGACGATTATAGTGACTTGCTCGACCAAACTGAAAACCCAACCGGACCCAGTTCCGGCACAATTAAAATTGAAAAAGGTGGTTGGTGGGGTAGCAACGCGCTTGTTGCACGCTCTGCATACCGTCACTTTGAAGATCCACCCCGTTATCGGGATGACCATATTGGTTTCCGTATCGTAACCCCTATTGCCACATCGTCGGATACGTCCGAATAATAAATTCTCAATCCACATGCCAAGCCAGTGACATACTGATGATGTGGTATAAGATAACCGTCTCTATCACCATACGGTGGAGACGGTTCTTTTATTTCGGATACCGTATATGCCAACCCCATGAAACGTTTCGATTATAATTTGCTTATGTTTTGAGC
This sequence comes from Chloroflexota bacterium, assembly GCA_038522085.1. Taxonomy (GTDB): domain Bacteria; phylum Chloroflexota; class Anaerolineae; order Aggregatilineales; family Phototrophicaceae; genus JAUZRW01. Next base: position 76,562 of record JBCBKJ010000020.1, read on the forward strand.
AGACTACTCAGAAAGGGAGCAAACATTATGCACGAAACCTATATGCAACGGTGTATTGAACTAGCGAAAGAGGCAAAGGCAAAGGGCGATGTGCCAGTTGGTTCGTTGGTTTTGCAGGGGGAGACGATTGTCGCGGAGGCATATGAAATTGTCCCATCGACGCGCACTGTCACGGGGTATGCCGAGATTATCGCCGTGCAAAAAGCCTGTGATGCGCTGGGTACGATGAACTTACAAGATTGCACGTTATACACGACAGCCGAGCCGTGTTGGATGTGTACCTATGCCATCCGTGAGACAGGTATCGCGCAGGTGGTGATTGGAAGTAAGACGCTGGATGTAGGAGCAATCAGCACAAAATATAAGCTACTAACGGATGACACGATTACTGTTTGGGGTGCGCCACCGACGATTGTGATGGGTGTGTTGGAAGCAGAATGCGACGCCTTACGGGATTGAAATCCGCCTTTGTGAACCTTTAAGAACTTTTACGTATTTCAAAAACCTCTTTGCATGCTATACTAGCTGTGACGATAAAAGAAAGAGGACACAGTGACACTCACAGCTATCACGTCTATTGATGACATTATCACGTTGGCACGAAATGGCTTCACGAATTGGTCGGATTATGGCGATGTGCAAACGCATAGCAAAGGCGATTTGCGTATTTTCAATTATACGACGATTGCGAAAGGCTATAATTCGTGGAACTTCTTCGAGAAGGTCAGTCGTGGACTTATCATCAATATACAAACAGGCGAGATAGTCGCCCGTCCCTTCGACAAATTCTTTCGGTGGGGCGAAGGTGGTGTGACGACGGATGCGCCTATTCAAGTGGCAACCGAAAAATTAGACGGTAGCTTAGGCATTCTGTACCGCGAGGCAGATGGCTATCATATTGCGACACGCGGGAGCTTCGATAATTTGAGTCCGCAAGCGAAGTGGGCAACGGCGTATTTGCAAGCCAACTTTGACCTGAGCGAATTGCCGACTGAGTTGACGCTCTTATTCGAGATTATCTATCCTGATTACAGCGTCGTGATTGATTATGGTGAGCGCGAAGACTTGGTGCTGTTGGCGGTACGCAATCGCTTCACAGGGGACTACCTGCCTTTTTCGGCTGTAGAGGGTTTGGCGGAGCAATTTGGTTTTACGTTACCAACTATCTACAGATTTGAATCTACTGATGCTCTATTGGAGAGTTTGTACACTTTGCATCCTGCACATGAAGGCTATGTGGTTGATTTTGCAGATGGGCAACGCTTCAAGTTCAAAGGGGAGGGTTTCAAGAAATTGCGTCGTGCAAAAGAAGATCTGACCTACGAGCGCGTTTTAGAATCTGTGGCGACAGGGGGCGCAGAGGAATTGCTAAAAATCATCCATGAAGACCGCATGGACGAAGTGCGCGGCTGGGTGACAGCTATTCAAGCACAAGCGGAGGCGCTCGAAGCAGAAGCGCAGCAAGCCTTTGCGGATGCACCGAAAGATACGCGCCGTGATTTCGCTATCTGGGCGCAAAAAGACCACAAGCATCTGTTACCTGTGTTGATAGCGATGTTGGATGGTGAGCCGTACCGTCATCGGCTATTTAGGGTGATTGCAAACCGTAAACCTCAGAGTTGAGCTTTTGTTTTAAGAGGCTTGGTGTAGTTAATTCCAAGTCTCTGCATTTTGCTCTATCATGTCCTCCAGATTTGGTTTTTCATCTTTAGATTTCAAATACAATGCACAAACTCTTTCTACCTCATCGTAGGGTATATCATTTGTTTCGCACCAATTGTTACGTAGGTACTGAGTGTAATTTTCAAGTATATCAGGGTCAATCGGTGCAGGCTCTTCGTCTGGAGAACAACGCAGTAACTCTAATATTTCATCATTTGTGAAGTTCTCTTCCCTCTCTCGAGTGACATTATAGATAATCCACTCATACTCATCATTGTTTCGAATCAATAGATATACTAGGTCATCTTTACCGTCATATAACAATGCACTATTTATATCATCATCAAGTTCGCTTACACGAGTTTCATTTTGCTTTAGTGCCGTTATGTGCATTAAGAAGGGAGAGCCACCAGAATATTCTTCAATTTCCTTAATATCAATTTCACCAAAATCCTCAATTGTGACTTTACTAAAATCTCCAAGAGATGTGATCACTTGATTATCTTTTTCAGGAAATATAGGCATTTCAGTGATTTCTTGAGCATGCTTACTTCTCAGGCTTAAAGACCTAAAACGCTCAACTAGCCGATGCAGTTTACCTTGCGTTATATCATCATGCCCAAAAGAGGCTACAAAAGCATATATTTTGACCAAGCGTGGCTCTTGCCAAAAGCGCATAATCCGACCAGCACGTTGAATGATCACATCAGGCGTCCAAGCCAAATCATAGTTGATTACTACACTGGCATCTTGGAGATTGATACCCATGCTATTAGCGTCAGTCAAAATCAGAATATCAAGTTCAGGTTTAGTAAGATTTTCTTTCTTGATTGAAAGATTTGCA
>JBCBKJ010000021.1:0-75985 GCA_038522085.1 Chloroflexota bacterium
GAGCAAACCCTCAAACAGTCCATACACGGAACGTAGTAAAGCCTCTGTTTCTGCAACAGTCGTACCTTGGCTGGTCATCGCGCACCCAACTGTCCATTCTTGCCAGCCACGAATGCCACCCATCTCCATTGCCTGCTTGATTTGGTCGGTACTATACCGTTTTTTTGCAAATGCGGGGTCACTGAACAGCGCCGTATAAAAACGGGTAAGTTCGCCAGAATCAAAAAGTACGGTTGCTGTCCTATCCCAACGGAAACTATCAAAGTCATTAGGCGAAAGTGGATAATGGTCGAACACAAAATCACAGAAGGCATCGAAGTCTGCCCCCCGTAAATCATAACGGAGTGTCTGTTGGCAAAAGTGATACAAGTATGTTTCCCATTCTGAGAGTAGATTTGCTTTGTGTTTATCGCGTTTTTCTCTTGCTCTACTGATTGAATCAGTATCAGCACCGACCTTGACGAGCATATCGAGATAATATTCCTCATAGGTCAATAACACATATTTATCACCATATGGATGCTTGTTACTTATGCCATACACAAAGTAGTCATCGTAATAACGCCCACCTATATCCAGATCTAATTTGCCCAGCAAAAAACACGTCTTGGGATAGTTCCCTACACGCCTTTTAACCTTGCTATGCAAAATAAGACGTGCAACACTTCGGCTTCGTGACACACCTATCCCTCGTAGATAACAATCTGCTAAATCCGCACCAGCCGCGACAGAATCATGCAAGTAGGCTTGCCAGAGATACGCCAGTTGTTCCTCAGTGCTGGGCAAAGCAAAGCCATCTCCCAAAATGAGGTCGGGGCAAACAGCCAATACATAATTCGCTTCGGGATGCTTGTATTCAGCGACCTGTTTCATCTGTGCAATGGCATCCGCACGCGAGAAGGCATCATCCCATGCATGGAGATAAGCATGGAAGAAGAGGGCGTCTAAAGTTTTGTCATCAGGAGGCGTGTCTTTACTGAGGGTGATAGATTTGCTGAGTGGGGCAATTAGGTTGATAGCGTCAGTATATTTTCCAAGCAGAATCGCCTCGCGTGCCAATTGTAAGGGGAATGCGTGTGCACAATAAGTCATTGTCCTTTCGCTCGTAGAGTCTATGTTGACAGTTGCTCAACAGTATACCGACCCTGCACAAAAAGCACAAATTCAGCAGAAAAATTCTCTATCTTTGCGTGATGTCTTTGTGTCCCTAGTGTCTTCGTCGTGAAATAAAAATAAGCTGGATACCCACTTACTGAGGCAACCATGACTATCTAAGGCTGAACAAACAGCTTACTAATAAAGTGACTTGTCTACGAACTGGTATCGTGAATATCGGACAGGGCAAGCCCAGTCCCTACATTTTGTTGGTTTTTTGAACATTCAAGTCCGCAGATTCTCCCAACAGTGTAGGGACGCCGCCTTGGTGCGTCCGCAATTTCTTGACCATGATATTTAGAAAGTTACGAGCGGGTCAGTAAGTACAAACAAATCAGTTCGTTGGGATGTAGAATATGCTTTTGAGCGTCATAACTCAGCACTCAGTCCTCAGAACTTTTTCAACTGTACTTAAAACAAGCATCCAGCACACATCCACTCAAGCAACCGGCTCGCGCAATATCTTCGCCATCGCTTTGCCTTTTGCCAGTTCATCAATCAATTTGTCCAAATAGCGTATATCACGCATCATCGGGTCTTCGACATTTTCGACGCGCACCCCACAGACCACACCCTTAATCAATGCCCGTGATGGATTTAGCTCCGGTGCTTCGCTGAGGAAAGTTGCAACCTCCGTCTCATTCTCGATATGCGCCTCTAGTTCGTCTTGACTATAGCCTGTCAACCAGCGAATAATTTCGTTCACTTCCTGTACAGTACGTCCTTTGCGCTCTGCCTTATCAACATACAAAGGATGCAACTTCGCAAAACTGTATTTGAAAATCCATTCGGTTTTTGTTGCCATCATCGCCCTCCATGTAGCCATTTATACGTAGTATATACAAAATTAGAGTGCTGGTCAAACATATGTTCTGATAGAGGGTATGTCTGTTTCAGTGTATATCGCCACACAATGAATTACGTGGCTCGTAAAATCTATATCTTACGCTTTTTAGAACACACATTTTTTGTAAACTGCGTGCTTTCATATGACGATTTTCTCGGTGTCTCCGTGCCTCTGTAGTTTAAAGGCTTTTTTGCAAGTCATTTCAATTTGACGCGATTACGCTTTACCATACAGACCCTAATGTGAATTACGCTCCCTGATTAGGTATAATGACTATATTCACAAAAAACAGTGGATAGCTTTTTTGTGTATCCACCTGAACTCATATCATCATGAAGGAATAAAGCACATGGAAATGACACATCTCGGCGATAGTGGTATAGAAACATCCCGCATGGGGATAGGTCTGGCGGCGCTAGGTCGTCCAGGGTATATCAACCTCGAACATGCCGATGACTTAGGTAAAGATTATGATGTGGATGCCATGCGCGAAAATGCTCATGCGGTGCTAGATGCGGCGTATGATGCGGGGGTGCGCTACTTTGACGCAGCACGCTCTTATGGCAAAGGCGAAGCATTTCTGGCATCGTGGCTCAAAAAACGTGACCTCAAACCAGGCGATGTGACGGTTAGTAGCAAGTGGGGCTATACCTACACGGCTGATTGGCAAGTCAACGCCGCCACGCACGAAGTCAAAGAGCATAGCCTGAACATGCTACAGCGTCAGTGGGGCGAAACAAAAGCGATTCTCGGCGAGTATATCAACATCTATCAGATACACAGCGCGACCCTCGATACAGGTGTTTTGCAAAACCGCGATGTGCTGATTGAACTGGCAAAAATGAAAGAAGAGAATATCAAAATTGGCTTGACTGTCAGAGGAGAAAATCAACCGGCTGCTATCAGCAAAGCCATTAATGTGCGTGTCGATGGCGTGCGCTTGTTTGACACGGTGCAAGCAACATGGAATGTGTTAGAACAATCTGCGGGCGATGCGCTGTATGCGGCACATATCGCAGGCATGGGTGTCATCATCAAAGAGGCACTCGCCAATGGTCGCTTGACCCAGAAAAATACCGACCCTAATTTCATCCTGAATCTGGCATCGCTCAATGTAGAGTCGAATCGTTTAGAAACAACGGTAGATGCACTGGCACTTGCGGCAGTGTTATCACTAGAGTGGGTGGATGTCGTACTCAGTGGCGCGGCAAATGTCGAACATTTGGAGAGCAATATAGGCGCGTTCGATGTTGGCTGGGATCATTTGGCGGCGGCGGCACTTTCGCGCATGGCACAATCTTCTCGTGAATACTGGCGCATTCGTAATCAGATGTCGTGGAATTAAAGCGTAAAAAATTTCATGTCGGGAGAACGCCCGTCAAGGCAATCTTCCCGACATGCAACCGCGTTTGCGTGCGTTTGTCACTATGCTTCGGCAACCACCTAGTAGATAACACCCCGTTATTCGTATCCGACGATGGCATGTTTACGCCTCTGCAACAGCAAACAGCACATTTTACGATGCGGTTTGTCCTATTTATAGCTGATGCCCTTCACGTACTACGAATCTACCAGCCATACATGCAACTCACACACCTGCCAACCTATTAAGACAGGGGAGAGCGCGTTATACTGCTGATGGTTTGTGATCCTGCAAAGGGTCTTTTTAGAGGGATGTTGTTGACGCAACGTCCCTCTACCAACGAAACAGGATAAAAAGAGTATACCCCGCTTTGGAGATGCGTGCAAATTAATTTTGTAAGGTAGGTTTATCACTTTTCTGCTGTGTCTGAATTAGCTGAAAAACCCCACTCCGGCACGACCTCATCTGCAATTGTGAACAGTATCTCGTGACAATCGCCAATGCCCCCGCGATTACACAAAAGTGCCAATGTGGTATCACGCTCACGGAAATGCACGAAGGCACTTACATAGCCTTCGGTCATGCCATTATGCCCCACAAATTGCCCGCGTGGATGGTCAACAATGAAAAAGCCTAAGCCCATCGAATAGTGATTATCACGCTCATTGCCTGCTTCCGAGGGATGCGCTGTCCAGAGTAGCGGACGGGTTGCATCGGATAAGATGCTGTCTATGGTGAGGGCATCTGCCCATTTTAGTAAATCACCTGCTGTCGATACCATCGTGCCTGCGCTGAACGTATTTGATGTGCTGTAAAAATCTTTGTTGAGCAGGGTTTCGCTATCTTCATCTAGCACATACCCCTGCGCACGATTCGGCAGAATAGCACGGTAGTCATTGGCGCGGGTGTGCGTCATGTTTAAGGGCTGGCATAGATACTGTTGCATAGCGTCGGCGTAGCTTTGTCCTGTGCAGGCTTCTACTAGCATGCCCAACAGATAATATCCTGTATTGTCATAATGATTACGTGCGCCAGGTGGGTACATGAGCGCCTCATTGCGCACGAGGTCAAGTATCTCTGTGTGTGTTTTGTCTTTGCGCGTCAGTGACCAGTACGCATCGTTGATGTAATTCGGAATCCCACTCTGATGTGCCAAGCAATGTCGCACAGTGACAGCGTCCCATTGCTTCGGTATATCCAAATAATTTGCTATGGAGGCGTCTAAATCGACTCTGCCTTCATCGACCAATGCCAGCACGACCATCGCCGTCATGGGCTTGGTGACAGAAGCAATCTCAAAAGTGGTGCTATCAGACACAGGCACGCTATGTTCGAGATTTGCTTTGCCGTGTGCCAGCGTATACAGCACATCATCTCCCTGCCGGATACCGACCTGTAAGCCCGGAATGCTGTGCTTTTGTAGAATCTTATCCAAGAATGTATCTATATTTTGCATCGTATCCCCTAGCTAATTTGTTCTGTTTTTGTCCGTTTTATTGTATAATGAAAATACACTTTGTATATACATCATGTGATTGTGATGTGTTATACCGCGCTACACATAAGAATGTTCAAAAACGATAGCCAATTAGGGGGCAATAATGACCGACGCAATGACCACCTACTTCGAGAATTTGAAAAATCCAGCGCACCATGATGACCTGATGACGCTCCGTGCCTTCATCAAAGAGCAAGTGCCACAAGCCAGCGAAGATCTCACTTATAGTATGCCTACATATTGGGTCAAAGAGGGGGATTCGTTGTGTGCGCTGGCATCACAGAAAAATTATATGAGCCTCTACATGGATATGGATATTGTAGAAGAACACCGCGAGAGACTAGGTAATTTGAATTGTGGCAAAAGCTGTATTCGCTTCAAATCGCTGGATAAATTGCCGTTAGATGTGATTGCGGATATTCTGCAAGCGACAGTTGCCAAACAAACCGAAACAGCATGAGCCAGCCGGCAATCCAGATTGCGATTATGGCAGGGGGCAAAAGCCGTCGCATGGGGCAGAACAAAGCCCTACTGCGAGTGGGTGGCATACCGCTTATCGAACGGGTGATAGGTGTGGCGCGTTCATTTGCGCCCACTGTGACCCCTGTCATCGTCACGAATACACCCGCAGAATATGCCTATCTTGGCTTACCAATGCTAGCAGATAGTGTTGTGGATAGTGGCGCAATCGGGGGCATTCATGCTGTGCTGACACATGCAAAAAAACACAGTTTACAGTGGTCGCTGGTACTCGCTTGTGATATGCCGTTTGTGTCGCTGGCTTTGTTGCGTTTTATGCATGGACAGTGCCAGCGTACAGAAGCAAAAATACTTGTGCCACAGTCGGCTGGCTATGCGCAGATGCTACATGCTTTTTATCATACGGATGCACTACCAACTGTGACGCGCCTCATTGAAAACGAGCAATTTGCTGTGCGTGCCTTGCTAAACCGTGTGCCTATACAGACCATCACCGAAGCGACACTCGCCCAGCATGATATTCCTCCGCATGCCCTCATGAATTGCAATACGCCCGATGACTTAGCAGAGGCACGTCGGATTGCAGATGCGTTACTTTAGCCTAGCCGTGCATCTAACCATGCACGGGCAGATTTTTCATTGCTGAATACACGGCAGACAGCCCCATAATGTTGCGACAAGCTCATATCGGATACGACACGGCGCGAATAGGGCAGGCGACGATTAATCACGAAGGCAATCCCCGCACAATCACCCCGTAGTGTAGCCAATGCCTGATGACAATCTACGGCGTGGTCATCGCCACAGACCAGCAAGCCTGTTTTAATAGCTGATGGAATCTCGCTCAATGTGCTGATGTCCGCATCTGATGACAGTTGAACGATAGTCGATGTTTGTGCTTGTGCCATGATGAAATCCTCGTAGCGTCTATTGTCTTTCACACACCTAGCATAGACTAACTCGCTTGTGTGTGTCCACGCAGGGCATTAACCGTTAAATTGCGCTACTGACAAAATAAAAGCGGACACTTTGCGAACCTGCTATCATAAATATGGCAAAATAGAATTTAACCCGAGTTAAAAAGGCTAAAATATCGTTCGATGCGCGAAGCAAGCACGCTTTATTCAGTCCGTTGTTATTTTTTGTGGATGTGAGCTGGGCGTTGAATGTACGTGGCTTATTAGTGGTAGGGCATTTAGGGGGTATTGCTACAGCGTTATCATATATGCTCTTTGGCTATGGCTTACGCAAGGTCAGCGTCTCGCGTATAGGCACACTCACGCTTGCTGAACCGCTGACGGCGGCGCTTTTGGGTATCCTACTTTTGCACGAACCCATTAGCCCAACCGTGCTAGGCGGATGTGGATGTATTTTATGTGGATTGCTTGTGCTTACCATGCCACACAATAAGCGTGGTTAGTCAATCATTTTGCGCTTGCGCCCATCAATGATTTCCATTGGTAGAAAAAAATTGAGTGTCGGTTTGATGACAAAGAAAAAGATAATGGCTTGTATACCAACGCCCATCAGAATAATCATCAAGTTGTTTAGCATAATATCTCTATCCTTCATTACAGTGATTATTAATTTGATTATACTGTAATGTTGCACGAAATCTTCATAAGTAATCCATAAATAAATATCGTAATAGATGTCATGTTTTCACAAATATGCCAATACTGAGCAAGAAGACGCAAAAATCATTATCATTTAAGAATATGAGCAAGTTTTTCAGTTAATTTACCCAAATTGTCCAAGCAATTATTTGACAAAACTATTTTCCGCGCTATATTTTCGTTAAGCGATTAACTATTGGTTTTTACCAAAGATTCACGTCAGTTATTTATGCCAACTCTACAAGATGTTGCCAAAAAAGCAGGGGTATCGACTGCAACTGTGTCAAAAGTGCTATCGAATACGCCTTATGTCAGCGAAGCGACCCGCGACAAAGTGTTGGATGCGGTTAGTGCGTTGGAGTATCGCCCGAATTTAGCGGCGCGTGCCTTGTCTTCTGGCAAAACAACGATTGTTGCTGTGGTGTTTCCGTATATTTACGACACCATCTTCAAAGACCCGCTCGTTATGCGCGTGTTGGAAGGTGTAGAAACGGTGCTGACAGCGGAAGGCTATAATATCTTGTTGAGCATGCCACGTATTTCGCATATAGGTGATGATGCCCAAGCAGATGAACATTTCGTGCGTCTTGTACAGAGTGGCTACATCGAAGGCTTAATCGCTATCGACAACGTAGAAGCCTTTTCATTTGCGTCTTTTGCCGAAAAACATAATGTTCCGGCTGTGGTACTGGGTCATCATATGGGTGATTACACCGTTTATAGCGATAACTATGCTGGTGGTAAATTGTTGATGGAGCAAGTATTGGCAGAGGGACATCGACAGATTGGTATCATCAGTGTTGCCCTAGAAACCAACCTCGCTGTCCAAGAACGCATGCGCGGGATACAAGCTGTGTATCAATCTGCCGGTATAGATGAACCGTTGCCGATTGTGGAAAGTGATTTTTCGTCGCAGGGTGGGGCAAAAGCGGTCACAACCCTTTTAGCACAAGCACCGCACCTGACAGCCATCATCGCTATCAATGACCGCATGGCAATTGGCGCATTATCCGGTTTGCAAGCACTGGGCAAACGAGTTCCCGACGATATATCCGTTGTTGGCTACGACAATATCCCGCTTGCGGGTGTTGCCCAACCGCAATTGACGACGATTGACCAAAAACCAGTTGATTTAGGAAACGCAGCCGCCACCTTATTACTCAGGCGCTTGCAAGGCGAAACGCCCACAAACGTCGTGATAGATCCTGTACTCATCAAACGTGAGTCTTTGTCTACACGGCGATAATTAAGATGGGAGTATCCACAAAAACGCTGACTTGCGCGTGGATACTAACAAAAATAGCAATACCGTTCACTTTATGTTCTATATGAGGAGAGTTTTATGAAACGTGTGGTATTTTTGGCGCTGATTGTTGCGCTCATGTTGCCAACTGCGCTGGTTGTTGTAGCGCAAGATGATGAAGAAGTTACCCTCCGTTGGCGTACCCGCCCAGATAACCAAGCAGAAATTGACGTTTATACCGCTGCCAGCGAAACCATCGACGAAGCATGGGATGGTGTGGCGCTGGAATACGAACCAGGTGGTTCCGAAACTGCAAGCTACCAAGATGTTCTCGTGACCGAAATCGAAGCGGGTGAAGCACCTGACGTATTCTGGATTCCAGGTACAGATGTAGCACGCTTCGCAGGGCAAGGTCTGATTCTGAACTTGAATGACTTGGCTATGGCAGACGAAGATTACAGCGCAGACGACTTCTATGCAGGTCCAATGGGCTTCCTCACAACGCAAGTTGAAGGCGCAGAAGGCGATGCACTCTGGGGTCTCCCACGCGATGTATCCGCATTCGCAATCTACTACAACGCAGACCTCTTCGCAGAAGCGGGTCTTGATGAACCAGCAACTGGCTGGACATGGGAAGAATTTGAAGAAGCGGCTGCCGCTATCGACGCACTCGGTGACGACATTGAAGGCTTCGGCATGAACTCATGGTGGGCAAACTGGGGCTACTTCGTGAACGCGGCTGGTAGTGGTTTCTTCAATGAAGATTTCACCGCTTGCGGTCTCGATAACGACGCAACCACCGTTGGTCTCGAATTTGCACAAAGCCTGTACACCAATGAATATGCAACCCCATGGGGTGGTGATGCTGAAGGTCCATTCTTGGCTGGTACGGTTGGTATGTACTTGAATGGTCGCTGGGGTACACCAGGCGTTATCGCTAATGCAGACTTCAACTGGAATGCTGCTTCTTTGCCAGTCGGTCCAAGTGGTGAACAAACCAACTGGCTGTTCTGGGGTGCTTATGTTGTAAACGCTGACACCGAATTTCCAGAAGAAGCATGGGACTTGGCTACACGCCTCACCAGTGCAGAAATTCAGGGTCAGATTGCATCCTTGGGCGCGAACATTCCAAGCCGTGCAACCGACGAAGCGATTGACCTGTTCTTGAACACCCTGCCAGATAGCGGTGTGAACAACCAAGCATTCGTTGACGGTACAACCTCACCAGACGTTCGTACAGAAGCACCACTCTTCTTCGGTGATTGGCCCGCAGTTGATAGCGCATACGCTGCTGGTATCGACCAAATCTTCAATGGCGACCTGACACCAGAAGAATTTACGGCAACCATCTGTGACACCGTTTCCGGTAGCTTCAACAGCATGGAATAAGCAGGTGCTATCGCGTTTGTATAGCAATATACAGATGATGTAATATCGCAGGATGCCTCTGCTCGCAGGGGCATCTTGTGTATATAAATAAAGTATCAAATTTGGTAGCTCAAGCGGATAGCATAAGTGCCTTGTCCGATAAATCTTCTTGTAGGGGCGTTGCTGTGTCTGCGCCCGTGCGGGACGACACATAGGTTGTCCCCTACGACGATACTTTTTTGCAGGGACGCAATCTATCGCGTCCGAAATGATGATTTACGACTGAAAAATTATTACCACAAAATATAGCTTCAAGGGGCAAATCATGACCTCAAGCACCCATACGACTGATTCCACCTTGTCCGACGGTAGCCGACCTCTGGTAGTGGTCTTGAGTGCTGTCTGGCATGGGTTACTTGCCGCCGCGCTCGCTTGGTTGTCATTTACTATCTACGGACAACCCGACCTCATGATTTTGGGCGAACCTGCCGAACTCGGTAAACCTGTTCAGTATTTTGCCGCGACTGTCGTTCTTATCCCAGCAGTGCTGGCGGTTCTCTCTACTGTTCTCATGCTCACGCACAATCCATCTGATGAAGAAAAGCAAAAACGCGGGACAGCCTCCACAGGCGATGCTGGCTTTGCCATTGGCTCTGACCACACCGCAAATGATGGGCGCTATCTCGGCATTCTCGTCAATTTTAGTGGCTTCTCGTTTTCACTTTTTGCGCTATTGGGCGTGTGGGGTGTATTCCAATCTTTTGAGCCTTTAGTAGATATGATTCTCGCTAACGGACAAATCGCCTTGTTGGGTGTTGTTGGCGCATATGCACTGTTCTGGATGGCAGGGCGTTTCCGTGAAGGTAGCCTTATCCGCACAATAGGCGAGCGATTAGCGATGGGTATCGCGGGTTTGACGCTCATGTATGTTCTTTTAACAGGGACACTCTTCAATGGATTACTAATAAGATTCAACGCTCCAGCCCTGTTTAATATTATTACGGGTGGGATAGTCTTCAATGATGGTCCTGGTAACTTTAATATCGTGACAGGGATGATTGAACTGTTGTCGGTGTATGTCACGGCTGATACGGCGCTAAATGCTTGGGTGTTGACGATTGCAACGGGTATTTTTGGTTATTTTAGTTGGTCGCTCTTGCATCTGCGTGACCACTTCGGCGAAACACCTGACCAACGTGCGGCATGGCAGGGGTGGTTCATGCTCGCGCCGAATATTCTGGGTTTCATGCTCTTTTTTGCAGGACCCCTTCTGCTCTCGTTTTACATTAGCTTCACCAACGATACCGTCGGCGCTGTACCAGAATTTAACGGCTTAGAAAATTATATCGAGTTGATGTCGCTAGAGTATCAATCAACCGATGAAGCAGGCGTTTTTGCGCAAAATATCTTGAGTGACGATTATGTCGTGGCGTTTTCGTGGGGTGAGGTTCAAGAATTAGACGATGGTACAACACAAGGACAGCTACACGTCATCGGCGCAAAAGACAGGCTTTTCTGGATTAGCTTGCGCAATACGCTGTTGTTCTGTGCGTTCTTGTTACCACTGGCGATTATTCCGGCAGTTGGGATGGCGCTGGTTCTCAATTCTAAGTTGCCAGGTGTTAAATTTTTCCGTGCGATTTACTTTTTGCCTTCGGTGGCGGCAGTGGTTGGGACGGCGCTGATTTGGCGCTGGCTTTATACCCCGACGACAGGCTATATAGATTATTCGCTGACGGTTATTTGGGGCTGGTTCGGTGCAGAAGCGCCTCAGATTGGTTGGCTCAACGACCCGCAATGGGTGCTGATTTCGATTGTAATTCTCGCGGCGTGGCAGGTTGTCGGCTATAACACGGTACTCGTTTTAGCTGGCTTGCAGGGCATCCCAAATGTACTTTATGAAGCCGCACAAATTGATGGCGCGAATCGCTGGAATCAGTTCTGGAACGTAACCATACCGATGTTGCGCCCGACGCTATTTTTCGTGTTTATTACGACGATGGTCACGGGTTTGCAGGTGTTCAATGAGCCGTACACGCTATTTCCTGCGCAACCGATTCCCGAAAATGCGACGACATCGGTTTACTACATGTATCGGCAGGGCTTCCAATCATTTAACTTTGGCTATGCCTCGTCGGTGGCGTGGATTCTGTTCATCATCATTTTCAGCCTGACCCTACTACAGTTCCGCTTCAATGGTGAGGAAGACGAATGATGATACCTACGAATACGCTACACATCGAAACGCCCACACTGCATCATGCGGCACTGAGCGCACGCTTGGGCAAAAGTATCTATCTCAAGATGGAATGCTATCAGCCCGTTGGCTCATTCAAAATGCGGGGCATCGGTGCTATGTGCCAACACGCCGTTAATCAAGGTAAAACACGGCTGGTATCGTCATCAGGGGGCAATGCGGGTTACGCGGCTGCCTACGCGGGTAATCAACTCGGCGTGCCTGTGACCGTTGTCGTACCAGATACCACATCCGAGACAGCGCAAGACCGCATGCGCGAACAAAATGCAGAGGTCATCGTACACGGCAACGTCTGGAATGATGCTGATGAACATGCCCGCGCTATTGTTGCAGAAAATGATGAGGCGGCATATGTGCATCCCTTCGACCATCCCGCTATCTGGGACGGACATGCAACGATGATGCACGAAGCGTCACAAGCGATGCCCAAACCGGATGCTGTTGTTGTGGCTGTTGGTGGGGGAGGCTTGCTGGTCGGGGTGCTACAAGGTTTGCACGCTGTCGGCTGGGCAGATGTGCCTGTGCTGGCTGTCGAAACAGAAGGTGCGGCATCTTTCTATGAAGCCCACCAAGCCGGCGAAAAACGGCGCTTATCGCAGATTACCTCAATCGCAAAAACACTCGGCGCACTGGAAGTCACACCCGAATTGCTGACATGGTTCACGCGCCACGCTATCACACCTGTTTTGGTGAGTGATGCCGATGCTGTCGATGCTTGTTTGCGCTTCGCGGATGATGCCCGTGTGCTGGTTGAACCCGCTTGTGGGGCGGCACTCTCGCTGATGTATCGCCATACAGAAGCACTCGCTGATTATGATTCTGTTCTGATGATTGTCTGCGGTGGCGCAGGCGTCACCCTCGCACAATTAGACGCATGGCAGGAGGCGTTGCTATGACTGCAAATAATAATTCCAACACCCAAGATTTTCTCGGTGATTTGACGTGGCAGACGATTGTCGGGCGTCTGATTGCCTATATCTTGCTGACTTTTTTCGGCTTCTTGATGATTTTTCCGTTTTTGTACATGGCATTCACATCTTTCAAAACATCGGATGATGTCTTTCGTTTCCCGCCGGCGCTCTTGCCATACACCCAAGCGACCACCGACGTTGAAGGCGAAGAATTACGCCTTTACGATTTCACGATTGACGACGAAGACGTGCAACTGGTCAGCACAGGCGAAAATACCCGTTTTGGCTTTTTCACCACGCCGGATTTAATCTTGCCAACAGATGAGCGTAATAGCCAATTAGTTGCGGAATTACCGCTCGATGACACGGTTGAAACAGGTGACATCATCGAATACTTGGTCATCACAGAAGATGCCACTGCCGAAGACGCCGAAGCTCTCGAAGCCTTGCGCGATGAAAACGGCGTCCTGACGGGTGAAATCCCTGAAAGTATCAACACGGATGCTTATGACATCGAAGATTTTGACCTGTATACAGCGACGATTGACGGGGTAGAGCAAGAATTGGTGCTGGCGTATCGTGGCTCGAAAACGCTGTTCATTGACCCAGACGACCCCACGAATCTTGATAGACAGACTTTCGCTGTTCAACGCACGGCAACGCCTGTTGAATTTGTAGAATTTCAGGTCGATAACTACGATGCTTTCTTTGACTTGAACTTAGATCGTTCGCTAGTTAATACCTCGCTGGTTACATTTTTGGTGGTCGTCGGGCAATTAATAACGTCGATTTTCGGTGGCTATGCGTTCAGCCGTGTTAAATTCAGAGGGCGCGATACACTCTTTTTAGCCTATCTCGGTAGTATCATGATTCCGTTTGTGGTGCTGATTATTCCGATTTATCGCCTGATGGTGATTTTGGATTGGAATAACCAACTGGTTTCGCTGATTGTGCCTTGGATTTTCACGGCGTATGGCACGTTCTTGATGCGCCAATTCTTCATCAGTATCCCGAAAGAAATCGAAGAGGCAGCACTGTTGGATGGCGCAAGTCGTTTCCGTATTTTGTGGCAGATTTTTGTGCCGCTCAGTAAACCTGCGATTGCGACGCTGGCAATTTTCAGCTTCTTGTATGCGTGGAATAGCTTCTTATGGCCTTTGCTCATCATTGGTGAGGGTAACGAGATGAACCATGTATTGACACTCTCGCTGATTCGCTTGAGTAATGTCGCGGCTGACCGTCCGAATATTGTGCTGACAGGCGCGGCAATTGCGATTCTGCCCCCGATGGTTATCTTTGTCTTCGCACAAAAATACTTCATCGAAGGCGTCGCAAGCAGTGGTCTGAAAGGCTAAGTTGTTTTCGTTTGTGGACAGGCTCACAAATAATTGTGAGCCTGTTTTTTATGGTACAACCACAAGATAGCGTGGTGGTTATTTTTTCGGCGCGGACAACATAGGTGTTGTCCCTACAGAACCATGATGAATCGTAGGGACGCGATCTATCGCGTCCGCATTTCACCAAATAACGCCATCCACGATTTTCTGCGGTGCTACCTTTTTTATTGCTTTCGCTCTAAAGCATCAAATTTGATGGTCTTAATGCTTGAACGCATGTTTTACATGTTATTGTGGCATCAGGGAAGTTTACAAGGGGATTCCCAACGAAAGGAAAATGTATGAAAAAGTTACTGGTTCTTATTGTCCTGATGTTTACGATGGGTGTGGTTAGCGCCCAAGACGATTTGGGTATTGAAGAACTCGCTCGTTATGAAGTAGGCGAGGATGGCGTGATAAGCCTGATTAGTGGTGAAGCCGACGAGAGCCACGAAGACTTATGGCTTCTGTTGGTTGTTTTGCTACCTACGGATTATGTCGAACGCTATATCGTTGAATATACAGTGTTTGAATCTGAAGATACGCTGGCCTACGTGAGTGAGTTTGCCGAAGACCAATGGGAATTTGGTGTTTCCATATTTGATGACCCTGAACGTGCCTTAACCATCATCCACGAATTTGCTCATATTCTGTCATTGAACAATACACAGTATGAGACCTATCCGACTATTCTCCTTGATGATGAGGAAGGTCTATCTGATGACGAATTTTATGATGGTATTGAAGAAGATATGGCGGCATGTACAGCGGTTGCCTTTGAAGACGGTTGTGCGATTGAGGATTCTTATTTAGCCCTGTTCACAGAAGAATTTTGGGAGGATTTCGATGTGGAAGAGCTCTTAGATTTGGAAGATGAATATTTCTTCTTTGACGAAAATCCTGATGCTTTCGTGACCGAATACGCGGCGACAAATCCGGCGGAAGACTTTGCTGAAACCTTCTCCTATTTTATAGGCTTAGATGACGAAGATTACCCTGTAGATGGCGACTTGTATGAAATGGATGCGAAAATTCTGTGGTTTGAGCAGTTCCCAGAGCTAGTGGAGATGCGCGAGTCCATCCGCGAGAATGCTGAAGACAATGGCGTGACGTTTGAATTTGGCGAAAGCAATTACTTCTTTGGTTTATGACCGAAAAGGTCATGATTAAGTTTTGACTGTTAGCAGGCAGAACGGCAGAAAATTGTGGATGGCGTGATGCGTGCTTTGCAGATGCCAAGAATGTTGTTCCATAGGTATCAAGTTAAGCAAAAATACCTGCTCCCCGCGAGGAACGAGTATGTGGGAGTGCCTGCGTGCGCTCCCAAAATGCTAACAACCATTTTTTAGATATTTCTGTGGTCATGTACTATGTGGTAGCACCACAGAAAATCGTGGATGGCGTCATTTGGTAAAATGCGGACGTGATAGATCGCGTCCCTACGATTCATCATGGTTCTGTAGGGACAACATCTATGTTGTCCGCGCCGAAAAAATAATCACCACGCTATCTTGTGGTTGTATGTACTATGTTGTCCGCACTGAAAAATGACCATCACGGTATTATGTGGAAGAACACAACCAAGCAGTCGCCTTGCGTGATTATTTGCTCACTCAGCTTGCCAGTAATCAGGATGCTCAGGATTTGTGAAGCGTTCTAAATCTGTGTCGGTTGACCAGTATGTGCCATCGGGTAGGGTTGCACCGCGTAAATCACAATCAACAAAGATAGCATGTGTTAAATCACTATTGCGTAAATTGACATCGCGCATGCTTGCCCCTGTAAAATCGACATGCCGTAGATAAGCCCCTGTTAGGTTTGCGCCCCATAATTTGGCATCTTGTAAGTTTGCACCCCATAAATTCGCTTTCTCCAGCGTTGCACCCCACAATTTTGCCCCCCGTAAATTGGCTTTGCTCAGGTCTGCTTCAGCTAGATTCGCACCTCCGAGTTCAGCATTGTGTAATGAGCCATCCAGCAACCAACCGCGAAAGCGTAATAAGCGTGCAGATTCGCGTGTGATGCTGGCTTCTTTGCTCCCTAGCTGAAAAATCATCTCGCGCCGATAGTCGTGCATGTTGCGTCGCGCATACAGTCTATCGAGAATGAATGCTGTACCTATGACACCAATCGCTTCTGTGAGAACGTTCATCGAATAATCGGTCACTTGGTCAATGAACACATAGGCACCAATGACCAGTAAAATTGTGACAATCACACTGCCGCGTGCAACTTCAAAAAAGCCTGTGTATTGCTGATAAATCGTGCGGATTTCGTCTTCGCGTGTGGAGTAGGTCATTTTGGCTTGCCTTTTCTGACTGTGATTAGGTGATGGTCACATCATGGCACAGAAGCAAGCGTAGAGGTATAAAGGGATGTAAATGATGGTTAGACAAAAAACGAGGCAACGCATTATCGGCGTTACCTCGTTAGCATTACGCGGCGGTTTGCTCGCGTTGTTCTTCGCGCATACGGCTGATTTCTGCGTACAGGTCATCCATTTGATTGCGAGCGACTGCCCACACGATGACCCCCGCAATAATCGCGCCCAGCGAAAGCCAGAATAGACGATTCATAAGACTGTCCTCTCCGGTTTAATTTGCCTGCATTTTAGCAGAAGCTTACTGTTGCTTCCAGATAGTACGTAATATTTTAGTCAGAGAAACAATCTATGATGATGTAGATAGCTAAACGCTGAGTGTGTTTGCATACTGAAGAACATTTTGCCGTTTAAAAATGAGTGCGGTTAAAAACGGACAGGGCAAGCCCAGTCCCTACATTATGTTGGTTTATTGAACATGTATGCTCAAAAAAATCTACCAACTGTGTAGCGATGTGTGACCTGAAGCGGACAAAATCATAAGAATATATCACTAGCAAACACCTTCTGAAAACTGACAACTGAAAACTAAATACTGACGACTAACAATCAAAAAGGGCAGGGCAACATGAGCAAGCAACAACATATCTTCGTAGTGGATGACGAACGCACCATTCGGGAAGTGGTCAAACGCTATCTTGAGTTGGAAGGCTTCCGCGTGACCGAAGCGGATACTGGTCCACTGGCGCTCGATATGCTCTCTGACCCCCTGCATAATCCCGATTTGATTGTGCTAGACATCATGTTGCCAGGCATTGACGGATTGGCAATCACGCGCAAGTTGCGTAACCCAGCCGACTATGCGCCCCTCAGCATCAACGGCGAAATCCCGATTATTTTTCTGACGGCACGTACCGAAGAAATAGACCGTATCACAGGTTTTGAAGTCGGTGGGGATGATTATATGGTCAAGCCCTTTAGTCCGCGTGAACTCGTAGCGCGTGTGAAAGCTGTGTTACGTCGTAGTGCTACTGGCGCAAGCAATAGTGAAAATCCGATTCAATTTGAAAAACTTGAACTCGACCCCCGTAGCCGTACTGTCACCGTCGCAGGTGATGGCGTTACCTTGACAGCGAAAGAATTTGATTTGCTCTGGTTTCTTGCAAGACATCCCAAGCAAGTTTTCAGCCGCGAACAGTTGCTCGATAATGTATGGGGTTATGATTTTTACGGCGACGAGAGTACCGTTACCGTGCATGTGCGTCGTCTACGGGAAAAAATCGAACCCGACGCCGCCAATCCGACTTATATCCAAACGGTGTGGGGCATTGGCTACAAGTTCGACGCGCCAGAGCTTTAATCGCTTGCTTCGGAGGCGCTCAATTCAGCTTTAAACGCAGCGATGACGGAAACTATTATCTGAAAACTGACGACTGAAAACTGACCACTCCCTAAAAAGAATACGTGCTGGAAAGTGATGCACTAACAATCACTCGCCAGCACGCGGTCAACAAACACGCGATAGCTACTCACAGTACCATACGCACCCCTGTGTACTTAACCCATGAGCAAAGACGCAAATACATGTTGTTTCCCATCCTGTTATTTGTGTGGTTGCAGAATCCCCATCTAACCAATGGGTGACTGCGCAATCAGCCTCACAGTGCGCACAAAGCGCAGACCACATGGCAACACGGCGCATCGAACAACCCTGAACGACCTGTTCAGTTTTGAGACAGCGCGTTATACTGCCATAGTTCAGTGATCCTGCGAAGGATTACTCAAGCGGGATGTTGTTAGTGCAACGTCCCGCTACCTCACACCAGAATAAACAGAGTATACCCCGCTTTTGACAGGCACGCAAATGCTTTTTGTGCATTTTGCAGATTCCTACAATCACCTATTTCAATGAGCTACCAAATCAAAAATAATCAGCCATTGTAGCGACGCATGCATGCATCGTCCGCTGATAAAATACCACGCTCAAACAACGTACAGACAACAAACATATGAAAAACCTAAATCTTTATTGAACCCCACAAAATATTACGGCATAATCAGACTATTACTGTTACCACACATGATAGTGGGTTCTTGTGGCAAAGATATTTATCTCTTATCGACGAAAGAGCGTGGCGTTTACCTTGTTGCTGGCTAACAAATTGAGCCAACAAATAGATGCAGATATTTTTGTTGATTTCGAAACCATTGATGAATCTGATTTTGAGACATCTATTATGAAACATCTGCGCGAAAGCGATGTGTTCTTGTTGATGGTTACTGAACACACCTTTGCAGACCGTATTCATATGGATAGTGATTGGGTACGCAAAGAGATTCGCACAGCCCTTGAACACGAGGTTCCCATTGTGCTTGTCTCAGAAAACGGTCTATTTCCACCGTCCAATTTACCAGATGACATTCGGGAGATTCGCAATAAGCAAGGTATCGAGTTTTATCCTGCTTATTTCGATGCGGCTGTTGCCCGTTTAGTTCGATTTTTGGTAAAAGCTACCAATGTACGCTTAAAACCAGAATCACCTGCCCCCGCGCCTGATGAAAGCCAGCAATTACCTGTTCCTAAAGATCACATTGAAGACATTGTTGTAGAACAAGAAGAAGTTACAAATGCCAACGGGCACAAAATCTTGGCAGATGCGTTGTCGGCATATGATGCAAAAGATTACGCGCAAGCTCTCTTTCTCTTTGAAGCCCTGCAAGACATTGACTATCAAACACGGGGCATCGACATAAATGAGACGATGGCAAAAGCACGTGAACTACATGAGCGTGAAAAGCGCAAACAGAGACTACTGTGGGAGATACCCACACCCAAACCAGCTAAAGAAGACGAAAAGCTACGCTCCAATAATGCGTCAGATGTCCCAACCCCAAACCTATACCGTGCTGAAATTGAGCGACCTACCCAAGAGAGAGCGTGGTGGAAAAAGCCAGAGTTTCTGATTGGTGCTGTCTTGATTCCTATCATCGCCGCAATTATTGGCGGTCTGATTCAAAATCCCGAGTTCTTCGGCTTAGGTGACGATGACGCAACTGAAGTTGTGCAAGTACCTACGAATACCCCTAGCCCCGAGGGAGAAGGGCAGGAGGCGAGTGTTACATTTCTTAATGAAGAAGAAATCCGTGAGACAGCCGCCGCAGGTGCGTTTGCAACCTTAACAGCGAATGCACCGACAGATACACCCACCATTACGCCGACACCATCCAACACACCGCTTGCGCAAAGTGAGGTACAACAGACAGTACAAGCAGAAATTTTCGCCACAGCCACCAGCACCCAACTAACAGCCGAAGCCATAGCAGACCAGACACAACGTGTTGAACAAACACAGGTTTTTGCCGCAGGCTTAACAGCAACAAATAGCTTTAATTTATCGCAGACACCCCCAGCAACGAATACACAAGAACCGCCCACATCAACTCCTGACACACGTAACCCTGAGCAAGTGGCGTTTGAAGGTGTGACTAGCAACACTGACTGGAAAAAGCTAGATCTAGTTCGTGAAGATGGCTATGTCCTCGAATTTGATGGTGTAGAGATGGTACTTGTACCAGCAGGATGCTTTATAATTGGTAGTGATGACGGTGATAGCGATGAAGTAAATGGTAATGAGGTTTGTGTAGATGCTTTTTGGATAGACAAGTACGAAGTGAGCAATGAACAGTATGGTTCAACAGGTTGTGAACGATGGTCATCTGAACCTGAACAACCGCGAAATTGTATTAGCTGGATTAACGCTCAAGCACATTGTGTTACACGCGGTGGAAGTTTACCGACAGAGGCGCAATGGGAATACGCTGCACGCGGTCCCGATGGATTAACCTATCCATGGGGGGATAATTTTGTGGAAAATAATGCACTATATGCTGCCTTTGAAACGGCTCCCGTGGGTAGCTACCCTGATGGTTCATCATGGGTCGGCGCACTTAATATGAGCGGAAACGTATGGGAATGGACATTGAGTGAATATGTGGACTATCCGTACAATGCGAATGATGGGCGAAACGATAATTTGGAAAGCAGAGACGTTCTTCGTGTGCGTCGTGGTGGTTCCTTCGACCTTTCAGATAACAGCTTGAGGTCCACTAATCGCGATTTAGATAATCCTCTGACTGGTAGCAATGACTATGGTTTTCGTTGTGTTCTCGCTCACAATCAATAGTTTGATAAAGTACTACATAACGCAAGCGTGTATCCCTACACCCAAATCCACCATCTTTGTTGGGACGCATGCCTGCATCATGCACATCTCAGAATACATGCGTCACTTACGCCAATAAATTTTCCCGAATTGCCTCGATAGTCTCTGATGTGATGCCTGTATAGGTGACGAGATAATTTTCGACTGAACCATATGTTTGCCGAACATACGCCAATGTCTCGCGCATCAGTTCACCATCCGCAATCAAGAGATAATCGAAATCCGCTTCGGTCAGCCCAACGATGCGTAACTGTGCCAGTGACTTGCGGGTACTCTCTTTGAAATGGGCATACTCATGGTTACTGAGCGTATAATCCGCAATAATCGTTTCATCTGGCACACCCAACACACTCAACAGAAGGGCAGTCACGATACCTGTGCGGTCTTTGCCTGCCGCGCAATGAATCACGGTTGGTAAATTAGCGGGGTCAGCAAGGCGCTCAAAAATTTCCTTGAATACCTGCGGATTGTCATCAATCATTACCCGCTTGTACAAATCACTTAGAATATTTTCTAAGAAACCTGGCACGAATAGCAAACGTATCAATTGCATCCATACATTGTCATCAGAGGACGGTGGTGTGCTGATGACGGTCATGCTATCCGGCAAATTGTCAGGATGGGCGAGGTGTTCTTCTGTTGTGCGCACATCACACACCAACTGGATATTCATCGCTTCGAGTGTTTGTGCATCCTCTGCGGAAACACGGTCAAGTGCTGATGCCCTGAAAACTTGATGCCAGCGAACCCGTTTACCATCGCGGGTTTCATAGCCCCCAATATCCCGAAAATTTGGGACACTCGCCAACGGTAAAACGCGCTCCCATTGTCCGACGGTTGTGCCATCCTCAAAGACAATTTCGACATAATAGCGGGTTGTCGGGTGGACACCCTGTAGCACAGCTTCTTGCCGATTGTTGATGATAGCGGCTGGCTTGTCGTGGTTGATAGTTTCGGGCGTCTCTGCGAGGTAAATCGTGGTGCGGGTAGTGGGTTTTTCCCATGCAATCGTGAGCATGTCGTCAACCCGTTCAACGGAAAGTGTTTTGTCTGGATTATCTATGAGCGTGTGCGCGAGTGGGGCAGGCACACGGCTAGATTGTATCTGTCGCCAGCGTAACCATGTGGTCACGGCTAGCAGACTTCCCAACAGACCACCGATTTGCAATAAGCGTTTGAGCATGTCGTCCCTGTAGCGTTGTATGTGCGATAGTCAGGAGCATGGTACAGCGTTTTGGGACGTGTGCAAGTGTTACCATCTTTAGCCTATAGACTTGATTGTTATCAATTTTAATAATATAATGTATTTTGATTATCAATAATGAGAATAAAACATGCCTGACCGTAAAGTCGATATTCTATTGCATCCTGTTCGTATGCAAATCATCAATCAGCTTATCAATCGTTCCCTGACACCACAACAATTAGCGAAGCAATTGCCAGATATTGCGCAGGCGACACTCTACCGTCATCTGAAAATATTAGAGGATGCGGACATATTAGAGGTTGTGGAACGTGAACAGATACGCGGCACAGTCGAAAAGACCTATGCCTTACGGAATGATGCTGCCCGTTTGTCTATGCAAGACATCGAAACCATGTCAGCTGAGGAACACATCCAGCTTTTCACGAGCTTTGCCTTGGGCTTGGTCGGTGATTTCACACGCATGATGGACAACACACCGGACAACGATACAAACCGTGCTATGCAGATGACACGCTACAACAAAGTTGCTCTCAACTTAACAGACGAAGAAGCCCGCACGCTCAGAGATACGCTACGGGAATTGATTCAAGCGGCGATGAGCAATCCGTCATCCCCAGACCGCAAACGTTATTTACTTTCGTTCATCACCCTACCTGATGCCAATAACTCAGAGGAGACAGACGCATGACCTTATATGTAGAAACGCTAGGCAATCCCGATAACGAGACGATTGTATTTTTGCATGGGGCAGGTGTCGCTGGCTGGATGTGGACAGACATTGCCACATCACTCACAGAGTATCAGTGTGTGCTATACGATTTACCCGGACATGGCAACAGCGCAGAGATAGTGCCGGAGTCCTTGCTTGCTATGGCAGAGTATGTCGCTGAGGATATAAAGACACGTTTTGAGGGCGAACCTGTTTATCTCGTAGGATTATCACTCGGCGGAATACTGACGACACTTATCACAGCACGGTATCCGCATTTAGTCCGGCGTGGGATAGCCAGCGGGGTGAATGCTTTACCCATTCCGAACATGTGGTACTTACGTATTATCATGTCTGCGATGACAACTGTGGTAAAGCGCGATTTCTATATCAAGTTCACAGCTAATATGTACGGCGTGCCAGAGGATACCTACGAGCAATTTTACACAACTTCAAAGAACCTGAATCTTGATGTGTACAAAATGGTTGCTCGTGATGCACTCGACTTTCGGGTGCCATCTAATATCGGGAATAATCACACGCCCATGCTATTTGTTGCAGGCGAGAACGAACATCCAGTAAATGTGCAATCTGTGAATGCGCTCGCCAATGCCTTTCCGAATGCACAAAGCGCACTCGCACCCGAAGCAGGACATATGTGGAGCGCAGAAAAACCTGACTTATTCGCAGAAATGATTCGCGCATGGCTGATAGACGCCCCATTGCCATCTGCCTTGCCTCAACAAACAGATAAGCAAAAGGCACTAGCATCAGTAAACTAAGTGTCCGCCTGTGAACGCCGCCGTACGCTCGTCACGCGGATTCTCGAAAAACGTTTCGGTATCGGCAACTTCGACCAGCGCACCATCATAGAGCAGCGCCACACGGTCAGCGAGGCGTTTTGCCTGAAAAATATTGTGCGTGACAATGATAATCGTCGTGTTGTGCATCGCGTGTTGCTCACGGAGAAATTGCTCGATGATGCGGATATTATGCGGGTCGAGGTTAGAAGTCGGCTCGTCTAGTATCAGCACTTGTGGCTGTAAAATCATGGCGCGTGCAATCGACACCCGTTGCATTTCCCCACCAGAGAGCGTGCGCGGTTTGGCATCCGCTAAATGTGCCATCGAAAGATGTTCTAGCATCGCATCAACGGCTTTATCGTGTGCTTTCTCGCCCCGTAATTGCAAGCCATACGCCACATTTGCCCGCACACTGCGCGAAAGCAACGCCGGACGCTGAAAGACCATCGCAATTTGACGACGGATGTCTACGGGGATGTGATGGTAGCTATACGCTCCGCCTGCACAGTTAAATAGTACCTCCCCAGCAGACGGCGCTTCAAGCATTGCCAGCAGACGCAACAACGTACTTTTGCCTGCGCCACTTGGACCCACTAGCGCGAGAATTTCTCCTCGTCGCACGCCCAATTCATCCACGCGCAACACTTCGCGGTTGCCATATTTTTGTCTTACATTATCGAGTTCGTAAATCATAACCGTATCAATCAGCTAACGTTAAAATATAAATTTGGTGATTAGGACTTTGGTTGGAAAATATAGCAAGTCGTCGTGGATTCTGCATAGAGCTTGCCATTTTTATCGCGTATATCAGATTTTGCGGTTGCCATCGAACGCCCTAGATGACTCACTGTAC
Organism: Chloroflexota bacterium; assembly: GCA_038522085.1. Lineage (GTDB taxonomy): Bacteria > Chloroflexota > Anaerolineae > Aggregatilineales > Phototrophicaceae > JAUZRW01. The sequence goes on from JBCBKJ010000021.1 coordinate 24,230, forward strand.
CCACACAGGTCAGCCTGCCTGTATCAACTGTCACGGCACGAATGAGGTTGATATTCAACTGTACCGTCGTATAGCCCACCCCTGCATCCAGCGCACTATGTACCGCACAGCCTAGTGCCGAATCCATCAATGTAGATAACACCCCCCCATGCACCGTGCCAATCGGGTTATAGTGCAACTCAAGCGGTTCAAATGTCCATGTCACACTGCCTTTTTCCACATGAGTCAGCGTGAAGCCCATTGTTTTTGAGATAGGGGGCATGGCAATCTCGCCATCTACTAATTTCTGCAAAAAAGTAACGCCATCTAGTTCGCGGGCGGCTTTGGCACTCAACAGCGGGTCTTCCCATGTGATGAGGTGTTCGCGTTTCATCAAATAAACATCTCTCTAATTGTCAAATCTCGAATAAGGCTTTCACAGTCATTTCAAAAGTAGGCAAGACATCGCCACCAGAGAGCGTATCCTCAGCCGTGAATACATCAACATCGCCCCCTGCCGTATAAACATCCACAATTTGTTTAGCCGGATACACAACCCATACCAATTTTGCACCGTGTTCGATGTAAAAACGTGCTTTTTCGCGTAGGTCACTCAAAGAGTTACTAGGCGAGACGACCTCGACTAAGAAAGCAGGCATTTCAGAGAGTGTGGTCGCTTCACTGACATCACCATCTGTAAAACGAAAAGACACATCGGGACGTCGGATATTTTCATCATCGATTTTCACGGAGACTTCGGTGCTATAAAAACCTGTCAGGTCAGATTGACGTAACCATATTTTGAGTGCTGACCCAATATTGATGACGATGTAGCCATGCTTCTCGCTCGTCACTTTCTCTGCAATCCTTCCATAGCGAAGTTCTAGCAACCGTTCATCATGTTCGGCTTGGTATGCTAGAAATTCATCAGGTGTATAAACTTTGTCGCTGATAACCATGGTTTGCCTCACTAACATCGCTGACTGTTCTCAAGTATAACCGACTATCGAGGTATTACGGCACGCCCTTGTAACATTACCATCACAAAATTTGCCGCAAAGCTGATTGCCAGCAAAATAATTCCCAGTGCGAGTGCGAGATCAAAATTACCACGTCGGGTTTCGAGAACAACAGCCGTTGTCAGCACCCGTGTTGAGCCGTCTATGTTACCGCCGACGAGCATCACCGCGCCGACTTCGCTGATAATCGAGCCAAACCCAGCAACTAAACCCACGACTAGCCCAAAGCGTGCTTCCATAAGGGTGGCGAGTGTCGTTTGCCATTCGGTTGCGCCTAATGCCCTCAGTTGCGGGCGCAGAGCAGGGTCAACACCCAGCACACTACTGAGCGTGACGCCGATAATCAAGGGGGTGGCGATAATTGTCTGTGCGAGTACCATCGCCGGCACAGTGAACAACCAGCCTAAATCGCCCATCGGACCCTGCCGTGAGAGCAATAAGTACACGACTAGCCCAACGACAACAGGCGGTAAGCCCATACCTGTATAGATGATTGCCGTGATAATACGTTTGCCCGGAAAATCTGTTAGTGCGAACCATGTCCCAATCGGAATACCAATCAGTGTGCTGAAAAAGAGCGCGACTGTCGTCACATATAGCGAGCGCATCACAATTTCTAGCACAACGGGGTCGCCCGAAAAAATCAGGATAATGGCTTCGCGTAAAGCATCTAAAATCGTTGCCATAATAGAATCAAAGACTATTTACCATCAGTTAGGAAATTGCTTTTCGGCAAGAATTTAGAATGACATTGGACGCGGACACGCAGAAGCCTGTCCCTACACAAAACCGTTCTCGTAGGGACGCCATTCTTGGCGTCCGCTGATTGCCCAATGACATAATCTAAAGGGATTGCCGACTTGTATTTTGCTTACTATTCACTCTGTGATGCTTGGTATGCTTCACTATTCGGGAAGAACAATTGTTGACCCTCAACCGTATATGCCGCAATCGCTTCTTGTGTTTCTACAGAGGTCAGCCATTCGACAAACGCCGTTGCGCCCTCGAAATTAACATCAGGATGTGTCTCTGGATTGACGGGAATCACACCATAGGGATTTGCGAGTGCCGCATCGCCTTCTACCATGACAATAAGCTCTGTGCCTTCGGCAGTGCGGGCGATATACGTGCCTCTGTCGGATAGGGTGTAGGCTTGCTGTTCGTCAGCAAGCGTGAGAACCGCACCCATGCCTTGACCTGCTTCTTGATACCAATCACCTTCGGGGGTGATACCCGCCGTTTCCCAGACAGATAGCTCTTTCGTGTGCGTGCCACTATCATCTCCGCGACTGACAAAGAGTGCTTCGGCTTCGGCAATGGCTGTGAAAGCCGCCGCCGCATCATTGCCACCCGCGATACCCGCCGGATCATTTTCTGTGCCAACAACAACAAAATCATTGAACATGACATCAAAGCGTTCGGTGCCGTTCCCTGCTTCCAGAAAGGCGTCCTCACGCGCCCGCGCATGCACGAGCAATACATCGGCATCGCCTGCTTCACCGAGTGCGAGTGCTTGTCCCGTCCCGACAGCGACCACATCCACTGTATAACCGCTTTCCGCTTCAAAATCCGGCAGAATCGCATCCAGCAAACCAGAGTCATTGGTGCTGGTTGTCGTCGCCAAGATGATACGGGTGTCTTCTGTATCACTCGCTTGTTCATTTGCCTCTGGCGTGGTTTCTGTGCCACAGGCTACCAATATCAGTGTCAAAATTACAATCAAAAACCCTTTGATGAACGATGTCATCATTTTCAAGCCCCTCTATCTTCACAGCTACGAAATTAAAAGGACATCCCGTTGGATGTCCCTACAAACAAAGTTCCGTTGTAGGGACGCGCAACGGCGCGTCCATTTATGAATCTATGTGTCGTATCATCCCCCGATATAATACATCTCCACTTTTTTACGCTCGGTAGTCGCATCATTGCGGATTTCGCTATAACGGTCATCACGTCGTTGCCACACACCCTGAATGAGCGCGTTCATTTCGTCGTCGGTAGCGCCGTCACGCAATGGCGTTTTCAAATCCACGCCTTCAGTAGCGAACAAGCACGTGAAAATTTGTCCCTCTGGACTGAGGCGCATGCGCGAACAATTCCCACAGAAGGGCATGGTCACAGAGGCAATCACACCGATTTCACCTGCGCCATCGGCATATTGCCAGCGGAGGGCTGTCTCACTGGCATAATTGCGTTTGGTGCGCTCCAGCGGAAACGCCGCGTCGATACGCTCGACAATTTCTTTCACTGGCATGACTTCTTTTAGCTCCCAGCCGTTCATCGTGCCGACGTCCATATACTCAATGAAGCGCATAATATGCCCTTCGTCCCGCGCCCAACGTGCCATCTCAACAATCGTATGGTCATTGACGCCTTTCTGTACCACGCAATTGATTTTCATGCGCTCGAAACCCGCGTCTTTTGCCGCCTGAATACCTTCCAGCACTTTTTCTACACTGGCACGTCCGCCGTTCATCTTCTGGAAAACTTCGTTATCCAGTGAATCCAAGCTAATCGTCAGGCGTTGCATCCCTGCATCCCGAATTTTTTGCGCGAATTTTGGCAACAGATAGGCATTGGTCGTCATGGCGAGGTCTTCTACGCCGTCGATATTTGCCAGCATCGCAATCAGCTTATCAATATCTTGCCGTACAAGCGGTTCACCGCCTGTCAAGCGCAACTTGACCGCGCCCATGCCCGTAATCAGGCGGGTGAGGCGCGTGATTTCTTCAAACGACAAAATTTTATCGTGTGGCAAAAATTTAAAGCGTTCGTGGAAAATCTCCGCTGGCATACAGTACGTACACCGAAAATTACACCTATCCGTGACCGAAATCCGTAAATCCCGTAATGGACGTTCGTATACATCAACTACCTGTGACATCGCTTGCTATCCTTCACCCATGTTTATCGTTTTCTGTGTCGCGGACAGCATAGATGCTGTCCCTACAAATGAACCAAATCCCTTTGTAGGGACGCGATCTATCGCGTCCGATAAAATTAATCCGAATACTGCACAACACCTGTTTCATCAGCGCGATACCCTGCTTGAGCATCCAACGCCGCTTTGAAAGTATCGCTCTCAAGTGTTGCCAAGAGATTACCTATACTCACATCGTCCCTGTGTGCTTGCAGAATCACGAGGTCGTAACGTTCCCAACCAACAGGGATAAAATCAAGGTCGAGGGCAAGTGCCGCACTGCGCACCCCTAAGCCACAATCCGCGATGTCTGTTTTCACCGATGATGCTACCGCAAGATGTGTGTATTCTTCACGCTCATAACCCATAACCTCATCTATAGCGATACCGCGTTGCTCTAATTCATAGTCAATCAGCAAGCGTGTTCCCGCGCCTCTTTGACGATTCACATAGCGCACCCGTCGCAGGTCATCTATCCCTGTGATATTTTGTGGATTGCCTTTTTGGACAATCAGACCTTGCTCCCGATGTGCGAAGGTAATTACTTGCACAGGGATATTCTTCAGTTGCTTCTTTATATAAGGAAGATTGTATTCGCCGGATGCGGGGTCGAGTAGGTGCATGCCTGCCATGTGCGTCTCACCCCGTTTCAGGGCAACCAAGCCACCCATACTGCCGACATTCGCACTTGTCAGATACGTACCTGGAAAATTACTTGCCAGATGTTGCGCCAGCAGGTCAAGCATCATATCGTGACTGCCCATTGTCAGGACAGTTTGCTGAATGTCGTGTAAGGTGCGATACAGCAATACATTCACATCATCGCCCATATTCACACCTTCGCTAAAACGCGGAATATGCGCCAGACCATCCGCCCGTAACAACGAGGTGATGACACCCGCGCCGCGTGCGAGAGGCGTTGCCAGCAATTTATCACCCACCTGTGCAACCGTCACACGCACAAAATCATCGTCACCAGTAGGGGAGGTGATTTTGCGCGTACTTCTTGCGCTCACACGCTGACGGGTTTCCATTTCCGCTTGCTGACCCAACCAGCGTGCTATCAACGGCTCAATGAATAGCTCACCTGTCAGTGCCGCACTCACCGGATAGCCCGGCACACCTATCACAGGGACATCTTTCGCCATGCCCATAATCACAGGGTGTCCTGGACGCACCGCAATCCCATGAACGAGTACACGCCCCGCCTCTTGAATCACAGCACGAGTGAAATCTTTGCTCCCTGCCGATGAGCCTGAAAGCATCAGCACCAAATCGGGTTTATGAGCGAGGGCTTCTTGTAGCGCATTTTCCAGTGAATCGCGGTCATCTGGTGTAATGTCGAATGTCGTCACGCGTCCACCAGATTGTTCTATCTGTGCGCCGAGTACAAGGCTGTTATATTCAATGATTTGTCCGGGTTGAGGCTCACTATCTGCTGTGACGAGTTCGCTCCCAGTCGGGATAATCACCACATGCGGTTGACGGCGGACCTCTACCTGATGCACACCACAACCCGCAATCGCGCCAATATCTACCGGACGCACTTTATGATTTGCTGGAATGACCAACTCTGTCGCTACGATGTCTTCTCCGAGCATGCGAACATGTTTCCACGGCGGAACAGATGCCGTGATGACAATGCCTTCGTCGGTCTGTTGCGTGTGTTCAATCATGATGACTGCGTTACGGTCAGCCGGAAGGGGCGCACCGGTGTTGACTTCCGTGATGCGCTCGTGGGGTAGGGTCACGGGGCGGGTTTCAGTCGCGTCTGTCGTATCACCCGCAATGACCGCATAGCCATCCATCGCCGCCGCATGATAATGAGGCGCACTCAACTTTGCCCAGATAGGCGCACTTGTCACACGCGCTAATGCTTGTTTCAGTGAGACAGTTTCACCTGCGAGGGGTGTATTTTTGCCGGCTTCGTGCAAGGCATCCCACAGAACAGCCCGAGCTTTTTCTACCGGAATATTTTCCAAATAAACATTGCGTTCTTGAATTGTCATTATTGCCTACCAGTAACTCGTCTTAAAATTAATTTGCTTGTTTGCGTTACATACATTGATAACTGCTGAAGATGATGAAAATTTAGACCCCCACCCAGCCTCCCCCGAATTCGGGGGAGGTGTCGCGTCAGCGACGGAGGGGGTGACATGGATAGGTAAATATTATGTCCGTATCCATTTAGTAGCTCCATCTCACTTCTCTGCTGAAACTGACAACTGACTGCTGATAGCTGAACACTAAATCTACTCAATCGCCCCATGTGGCAAAATCGCATGCACACCCTGCACACCGTTCACAATCTGCGTGACGTTCAAATCGACCAACAACGATGCCAAGCTATGTGCGTAACGCCGTGTCACCTTGTACTGTTCCGTGATGAGCGTCAACATTTCATAGAGTGCTTGCTCTTGGGCTTTTTTCAAGTCTTCATTAAAGCCGAATGTCACCCAGCCAGCCGGCGTATGGGCGCGGGGCATTGTCCAGTCAAGGTCATCGCGCAGAATCATATCGATTACAACGCGCTCCATGCCACATTCCAACGCGGGTCCTGCGACTTCGCCATTGCCCTGCACGGCATGTCCATCACCAAAAGAAATCAGCGCCCCATCGACAGAAATCGGCAAATAGAGCGTGCTACCCGCGACCAATTCTTTACAGTCGATATTGCCCCCACACCAACGCGGTGGGGTGGTACTGTGTTCGCCGGATGCCTCCTGTGGCATACCGATATTGCCTAAAAATGGGGATAGCTTAACGGTCATGCCGTCTTGATTGGTTGCTGTTTGCTTGTCTTCCGAAAATGTCCAGTAAATCGTTTCCGGTGGGGATTCGAGGTCGTAGGTTTCATTGAAGCTATCGCGCCAGCCAGCCCCTGACCAACCCCACTCGCCAACCACAATTTCGCGTAGCCGAATTTCCAGCACCATACCCGCTTTCGCCCCGTTAATCGCAATGGGACCGTGCATCGCATGTCCTCTATCGACTTCACGATTACGAGGTGTAAATTTTTCTACATTGTCGAAATCCGCAGGCAAAGCATAGGTATTCCAGCCAGCATCAATCAGCTTGAACGTGACTGTATCACCACTATCAATCGTCAGGATAGGGGCTATTTTCGCAGTGAAACGCCCGTGAATGTTGCCAGCAAGTGGCTCAATCGTGTGGTCTGCCATCAGAAAAGCACCACCTCTACATCCGTATCGGCAGTGTAGCCACTGATATTCAACGGCACATGCACCAGCCCATCTGCGCGCAAGAGCGTGTAAATCAAATTTGACTTGCCCCAAATCGGCGTTGCAGTATAGCCAGTGTCCGTTTTTTCCAGGCGGATTGGCACGCTATCTTCGCGTCCGGTGCTGCTTGCAATATTTTGGGTGAGGGTCGCGGTGATAGTCGTCGTTGGGAGGGCATTTTCGCCTATCATACGCTTGAGCGTCGGCAATAGGACACGTCGTGCCACCAACATCGCGCTGACAGGATTGCCTGGTAAGCCAATCACAGGCACGCCATCGCATACAGCAACAATCGTCGGCTTACCAGGTTTGACCGCTAAACCATGTTGCAAAATACCAGGTGCGCCGAGTTCCTCAATGACTTGGGTCGTCAAATCGCGCACGCTAACCGAGCTACCCGCGCTCAGTACCAGCATGTCACAATCCGCATAGCCTTTTTTCGCCATGTCCATCATTGCATCTAAGGTATCACCAGCAATGCCCATCTGTACCACGCTTGCACCTGCTTCTGTACACAGTGCCGCCAGCATATCGCTGTTGATGTCCCGAATTTGTCCCATCTCTGGCTCTTCGAGGGCATCTACCAGTTCATCGCCACTGCTCATGATTGCCACACGTGGACGCTTCACAACCTCTACTTGGGTGATGCCCACAGCAAGCAATCCGCCAATATCTTGCGGACGTATCGTATGTCCGGCGGGGAGCGTTTCGCTATCTTTACGCACATCCTCACCGAGCTTGATAATATTTTCACCACTGGAAACAGGCGCTAAAATTTCGATTTCATCATCGCTGGCTTTTTGCGTGCGCTCAATCATCACGACAGCATCTGCGCCTTCGGGAATCATCGCACCCGTATGAATGACTACTGTTTCGCCATCACCCACTGTCACGTCCGGCACTTCGCCCATATTGACATGACCCACAAGTGTTAAATAAGCGGGTAGGGCATCCGACGCGCCATGTGTATCCGCTGCTTTGACAGCGTAGCCATCCATCGCGCTCCTATTAAACGAAGGCAAATCCATTGGGGAGAGAGGCGCACATGCCAACACCCGTCCGAGTGCTTGCCGTGTGGGAATCGTTTCTGTTTGGGGATTATCACTCAGGTGGGCAAAGAGTTGTTCGAGAGCCTCTTGCACGGGTTGTAAAGTGAAAAATTCTTTTGCTACCATCTCAATAAATCCTATTTCAAGTTGTCAGTTAACAGTAATCAGTTTTCAGTAGACCGTTATTAGTCGTCAGTTTTCAGTTGATAGTATTCAGTCATCCATTGTAGGGACGCCATTTTTGGCGTCCGAGCTTAATGTCTCATTTCTCAGAGGTGTCACGCACTTACCCGTGCAAAAATTGATTCTGCTTCGCCCAGCCAGACCATGATTTCGTCCATTTCGCGCACGCGCAAATCCAACGACAAATAGCCCGCGCCTTGCTTGAGCGCATCCCGCTCGGCAACGAGGTCATCACGATGCGCTAAACAGGCATCGCGTTGGGCTTGGATAATGTGTTGGGTGGGCAAATTGAGGAGACGACACAGATACAAACGGCTTAAAAATTCGGTACGGATAGCGCGGGTACTCGCAGAGGGCGCGGGGTCATTGAGCCAGCCATGCAAGCGTTCGCGTCCGGCATCCGTCAGCCAATAGACCGTTCGAATGGGGGCGTCTTCGCTAGCCTCCTCGCGTCCGTCTATGGCTTCTGCACGTTCCAACCGTTTCAGAATCGTATATAGTTGGCTCGTACTCAAATTCCAAATCGTGCCGAGACGCGCTGTATCGCGGAAGTGGTCTAGCAATTGATACCCATGACAAGATTGCGCTTCCAGTAACCCTAAAATAACAGCATCAGGCGATAACTTAGACATACGATAAACCCAAAAAAATTAACAAGTAAAGTGATACATATGCCGTCTTAGCAAATGACCCATACGGGTTTTTACCTACGGCAAGCTAAAATTACACAGATGATGCCAAAAATTTATAACCAGCGTGAAAGTTTTTCTACCAAAATGTAAATTTGCACCCCTATTTCATTTCAGAATAGGGGGTCTAGTTGAGTATCATTATAATGGAATACTCATCTTCCGCAACTACTTTTAATTTTTTGGGAGTTAAAAACATGGAACTCGGCGGTTTTGCAAATCATATTGGACGCATCAATCTGAGTACAGGCGATGTTAGTTATGAACAAATCCCTGAAGATTGGGCGCGTAAATATATCGGCGCACGCGGTTTAGGTGTGCGTTATATGCTCGAAGCAGACCCCAAAGCAGACCCCCTCGGACCCGATAACTTATTATGCTTCATGAATGGTCCTCTGACAGGTACACGCGCTAATATGAGTGGTCGTCTTGCTGTGGTCACAAAATCCCCACTGACAGGCACGGTCACAGATAGCCATCAAGGTGGGTGGTCTGCGGCACGTTTGCGCTGGTCTGGCTTCGATGGTCTTATTTTTGAAGGCATCAGTGATAAACCTGTTTATGCGATGGTCGAAAATGGTGAAGTCAGTTTGCACGATGCCAGTGACCTCTGGGGTATGGATACCAAAGAGACCGTTAAGCATTTCCAAGACAAATACGGTGAAAAAGACCTGACTGTAATGTGTATTGGTCAAGCAGGCGAAAACCTCGTCAAATTTTCTGCGTGGATGAACGAAGACGAACGGGCAGCCGGACGCGGTGGCACAGGGACAGTCGGTGGTGCTAAGAAACTGAAAGCTGTTGTTGTCAAAGCTGAACGTGACTATCCAAAACCCAAAAATCCAGAAAAATTCAAAGAAGCACACAAAGCCGCACTCGCTACCATCATGGACGAGAACAACATCACCGCACCGAAAAAAGGTGGTCTCTCGCTCTATGGTACGAATATGCTCATGAACGTGACAGCCAGCATTGGCGCTCTGCCAACCAAAAATAGTAAAGTCACTAGTTACGAAGGCGCAGAAGCCATCAGTGGTGAAACCATCCGCGATACGATTCTGGTTGCAGAACCAACCTGCCATGCGTGTCCGGTAGCGTGTAAGAAAGAAGTTGAAGTTACGTATAACGGCGAAACTATCCGCACCGAGAGCTTCGAGTATGAAACCGCTTGGGCATTTGGCGCACACTGCATGAACGACGATGCGCATAGCATTGGTTACATGATTTATCTGTGCAACAAATATGGTATGGATACCATCGAAATGGGTAACTGCCTCGCTACCTACATGGAAATTTGCGATAGTGGTTGGAATGGTACAGATAGCCTTGAATGGGGCGACCACGCACATATGGTTCAGCTTGTAACAGCAACCGCAATGCGCGAGGGCGTTGGTGATAAATTAGCAGAAGGCGTTGCGGGTATCGCAGAGGCTTACGGACATCCAGAAGTCGGTATGCAAGTACGCGGGCAATCTATCCCAGCGTATGACCCACGCGGTCTTAAAGGCATGGGTTTGGGCTACGCAACCAGCAACCGTGGGGCATGCCACTTGCGCGGGTATTCACCAGCTTCCGAACTCGGCGTGATTGGTCTGAAAACGGACCCACTCGCTTGGGAAGGCAAAGGCGAACTGCTCAAGATTCTGCAAGATATTCACGCTTTCAGTGATAGCCTCGACCTCTGCAAATTCAGTGCATTCGCAGAAGGTGCAGAAGAATATGCAGACCAATACAGCGCGATTGTTGGTATCGACTTCAGCGCAGATGATGTAATGGTCGCTGGCGAACGTATCTATAACCTCGAACGTTACTACAACCAACTCGCAGGCGAAGAACCTGGCGCAGATAAATTGCCAGACCGCTTTAAGACCCTCCCAAGCACGATGCCTGGTAGTGAAGGTCACGTTTGCGAAATTGACGAAATGCTCGAAGAATACTATGCACTGCGCGGCTGGGAAGCAGGTGGGGTTGTCGGTGAAGCCAAGCTCAAATCACTCGACATTCTCTAAAATAACAACACCAAAAATTGTAGGCGCGTAGTACACTGCGCTCGATACAATACAGGCTATCCACTTAGGATAGCCTGTATTTTTAGCTTAGAATCTATCCGTAAATTCATATTCGTAGGGGCGTAGCTGTGCCTGCGCCCGTTCTGGACGGTCTCCCTTTAGCACCTACTGACAGCTAAAAGCTGACGGCTGATAGCTCCATAAAAGAATACGTGCCGGAAAACGATGCACTAACAGTCGCTTCCCAGCACGCGGTCAACAAACACGCGATAGCTACTCACAGTACCATATGCACCCCTGTGTACTTAACCCATGAGCAAAAACGCAGATACGTGTTGTTTCCCATCCTGTTTTTGTGGGGCGCAGATTCCTCGTCTAACCAGCCGAGTGACTGCCTAACCGACTTCACAGTGCGCAAACAGCGCAGACCACATGGCAGACGGGCGCATCGAACAACCCTGAACGACCTGTTCAGTTTTGAGACAGCGCGTTATACTGCCAAAGTAACTTGTGATCCTGCAAAGGGTTACATCAGCGGGATGTTGTTAGTGCAACGTCCCGCTACCTCACATCAGGATGAATAGAGTATACCCCGCTTTTGAGATGCGTGCAAATACTTTTGCACGGATTTTCTGTTCCTCTCAGTTATCACACGCCAATATCTGACGCTCAACACACAGCGTTTGATGACGGATATACGTAACAACAGCGTCTATCTCTTGTGTTTGCACATCATCAGGGATTTGCGCCCATAGTTCGTTATCCATCGTCAGGTTGCGTAGCGTCGCAAACTCACCAATGAGCGTCGGCACAGTGGTTAGGTCATTGCCCTGTATTTCCAGTGTGCGCAGACGAGGCAACTTCCCAAGTTCAGTCGGTAGAGCAGTCAAATGATTGTTGAACACCGACAAGGTTGTGAGGCTATCTAATGCGCCGATGGTTGCTGGTAGCACGTCTAAATCATTATTACCCGCATACAAAATAGCCAGACTATCGAGCAAACCGATTTCCGAAGGCAGTGCGCTCAGTTGATTGTTATTCACAAAAAAGGTAGAGAGATTCGTCAAAGCACCAAATTCAGGGGGCAAGGTGGATAGCTCATTATACTCTGCATACAGAATTTCGAGATTGGTCAGCATCCCAATCTCCGGCGGAAGTGTCGTCAAGTGGTTGAATTGTAGCGAGAGAAAATCGACATTCGTAAGCGACCCAATTTCAGGGGGCAAGCTCGTTAATTGATTGTCTGATAGATTGAGCGAAGTCAGGTTGCTGAGATTACCAATTTCTGGCGGGAGCGTCGTTAACTGATTCCCATACAGATACAATGTCGTGACTGTTGTCGCTGTGCCGATTTCCGGTGGAAGCTCTGTTAGCTCTAACTCAAATAATGAAAGAACAGTGGCATCATTCTCAACGGCTTCCGCAATGCGCTGTTGGGCGATTTCATAAGGCGTGAGGTCGCTAGTATCCTCTTGGGCATAAGCGATACCGATGCTCATCAGCAGAACACATATACTCAGCAAATATCTCATGCTTCACCTCGTTTTTGCTTCGGTTTGCGTTCCAGCCGACGCCGACGCACCAGCAACAAAATCACCGTGATAACCCCCGCGCCCATCAATACCGCACTGCCTAGCATCCGACGCATATGCCATTGCGCTTGGTTGCGAATATAAGCGACAACTGCTTGTGTACCTTGCGCTTCAATTTCATCAGGAATTTGTTCCCACAGTTCATCATCCATAACTAAACGTTCAAGGTTAGATAGATTACCAATTTCGGCTGGCAGGCTCGTTAAATCATTATATTCTAGATTCAAGGATAAGAGATTACTGAGGTTGCCAATTTCAGACGGGAGGCTCATCAAGTCATTGCTGGATAAGTCCAAGGATGTGAGATTAGTGAGATTGCCGATTTCAGGCGGGAGGCTACTCAAGGCAGTATTCTGCATGTACAACTCTCTGAGATTGCTGAGGTCGCCGATTTCTGGCGGGAAGCTATTCAAGTCATTGTATGTTAGTGTCAACACTGTGAGACTGACGAGGTTGCCGATTTCAGACGGCAGGTTCGTTAAGGCATTGTTGTGTAAGTACAAGGTTGTGAGATTGGTCAGATTACCGATTTCAGGGGGCAAACTCGTCAAGGCATTGATGTGTAAATACAAGGTTGTGAGATTAGTCAAATTGCCAATTTCTGGGAGTAGGCTTGTTAAGCCATTGTCGCTTAAGGATAACTCTCTAAGATTGCTGAGATTGCCAATTTCGGCTGGCAGGCTGGTCAAGTTATTGCTGTATAGCTCCAAGTGGATGAGATTAGTCAGATTGCCGATTTCAGGTGGCAAACTCGTCAAGGCATTGTCCCATAGAACCAACTTTGTGAGATGAGTGAGAGTGCCGATTTCAGGTGGCAGGCTTGTTAAGGGATTGCGTCCTAGAGTCAACTCTGTGAGATTGGTCAGATTGCCAATTTCTGCGGGCAACTCTGTTAATCCTAAACCAGACAAACCAAGCTCTGTTGCGCCACTTGCCTCTGCGTCAGCAATGCGCTGTTGGGCAATTTCATAAGGCGTGAGGTCATCTTCGCTGGTGTCTTGGGCATAGGCAATACTGATGCTCATCAGCAAAACAAACATACTCAGTATATATTTCATGATTCACCTCGTTTTTGCTTAACTTTACGCCCCAGCCGACGCCGACGTATCAGCAACAATATCACCGTGATAACTCCCGCGCCCATCAACACCGTACTGCCTAGCATCCGACGCAGATGCCATTGAGCTTGGTTGCGCATATAGGCGACAACCGCTTGTGTGCGTGTCACATTGTCTTCTATATACCTAATTTCATCAGGAACTTGCACCCATAAATTGCCGTCCATAGACAATTGTTCTAAGTTGTTGAGATTGCCAATCTCAGGGGGCAGGCTACTCAAGTCATTGCCTGCTAGGTCCAATATTCTGAGATTGCTGAGGTTGCCGATTTCAGGGGGCAGGCTCGCCAACGCAGTGTTGTCTACCCACAACCTTGTGAGATTGTCGAGATTGCCGATTTCAGGGGGTAGTCTCGTCAAGGCATTGTGAGATAGACCCAAGGTTGTGAGATTGCTGAGGTTGCCGATTTCAGGGGGTAGGCTCGTCAACTCATTGTCATATATCCACAAGGCTGTGAGATTATTGAGGTTGCCGATTTCAGGGGGTAGGCTCGTCAAGGCATTGTAGGCTAGGGATAACTCTGTGAGATTGTCGAGGTTGCCGATTTCAGGGGGTAGGCTCGTCAAGGCATTGTCTTCTAGGTATAACCCTGTGAGATTATTGAGGTTGCCGATTTCAGGGGGTAGGCTGGTCAAATCATTGTTCCATAGAAACAAGTGTGTGAGATTATTGAGGTTGCCGATTTCAGGGGGTAGGCTGGTCAACTCATTGTCTTCTAGGTATAACTCTGTGAGATTGCTGAGGTTCCCAAATTCAGGCGGCAGGCTCGTCAAGGCATTGTCGTTTAGGGATAACTCTGTGAGATTGTTGAGGTTGACGATTTCAGGGGGTAACTCAGTTAAGCCCGACCAAGACAAATCAAGCTCTGTCGCGCCACTTGCCTCTGCTTCCGCAATGCGCTGTTGCGCGATTTCATACGGTGTAAGGTCGCTGGTATCCTCTTGTGCGTGTGCTATGCCGATGCTCATCAGCAAAACAAACATACTCAGTATATATCTCATGATTCACCTCGTTTTTGCTTGGGTTTACGCCCCAGCCGACGCCGACGCACCAGCAACAAAATCACTGTAATTATGCCTGCACCCATCAATACCGCACTGCCTAGCATCCGACGCAGATGCCATTGCGCTTGGTTACGCATATAGGCGACGACGGCTTGTGTCCGAGAAGCATGATCATTTATGCTTCTAATTTCATCGGGGATTTGTTCCCACAGCATGTCATCCATAGACAAAATTTCTAAGTTAGTGAGATTGCCGATTGGAGAGGGTAGTCTCGCCAAGTCATTGTCTTCTAGGTTCAACACTCTGAGATTGCTGAGATTGCCGATTTCAGGAGACAGGCTCGTCAAGTCATTGTCTTCTAGGATCAAGTGTGTGAGATTGCTGAGGTTGCCAAATTCAGATGGCAGACTCGTTAAGTCATTGTCATACATCGTCAAGTAAGTGAGGCTGTTGAGGTTGCCAAATTCAGGAGGTAGGCTCGTCAACTCATTATAATCTAGGTACAAGGTTATGAGATTGTTGAGGTTGCCGATTTCAGGAGGTAAGCTAGTCAAGGCATTGTCGGATAGGGACACCCCTGTGAGATTGTTGAGGTTGCCAAATTCAGGAGGTAGGCTCGTCAACTCATTGCTATATAGGGACAAGGATACAAGGTTAGTGAGGTTGCCAATTTCCGGTGGCAGGCTTGTTAAGTCATTGCTATGTAGGTACAACTCTGTGAGATTAGTGAGGTTGCCGATTTCCGGTGGCACTTGAGTGAGTTGCAAATTATTTAAACGAAGCTCTGTCACACTACTTTCTGCAACATCCGCAATGCGCTGTTGGGCGATTTCATACGGTGTAAGGTCGCTAGTATTGTCTTGTGAGTGTGCCATGCTAATGCCCATCAGCAAAACAAATATACTCAGTAAATATCTCATGCTTCACTCCTCTTTTGCTTGGGTTTGCGCCCCAACCGACGCACGAGCAACAAAATCACCGTGATTATACCTGCACCCATCAATACCGCACTGCCTAACATCCGACGTAGATGCCATTGCGCTTGGTTACGCATATAGGTGAGGGTAGCCTGTGTCCTATCATTTGTATTGTCTATGGAAGCTATCTCTGCTGGGATTTGCTCCCACAAACTATCGTCCATGTACAAGGTTTCTAAATTTTGTAGTGTGCCTAACGCGGACGGCAGATGCTCGAATTGATTACTGCGTATATCCAATGTCTCTAAACTACTCAGATTTTGCATATTGGGTATCAATTGAGTCAGCTCATTTTGGTCTACATATAAAAGAGTGAGATTGCTGAGATTTTCCAGCTCTGCGGGCAAACTATTTAAGTCATTATAGGATAGATACAAGCCTTCTAAAGTCGTCAAGTTGCCTATTTGCGGAGGTAGGGTGCTTAAATTGTTGCCTTCTAAGAACAAAGATATGAGCTTGCTAAAATCGCCTATTGAAGGTGGCAAATCTGTTAAATTATTGTCGCTCAACAAAAGCCACTCTAAATTGCTGAGACTATCTAGCTCTGGTGGTAAATTCGTTAGCTCATTGCCATGTAAATTGAGCAGTGTCAATTCACTGAGATTACCGATTTCTGGTGGTATTTCCGTCAACCCTAAATAGGATAAATCAAGCTCCGTTGTACTGCTTTCTTCTGCCTCTGTAATGCGCTGTTGCGCGATTTCGTAAGGTGTGAGGTCGCTAGTATCCTCTTGTGCGTGTGCTATGCTGACGCTCATCAGCAAGATGAGTAAGCTCAATACATATGTTTTCATGGTAATCACGCTCTACTATGACATAACAATATAGTCATAGCATACCAGTCTTTTGCCTTCGCGTGAGCCGATGCTCACCTGACGCTTGCGCTACGCCGACTTCATACACTCAGCATAGTAACCCCCTCACGATTGGGGGTATTTTTTATAAAGGTGTTACGGCATGTTTATAGATGGTTAGAGCCGTGTGTATGCTTGATATGTAATCGCATAACATCTGCATATTTTCAGCACACAAACCCCATCATTTCCGTATTTCCTTGAATAGGACACACACACAACAGGGAGACAACATGAACATCCGTAAGACAACATCGCTCGTGATAATCATCTTATCGTTTGCACTACTCTCATCATTTGGCATCGTCAACGCACAAGACCCCGTTGAAGATACCCAGCCAGTGATTGAATACATCCTCGAAAATCCTGATAGCGTAGCCATTTTCTGTGAAATTGACGGACAACCCGAAAGCACTGTCACGCTCAATGCAGATGAAGCATTCCCATTGGCATCGACATTCAAAACAATCGTACTCGCAGAGATGGGGCGCCAAGTAACGACAGGTGATATTGACCCTATGACGATGGTCGCGCTGGCAGATGTCAATCAATATTGGCTGGAAGGCACAGACGGCAACGCACATGCAGAGTGGTTGGCATCGCTAGAAAATGCTGATGATGAAGACGCGATGGTCACACTGGCAGAGGTCGCCTACGGTATGATAGCTAATAGCTCAAATGCCAATACCGATTACTTGCTGGAAGAATATCTCGGCTACGAGGGCTTCGCTGAATTGTACGAGGCTCTCGAACTCGAAAATACCAGTCTCATACAGGGAACCTTGCTCGGTCTATTTTTAGTGCTGGACAACCCCGAAACAGGGCAAGCCGATTTAGAGACACTTGATGACGAAACTATGCTTGCTCAAGGCGAACGCTTGCAAGACCTGTATGTGACTGATGAAGACTGGCGTGCCGATATGCTTGACCACGTTGGTACAGTGACTGGAGAAGATTCACTTGCATTCTACAATCGACAGCTAAGTTACTTTGCTGTGTACGGTCCGATGAGCAGTGCAAGGGATATATCGACGCTCATGGGCGCTATGTACGCCGAAGAGAGCGAACTATTCAGCGCAGAGGCACAGACTTTCATGCAAGATACGCTCAACTGGATTTTCGATGTCAACCCAGCCAACGAAGATGTCTTTATACAGTTAGGTCACAAAGGCGGGTCGCTGGCGGGTATCTTAACAGGCACATGGTATGTCGAAACAATTGGCTTACCCACAATTCGCTTGACCGTCCTCTATCGTGATTTATCGCCAGAGATATGGTCAGGTTGGCAAACGACGGGTGCCGCGGAATTGCTACAGTTACGCACCTTCGCGTTTGGTGAAGGTTGTGCGCCTTTTGGCGAAGCCGTCGAAGAATAAGCGTTTTAGAGCTTGAGTCGATAACATCCTGTCTGAGAAGACAGGATGTTTTTGTTTGTGTACTCGTCATCTGAGGCTTAGTTAGCACTCAGATAAACGCGGTACGATGATGTTTAATAAGTATGTATTTGCAGATAGGATACGAGTTATCGTGGTTGATGTGTTCGTACCGCCACGCTGGAATCGACCAGAGTTACTCGATTTAGGCGCAGGTTCACCGGAAGATGTGCGCCAGAGCTTGCGTGATTTGCGTCGGCTGAATCGCCTGTTGGGTGGCACTCGCGCCCTCACTCAGCATCTCTACCCACGCATTCTTGCGCAAGAAACACCTGTCAGTGTGTTGGATATTGGTACAGGTGATGGGGCGCTATCGGAGACAATTATCAACTGGGCGGATGCCAACGGACAGTCTGTTCAGTGCATCGGGCTAGAATTGATGGCACGTAACCTCGCTATGGCAGATGATACTGTGCGCCAACACCCGTGTATCAGCCTTTTACAAGCTGATGCCTTTGCCTTGCCATTGCGCGAAAATAGCGTCGATTACGTTGTCTGCTCTTTGATATTGCATCATTTTTCGCCGGAGCAAATCATGGCACTGTTAAAAACGGCGTATCATGTGGCGCGACGGGGCATCATCATGAGTGACCTCACACGCGGCTGGTTACCTTACATCGGCTATAAGCTCATCACACCCGTTTTTGGCTTGCACCCGATTACCCGTCACGATGGCGCAGTGTCGATTCGGCGCGGCTATACCGTGTCTGAAATGCGTGCTATGAGCGACCATGTCGGCTTAACGCACGCGCAGGTGCATTGGCATCCTATGTTTCGCATGACACTCGTAGCAGATAAAGAGGTGACGCATGACGCAAATTGATGTAGCAATCATCGGTGGTGGCTTGGCTGGCACACGCGCCGCCATTCAGTTAGCAAATAGTGGCTACCGTGTCGCACTTTATGAAGCAGGCAGTTATCCCCAGCATAAAGTCTGTGGCGAGTTCATGTCGCCTGGTTGTCGTACGTTGTTGCAAGACGTTGGCGTGGACGCGGATGCTGTCGGCGCGGCGCAGATTGGCAAAACGATTATCACTGCTCCTAACGGCGCATGTTGGGAGGAAGATTTACCCGGCGTGGCGATGGGTATCAGCCGTTTTCAATTGGATACAATGCTTTCCGCACAAGCGATGCTGAGTGGCGTTGATGTGCGCGAGAAAACAACTGTCACCGATATTCAGGGCGATTTGCAAAGGGGCTTCACACTCCACACACGTAAGCGCGAGACATTTTCTGCGAAAGTGGTCATCGGCGCATACGGTAAACGCTCCACTGTTGACCGCAGTTTAAAACGTGACTTTTTGCAAACACGCCAACCGTTCATCGGTATGAAGCAACATGCGCGGGGTCTGCACCTACCAAATGCCGTTGAGTTACATATCGTTCCAGGTGGCTACTGTGGCATGTCCCATATTGAAGACGGCATGACCAATATCTGTATGCTCGTGCGCGAAGATACCTTTCGCCAGCATGGGCAGGGTAGTCAAGAACGCTTTGTCGAATGGATGACCACGCAAAATCCTGTTTTGGCAGACCGTTTATCCCGCGCTGAATTGTGCTTTGACAAATGGCTGAGCATCGCCCAAGTGCCTTTTATGTCGAAAGGCTTGGTACAGAACGATGTCCTGATGGCGGGTGATTCGGCAGGGATGATTACCCCGCTCACAGGTGATGGCATGGAAATGGCGCTCGCTGGAGGCAAACTCGCTGCTGATTGTGTCGATGCTTATTTTGCTAACGCACTCTCCGCACAAGCATTGACCACCCAATACGAAACCCAGTGGAAACAACTTTTTTCGCGTCGTGTGCGGATGGGTCGTTTCTTGCAATTTGTGATGTTACGTTCGCACTTATTGGGATGGGGCTTGCACCTACTCAACACGCTCCCATCACTCGGTACATTTTTCATTCATCAAACCCGTCATGTTGACCTTGCAGAAAGTTGAATCTTATGTCGCTCCCGATAATCACAGACCTCGTTACGGCAAATCCCGGACGTTTCTACCCACAAGCAGAAGCCGCCGAAAAATACATCAGCCGCCTACCGGATAAACGGCGGGCGCGGGCAGTCCATGCGATATTCAATAAGACAGGTGTGGGGTCACGGTATAGCGTCGGAGACGAAATTTTCTACTCACAACCCCGTAGCACCCAAGAGCGTAACGACAAATATATGGAAGCCGCTGTCCCATTTGGCGAAGAAACGCTTCAGAAGCTCTTTGCACAATCAGAATATACGCCCCAAGATATTGACGATTTTATGGTGGTATCCTGTACAGGCTATAGCATTCCGGGTTTAGACTTGCATTTAGCAGGGCGTTTGGGGATGCGCAACGATTTACGCCGGACGTGTATTCTGGGCATGGGTTGTTATGGCTCATTTCCGGGTTTGCGCCGTGCCAGTGAATCCGTGTCGAGTGGACATAATCGCGTCGCACTCGTCTTGTCGCTAGAGTTATGTTCGCTTCATCTGCAATTCGATACCAGCGCAGAAACGGCTGTCTCGGCTGGCTTATTTGCAGATGGTGCGGCGGCGGCGATTGTCAGCATGGATAACCCGCCTGCTTCTGAAAAAACGATGCCGCGCTTGATGAACTTCAAAACACAGTGCGACTACCAAACGCTTGACGAGATGTCTTTCACGGTCAGCGATACAGGTTTCCGTATGTATTTGTCCAGTTATGTGCCGGATGTGCTGGCGGCGAATGTCGAGGCATTTGTTGATGACTTGCTAGCAGATTGCCACCTCACCCGTGACCAGATTGCGCATTGGGGCATTCATCCCGGAAGCACAAAAATTGTCGATTACGTCGCCGATAACCTCGACCTCACGTATGAACAAGTCGATGTGGCACATCAGGTTTTGCATGACTACGGCAACATGTCCAGCGCAACGATTCTATTTGTGCTCAACCAAATCCAGCAGACAAAGCAACCGCAAACAGGCGATTACGGCGTGCTGATGGCTTTCGGTCCCGGCTTAACCATCGAAGGGGCGCTGGTGCAGTGGTGAATTAGACATCAGTTTTCAGTCGTCAGCTATCAGTTTCTAGTGAATGAACCTTCTTTGTGACAATCAACACGAAGAAGGTTTTTTGTAGTACGATAAATACAACATGATAGATGTGTAGAGCAGATAACGTTGTGAAAAAGTCCGACCTGATTGCCATGATATACGATGCGTTTGATGATGTGCCGTATCCCGGTGATGACAACATTGCTTGTCCCAAACACGAGCTTCAGCATCTCGTTGGCTATCATTGGCAAGACCTACCTTTGGAGCTTTTGTATGAACGCTGGAACGCTCTGAGCTTTCTTACTTTTGAGGGCTTGCATCATTTCTTACCAGTCTTTTTGATTGGGTTTATACGAGACGAAGACCAATTAGACGATATATTTTTCTATACACCAATTTGGTTTGCACCGCCTAAATTTCACCCTTATGGTGGTCTACACGGTTTCAAGAAACGTGTGTGGATGTTTAACAAGCCACAGAAAAAAGCTATTCATGCTTTTTTGACGTATTTTATTGAAAGATGTTTGAGCGATGAATGGATTGAAGAAAGTGGTGTAGACTTCGATGCTTTGTCGCGGGCAGAAGTTTTCTGGAATCTGTTATGTGGGGGGCAGTATGAACAGGCTATGTTGTATGCAAATAGTATTTGGGGTGAATAGCAAAACATTCATAGATTGTCATCTAAGCACATAAGAAAATTCACGTCGGGAGAACGCCCGTCAAGGCAACCCTCCCGACATGCAACCGCGCCTTACTTGTGTGTCGTGTATCACGATTCGGCAACCACCTAGTAAGCACCCCGTTTGATTCGTGTCCGGTGATGGCATAATACGCCTATCGTGACAGAATGCTGACACCACAGTTTAGCTTGCGGTTTGTCCCATTTATGATTGATGCCCTTCACGTACTGCGAATCTACCAGCCGTATACCCACAACCCACACACCTGCCAACCTATTCAGACAGGGGAGAGCGCGATATACTGCTGTTGTATGCTAGATCCTGCAAAGGGTCTTCTCAGAGGGATGTTGTTGACGCAACATCCCTCTACCAACGAAACAGGATAAAAAGAGTATACCCCGCTTTTTAAATGCGTGCAAATGCTTTTTGCGTATTATTTTGCTATTCCCCACGAAGAAATGCTTTTCGCTATGCACTGAAATACGTAGCTACTATTTCTCTTTGCGGAAATGTATAAAGAGGCGATTTTTTGCACTGGTAGGACATCAGTTCACATCCGTGCATGTACAAGCCGTGTCCCCACAATCTCTTGGTTTATCGAACACCTATACTCCAAAAATCTCCCAACCCTGTAGGGACGTCGCCTTGGTGCGTCCGCTGGAGTAGAACGTTGGCTTTTGTGTGCTGTCTTGTAGGATGCCGTGCTAAAACAAAATTCAGATGAAATTTTGAACCTAATAAATCCTCATTCAGCATTATCAATCACAAAGAAAGCTATGCCATATACGAAGACACCACCAATAAACAAAATACCGAGTACAGCAGATTGAATCTCAAAAACATTCCCTAAAATGATAGAGAGCAGAATGAGCAAACTACCTAATATATAGAAGGCACTAAAGCGACGAGAATTTTCCTCATCCAATATCTCTTCCCGATACACGCCAAGCCAATTCCTATACTTTATCGTGACCTCACCATGAATAAATGCCCTAATTGCCCAAATAAGCGCCAAGGAAGCTATCACAAAAAGAAATAATGGCAAAATGTCAGCAAGCATTCAAATATCTATCAATCAACATCGGTCATAAAACACGCTTACAGAACGCTAGTCTATATCAGCGCCTATTTATGATTTCAATCGTCAGCGTCGTCTGCTTCTAATGACACGTTTCTGACTCACTATTCAACTGTATTGATTGCATTGTATACATGCAAGACATAAATTATCGTCATCGTCAGTGCCATCATGTTTGAGTGCGATTATGTGGTCAACTTGGTACTTGGATGCCCGATTCTCACCCTCTACACGACAATATTCACAACAATTATGCGCTTGTTGGCGAATCTTGATTTTCTGTTCGTCGATAATACTCACGGATTGTCTTTCTTTAAGCGCAACTTCGTCTTCACTTTCAGCAGGGTCATCATCTCATCAGCTTGCACGAAATCATCTAACTCTTTTTGCTCATCTATTGTCAGGTCGCCTTCGCCATTTTTTTCAATGAGATAATCGGCTCGTTTTTGCAAATCATCAGGGAAATGATATGCCAAGAGCCTCTCCGGTGATGGGCTGGTAGCAAGAAAATCTGTGATGACATCGAATATAGCGCGTGTAGGTGCTTTCTGCATGTTATCTGCTCCTCTTGTCTTGCTATCAGTATAGCATGCTTCATCAACACGAAATGCTACTGGCGTGTGCAATATTAGCTCAAAAACACGAGTGGAATCCGCTTGCTATGATGCCTACTGCTTGTACACTTACACCACACCAACCACACATAAAGGCGCATCCGCATGAGTACAACCAACATCCTGCAAGACAAAGCCCGTGAATCCGCAGACGCACGCAAAAAATTAGGTGACATCATCACGCTAGAAGGCTTCACACAGACCATCGTGATTATTGCGGTGCTGGTGGCGATTGTCGGCTATATCAATCAACACGGCTGGTTACTCAACGCGACCAATGTGCTAGGCGATTTTTATGCCAATGTCAGTTCAGAATTGTTGAGCATCATCGTGACCGTACTCGTGCTAGAACGCCTGAATGCTCGTCGGCAAGATGAACAAGAAAAACGTCGCTTGATAGCTTTGCTGGGTAGTAATGAACGTGCTGTTACGGGTATTGCTATTGCAGAGTTAGAGGCAAGAGGATGGTTAGAAGATGGGTCACTTCAAGGGATTACGCTATTGCATGCCAATTTACAGAATGTTGACTTAAAGTATGTTGATCTAAGTAATGCTAGTATGGGTCATAGCAACTTTAGCAGTAGTAACCTAAGAGCGGCAAACTTGAGTTTAGCCTATCTCGGTGTTGCAAATTTCAGAAATGCAGATTTATACAGTGCTGATTTGAGAAATGCAGATTTATTCCAAGCAGATTTAAGTAGAGCTAATTTATTCAGAACCGAACTCAACGATGCAAACTTATCTCATACAAACTTGAATAGAGCAAATTTGGAAAGAGCCAACCTTAGTGGTGCTATTTTGTCCAATGCAAATCTGAGTGATGCTAAATTGTATTATGCAGAGTTATCAGACACTATTTTTGATAAAGATACTATCTTACCAGATGGCACAAACTGGACGCCTGAAACAGATATAACACGCTTTACTAACCGTGAGCATCCTAATTTCTGGCAACCACCCAGATTTGATGCAGATGAATTTTAAGAATGAATGCATTTTCAGTTGGCTTCAGCCAACGACATAACTAGACACAGGTTTGAACCTGTGTCGGGGCTTAGGGCAGAGAATACCTGTTATCCACCCCTATCACAGGATGGCGGTTCGCAGAAACGTCTCTATTAGAAGGGTGTACATTAATATCAATCTCCTCATATGTATGATTAGCACATGTTTGATTTGTTAGCAATCCTATCAATACGGAAACCGTGATGCCTAGTAGCTCAAGGATAGCATTGTTCCACCAGCCGATTATCATAAAGCTCACCAGAGCGTAAACAACAGCCCATGTAAGCATATGCAAAGCCTGAGAATACCTGTTATCTACCCCTATCACGGTATGGCGGTTCGCAGAAACGTCTTTATCAAAAGGGTCACAATGTTCTACTAGCTAATGATTTCAATCGTCAGCGCCAATACCAACCACACTGATAACTGACCACAAAAAATCATATCAACGGGCATATGATCCACATCTAGCACCCAAAATCTGCTACACTCAACCTAGACCGCACTTTACCAAACAGAAATACACCAACCATGACAGAAAGAATAATCATTTTTACCTTTTACCTTTCTACTTTCACTTTTTGTTTAAAAAACCAAACCGAAAAAACATTTTTATTGCGGTTTTGCGCTATACCGCAACAAAACACCCTGTACGACAAAAATAGAGAGATAAAACGTATACTTTTCCTAACCTTCTCGTCTGATGCGCAGTATTAATTCCGTTCCTGCGCCACAACCTCGCTCGCTAACCATCCCTCTATCGTCGTGTCATCATAGCCAAGCTCACTGAGGATAGCGTGGCTGTGTTCACCAATCAGTGGGGCTTGTGAACGGAGTGCAAAATCATCATCTTCTAGGCTGACGGGAATGCGCGGGAGCTTAGTAAACCGTCCGTCCGGCAATTGCACATCGAGCAAGCCATCCCCTGCGTTCAGTTGGGGGTCATCAAAGAGGTCTTCTGGACGGGCAATCGGCGCAAATGGAATCACGGCTTCGTCTGCTTTAGCGATGATGTCAGCTTTCGTCAGTGTCTTGAAAAAGCGTTCGAGTTCCGGCTGTAGCCACTCCCGCGCTTCAATGCGGAGATTGTTGGTCGCAAGGTCGTCGCGTTCGAGCAAATCAGGACGCTCAAAGACGGTGCAAAAGCGTTCCCAGTGCTTGTCGCTGGTGATACCGATGAATACTTGCTGGTCGTCGGCTGTGTCGAAGGTGCGGTAAATCGCCCACGCACTGACCCGTGCTGGCATCGGCGGAATTTGTGTTTGTGTGCTGGCACTGTATGCCATGTGTTGCCCCATGATGAACGCGGCTGTCTCGAACAAGCCATTCTTGACCAGCGTGCCTTTGCCTGTTTCGCGCCGCTCCATCAACGCGACTAAGATGCCGAGTGCGCCATACGTGCCGCCCATAATATCAATGATGGATGCTCCCGCACGTAGCGGTTGCCCAGGAGGACCTGTCATGTATGCCAAACCAGACATCATCTGTACGACTTCATCAAGGGCAGGGCGTTTCTCATAAGGACCCGCCATGAAGCCTTTAAGCGCACAGTAAATCAGGCGTGGGTTACGTGCCGACAAATCATCATAACCTAACCCGAGCCTGTCCATTGTGCCGGGACCAAAATTCTCTATCAGCACATCGGCACTATCGACCAATTTCAGCACGGCTTCTTTGCCTGCTTCATCTTTGATATTGATAGCGAGGCTCTTTTTATTACGATTGAAATAGGTGAAATAACCTGTGCCGAAGCCTTTCAGTCGGCGTGTGTGGTCGCCTTCTGGCGCACGCTCCACCCGAATGACTTCCGCGCCTAAATCTGCCAGCACCAAACCAGCCGTCGGTCCCATGACTGCATGTGAAAATTCCAGTACGCGAATCCCTGCGAGGGGCAATATCTGTTCAGTCATACTTTGTACGTCCCATGTTGCTGTAAGTAATTTACCAGTCCGCCCGCGTCCAAAATGTCAATCATCACCTGTGGCATCGTCGTCGCCGTGAACGTGTCGCCTGTAGCGAGATTGGTCACTGTGCCATTAGCGAGGTCAACGTCTACATCCTGTCCCTGCTCAATGTTATGGTCAGCGACTTCTACAACCGGCAAGCCGATATTAATCGCATTACGGAAAAAGATACGCGCAAACGAACGTGCCACCACGACAGAAACACCCGCCGCCTTGATAGCGATAGGGGCTTGCTCCCGCGATGAGCCTGCGCCAAAATTTTCGCCCGCGACCAGAATATCGCCCCTTTGGACACGGTTTCTAAAGTCAGGGTCAAGGTCTTCTAAGACGTGCGCGGCGAGTTGGCTCACATCGAGCGTTTTGGTGTACTTGCCGGGAATAATGCGGTCTGTGTCGATGTTGTCGCCGTAAACGTGTGCTTTTCCGGTTGGCATCAGAGCAACTCCCATGCAGTGCTATCGAGTACATCGGCAGGGTTGGTGATTTCACCTGTCAGGGCAGACGCGGCAACCACGGCTGGGCTTGCTAAATAGATTTCTGCTTTTGGATTGCCCATCCGTCCTTGAAAATTACGATTGGTACTGCTGATGACGACTTCGCCATCACCTGGAATCCCGCCGAGTGTCCCAACGCAGGGTCCGCATCCAGAACTGAGAATCGACACCCCTGCTTGCGAGAGCGTCGCTATCGTGCCATCCGCAAGGGCATCGTTATATACTTTGCGCGATGCCGGATACACCAAGAAGCGCACGCCATCTGCCACTTTTTTGCCATCCATGATACGGGCGGCAATCTGTAAATCTTCCAGACGCGCGTTCGTACACGAGCCAATGAATGCCTGATGAATTTTTGTCCCGAGTGCTACGTCGATGTCTTCTACATTAGAAGGCAAGTTCGGTAAGGCAACCTGTGGCTTAAGCTGAGAAACATCGACTCTGTGCTGAACAGCATAGGTCGCGTCTGCATCGGGGAAAGTGGGTTGCCAATCGTCATACCACAGCGATAAGCCTGTCGGGTCAACCAAGCCAGCTTTCGCGCCCATTTCTGCCGCCATATTTGCCAGCACCATCCGGCTCGCCAGCGTGAAATCACGAATTGCCTCGCCTGTATATTCGATTGCCATGTAGGTCGCGCCTGCCATCCCGACCTTGCCGACGAGGTGCAAAATCAAGTCTTTCGCCGTGATGCCTTTTGGTAGCTCACCAACCAGTTCAATCCGCATGCTTTCGGGTGTCTTGAGCCAGATTTTGCCCGTGTATAAGACAGCAGCTAAATCCGTACTCCCGACCCCAGCCGAGAAAGCATTGAGTGCGCCATAGGTCGGCGTGTGGCTATCCGCGCCCATGAAAATATCACCCGGACGCACATGCTCGTTTTCGACCATCAGTTGATGGCAAATGCCTTCGCCTACGTCGTAAAAATGACAGCCCATCTCTTTAGCGAACTCGCGCATCATCGTATGCAAATTGCTGATGCGTTCATTAGGGGCAGGCGTGGCATGATCTAAAATCAGCGATACTTTTTCAGCATCCCAAAGTTGCTTGCCACCCATCTCCCGAAATGCCTGAATCGCAAACGGGGCAGTTGCATCGGTTGCCATCGCGCCATCTACATCGACAATCGAGAGGTCGCCAGCGTGAACGGTCTTGCCTGCTTTACGCGAGATGAGTTTTTCGGCTGTGGTTTGGCTCATGTGACAGGGCTTTCTAAGAGTGAATACAGTTTACCAGGCAATGCTTGTCCGATGGTTTGCTGTAATTTTCGTGAGACTGCCGCGACTTTCGCTATATCAACACCTGTTTCGTAGCCCAGCGCGTGGAGCATGTTTATGGTGTCTTCGGTGGCAATATTGCCGAGTGCTTCAGGGATGAAGTTACACCCACCCATGCCTCCGAATGCCGTATCGAAGCGTGTGCATCCGGCTTCTACAGCCGCGACCACGTTGGCAAGCCCCATGCCGCGTGTATCGTGCAAATGCAAAACGACAGGTAGCTCACCGCGCACCTCATCGAGTGCGTTCAACATGCTTTTGATTTGTGCCGGATTACCCATGCCTGTACTATCGGCTAATGCAATCGACTCGACACCGAGTTCAACATATTCACGCGCAATATCCAGTACAATCTCCGGCGTGACATCCGGTTCATAGTACCCAAACGCGCATTGAATCCCACCGCGCACAAACATACCGAGCGATTGCGCTTTAGCGACCATCTCTCGAAAGCCAGCGCGTGCCTCGTCTAAACCACGATTGGCATTTTTGCGCCCATGACTATCACTCGCAGATACTGACATATCAACATGCGTCAGTCCCGCATGATGAGCGCGTTCCAGTCCCTTCATATTGAGGACAAGCCCACTGTAGATAACGCCGTCTTCTTTACTAATGCCCTTGCACACGTCTTCGGCGTCTGCCATCTGTGGCACATATTTAAGATGTACGAATGAGGTCACTTGGATAGCACGAATACCTGCATCAACGAGCGCGTGAATCATTTGAATTTTATCTTGGGCAGGAATGGGGGTTTTCTCGCGTTGTAAACCATCGCGGGGACCAACTTCAATGATGTCTATGTGCGTGGGATGAGACACTCGTTTGCTCCCGTAGGGTAAATCATAATTTGTCGTGATGATAGCACATTTAAGATACAAATCCAAAGCACATAGGGCTATGACAGGTGCTTGCTTATGGAGCTATTAGGTTTGACGAAATTAGGCGTCAGGTGACAGGAGGCAGTGTATGCTAAACTGATGTATAGCAGGCAACCGATAGGAATGAGTCGCTTATGGTCACAAAACCAGAGAGAAACGATTACACAGTCGAAGAATGGTTGGCACACCAAGAGGCAACCGACAGACGCTATGACTACATCGACGGTGAAATCTATGCGATGTCTGGTGGCACACTCAAACATGGCAAAATTTCAGGTAGGGTGGTTACGGCACTCAACAATGGATTGCAGGGTAAAGGCTGTACAGTGTATACAAGCGATGTCGCCGTAAAAATTTCGGATACCAAATATGTCTATCCCGATGCCAGCGCATTATGTGGTGAACCTATCCCGGCGGATGAAGCGGGAACGATGCTTGCAAATCCAACCGTCGTTGTCGAAGTCGTCTCCAAATCGAGTGCCTATTATGATAGAGGTCTGAAAGCCGACTACTATCTCAGCGTGCCATCTATCAGTGCCTACTTAGTCATCGACCAGAATCGTCCTTATGCTATCTTGCATACCAAGCAAAATAATCAATGGGTACTCACTTCGTTTCAAGGCATAGATGCGGTTGTGCCTATCGACTCACTAGATACAATGTTGGCACTCAAAGATGTTTATGACGGTATCGTGTTTGAGGATGATGGCGTGAATTGATACGGCACTAGCTTATACTTTCCCACGATTTTGCATTGTATTCAAAAAACCAATCTGCATCGACGATGCTAAAGTCATTCTGGGTTGGGCTATGCCAGCGTAGTATACCCATTGCACCTCTTTCAACTGTCCATAGGTGTGTCGATTTATCCCAGTGTAAATCAGTCATCTTTACTGTTCTTGTTTGTTGGTTATCGTCAAGACGTTCGGTCAATGCTTCTTCTGTGTGTCCATGAAAATGATAGGTTGGTGTGTAGCTATCTAAAATCAACCGAATTTCCTCCATGCCATAGTTAGGCGTCAGAAAATCGAGAGCAGTGTCGTGAGTGAGTAAAATATCACAGTGTAAATCACGAGGACTGTAAATGCGTTCACGCTCATAAGACTGAATATATTTGGGTTTGTTTATGTCAGGATCACCTGGTAACGGCGCAATTCGCCCAATACCCAGAATGGTGACTGTATTGCCGTTTTTACTATAGGTATATGGAATGCCTGTTTTCATACAGAAGACACGCCGATATACATCTACAGGAAAAATAGTGTCCTCAGACTTTGCTTCTAGCTTATCTAGCCAATCGTGATCTTCATGGTTGCCTCGTACAAATAGAAGAGGACAGGTGGTTTTTGCGAGTTCGTCGGCTAAATCTAACTTATGTTGCGTGAAGTTAGATGAGAAACCAAGCTCGGAAGGGTCGTCACGCATATGTTTTATTGTTGCGCGGTCAAGATTGTCGATGTTTGGATACGCACCTAAATCACCTGCCTGTAATATTAAATCTATTTGCTCTCCAGTTTCTTTTTCCCAACGCGCACATAGCTTAAAACACAAACGTATGCGCCCGTGAAGGTCGGCAAAGATAGCAATATTCATTTTTAATATTCCTCATACAGAATTTTTTCTATTATAACACACTATGGACTATTATGACCTTTAAAGGGATGCCAGTAGAGCAAGCACAAATAGGGATTCTAATGTATGCTACATAGCATCTACTAAAACACATAAGGGGGCATGCTATGAATACAATTGAATGGACACCAGGTTTTTTCACACTAGTAATGTATATTGTGGTACTTGTGCCATTGATGCTACTCGGTTTTTTCTTCGCATACCGCAAGATGTTCAGCGCACACAAGATGACCATGACACTTGTACTCGTTCTCAATTGGGCGTTGATTGCTGGTGTGATGATTGGCTCGTATCAATTCGCTGTGTTGCCAGATTTGCCAGGTAACTTAAGTGATGGCTTCGCGCTGATTCCAACCATTCACGGGATAGTCGGCTTGGTCGCGCAATTGATGGCAACTTATCTTGTGTTGCTCATGTGGACAGAGAACACGCCACTCGAAAACATCGTCATCTATCGCATCAAAAATATCAAAACACCGATGCGCGTCACACTCAGTTTATGGCTGATAACCGTGGTGCTGGGCTTTGGTGTCTATGGCGTGTGGTACGGTGGGGAAGCCGATGCCAGTGATGCACCTGCGCCAGATAGTACAGAAGAAGTGACACTCGATAGCACGGAAGAAGCAACTGAACCTGCTGTTGATGCTACCGAAGACGCCAGCGACCCTGCACTCGATAGCACGGAAGAATCCAGTCAGCCAGCCACAGATGCTACTGAAGATGCCAGCGAACCTGCTGTTGACGCTACTGAAGAATCTGCTGAACCAGAAGTCGATACAACAGAAGAGGCAGATGGCGAATAATAAAAATAGTATCCCAACCTATCGCTAACAGTATTCGTACTCACGATGTCGGACATTTGTTCTGTATCTATGTTATTATCAAGTTCCATACAGATAACAAAATGCAAACACATGGAGCAGATACCGATGCCGACCAAGCGAGAATTGGAGCGAGCCGACAAAGCCTTCGCTTTCATTGAGGCGTGTTGGGAAAATCATAATGCTATCCCGTCACAAGCCGAACTCGCTGAACATCTTGGTGTCGGTGTGCCGGCTGCGCGGGATACCTTGCTTTTGCTAGAAAAACAGGGGCGCATCGAACGTGAACCCTATGTTGCGCGGAGCATCCGTATCGTCAATGGCGCACCTCCTGTTGATGGCACAGTGGAAATTGTGTACGAATATATTCGCCGTAAAATCAAATATGAGTATCCGCCTCTCGTTTCACAAATCCGGCGGGATTTATTTCTAACGAAGCGCGAAGTCAAGCGGTGTTTGGATGTGTTGGTCGAACAAGAACGTATTCTTATAGAAGAAGGCAAGACAGGGGTGTATTTGTCAGGGAATGAAGATAATACTGACGATGATACCTGATACATAAAATGAGGTAGTATTGAGGTGTAATAATTAAGAAAAGATTAAAACCAATATCCTTAATTCTTTGCACCCAACTTTTATGTATACTAAGAATGTAAAGCAAAAACATTTTGCGAAAATCATAGATCATATCCAATAGGAGAAATCATTATGTTGTATCGTCCACAAAATGAAGAAGGTCAAGGTCTGGTAGAATACGCACTTATTCTCGTGCTGGTAGCAGTGGTAGTTATTGCTATCCTCTTGTTGCTGGGTCCAGTGGTAGGTAACGTATTCTCAACCATCACCGCTAACCTCTAAGATTAGCTGGAATAACGTAACGTAAAGAGTGACCCATCGAGGTTGCTCTTTTTGTTTCTCTATACAAAAATGCAGATAAAGTTGTAAAAATTTATAAACATTGGGGTTCTTAACTTTACAATCATCAACTATGTGCTATAGTGTATTCAGGCTTAAATATTGAAAAGCCATCTCATAAATCATATCCAATATGGAGAAATCATTATGTTGTATCGTCCACAAAACGAAGAAGGTCAAGGTCTGGTAGAATACGCACTTATCCTCGTGCTGGTAGCAGTGGTAGTTATTGCTATCCTCTTGTTGCTGGGTCCAGTGGTAGGTAACGTGTTCTCAACCATCACCGCTAACCTCTAAGATTAGCTGGAATAACATAACGGAAAGAGCGACCCGCTGAGGTCGCTCTTTTTGTTTGCCTGCTGAGTGTTTATCCAGAATCGGATTTATGGGCGCAGGCACCCCCACGCCTCTACAGCTAAACTAATTTACGGATGCTTCACGTTGATAGGGCGTCCATTAGAAACAACCGTGCCGGACGCGCCTCCTTGTAAATACCAATCTCCGTCTGTACACAATTTCATCCAGAAATCGCCACGCTTGGCTAAACCTGGCAAATTAGCTTGCCGTGCCTGTCTATCATGCGAACGTTTACGCAATTGTGCGACGTAGGTCATGAGTTGTTCTTCGCCTACACCTGTCTCGGCTGGGTTAGACCGCGAAGGCACACCGAGATCTTCTTCAGCAAGACGAACAAAGCCATGATTCACACCAAAATTGACACCCATATCAAAGAGCAACGCCCATGTTAGCGGATATTTGAGATGGCGGTGTGTGATGTAGCCATCAACTACTTTCTTCCAGTAGCCATCTGTGCCAACAGCATATTGTGCATCTATCATGGCTTGTTCGCTGGCGGCTGCGCGTAATGCCCCTAAGAATGTCTGGTCAGTACGGAGCAAGCTGTCTTTTGCTTGGATGCGCCCCATCATACCTTCAATAGTGTTTGCTGCATCGCTCTCGGAAGTGGCGATAAATTTCTGCAAGACACTAATCAATGAGCCACCTGCCAGCGTAAATTGCAAGAAGCCATAGCTGACAATTCCGCTATCATACGTGTTGATTGCGCCGAAGCCACCTTCCCATGATGACGTGAATAAGAAAGCAACCGTGCGCACGCGGTCAGTATCGGTATAGGCATCGGGAAAATCACCAGAGGCGAGTGTTGGTATCATCACAGGCTCAGTTGTTTCGCCTGGCACTTGCCAGACCGTCCCCATCTGTTTAGGTTGCGCAGGTGTGCTTGTTTCTGGAGTAGGGGATGTCGTCGTCGTTGTTTCTACTTCTGTTGTAGGTGGTGTCGTTGTTGTTTCTGTTGTAGGCGCAGGGGTTTGTTCAGTGTTACGGGTGAGCGAAAATGCCCACGTCAATTCATTTAGGGCAGGATAGCCGAACGCTGTGCAATCGCCTTCGATTTCCAGTAAGTCATCGCGTATCCAGCCGACAGCACCCCCATCGAATGAGAGCTTGAACCATTCGTAGCGTTTACCGTCTTGAGATTTGCCTTCACCATCGGGCGCAACGTCAAGAATGCGTTGCCCACTCATACCGACAGGTACTTTGAACGCGACATCGTTCGCGGTGCTAGGGTCATTACGAACATTAACCTCAACAATAGAAGGAATATTAGGCAATCCGCGCACGCGGGCAAGGGCTTCGCTGGGCATAGGTGTCTCCTGACAATGTGCTAATTATTTAAGAATGCTAGGGTGTGTAATGTATTTGGTTTCTGTATTTCATGATACACGAGAGCGCAGGCAGGCGACATTGAGATTAGGAATTATGCGTGGAAATGAAACAAAAAGTAGGCGGACTGCGTAGTAGAAAATAGGCACGATTGAACCAAGCCCTAATGAGCAAATGATGTTATCCTATAAGGGTAGATATGCACCGTAATAATAGAACGAGTGTCGAGCAGCAATCGCCTGTGCAACTATATCCAACAATGCCTGGGGGGTCGCTGGTTGTGACTAAGTCGTATACTATCGCGCACACCTGTCGATAGTGACTTGGTTCAACAGGTGGTTGCCGTTCTTCCCTCGTCCTGTTAATAGATGTTATCTATACTCCAGCATAATGATTCCATTTGAAGATACGCTGACAACTTGCTATGAATATGACTTAAACCGTGTGAAGGACTGGTGAGGGTTTGGTGGTAGGCGAAGCGAAGCCACTATACATTTTGCTCTCAATTTTGTTGGCATTATCTGTAAAATCAGTCGCTATTTTATGGGGATGATGCGCTCATTGTTCACGCTCTAAATGCTCTTTTTGAACACCGCATATCACAACTGCTTACAAATCTCCCATACTGATAATGCCATATTTGAGCGCGAACTTAATGAGGTCGGCTTTTTCTTTCAGGTTGAGTTTATGCATCATATTGGCACGATGCGTCTCTACCGTGCGAATGCTGATGACGAGTTCCTCTGCGATGTCTGCATTCTGATACCCCTGTGCGACATAATCCAGTACCTGTCGCTCGCGCCGAGTAAGGCGTTCTAGTAAGTTACCATCTTCAATTACAGGTGTCGGTGCAGATTTGTAAACATGTTTGCCCTGTGCGACCTGTTCGAGAAGGCTCACGAGGTCATCAACGACAGTATATTCGTGGAGATAGCCCTGTATAGCATCCGCTTCTAGGGCGTCATGTGCGATGAGATGTGTATTATTTGCTAACAGAACAACACGACTTGTCTCTTTTGCGTTGGTTTGTGCGCTATCGTCTAGTGCTTGCCACATATCGACACCGACTAACAACACATCCGGTTGGAGTCCATCGGCAAGTAAATTGGTGAACGCACGCGGGTTATCGCAAGTCGCAATCGCACTTAGATTTGGTGCAGTCGTGATAATATGCGCCAAGCCATTCAGGGTTAGTGCATGCGAATGAGCAATAACAACCGATAGTGTCGGCTCGGTTACTGTCTCAACAGGCGTTGGGGCATCGAGTGTAAGGGGTAAAGGTAGTGCGTCTGATACACTGCTCTTGTCTCCTGCTAAGTTGAGCGTGACATGTACAGATGTACCTGTATCTACCTGTGAAATTATCGCCAAACGTCCCCCACATAAATGCACCCGCTCACGCACCATCACCAAGCCTAGTGTCTTTACATTTTGCCAGAACGCATCGACATCAAAGCCTACGCCATCATCTTCTACACTAATATGTAGCATCTCATCTTGAGTATGCATGTGAAGCGTGATGTTGTGTGCTGTGCTATGTTGGATGCTGTTTTGTATCAGCCCATCTAAGATAGCGACCATATGTTGCTGAATAACATCTGGTACATTGGCAGGCAAATTTTGATGATGAAATGTGATAGCAGGTGTCGTCTCATCATAATGTTGTGCGATGAGCCAATGCACCGTCGCAATGAGCCCCAATCCTTTTAGATGTTCAGGCGTCAGACGAAGATAGAGTTGTTCGCTGGCAGTGCGGGCAACTTGTAGAAGGGCAGTCACTTCGTTTAAGAGTGATGGATTTTGGAGCGTGCTATTTTGGCGTGCGAAGGCATCCAGCAAAATTTGTGCTGTATTGAAGCGTTCGATGATGTCAGTTTTCAGCAGAGTAGCAAGCCGGTGCTTGAAGGCGTCGTTGTCTTGCAACATGCGCCCTGTAAGCATCTGCAAAATAGCTGTTTCAGTCTGTTGCTGTTTTTCGAGGCGTAATTGCACCGCGGAGAGCAAGTCGTCGTCATTGAACGGTTTGCTGATGTAATCATCTGCACCAGAGAGCATCCCGCGCCGTATATCAGCTTCGTTTTTGTTGGCTGTCAAGAAAATGAACGGCACTCGCGCACCATAGCTCAGGCTACGCACCTCTGATAGCACAGCATATCCATCCATGCGTGGCATATTCACATCACAGATGATAAGGTCAGGGTGATACTCATGAAAACGTGCTATACCAGCCTGTCCATCGGGGGCAGTCACACAGGTATAGCCCCTAAAGCCCAAGAGTGTTTCTACATTGTCGCGTATCGTAGCGTCATCTTCAATGATAAGCAGGGTTGTCATCGTGTCTGCCTTCCTTTGCGTATTCTGATAGTAACACAAAGTTAGGAAGATTAAACTTAGGAGGCATCACATCATGGCAATGTTTTTGAACCTGTGATGCGTGTAGTAATGTTTAGAATTAAGTTGCTTGCTGTTGGCGGACACGCAGAAGCGTGTCCTTACATTCTATCCGTTTTCGTAGGGACGCCATTCTTGGCGTCTGCTGATAGCTGGATGCCCCGATTCTTTTGACAGGGATTCACTTGCTTCAGCGACGTGCATGCTGGCTTTTGAGCGCCAATGCGACCAATTCCAGTTCTTGCAACGCGATAGATTGCTGATAATCGGATTTACCCCACTCATCATTGAGCGCACTGCTGTAACTATCGCGCAAGTTCCAAATTGCTTTTTTGAGGTAGGTCACAGTGCGGTCAATAACGGGGTCGCTGGCATGGGTTTTGTAGATGCGTTTGTATAGCTCGGTCATCACATCATGTTGACGACGCAACACATGTTCTGGACTGTTAAGTGGTGAATATTGCAAGGCGTCGAGTGTTGCTGTATATACGCTTTGGATATTGCTATCAAAGTCGCTGAGGCTTGCTGTCTGGCGCATGATGAACTCCGTATATGGATTGATGATTGCGTTCGATAACTTATAATCACTATGCGTTGATATACCATTGATGTATATAACAGCTACTACGTATTTTTTTATTGTAAAAACTAAGTAGTACTACGGAGTTTCATTTTGGTTAGTACTAAATAGCTACACATTTTACGTAAGAATACAAGCAAATACGTAATGTTAATTCTTGAAGCGTAGATTATAGTTATAATAGAATAAAGAAAACAACATTGCGACAACTTTTAACGGTATAATTGTGTAGAGGTATCATGATTTTCATTAGTCACGCAACAGATGATGACATTTTTGTAGACCGCTTGGCAGAAGAACTTGCCATTGCAGGTTTCCGTACATGGGTAGACCATCAAGATATGCCACCCGGTTCAAAGTGGGTGACGCATCTTGAGAAGGCGCTCAGTGAAAGCGAAGTCATGATTCTTGTTTGCTCCAACACATCCATGCAATCGACTTATGTTACATCAGAATGGCATGCGTTCTTCGATATGAAGAAGATGATTATCCCAATTGTGATTGATGATT
Source organism: Chloroflexota bacterium (assembly GCA_038522085.1). Classification (GTDB taxonomy): domain Bacteria; phylum Chloroflexota; class Anaerolineae; order Aggregatilineales; family Phototrophicaceae; genus JAUZRW01. The sequence goes on from JBCBKJ010000021.1 coordinate 61,839, forward strand.
GTGAGATGCCACCGTTCTTGCGTACCCTACATCTTGTTAATTTCCGTAATGATAGACGCTGGGATAAGAATGTGCAGTCAGTCGTCAATATCCTGACAACGCAATTAGGCAAAACACTTGATGCACGCTCAGTCAAACCAAAACCTAGTGGCACAGGCTATCTTAATCCAGCGAAAGTAGCCGTGAAAAAAGATGCCAATCAAGATGGTGATATTGAACAGATGCGCCACGATGTCGGGGTGATGCTTGAAGCGATTGCACCGACATACCGTGCGGAAATGTTATATGTGGTTGTGATGAGTGAGGAAGCTGTTTATGAATATCCGCTGTACAAAACGCACATCATCGGACGCTCACACAAGCCCAGCGGTTATATCCCAGATGTTGAAATTCGTGATAGTGAATATCATGGCTTAATCTCGCGCAAGCATGCCTGCCTGACGATGGAAAATGGACAACTCTTCATTGAAGACCTTGGGTCTGTAAATGGCACATACTTAAACGGGGTGCGCCTCGAACCAAAACATCGCTACCCAGTCGAGAGTTTTGATATTATTCAACTCAGTCGCTACGTTGCGTTTTCAGTTCGTTACACGGTGTAAAGCGCACTATCTTACACGCTGATACAAAAATACTTGCCAGAAACCTGCACGCTTACGTGATAGTTGCTGAAAACCATTGTCTGTGATGATACGGTCAATATGGGTGCTATCATGAACATAAGTGCGGAACTGACTGCCCCCCAGCCGGAATGCCAAAAAATTAAAAACATGAATGCCATTGCGTGTTAGCCAATTATCCACCGGATACACCAGTGCATATAAATCATTCGCCAGCCGTGATGACAAATCGACCAATTTTTCAACATCAGGATAGCAACACACCACTCTATCAAGCGTGACAATATCCGCACGGTCAATATCGGGTGCGAGTTGCACGAAATCGCCATGCACATAGCGAATCTTATTGGCGTGTCCGCGCCGTTGCGCCTCTTTTTCATTATGGATGATATATGCGCTAGAGGCATCGACATCGGTGGCGTGTGCCAAGCCCTTATCGAGTAATTCATGCTGAATAACGCCAACGCCTCCGCCAATATCGAGCAAGGTTTTACCCGCTATCTCATGACCGAGCAGGGCATCCAGCAAACGTTGTGTCGATGACGTTGCACCTTTAGTACGATAATTTTCGAGGTCGCGTTTAGCATACCCGTAACTGAAAACATCTTCGGCGTCTTGGCAATGTGGGCAAACCATGTGCCTGTATCCTAATAGCAAGCGAGTGGGTTAGGTGTGATTATGCCGTGTTGGGAGAGGGGAGGCAACTAATTGGTGGACTTCGTGGTGCATAGCAAAAATTCGCGCAAAAGCATTTGCACGCCTCTCAAAAGCAGGGTATACTCTCATTATCTTGTTTCGTTGGTAGAGGGACGTTGCGTCAACAACGCCCCTCTGAGAAGACCCTTGCAGGATCAACCATCAACAGCAGTATACCGCGCTCGCCCCTGTCTTAATAGGTTGGCAGGTATGTGGGTTATGTTTCTGCTGTCAGATTCGTAGTACGTGAAGGGCATCAATCATAAATGGGACAAACCGCATAGAACGGTGTTGTTAGCTATCCAAAGGCGTAAATCATGCCACCGTCGGATACGAATAACGGGGTGCTATCTACTAGGTGGTTGCCGAAACGCGATAGCTGACATGCCTAAGCGCGGTTGCACATCGGGAGCGTTGCCTTGACGGGTGTTCTCCCGATGTGAATTTTCTTTACATAAGAATAGTCAGTAAGTGTAAGCCACCAAACACGGCTCCACCGAGTATCCAGACCCACGAAAAAGCATTGTCAAAACCAATATGTGGATTGTTGCGCAGGGCATAATGCAAACCTGCATGAAAAATTAGAAACACATCCACAAATATCTGAAAGAGTTGCAGAGGATACCACAAGAAAAATGCCGCGAACATCAGCACATGCAAAGCTGTGAAAATGCGATAGGCTGTCTTATCACTGACGGAGATGTGCTGAAAGAAAAAACGCCATTCGCCTTCGTTGATGGCATCTAGCTCGTGCTGGCAGATACAGACAATCGCGCCAAGAAAGAGTAAATTTGATAATGTCAGCGCCATGTACTGCCTTTCGTGTATATCTTCGACGTTTCAGAAGCCAGTATACAGCGAAGATAAAGCACAGTCGATTACCTTAGACGTAAAGTGCGTGTGGTAGAGAAAAATTGCAATATAGCAATGCGCAAAGGATTTGCTGGCACACTATCTCAAAATCCTCACACATCATCGTCATTTGACAGACTATGATACACTTACCATCCACATAAATGTCATGTTGAGAGGGGTACTCTATATGTCATTACGCCGCGATATTAAGACCATGCAAGCTGAAATCCGTATGATTGACGACATATTTGCGGAACACGCCGCCACGTCCTGCGAAATTGATACTGAACTTATAGAGACATTGCTCGTTGGCTGGGAAGACTTTCTGGATATTTTGCGCGATGCTGAAATAGATGATGAAGGTGGACGTGCCAGCAAAGCCGCTGATTTGCTCTACGACACGATTGAAGCCACACAGGAGAAACTCGCTCGGTATGAAGAGACACGCGCCGCTTACGAAGAAGCCCTCGACCAAGCAGAGATGACCACCCGCTTGCAACAATGTACTGACGAACATGACCTCGCCCAAATCATGAAAGCCAAGTATGCCCAGCCGGACATCGGACGCGAACACCTTGCACAGCATCGCCTAAAGCAAACCGAGAGCGAAAAAGCAGGCGATTTGTCCTCGCGTCGCCGTCGCTTGACCTCCGAGGATTGAAAATTTATGCGCTTCAAAATCGCTTTAGTTATCATCTGTACACTGGCAATGAGTTTCAATGTGTTGCTTGCACAAGAAAATAATACAGTCATTGTTTACGATACATTTGATATACCGATGGTGTTCGTTCCTAGTGGCGAAGCGACGATTGGTGCGGAACTGCTGGACGTTCAGGAAAGTTGTGAGCGTTTAGCTGATGATGGCATTGTGCGGGATGCGACAGAATGTGTGAGAAGGCTTGCTAATACTGTTCCAGAGGGAATAGACTGGTTTGTCACACCACGTCAAACTGTCACGTTATCAAATTTTTTCATTGACCAGACAGAAGTTAGCATCGCACAGTATCAGGCGTGTGTTGAAGATGATGTGTGTTCTGCTGATGTTATACAATATCTGCGCGATTTTTCACCCTTTGCAAGTGTAAATGAAGCCATTCGTTATATCAGCTACACTGATGCTGAAACCTACTGTGAATGGCGCGGTGGTTTCTTGCCCTCTGCAACCGAATGGGAATACACGGCACGGGGCAATGCAAGCTATGATTTTGCATGGGGTAATGAGTTTGATGGCACACGCGCAAATTTCTGTGATGTGAATTGTCTATCAGGTAATCAATCATCCCAATGGGATGATGGGTATGCACATATCGCACCAGTTGATGCGCAAAGCCAAGATATAAGCTGGGTGGGCGCATTAGGTATGACAGGCAATGTCGCTGAATGGACATCTTCTATGTCGAATATACGAGGTAACGAGCGCGTTACTAAGGGTGGATTCTATGGAAGTTTGCCGACAGGTTTATTTTTGTGGCGACAACTGTCCTTGAATGACGAAGAAATTCGTGAAGGCATCGGTTTTCGGTGTGCTAAACGGTTATAGATAGTCAGTTTGCTAGTACAGATAAAACGGTAGACTCTGATAACTAAAAACTGAAAACTATCTACTGAACACTGAAAAAAAGGATGCCCCATGACCACCGTAAACGTAGCCATCATTCAGGCAAGCCCTGTCTATTACAACCTTGCGCAGACTGTCGAGAAAGCGACTGACCTTATTCGGCAAGTAGCATCCGATGGCGCACAACTCATCACCTTTGGCGAGACATTTTTTCCGGGGTATCCCGTGTGGTTAGATATTGCTCCTAGCATGGGTATCTGGGATAGCGAAGCGACCAAAACAGTCTGGTCACGCTTATATCACAATAGCCCGACTGTCGATGGCGTGGAGATGACACATTTTTCTGCGCTGGCAAAAGAGCTAGGCGTTGTGTTGGTGATTCCTGCAAACGAACGGGTTGCAAAAGGCGCGGGACAGGGAACACTCTATAACAGCATTTTCACGCTGGATGCCGATGGTAGGCTGGTCAATCATCATCGTAAACTTGTCCCGACATATACCGAACGCATTGTATGGGGCGCGGGCGATGGGGCAGGGGTGCAAGCTGTCGATACACAGGTCGGGCGCGTCGGTGGGATTGTCTGTTGGGAACATTGGATGCCACTTGTTCGTCAAGCATTACATAGCTCCGGCGAACAGATTCACATTGCGACATGGCCCACCGCCAAAGAGATGCACCAAGTCGCCAGTCGTCACTATGCCCACGAAGGACGCACGTTTGTCTTAGCTACCGGAAGCATCACCCAAGCGAAAGATTTACCGCTTGAATTGCCCGTTCTCGATAGTATCCAGCCGGATGATTATGTGGTGCGGGGTGGCAGTGCGATTATTGCGCCGGATGGTAGTTACCTTGCCGAACCTGTCTATGACCAAGAAGCGATTATCAGCGCTGAATTGGATTTAGAGCGGGTCGTGCGTGAGAGTATGGCATTGGATGTGACCGGACATTATGCACGTCCTGATGTGTTTAACTGGTCAATTGACCGCACGCGGCGTTCATGAGCAAATAGTCAATTCAAAAGCAGTATCCCGAAATAGCCAAACAAATTGCTTGGGCTATGTTTATGATGTCACCTGATGATAAAACCGCACACTAAACGCATGCACTAGTTGTACATATATATAGACGATGCTAGTCTGATAGAAAAATAATATTAAGGGAGCTATAGCTATGAATCGCACTGATCGACTGCTCGGTATTGTATTGCAGCTGCAGGCGAAAGGTTGGCTACGTGCAGAAGACCTTGCAAACATATTTGAGACTAGCAAGCGTACAATTTATCGTGACATGAACGCATTGTCAGAAACAGGCATTCCAGTTGTATCCTCACCAGGACAGGGGTTTTCACTAGTTGAGGGATATTTTTTGCCACCAGTAAACTTCACTGCAGATGAAGCAGTTGTATTATTGCTCGGTGCAGGGACGATGGCAGATACATTCGATGATGATTATTGCCGAGCAGCGCAGTCTGCTACAACAAAAATACGTACAACGCTACCTACTACTATTGCTGATGCGGTTGACCAATTAGAAGCACGCCTACATTTTATTCGGGGTACGAGTCCGACTGCCGACCTAACTATGCTACGTCGTATTCGTAGTGCAGTTATCAACCAGCGAAGATTACGTTTCACTTATCATACACGTCATGTATCAGATGACAACAGAAACTCAAATCGGCGTGAAGTAGACCCATATGGATTAATACATCATCAAGGCAAATGGTATTTGGTCGCACACTGTCATTTGCGGGAGGGTCTGCGCAACTTCCGACTAGAACGTATTGATGATTTGGAGACTTTACTACAATCGTTTCAGCGTCCCGCAGATTTTACATTACGTGAGCAGGAAGATGATCGTGATTTAATAGTGCGTGTATATTTTGACCACGCTATAACGCGCTGGGTGCTGGAAGAGCCATCTTTTTTCCAAGAATCTATTGAACATGTGGGTGACGATTTATTAGTGACATATCGGGTACGCCAAATAGATGAAATTAAGGGCTGGTTACTGAGTTGGGGAGCGCGAGCGCGGGTGTTAGAACCAGAGACATTACGTAAAGCTCTGGCAAACGAAGCCCATGCAATATTAGCAAATTACGAATCTGAAAAATCGCTGTTGCCATAATGGTGTCACAGGTGAAGGGTATGCTCAGTATATCGTTCAAATAAAATTGGAGACACTAAATGAAAAACGTCGTAAACTGGTTTGAATTACCGTCCGTTGATTTTGACCGTGCTGTCAAGTTCTATAGCACCATACTCGATACAGAAATGCCAACTGAAGAGTTTGATGGCGTTCCTAATGGCTTCTTTCCACATATGGGACAGGGTGCAACAGGAGCTGTTGTTCATAGTCCAGATTATACACCGCGTTCTGATGGTCCTGTCGTATATCTCAATGGGGAAAGCCTAGAGCGATTGGATACAATTCTGGAGCGTATCCCGCAGGCAGGTGGTCAGGTAGTACTTCCAAAGACAGATATTGGCAATCCAGGTCATATCGCCCTCTTTCTTGATACGGAAGGTAACCGTGTTGGTCTATTCGTGAGTCGTTCATAATTGTGATATACAAATATTGAGTTGTCATAGTTTCACCTACTCAGTATATATCATGCCTTAACGATACTTCCACGAGAACATATCACATTAATGGAGTGAACCCCGTCCAAACTGGATGGGGTCACTTGTGCTAGATGAGGACAGCTTTCAGGAGGATTTGGGACAAAAAACGGAGGTCAGTATCAACGTACAATAGAGGTGAGTGTCACCATCACTTTAGTCAGCATGCGCTTACCAGAAGCAACGTTTGCCTTAGAATTATCCCTTACAGGCGCAACCCTGTTATTGGTATAACGGGTCGAATGGTTGAGGGCTTTGCGCAAACGGGTCAAGCCAGCTTGGAGGTTATCGACAGCTTGGATGTGCTTGTGCATTGGGACATTGCCTTCAAAAGGATGCACGACCATCGGGATAACAGGGACATTATGCAAACGTGCATAGCTTTGGTCTTGCCAGATACGAGCAGAACGCGAGGCGGCTGGGCTAGTGAGTGTCACAACCGCATCAATACGGTGCATCACCTTTTGCATCATGTAATTGATGTACGGCTCTGACTTATCTTGTGGGGTTGAAAATACTTTATACCCCAAGCGCATAAGGTCTTTTTTCAGCGCCTTTGCCTGTACAACTTCTTGCTTAACATGACTGATGAAAATCACTTTTGGGCGTTCCGACTTAAACAGCGACATGCTACAACTTCCCCGCTATACGTAATACTGTGTAATGAACTGCCAGCAGTATAACATGAAATTACAATATATAACGTATTATTACGGGCATAAATTGGTTTGAATTAAGTTGATAAACACGCTAGGGTGTTCGTTTTTGCTTACTCGCTGGAATTTGTGCAATCGCGATAACTGACAATCCACTGAAAATTAGGAATACCCATAGCACAGGGGTATAACTCGCTGACCATTCGTAGAGAATCCCCGCACCGATGGGCGCAGCCGTGATAACGAGCGTCAGCAAAAATGCCATCACGCTATTGATGCGTCCAAAGTGTTTCACATCATACATATCACTGACGATGACGGGACGTGCCAGTGTAGACGCGCCAACAGCCGCGCCGAACAGCACGACAAATGCCCAAACCATCGTCTCGCTAGTAGACATCAATAAGAAAACAAACGAGACAGTGGTCAATACCATGATGAGCATGGTTGTGTCGCGACTAGAGAGGCGATTTTCTATGGGGGCAAACAGTAAGCGCCCAACCACTTGCATGATGCCAATGATACCAGCCAGCCATGCCGCACGGCTGGAGTTAAACCCTGCATCAATGAGCAAGGGGATAAAATGCACGCGCAGACCAATCGACGCCAGCATCGAACAGCCAAAGCCAATCGAAATCCAGATGAATATCGGGCTACGAATCGCATCACGCACGACATGGTCTTCGCCAGCATTGTCGTTTTTCTCTTTTTCACTGTCTGGTACAGGTTCGGTAAGCGTAGATTCGCTCCCATCAGGGCGCAGACCTAAGTCGGAAGGACGACGACGCAAAATAAAGCCATGTAACGGAATCGTGATGATGCCCTGTACACCAGCGAGTATGAGTACAGCGTTACGCCACCCAAATTGAATCACGAGATAATCCGTCAGAGGCAGAAAAATCGTGCTGGCAAAACCAGCCATCAGCGTCACAATCGCTAACGCACGACTGCGATATTTGACAAACCAATTCGCCACCACAACGAAGGCAGGGTCATAAAAGAGCATCGCCATTGTTACGCCTAATCCAACCCAAATGACGTAAAAGAGCCACAGCGAATCGACAAACGCCCATGCAATCAGCAAAGCGGTTGCGCCCACCGAGGCAAGGGTCATCATACCCCGTGCGCCCCGTTCATCGAGCCAACTGCCCACAGGCAAGGTAATAACCCCACTCACGAGCAAGGCAAGCGAAAATGCGCCTGTAATTTGGGCGAGTGTCCAGCCCATATCGGCTTGCATCGGCGTGATGAACACGGTGAAGGCGTAATACAAAATACCAAAACTGACCGTTTCCGTGATGGCAAGAGCGGCGACAATATACCAGCCATAGTAAATATCGGATATTTTGGGGTGCATGCGCATAAGAGAGGCTTTCTCGTGCTGTGTTCACAAGGCACGATTATAGCAGTTTTTGCACCCTTCCTATACATCTGTGCGTATACTGAATAGAACCGTATGCAAATTGACATAGTTAGGAAGATACCTATGCCCGTTCTCGTAACAGGAAAAATCACATTACCAGCTGATACACCTACCTTCAGCAATGCTAATGTCAACATTCGCATGGATAGCGTTGGTCTGATGGATGCCCCAGCCGATACGCTTGCCGAAACCACACTGACCGCCGTTGGTTACACAGATGCGCCTCTGGATTTTTCGCTCTCAGGCGACATCGGGGAGGCAGTAGGGACGTTTAACCTATGGGTACATGTAGACCTCTCTGCATCCGGCGAGATTGATAAAGGGGATTACGTCACCAAGCGCACCCACCCCGTAAATTATGAGGACAAGCCCGTGCATGTGACGGTGGCTGTCGAAAAAGTGTAGCTAACAACGCTCATTGGCTGAGGGCGATAATGCTATCGAGCGTCTGTTTTTCGCTATCGCGGATGGCATTAGCCAGCACCTCAGCCGATACCGTTTCGCTCATTTCGGAGAGCAAGCGTTCGCTATCGTTGCGGGTTTCGATGTCGCAACTATCGTGCAAATTAACATAGCTCCAGAGCGTGGCAGCGACTGTATCATTGCCCGCGAGTGATTGTAACTTGCCGAACCACATCAATGTGCGCAACAGTGGTTGTGTCGCATTGATGGCGCGTGCGGTGTCGAGGGCATCTTGTAAGGTTTCGCGGGCGCTATCAATGTCATCCAGTCCAATCAGCACATCACCGAGATTGCTTTGCGCAAGCGCGATACCGAGCTTATCATCTATCTCTGTTGCCAGAGCAATCGCTTTTTCAAGATGTTCACGCGCTATACCCAAATCGCCCCCCAGTCGCCGAATGATGAGTCCGAGTGCATTGTGTATATCTGCTTCGCCCACCCGATGATTCATCGCCTGTGCAATGACAAGTGCCTGCTCAAAATAGCGTTTGGCGGCTTCATGTACACCGAGATTCATATAGGCGATGCCGATATTCTGTAAGCTATTGCCCACACCAAAATGGTCGCCAATATCGGTTTTGATTTTACGGCTGTCATCGTGGTAACGAATCGCCTCTTGGAATTTACCGAGTGAACTGGCAATCACACCGATGTTATTCAAACTCGCCGCGACAGCGTGCTGTAAGCCAAGTTCACGCCGAATGGTCAGGCATTGCTCAAAGTAATCCCACGCGCCTTGTAAATCCCCACGTCGATATGCGAGAATGCCGAGTGTATTGTAACCCCGTGCCATGCTGATACGGTCATCGTCTGCTTTGCTGAGTGCCATGCCGTCTTCAGTGAACTGTTGCGCGGTGTCATAATTGCCTTGTTCTGCGTATACCGCGCCAATCGCGTTCAGTTGTAAGGCAATCAGCGCGTTATCATTGGCTTTTTTAGCAGATTCGAGCGCGCCTTCGTAATATTTTTTCGCGTCGGCAAGTTGACTCTGACGAATCGCCAATGTACCTAAGCCTTCTAAATTACGCGCTGTATACGCAGGTGTACTGAGCGCGTGCGCAATATCGTATCCGCGCTTGAAGTGCATTTCTGCTTGGTCATAATTGCTCATATGCAAGAACAACTCGCCTAACATCCAATGCACGGCTGGTAAACGGGAATCGTCATCTTCTAGTAGTTGAAGCAAGCGATGCAGATAAGTGTGTGTTGTTTTAGTATCGTGTTGTCGAATTTGCTGGACTGCCTGAAATGTGTAATGTGCCTCGCGTTCGGTATTTTCTGCGTTGCGCCAATGCCATGCTAGCATGCCCGCTTGTGAATTGTCGTCGGGATAAGCTTTTTCGATGGCTTTAGCGACCAACTCACTCCCGACAGACATCTGTGCAGTATCCATCGTATCCAGCACACCTTCGCGTAATTTATCGTGTGCAAAGGCATAGACCCCATCTTTCACTGTGAAAACAGCACTATTCAGGCAAGCTACGAGCCAAGCATCGAAATCAGTATTTTCAGAGACAAGGTTTTGCATCACAACGGGGTCAATTTGTCGGTTGGCGATGGCGGCTAACTGTAAAAGTGGGTAATGTTCATCCGGCAGACGGTTCAAGCGCCGTTCAACTACCTGTTGCACACCCCCAGCAAACACACGCGGCGGGAGGGTCATACGCCCGATATTGCCTAGTGTGCCAGCTTCTTCGACAAGTGTGCGGACTGTCTCGATTAAGAAGAAGATATTGCCTTCTGTCTCTTGCGTCAGCAAATCAACAACCTGTGGCGCACGTCCTGCAACGCCGAGCATAGATTCACTGAGGTCTGCGATTTCGTCTTCGTCAAGGCGTGCCAATGGAAGCGATTCCATATGCGCGAGTTTATCCGGCATGTCGGGGGCTTCATCTGTGCGATAGGTCGCCAGCACCAGCACAGGTAAATCAAGCAAGGCTTGGCTGATGTGGTCAAGTACGTCTAAGCTCTCCGTTGACCACTGCAAATCTTCCAACACTAGCACAATCGGTTGGTTGTAGGTGCGCAAAAGAGCGACTAATGACGCAACCAAACGCCGTTGTGTATTCTCCTCATCGACAGGGGGTGGGTCAGCAACCTCGTATTCTAATAAGCGGGGTAGGTCTGGTGCGATAGATTTGAGAATACCTGCATCCAGCGACCCAATCTCGGTGACGAGTGCCAGCCGGCGCACGGGGTCGCGCCAGAGTTGATAAGGCAAGCCCCCGCCGATAACCGCTTGCCCGACCAGCGGTAACGCGCCACGCACCATTGCCCGTACCTGTATTTCGCGTGCTAAACGTGATTTACCAACACCCGATTCACCCCCAATGAGCCATGCACTGCCTTTACCAGATAATGCCTCATCTAGTGCAGTGTCTAGTTGCGATAGTTCTTTTTCGCGTCCGACAAAGCGTGCTGCCCGTAAGTAACTATCCCAATGCGGACGGTCTGCGGCTGTCAACGTGATGATTTTTTTGCTGGCGAGTTCATCCAGCACATCCGTTGTATGCCGATAGCGGTCTTCTGGTGCTTTCTTCAGCAAGCGTTCCAATACCTCATAGACATCCATTGCTACATCAACATCATCAGCGTCCATACTTTTGTTGAACGTATCTTCCATCAGGATTTGCACATCATCGAGATTGTAGAGATGCTCACCTGTGAAAATTTCATAGGCAATCAAACCGACTGCGTATAAATCCGATGCAGCCGTCGGTGCTGCGCCTTGTAATATCTCCGGTGCTAGATACGCGAGTGTGCCAGAGATTGCGCCGTCAACTGATTGCTGGGGATTCTCTTCTGCCAGCCCAAAATCTAGTAAAAGCACGCGCCCTTCACTATCGACTAGGGCGTTCTGTGGCTTGAGGTCACGATGAATAATGCCCCGTTGGTGTAAATAGGCGAGAGCTTGGAGCATCTGCTTAATGAGGTCAATTTTTTCGGGATAGGTGGCTTTATAGCCAACGGCGGTAATCGTGCGAGCGTTGGGGATATACTGCATCGTGAAATACGGCAGACCATCATCAAAGCCATAATCCAGCACGGGAATGATATGTGGATGCCGTAATAATGCTAGCGTGTTGAACTCATTTGCCAGCGAAACATCCATGACTTCGGGGTTGGTAGGGGTATCAGAAGACGGTTTTTCGCTTGTGCGCCTCACCCGCTTGAGCGCGACAATGCTATCCGTCAGGCGGTCAGTTGCACGATATACCGCCCCCATGCCCCCGCTGCCTAATTTTTCGTGCAGAATATAGCGTCCGTTGATACGTTCAATCACAAGAATGTATTCCAATAAAATATTACCGTGACGACATACTGTAACGCATGGCAAACAAATGTGCCAAAATTTCATCTGGATTGCATAGTCTGCATTTTTAGCTGAGGACGTTGTACGCGCTTATCTATTGCTTTGTGCATCGCCTGACGGAGCAATGTCATTCGTGCAAAGGCATAATCCATGAGCGGGGTTGCCAAGAATAGGCTTCGTTGGCGAGGTCAGTATTCGGCAGGATGATAGGCTGTCCGGCGCGTCGATTGAAGCTGACATAGGTATCTGCGTAAACTTCCGGCTGGCATTCACACTGTACAGCGTATTCATCCACAAGGAAGTGTGCGAATTGCAATATCATATCTGGCTGAAAGCTCATCTGCTGTTCTTGTTGCCGTGTCAGATAGGCATCAGGGAAGACCACCCAGAAACGCTCGCTATCGGGGTCTTCGATACGATAAATGACCGTGCCATTTTTCTCTACCAACATCACATGCCACGCAAAACGATAGCCCTCGTTTGTCCACAGGTGATTGCCCGGATAGGCTAAATGACGCAATGGCATCAGCAATTGCCACAGGAAAAAGCACATGATCAGTATCGCTATCAGAGGCGATGTCGATAGCTTTTTCGGCGCATCAGGCATTGGTGATACGTGCAGTTTAACAGCCTGAGCCAACCAACGCCAATCACGCCCATCGAAGAAAATGAGTGTACAAGCAATCATCACCCAAGGAAAAACCCCAATATTGAACAATAAAGTGGTCATCAAATGAAAGCCAATGACTACACTATAAGCAAGTGGGCGGGTGCGTCGCCATGAGAGCAAAAAGCCAATACTGAGGTCATAAAGCGCCCCCGCCCAACTCATCGCATAAGCCACCCATACATAATCAAACCATTTCCCGATGACCGGAAAGGTCGCATTAGCGGGCAACCAAATTCGGAGGGGTAACGCACCCAGTAGCCAATCGGGTGTCAATTTAGCTAATCCCGCATAAAAATAAACAATACCGAGCATCAAGCGTGGCGCATAGAGCGTCCATGCTGGCACATAATCTGCTTTTATGTGTGGTGATAACCAGCTATCAACAGCCCATTTACGATGCAGAGGTAGCACTATCATGAGCAGGCTCATAACAGAGATGAAGTAATAATGGTTGAGATAGTAGGTCTTATCTATCAGCTCAACATAGGTGAACAACAAGAAAAATGTCGTGATACTGAGGCGGTAAAACGCACCCACAGCTATCAGCACGGATAGTATAGCCAGCCCAACAAACACACCATGCATCCATAGGGGTGGCAATGGTTGCACCCAAGCAAAACCCAAATAAGTAAAGTGATACACTGGCTCAACATAAAATTCCTGCACCCAGCCGTTGAGCATAAAACGCACCGTGCTGAACAGCATTAATACCCCAAACGCCACCCGAAAAATGACGAGTGGCAATATATCAACGGGCTTGCTGAGGCTATTAAACAGTGCGTTTAACTGTTGACGCATCGCTCAGTCGCCATCGTTGCTGTTGAATGTGACTGTAATACCCAGTTCATGTGCCATATCTGTTTTGACGAGACGCAACAATGCCAGTGATGTATCAAAGACAGCCGTTACCCCGTCTGTATCCTCAACAACAGCGATAGCGAGGGGTTCTTCAATGGTGTTGAGGTCGGCAATCGTGGCGTCAATTTGTGCGTTGATAGCCTCTGACATGGGTTCGCCATTGTGTTCTGCGCCCAAGAAATCGAGGTAATCTGCAAAAGAGGGACTATCGCCTGTGCCATTGATGGTCATTTGTACCGCTTCCAAATTCGCAATCAGTCGCATAACCGATGTATGACTATACGGCGCTTCCACCAATTCAGGTTGCGGTTCACCCCCATGCCGATGCCCTAAGGGGATCCCGAGCCAGATACGCGGCAAAAATTCGACAACGACGATAATTTCATTGCTCAAGATGCTCACGGCACTGCGCAC
>JBCBKJ010000022.1:0-75344 GCA_038522085.1 Chloroflexota bacterium
TTTTTATTTGATTTTTGTAACTTGTTTTTTAAAAGTAAATAGAAAGCATCTGGTATTTTCTGTGAATATTGCTATCATTTGTCTATGGCTAATAAGACGTATAATCAATATTGTGCAATCGCAAATGCGCTGGATATTGTCGGTGAACGCTGGACATTACTTGTTGTCCGCAATTTGCTGGCAGGTTCTAAACGCTTTAGCGATTTGCAAAAAGGATTACCAGGCATCAGCACCAATGTACTGACTGATCGCCTGAAAAAGTTGGAGGCAAATGATACGATTGCCTCGCGTTATTTGCCTGCGCCTGCCGCATCGAATGTGTATGAACTAACGCCGACGGGTTATGAGTTGGTTAGCGCGTTGGGGGCATTGGCACGTTGGGGCGCAATGACGCTTGGAGAGCCGACTGACGACCAGCATATCGTACCGGAATCTATCATTTTCATGATTTTGGGGATGTTTTGGGGCAAGGGTAACGAGTCAATATCGTTGACCTGTAATTTGCAGGTGGATTCAGCACACTACAGTGAGATATTCGCTATTACGCTCTCAGAAGGGCAGGTGATGATTGCCCAACAACCACATTCTGAGCCAGATATTACGTTCACGACACCGTTACATACGTTACTCCAATTAAGTAGCCAGCAACTGCGCATGCAAGACGCAATAAAAACAACATTGCTCACCGTCTCTGGCGAGCAATCTGTCGTAAATTCAATTGTTGCTTGGGTAGATAGCACTGCGAATTAGAGCTTGCCGTGTCGTCCGGTATAATCGCGCAAATAGAGAAAATCGTGTCCGATACTGCGCTTGCTGACCTTTGCAATGTTCGGCATGGTGCGTTTATAGTGATTGGCTTTCACGCGCTCCCAAATTTTACGCACGAAGGCTTCGTCAAAGCCACTGGCTTCTGCGGCTTCTGCGACGGTATAGCGTTCGTCAACCAGCAAATACAGCACAAGGTCAGCGTCATCATAGGCAAAGCCTAGTTCTGCTTCATCGGTCTGACCTTCCCATAAATCGGCGCTAGGTGGCTTATCAATCACCACGTCTGGCACGCCAATAGACCGCGCAAGTTGCCGTACTTGATATTTATACAAATCGGCAATTGGTTGTAACGCCACGCCACTATCACCATAAATCGTACTGTAGCCGAGCAAAAACTCTGTTTTGTTGCTCGTTCCCATTACCAAGCCACCCCAAGACACTGACTGGTCGTATAGCACAATCATCCGTTGACGTGCCATGATATTACCTGCTCGCAGGCGTGTCATGTCTTCAAAACGGTCAATCAAGGGTTGTACCATCGGCGTAATTGGCACGGTGATATTCGGCAAGCCTAAATCCTGAATGATGAGTTCAGCGTGATCCATGCTTTCGTCGCTTGATGTTTCGTAAGGCATGCGCACCACCAACACATTCTCCGCGCCAATTGCCTTTGCGGATAGATACGCTGATAGAGCAGAATCAATCCCGCCGGATAAGCCCATCACGGTTTTTTGCAAGCCTGCTTTTGCTAGTGAATCTTTGATGAAACCCGTCAAAATATGCTCTGCGATTTCTGTGTTGATGTCCATGCGCGAAAGCAGTTGTGTTCTGTCTTGCTCGGAAATAGTGACCATCAGCCGACCCTCTCTTTGTATGAACGATTATTGTATCGCGCGATGCGTATATTCTTTGATTAAACGCCGAATCGGTGGGATTTGTGCCAGTCGCCACGCAATCTGATAGACAATACTGGGCGTCACACGATGCCGTTTTGCGCTCACTGCACTTAATGACGCGACCACCACTTCGTCTGTCGATAACCACAATATATTCGGCACACTATCCGATACGGGTGATTCGGCTGTCTCGAAAATTTCTGTGCGTGTGAAGCCCGGACACAGCACTTGGACATATATACCGTACTCGGCAAGCTCAATCGCAAGGGATTCACTGAACGATACGAGATAGGCTTTGGTTGCATTATACGTCGCACTACCTGGCATCGGTATCAAGCCACCAATCGACGCGACATTGATAATCGTGCCGTTGTGGTGTTGCTTCATCTGTGGGATAGCAGCATAAATTAAGCGCAACGTGGCATCCAAATGTAGATGGTTCATTTTTAGCTGGGTGGCTAAATCGCTTTCGGCAAAATGCTTGGGATAGCCAAAGCCAGCATTATTGACCAGCACAGCCAAATCATCACACGCGCTAATCGCACTTTCTACGGATGCCATGCCGTCCTCTGTTGCCAAGTCCGCGACCACAATCTGTACATCCACTGGCAAGTCATCTGCGAGTGATTGCAAGCGTGCCTCGCGCCGTGCGACCACAATCAGGTTATAGCCAATATAAGCGAGATGGCGTGCAAATGTCTCGCCAATGCCACTCGATGCCCCTGTGACGAGTGCTGTCCCCATTGTTAGGCGTCTTCTTCTGTGGCTGTTTCGTCATCTGCGGATGGTGCAGGTTCTAAGGGCTGGTGGCTGTAAGACGTGATTTTATGCGGATAGTCTTCTTCTACCACCACATCCACCAGAAAATAGGGATGCTCTCCGCGTTCTGTTTCTACGACGACGACTACGCGATGCTCATGTGTTCCGACGACTTGCTTCACTTTCCAGCGACCCACTTTTTCTTGTGTCACTTGGAACATTTGCAAACGTCCATCTACTGGCTGGTTGTCGAGCATCTCATCATGGTAACTATCACGGATGAAATTTTGCATGCGCTCCCAATTACCACCGTTGTAAATGTGCGTTTGTGCAATGAAGCGCATTCCTGCTTGGCTTGCCCGTAAAGCAACTTTATCTGTTTGCTTGGGGTCAGCGGGTGGTTGATTGTCTTGTGCCTCTGGGGCAGTCTGTTTGTTTGGCTCACTCATAGCCCAATCCTCTATTATTCGCTCAGGATGCCGCGTTGAATTGCTCGCGGATGCTCTCGATACGATTACGATTCACGCCCATATCACTCTCACCCAGCCGTGCTGATGATTTTACATGAATGACGTTGTTTTCTGCGTCGATATAGAACTCGGTATCATCGACAAAGCCATTCATGAGCGAACGAAACTCGACATGCACGTAATTAGCTGTATCAGTCACAGGTGTCATGCGCTCCATGCCATTTAGAATACGATTAATCGTGTCGTGCGCGTCCTGAACGCTACCTGTATAGCTAATCGGCGCGATATGCGTCCGGCTATCTTCAGGGTCTGTTGATGATACGCAGTTCATCGGTTTTGCACAGCGCGTAAAACGTCCATCTTGCCATCCCAAATCATCTGGCATAGGGCTAAGATTCGGCACGAGAAAGAAGCGATTCACGCCGATAAAACCGACAACGAGTACTGCAATGATGCCTATCCACATAGCTATCTTTTTTCCCATTTCGTTTATGTTGTCTAATCCAAATTTTCGTTCAAGATACGGGTTAATTCACGGCGTACCAAGCCCGGACGCTCATCGCGCAGAAGGGGCAGTCGCGCCCGTGTGCGATGTAACTGATTGAGGTCGATTTCTTGGGTAATCAAGCATTCGTCAAAATAATGCCCGTGTGTCATGAATTCGCCGTTGGGGTCTACTACTGATGAGCCACCCCAGAAGACTTTGCCATCTTCATAGCCGACGCGGTTACAATGCGCGATATAACTGGTGAACATGCTCCCATAGGCTTGATTGACCAACTCTACCCAGCGCGAGCCTTCCAAACGGTCTTGGTTATCCAAACCACGTCCGGGACTACTACTGGTGAAAATGAGCAAGTCTGCGCCATCCATCCAGAGCAAATAGGCGGGTGATACATGCCAGAAATCTTCGCAAATCAACATACCAACGCGCCCAAAACGGGTATCGAATGCGCGTACACTATTGCCTTGTGCGAAATAACGTGATTCATCGAACATCGCATAGGTCGGTAGATACAGCTTGTGATGCACATGCACCACTTCGCCACCGCTCAAATAAGCATTCGCAATATAAAAGCGATTGCGTGCATCTTCATGGACGAAGCCGAACACGATGTCGATGTCTTTGCTCTCGTCTAGCATCTGCGCAAAAATCGGGTCGTCAGTGTGGGTACGAATAGCGACTTCGGGGACTAAATCTTGTACTTGATAGCCCGTCAGCGAGAGTTCTGGAAATACCACAAGGTCAACGCCGGACGCGCGTGCTTGTGCAATCATTTCCCTGTGTTTTTCGGCATTTGCCTGTACATCGGCTAGCTTTGGGTACATCTGTGCTAGACCAAGTTTTACCCGCATACGCGCTCCTCATGTGTGGGATGGTTCATCTCTTTGAACGACTATGAAGCCAGTATATCGGCAAAGTTCGCGCCTGTAGATACCCAGCGCAAAATGTTCACCTTGCATTCAGCATTTGCATGGGTGCGATAAAGAGCCTGTATTGAATGCGTCGGTTTCGCTGTTGCTGTATAATGACAGGTGTATTTATCAAACCACTCACTGACGATAGCATGCTTGCCACCCGACTCAAAACATTTATCAGCTACAAAAGCGAATATAGGGACACTGCTAAGGGTGTGCGGGACGCCTTGCAATCTTGGGGACACGAGACATGGTTTGACCAAGATGATATTGCTAAGGGCGCGTATTTCCGTGATGAAATTCAGCAAGGGCTAGAAAGCTCAGATGTTGTCATTGGTATCCTGACACCGGAAGCCCTAAAATCACGCGAAGTCCTGACCGAGTGGGATTTTGCGTTCAGTAATCACGATGAAAAACGCTTGCTTTTACTGCGCTACGATGAGGTTGACCTACCATATTGGCTGGCAGGTGTGCAATATATTGACTGCACAGCAGATGAAACCGACGCCCTCAATCAACTGCGCGTGGCATTGAGTGAACCGGATACCTCAGCGTACAAAGATGAGACTGTACCCTCATATATTCGACGCCATACTTCGCCAACCGATGCCTCATTTGATTACAGCGTAACCAACGAGTCACAACGTGAAAACGATAACCGTGCCAAGATGCTCTATAACGTTTATCAGAGTTGGATACGGGGCGCGTTGCATCCTAATTTGCCAGAGGGCGCAATTGACTTGGGACTGAGCTTGAAGCCGGATGCGGTGTTGCGTCACACCGAGTATGGCGATTATGAATTGCCGGATTCTGGGCGCAAGATTGGGCAAATCTTCACGGACGCCAACGGCGAATTGCTGATTTTGGGCGAACCTGGCAGTGGTAAAACCATCCTCATGTTGCAACTGACACAGTATTTGCTGGGACAGGCGCAACATGACCCCACGCAAGCAATGCCTGTCGTTTTCAATTTAGCGTCATGGAGCCGTGACCAGAAGCCGTTCACAGCATGGCTGGTTGATGAATTATGGCGTAGTTACGGTGTGCCAAAAAAGACAGGTGAAAAATGGGTAGAGGCAGGTAAGCTGACGCTGTTACTAGATGGCTTAGACGAGATTGCACCTTCGCAGGGTATGATGCCCGGTGCATCTGATATAGAACTCGACCGACGCGCCATCGAATTACGCTCTGCTTGTATTGATGCCATCAATAGCTATCGGGCGGATTTGCTAAAAGACGACATTGGCGTTGATATTGTGGTGTGTAGCCGTATCAAAGATTATGAAGCATTGCATCAGCAACTTGACCTGAATACAGCTATCTTGCTCGTCCCTTTGAGTGACGCGCAAATTGAAGATTACCTCGCCGGAGCGGACTATGCTGGAACCCGTCAGCTTATTGCCGAAGAACCCGAAGCACGCGACAAAGCACAGACGCCTTTTTTGCTGACCATGATGAAAGTTGCCTATCGTGGGATGCCGTATAGTGGCAGTCCGTTTAATCAGCTACAGCTACCCGACGACACCGGACGACAAACACATTTATTGAGTGCCTATATAGATAAGCAACTCGCGCAAAATCCGCACGAAAATTATGAAAAGCCAGAAACCTTGTACTATTTGCGCTGGTTAGCGCATCAGATGGTAAAGAACAAAAAGTCCGTTTTCTACATCGAAGACCTACAGCCGGACTGGAGTCAGCAACATGAACGTTGGCGAATATCTGTTAGTCTGCTTTTTGGTCTAATTGGGGGACTGATTGTTGGTTTCACTGTAGGAATAATTTTTGGTTTGATAGGAGGGCTAAGGGGGGGCTTAGCTTTAGATCAGTGGTCTTGGTTTGGGTCTAATTAGCGGTCTAAGTGGCGAATTAAATAGTAACGATATTAAATTCAATGAAACAATAGCATGGTCATTAAGTCGTGAAAATCTGCTTTTTAATTTTTTCATCGACTCATTCGTCAGCTTGTTTGGTGGTCTACTTTTCGGCTTGGTTAGTAGTCTAATAGTCGGTTTGCTTTTCGGTTCTAATGGTATTCTGGTTAGTGGTTTAGTAGGAGGGATTTTTGGTACTGTAAGTATTGTTTTCCTTGGTGGTCGTTTTGGTGGCTTGCTTGTAATTATCCAGCATATAGTTTTGCGCTATTTCCTCGCCAATGAAGGTATTATCCCGCGCTGGCGTTATGACCATTTCCTCGATTATTGCGCGGAGGCGGGTCTGTTGCGCAAGGTCGGCGGAGGCTATATTTTCCGTCATCGCATTTTGCTAGAGCATTTCGCAGACCAATATGAAAGTACGTCGTCCAGCAAACAAGCGTGAAAAATACACACGACTGTTGGTATAATGAGCGTCAGATGAAAACAGACCAGCAGAAAGCCAGCTATCATGGGACGACATAGCAACCCGCGTGACCGCGCCGCCGCGCAACAATGGGCGCGAGATTTATTCAATTTGCCGAATTTCCACGTCATCGATACCGAAACAACGGGCGTCGGCAAAAGTGACCAAGTGATTCAAATCGGCGCCATCGATAAAAACGGGGCAGTTGTAGTGGATACGCTCGTCAAACCGACAAAACGTGTGCCACAGGGTGCGATAGATGTGCATGGCATCACCAACGAGATGTTGACCGATGCGCCTGCGCTCATTGATGTGTATACGATGCTCTCTGGCAAACTCGCTGGTACGCCCCTTGTCGCCTACAACATGGATTTTGATTGGCGCTTACTCCAACAGACTTTTGCAGTGAATAAGTTGCCTCTTTTCCGTACCAATAAGCGTCATTGTGCGATGAAAGAATACGCCAAATTCAGGGGTGTGCGTGGGAAGCGTGGTTATCGCTGGCACAAATTGACCCAAGCCGCGAGTTATGAACAAGTCATCGTCAAAGACGCGCATAGTGCGTTGGGCGATGTCTATATGACGCTCGGTGTGATGCAAAAAATGGCAGAAGGGGCTTAGACGGTGTTCGGAGGGGTGCTACAACGGCTCTATATCACCGACCAGAGCAAGCTACGGCTGGTTTTACAAGAGTATCCAGTGCTGGATTATGGCGTTGCTATTCTGCTCACCTTTCTAACGATGGCACTCAGCATTGCTGGCTCATGGATAAGCGCGTCTGTTGCTGGGGGATTCGCTATTTTTTTCGCTCTGCAAGCCAAAACCCGTGTCATCACTTTTGATGTTGCGAGCGATAGCATGCTCATCAGCGTCCGTAGTGCATTCAACTCGCGTCACCTATCGTCGGCAGACCTAGCGACGATTCAACGCGCTTATTTGTTCAAAGCCGATGATGGTAGCTCGCAAATTGTGCTTGTGCGGGCGGATGGCGAAGAAATGGGACTCAGTGTGTACTCCAAAGATAGCGAAGTGCGCCCGTGGAAAGAACCCCTCGTGATAGCTATCAACGAAATCCTGCACGACGCCCATAAAACTCGTGACGAGCAAAATAGCACTGTGTAGTCGCTATTCAGCCCTCACAACTGACAAAATCTGGTTGGAACAGCGCGGCGTAAGTCAATAAATCTACACGTCTATCGCGTGGGAAATACAAGCCGACACTGCGCACTTGCAAACCATCGCGCCACAGATAAATATGCACTGTATACGGACGGGCATCAGTCATAGTTTCAAATTCATACAGTATCACATTGTTATCACGGCATATTGCTGTCTGTTCATAAAAATCGTACAGCGTAAATGTCCTAGCGAAATGCAAGTCTACGCCTTGGAAGAAAGTTTCACGACTAGTTTGGCTAGGATAGGTGATGCGATCCATCGTGATAATGGCGCTCAGTGGTAAGCTTTCCCACTGGACGTTAATAATATTAGTGCGTTGGTTGAGCGTGAGAAATGCCCACTCATCCTCAGATGGAAAGAAATCCCCAGTGAATGTTTCTGGTTCTTCTAATGCAAAATCATAATCAACAAGGTTAATGTTGTCATTTGGTGGATAATCCAGCCCTTGCACACTGATGACGCCAACGAGCAAACACATCACCACACCCAGCACATAGCGCATCACACACTCCAATCGGCAAAATCATATGATTAATCTAAAGTTGTACTAAATTTCTAAGATTCTAATTCCATAACAAATACATATACAATCAACTTACTAGCATTCTCAACATCAACAACGATAGTCTGGTCGAAATAGCTATCGCGTCCTGTACCAGATAGATACTGTTCTTCAGTGTAATCTAAATTGGCAAAAAAGTGTTCCATAGCTAATGGAGGAACTGTAGCCATATTGTCAAATGCTGTGATTAGTGTGCTTGCTTGGAATGCGGTCAAATCATCGGGATTCATCTCAAACCTTAACCATAGCGCACACTGCGTATGAATTATTCCATTACTAAATTCATATGCCATATTTGTTGTAGATACAGGCAATTGCAATCGTGCTTGCCTTTCTACATCTTGAATACTCGGAAACAGCGTACCAAAACAATTCCTTTGTGGACTTGATAGCCACAAAGCCATACTCAAAACAGCACACAATATGCCTAATACGATTGTTTTGGATACCATAGCAAGTATCTCCAATAGTTACTTATCATTTTTCCCGATTTTAGTGTGTACATACTCACTAAGTACCCAGCACTTTACTGACTCAGCCGGAAATTATCGGCTTTATCCCACGGGCTATAAACATCGCCATCGTTATTGACCGCACTAGCTGATGCGTGTTCTGTGGACAGTGTACCCTGTGTATCACTGAGCGCGGCGGCAATCAATGCCAACGTAGGCAAATCGTTTTCTGAAGGTAACAACGCCTGCAAATTATCGTCTACAAAGCGCGTCGTGACCTGACCCTCTATGAAAACAGGGTGTTTCAAGATGGTCTGCAAAAAATCGACATTCGTTGTCGTGCCGAGTATCACACTATCGCGCAGGGTCTGTTGCATGCGTTGGATGGCTTGGTCGCGGGTTTGGGCATGCACAATCAGCTTGGCAATCATGGGATCATAGTGAATCGTGATTGTATCGCCGGATTGAATGCCACTATCGACCCGTACACCGGGCGTATAGGCTGGTTCAAAACGTTGGATAGTGCCGATGGCTGGCAGAAAATGATTCCGTGCATCTTCGGCATAAATCCGGCACTCAATCGCATGCCCATTTTGGGTAATATCCGCTTGCGAAAAAGAGAGTGCCTCGCCACCTGCTACGCGCAATTGTTCCTGCACGAGGTCAACACCTGTTACCATCTCTGTTATAGGATGCTCGACTTGTAGGCGGGTGTTCATCTCTAAAAAGTAAAATTCGCCACTATCGGTTGCAATAAATTCGACTGTCCCTGCATTGACATAATTTACGGCTTGGGCAGCGGCGACAGCGGCTTGTCCCATCTGTTCGCGCCAGTGAGCATCGACTATTGGTGAGGGGCTTTCCTCGATGATTTTTTGGTGACGGCGTTGCGTGCTACATTCGCGTTCGCCTAAATGAACGGTGTTGCCGTGTGTATCCGCGATAACTTGAATTTCGATGTGGCGTCCGTGTTCGATATATTTTTCCAGAAATACGCGACTATCGTTGAAGGCTTTCTGTGCTTCACTTTTTGCGCCTGCAACAGCTTCTAGCAAGTCATCTGCTGTACGGACAATACGAATACCCTTACCGCCACCACCACCCGCTGCCTTGACCATCACGGGATAGCCAATCTCATCGGCAGCAGATTGTAATTGTTCATCGCTTGGATTTTCGGCTTGGAAACCTGGTACTACAGGCACACCTGCCTCTTGCATCAATGACCGTGCGGTTGTTTTGACGCCCATTGCTTCGATAGCTTCCGGCGCAGGACCGACCCACACCAAACCCGCATCTAGTACCGCCCGCGCAAAATCCGCATTCTCGGATAGAAACCCATAGCCCGGATGCACACTATCGCACCCTGCCTGACGCGCTACTTGTAAAAGTGTATCGATATGTAAGTAACTTTGTTGTGGTGAGGCAGAGCCAATCGCATAGGCTTCGTCCGCAAGTTGTACATGCAAGCTATGGCTATCAACATCGCTATACACAGCGACACTCGCTATGCCCATCTCCCGACAGGCACGTATCACCCGTACTGCAATTTCGCCTCGGTTAGCAATCAAACATTTTTTCAGTGTCATAATAATTCCATTCTGAGTAAGAGTAATTATTTGGGGAATTATGCAATTTAGGAATTAAGTGCAGTGTTTAAATCGTGGATACACTGAGTGTTATGCGACTAAGGGTTATTTACGTGTATTCGTTGCGAAATTAGCTTTGTCCCGCCAGACGTTAAAACGTCCGGCTAGTGTTGTCGTATGCTGAAGCATACTTTTAAAAGTGCGCTTCAGCGCCCGACACTATGGTAGCTGGATGCTTTAGCATCTAGCAGTAAAAGTGCCAATTCTTGCCAACCCTATTTCGTATGACACTTGCCCTGTCTGATTAATCACCGTCTTAATTTTTAAACAGCATCACTCTCCATAATGAATGCCTACATTTAACGCATGCTGTCCCGATTGTCTGCGAGATAGTTGGCAATCGTCGCTGTTGCCATTGACCCTCCAATGGTATCCAATGCCTGTAAAATATACTTCGCCATCATACTGCCGACGTCTTCTTTGCCTAGCTGAATTTGCAAGGTAGCGACAGCCCGTTCTTCTGGTTGCATCCACAGAGATGTTATCGCACTCCCGCGTATGACCACATCCTCAGATTGGATGGCGCTCAATACGGTGGTGAAGGCTTTTTCTTCCCGCGAGATACGCCATAAAGCAATGGCTACGCCCATCCGCACACGGTCTTTTTTACTACTCAGAGCTGGACGTAGGGGTTTTTCGTTGCCGATTTTTGCCAGTGCCGCGACTGTTTGTGACCATACACCTATATCGGGGTCAGCGAGTGCTAACGCGAGTGCGCCGGATGCGTCACTTGCGCCTAATTCACCCAAGGCTTGTGCCGCGCCTTGCCGTACGCGCACGTTATCGTGTTCGCGCAGGGCTGTGATGAGTGCTTGTACGGCTGGCTGTCCAATTTCCTGTAAACCTGCGATAGCACGTTGACGGGTTTCTAAATCACGATGTTGTAGAGCGCGTATCAAATCCGCAATGCGACGGGGCAGTAATTTTTCGCGGGCAGTGGGTCGCCATGCGTCGATAGCTGTTTGTGCGTCGTCTGTGCCAATTTGTGCCAATGATTCTGCCGCATACTGACATACAAAAACATGGGCGGACTCGTTTTGAATTTCGGCGTAATCGTCCAGTAAGGCAATCAAGTTTTCGACCATTGATGTATCGCCCGTTGCTTCGCTGAGATTACCTAATGCCCATGCTGTTTTGGCGCGGACTTCCGCAGAGCTATCATCAAGCAGGGTTATCAACTGTGGAATTATTTCAGCTTGTCCAAGTTCGCCCAGTGCATACGCTGCATTCCCGCGCACACTGGCATCGTCAGATGACAGTAGCTCTCTTAGCGGTGGCAAAGCACGCAAATTGCCGATTGCGCCCAATGCCCATGCCGCGACGCCCCGTGTGGACGCATCATCGTTATCTAATTCTACGATGAGAGGTTCGACAGCTTCGGCGGCTTGGCTTGCGCCTAACACATAAATAATACGATTCCGCGCCCAAGTACCACTATCTTCGAGAGCATCCAATAACGCTGGAATTGAACGGGGGTCGCCGATTTGTGCCAGTGCGGTTGCCGCCCTTTCGCGCACAATATCTTCGTCATCACGCAAAAGGGTTATGAGTCTCTCTATGGCATCGCTTACCTTGTGCATGCCCATGGCGGTTGCCGCATTTGCCCGCACGGTACTATCAGCATCGGTGAGTGCCGTTTGTAGGGGCGCAATCACACGCGCATCATCTAAACGGCTGAGTTCAATTGCCGCCTGCTGACGATAACGTACATCGTCGCTCTGTAAATAGCTTATGAGGGTGTCTATATCTGTGGATGAAGGAGAAGTTGGCTGAGAAAATTGCTCGGGTGTCATAGGTTACCATTGTCTATGTTCAGTCGTTATGCCTCCATGATACGGTGTCGACTGGCATGCGAAAAGGCTTGTCTCAGGATGTGCGGTTGTACGAGGTGTGTTCGTGCCAAAACCGTCGCCCAGCGAGTGCCAATCCACCTGCGAAAAATATCCCAAAACTGCTCACCACATCGACATTTTCTAGCAGTAATAATTCAGCGATGAAATCTGCGCCTGTGTCATCACCCAGCGCAATCGCTAAATCGGTCAACGGACAGCGCCAGCCCCAACCGACATAGACAGCAATTTCTAACATCACTGCGCCAATCGCCCAGCTAACCCAGCGCCGATAGAATCCATGTAGTGCGTACATCCACACGATATACAAGCACGCAAACATGACCAGCACAACCAACGAGTGAATGAATTTTACGGTGAATAGGGCAAGCGACATGGGATTTTATGAGGGGAGACGCATGCGCCTCCCGAAGATTTTTGGTTAACGTATATATTTAACTATGCGTGGACAAAAAACGATGGAATGCCATATTGAAGGCATCCGGTTTTTCTAGGTAGGGCGAATGTCCGGTATCTTCAATGATTACTTCTTCGTATTGTCCGCCAGTTTGTGCGTAAGTCTGTAGGACGTGGCGTGTTTGGCTGACCATCGGCTGAGGTGGGATGCTCTCTTCACCCGGATAATTTGGAATCAGCCCTAATTTGCCGAGTGTCGCAAAATCGAACATGCTATTATCACTCACGATTTGGTCTTCTGCGCCCACGACCCACAGTACTGGTGGCTTTTGCTCGACATCGTAAAGATTGCTGATGTCTTTCAGATGCTTATTCGATAAGGCATTGACCATGCCCCACGTACCAGGTGATACACCAGGCCAATTGGCTGAGGTCAGGAAATTACCCGGATAATCTTTAGGTCCTGTGTGTGTAGAGAGCATGGACGAGAGCAAATCTTCTTCGCGCTCGTGTACAAATGGCGCTTTGCCATAGAAACTCTGTAATACATTGCGTGGTGAACCCTGTGCATCGCTACGGTCATCTGCATCTATCAATTCCACAAATGCGCCATTGACTGTGCCACCGCCTGAGCCTGCGTGGTCTTCTGCGTTGGCGACACCCTCCAGACCCTTTGTTCCGCCAAAACCAAACGGCGAACCCGGATTGACGAGGGTCACGCTTTTGCACATAGCTGGATAATCCATCATGAAACGCCACAATACAGAGCCACCCGCCGAATGCCCGACGAGGTGTGCGCTTTCGAGTTCCAGATAATCGAGTAAGGCTTTCAAATCCTCGGATAAATCTTCCATGCCTTTGGTAGCATCAATTTTCGCTGTTGCGTCTGCATCGCCATAACCACGCTGGTCGTATGCCAAGCCACGGTAGCCATCCGGCAATGCAAGCATCACATCTTCCCAAAAAGTGGCACTGCTGACGTTACCATGCACGAATACCACGGGGTCGCCACTGGCATCGCCACTACTTAATAAACGGGTGCTGATGCGCTCAGTTGTAATTTGTTCTGCACTGATGCCATCTAATGTTGGTACGCTCATCTAAATCTCCTTAATTTTTAAATATAAGTATATAAAGTGTAGCGTCTTTGACGGTCTGTTAACACACCTATTCGAGTGGGTTATTATTATCCAATATGGCTTCGTCGTCGGTGTCTGTCATAGCTAGATTGCCATTCTGTGCCATTTGCTCGAAAGCACTCGACAACCGACGCAATTGCTTATGTATTTTCTTGAGTGTATTCGCTTGCGAATTGCCATTGCTCAGTCTAATTTCTGAGGGTCCTAAACTGCGCAGATGGTCAATGAGTTGGGTATCGTTGAATTGCGTGCCACGAACGCCCTCATATTGCAGTAGTAGATGAAAGGGCGTGTCACCAAGCCAATATTGCAAGCGATGAATGGTAGCGATGTCCATACGAAATGGATTATTGCGGTCAATAAGTGGCACAACGAGTGGTAAACGGTCAGGCATTTGCTCTGCGAGATGTGTAGGTAGGGGGTCAAAATCTATCGACACGTTCATAGCCGGACGGTCATTCACACTGACAATCGTGAGTTCGACAACGCCACTTTTCTGTGGATTCTCGCGTAGTAAGGCACGCAACAGCGGACGTTCTAAACCGCGTCGCGCCCGAATCGCTTCAATCAGATAATGGCTGGCTGGGTTGCTATGCGCCCCTGCCCGCACATAATAACGATTGTCTGGTGCTTGGTGGGGCAAATCGAAACTTTCGCCAAAAGCCACTACTAACACCACCATAGCAGGGTCAATTTTGCTCTGTGCATAGTTTGGGTCATGCTTAATCGTGCGCACAGTATAAGGTCCAACAGGTGATACACTGTTCACTATCATATCGACCCATTCGCGCAATTTTTGCTTACCCATTTTCGCAGGAATGCCACCATCCACCACGCCGTTATCGTCTACGCCAACCACCAACACGCCACCGCCTGTATTCCACAGGGCAGATGCCGTTTTCGTCAGCTTCGTGCTTAATTCGCCACGATAATATGCGCTCTCTCGGATGAGACTGCTCTTAAATTCGTACTCGTCTGTTTCGCCAGGCGGCAATTCAACAAGGTCTTCTTCAGTCCACGTACTGATGCGGGTATGCTTTTCGGGGAACATGAGCTAAAAATCTGTCATGATGTCTATCCACGTATGCTGAGGTAACTGTTTGATACCCCTATTATACGCCCAAATCCAGCATTCTGCACGCAGAATCCCCAAAATACTTTAACCCCAGCGCACCCCAATTGAACTCCATGTATAGCCTGTGCCGGCACCTGTTAGCAACAGCAAATCGCCATCTTTGATTTTGCCTTGTTCCAGCCCCAACTGAATCGCCAGCACTTGGTCAACACTCTGTACATGCCCGTAATGGTCAAGATAAATAGCTTGTTCTTGCGTCAAACCAATCGTTTCTACTAGTAAGTCAAAAAACGAGCGTTTCATGTGTGTGATGCCTAAGAAATCGACATCATCCAGTGTGTAACCACTCTTTTCAACTGCTTCGCGCATCACACGCTTAAAATTCGGGAGCGATGTTTCGCCCAGCCGTTCGGACATATAATCCGCGTTGCGCACATCCAGATTGCCTACAAGGTCGCCTTTGATTGTCTCGTCATTGCCCAGCGCATCAGGTTCAGTGGTCAGCATGACGGTTTCACTGAGCGAACCATCCGTAATCGCACTCGCACCCAGAACGAGATTTTTATCGTATCCGCGCTTGAGTACCATCGCGCCACCCCCTGCGCCGAAGTTGTACATGAAGCGTGCGCGGGGGTTCGTTGGACTGATGAGGTCGTTCTCACGCGAGGCAGCCGCGAGTAGCACCGTATCCAGCGCAGGGTCGGCAATCATCATGCTCCGTGCGATATTCATAGCAATCGGCGCACCCGCACATAGCGCATAGGCTTCATAGCCAAAGGCATTGACTGCACCCACGTTCGCTTGAATCTTTCCTGCACTATTCCATACCACATGGTCTTTATGCTGACTGCCATGCGAAATGACCATTTTTATCTCCGCAGGGTCGATGTCTGCATCAGCGATGGCAACTTTTGCGGCTTCACTTGCCATATAGCTAATCGTGTCTTCTTCGCCCGCGATATGCCGTTGTACGATGCCCATTTTGGTCTGCAAAATATGTTCTGGAATGCCTGTCGCTTCGACTAATGCCGCCGCTGTCTCGATTTGCTCAGGGAAATATGTGCCAATCCCTGCGATGCCAATTTTGATGTCTTGCATACTGCCCCCTTACCTTTTTATGTTGCCAACAGGCAAAACGTAACTGATGACTGAAGACTAAAAACTGTCAACTTTCTCTCTACAAGAACACAAAAAAGCCGCTACGAGAACGGCTTATTTGGGTAGTTTGTCTCTGTGACGCCCAATCTAGCGCCAGTAATCCTCACCAAAAATATCTGTCAGCAAATTCGGCAATAGCGAACGGTCTGGCACACGCACCGTATAGTCAGCACCTAAGCGATAGTTAAAGCTGTAATCCAAATTGAGCGACCCTGTGCGCAAATTGTCCAAATCGAGCGTGAGCGCCGCCAAGCCCAATTGTGTTGCCTGTTCGGGTGTCATATTGCTGAAGTAATGCCCATCGACTGCGGATACAAAATTGGGCAAGTCAAAGAGCAGTTCAGTAATTACGCCATCTTCGCCCAAGCGTTCCCGCACAGCACGAATCACCTGTAATTGACGCTCACCGCGCTCATAATCATTATCGCTATGGCGGGTGCGTGAATAGGCGAGTGCCATTTCCCCATCCATCTCTTGTACTCCAGCCGGAATGAATAGCGGGTCAATGCCGTAATTCATATTGGGGTAGGTTTCGTCTACGATGGTCGTCGGTACATCAACAGTCACGCCACCGATGAAATCCACAAATTCGATGAACGCTGTGAAATCAAAGGCAAAATAGGCATCCATATACATGCCAAGATTGAGTTGCATGGTTTCCATCGCAAAATAAGGACCACAGCCTTCTTGTAAATCTTCGCCTTCTACAACCAGTGTATTCACACGCATCAGTGTTTCGCCCGGAAAGCCACTGACGGCAAAGTGCATATCACGCGGAATATCTAGTACGCCAACACTTGCCGAGAGTGGGTCATAAGACACTATCATCATGACATCCATCCGCGCCCGAACGGTGTCGTTGGTGTTATTTGGACGCCTATCCATGCCCATCAGCAAAATATTAAAGCGCGATTCCCCATCCCACGATGCACGCTCAGTTCGGGTACACGCATTGACTTGAGCCTGTGCTGGCATCGTGCCAATCATCAGGAATAAACAGCACAAAAGAATCACTCTACGTAACATACGCACCTCTGGATAATTGCTATGTTGATAAGCCGTATTATGTTCTTATTGTACTACGCAATATTGCCGTAAAACCGATGAATGCCCACCTAAATGGCTAAGATGCGCTCTGCTATCGCTTGCCCGATATAGATTGCACCATCCAGATAGCCACCTTCAACAGGCGAAACTTCTGTGCCAGACCACCACAGACGCCCGTTCATCTGTGGGGTTTGCAAAGCCTCTGCACCATAACGTGGATGGTCGTTGACTACGGGGATAAAATCTGCTTCCAAGTTGAAGGTCTGTAAAGATGTTTCCCAATTCATCTCTGTATAGCCGAGTGGGTGCGCGGCATCATCACCAAACATCTGTGTAGCTTGCGCGATGACTGCCTTTTCCCGTTCGTCGCTGGTTAAATCACGTCCCCAACTATGATTACCCATCCAACCGAACAGCGCCCCATGCGCACTATCATCAGGCGAGGCATCGTGAAATTGTTGTACAGGACCGGCATGACTAACCCCAAAGCCGGATAATCCCTGTTCGCGCCAGAAGGGACTTTTGTACACCAAGCCGACTTTCATAGCGCGTCCCATCCATGTTGGCGTGTGTATCATCGCAGATTGAACGGCTTGTGGGAGTGTCGGTTGGTAGTCAATTTTTGTGGCGGCAAGATGTGGTGGTAGCGTCATCACGACATGTTTTGCTGACCATATGCCATCTATCTCGCCATCGTTGACTGTGACTTTTAATCTGTCGTCTGTTTGTGTGATGGCTTTTACTGCATGTCCGAGATATAGGTTGTTCATATCTATGTCGTTGCTCAGCGCGTCGATAATACTTTTTACACCCCCGACGATGCGATAGGTCGCGCTAGAGCTACGTGGCACGACAAAACGCTCTGGCGGGATGGTATCGCGCACATGATAGATGCCTAAGCCATCTTCATATTGCTCAAAATGCGGAATGTCATAATGCTTGAGCATCGCTTGTATGTGTGTGTGATGCTCCCAAAACCACGCCGGACCCAAATCAATTGGTACATCATCTCCACACACGGATGCCGTGTAAATTCGTCCACCTATGCGTTCGCGTGCTTCTAAAATAGCGATATGCTTGCCAGCATCTTGCAGTGCTTTGGCTGTCACTACGCCTGATAAACCTGCGCCTACTATGATTGCATCAAAGGTCTGTGTCACGTTGTTTGCCTGTTATTATCCGAACGATTCATGGATATTGGATGCGGATGCTTCATATTATCTTTCAGGAATGTGTACAAGCATGGCGACATTCTAAAGCCTGATTCATACAAAAAGCGCACCAGCCGTTAAAAGCAGAGTGCGCTTGGAATATCCTTATCAGACGAAAATTGCTGTTAGCGAATTAAGTTGACATATATATCGCCCACACCGAAGGCAACGTATACGAGCGACTGTCCGTTATTCCCTGCGACAACGCCAGCTACAAAACCACTCGCCGCAAAATTATCATTTTGGCTTTGCGCAATGTTCGAGCCAGTGAACGCAAATCCATTCTCAACAGTATCATAGGCATCAAACGAATAGCTACTCAAATCAGGATACGTATCGAGAATGAGCATACGTGCTTCTAATTCATCGGTTACACGCTCATCTGTATAGGTGCTGTACACACCGAAGATACCTTCAATCAACGTCACCTGAATGTTATCAACCGTGACCAAGCACTCCGCACCACAATCTTCGCCTCTGAATACAGCACCCGCACCATTTTCATAGATGCCCCAGTATGCTATGCCTTCCGCAGACGCTAAGATAGCCGCGATTTCATCCGGTAATTCTGTACTGATACTAGCTAGTTCATCGGATAAATCTGTGATGTCATAATTACGGTTATCGGGTTGGGTTTCAACCATACCGAGTGTTGTTGCGAAGAGTGGGTCAATGGTTGTACCAAGATAGGTATCTGCAAAGCCAACTAAATTTGCATACGCTGTCGCATCAGATGCTGGCAAGGTCAGGCTATCGAGTGGGAAAGGTAGATTCGCATCATCTATCAGCGTTACGAGTTCGCTACTGGTGGGTAAATCATTCGGCAAGCTGACATCTGTCCATGTTTCGGGTATGCCTACATTTAGTGCAGAAATCACACTCGTTGGATTACCATCATTATCATGGTCTCTACCACGTCCGTCACCGCGACCATTACCATCACCCCCGCGACCACCGCCCGGTTGGGCATGGACTGTTACTGTAAGTATCAAACATGTCATCGTCACCAACATGAGTGACCATAGTCGTTTGCGAATCATCAAAACAAAACCTCCGCTGTCTGTCTTCGTTCACTAGCTACATCATAGCGGTAAATTGACATTAAGTTGTGATTGAAGTGTAAACTAGTGTAGCGAAACCATAAAAAATAACGGGTTGAATACTATTGCAAAAAGTATAGATAAGCCTAGTCAATTATGGACACTATGGTGGGGTATGGTGCCATTTAATAGACACAAACTTATAGAATGGTATATCCTGTAAACGTCATTGGTGTGTTCGCATAAATCCCTGTCCGAAGGGTGTCGAAGCTAATGGCGAGCGGGACAGGCGTTGCCCCAAATAGATAAGCTCATCGTGCGGGGTGTAAAAGTCCAGCGACAAGCGAGAGATACTGCCTCCAAGCATCGACGTATGAGTTGGTAAGCCAAGGAGAGCCTCTCTAGATAAAAGCACTCCCTAATGCGTAGGCAGAGGGGATACAGGATGTGACCGTATATCCCTTGTTGACTTGTCCAGCATAAATAAACGTCATGTCTATATTTGTCTATAGATTTGACAACGGTTATCAACATACTGCTGATAACCCATTGACAATCTAGCTCTGTGGCGCGATGTGTATAATCGTCACACCGCTACCCCCTTCGCTTGGTTTTGCTTGTTCAACTTTGCTCACGAGGGTGTGATGATGTACGAAGTCACGGACAGCTTGGCGCAATTTTCCTGTGCCTTTACCGTGAATGATGCGCCCAAACGGCAAGCCACTTAGATAGGCGGCGTCGATATAATAATCGACATTTTTTAGTGCCTCGTCTACCCGTTGTCCACGCAAATCCAACTCTAAGCCCGGTGATGCCACTTCCGGGATGCGGGTTCGGCTACGATTACTCGGCTGACGTTCGCGGGTTTTGCTCTTGGCATCGTCGGCACGTCGTTCTGAACGATTACGTTTGCGCAAATCTGTATATTTCGCCCGTACGCGCAAGGTTCCGACCTGTACCATCGCCTCTTTTTCATCCAATTCGACAATCGTGCCTTCAGAGTTCAGTGTATCCAAGAACACGGTATCGCCTAATTTTGGCGACCATTCCACATCGTCTAATTGTTGTACTTCGTCTTCGTCATCAATTGGGACTTTCGTCCACTCAGACATTTTCTCTGCAGCTTGTTGGAGAGCTTGTAATTTCTCGAAGGGTGCGCCAACTGAGCGCATTTCGCCCCGCAATTTCTTCAACTCTTTGTTGAAATCTTCGAGGTCGGTTTCTGCATTACGTCTTGCAGTGCGCAGAATATCACGCCGTTCATCTTCGATATTGTCGAGGCGTTCTTGCAACTTGTGGCGTTCGAGTGCTACTTGGTCGCGCAATGCTTGAATCTCGTCGCGCTGTTCAGTAATTTCATGCCGTGTACGCTGAATCTCGTCTAGCAAATCATCAGCGACCAATTCTTCTGTCGCCACGAATTGCCGTGCATCGTCAATGATGATGTCATCCAGACCCAGCCGCGTTGCAATTGCCAGCGCGTTACTGCGTCCTGGCAAGCCGACAATCAAGCGATAGGTCGGCGCGAGTGTTTCTAAGTTAAACTCTACACTCGCATTCCGTACACCTGGTGTCTCGACGGCGTAAATTTTCAATTCAGGGTGATGCGTGCTGACCATCGTCGTCACGCGATTTTCCCGCAAACGATTCAGCAATGCGCGTGCGAGCGCCGCACCTTCTGCGGGGTCTGTACCTGCGCCAACCTCATCGAGAATGACCAGCGAACGTTCGTCGCACATTTCCAAAATGTCGATGATATTGGTCATGTGTGACGAAAACGTAGACAGCGATTGTTCGATACTCTGTTCATCGCCAATATCGGCAAATACACCTTCAAACACCGTCATCTTGGCTTCGTCGGCTGGCAAATGCAAACCCGATTGCGCCATGAGGGTCATCAGCCCGACTGCCTTGAGCGAAACGGTTTTACCACCCGTATTCGGACCCGTCACGACTAGCACCCACGTTGCATCGCCGTAATCAATATCAAGTGGCACAACGCTTTCAGGGTCTAGCAGGGGATGACGCGCCCCTTTCATCATGATGGTACTGCCGGGGTGTTGGGTTGTCGTGTTGTGGTCGATTTTCTTGTCGCGGAAATCTACTAGTTCAGGGCGAATACCAGCCGTATCTTTGGCGTACTGCGCTTTCGCCATTGTGAAATCGAGATATGCCAGCACTTCTACTGTGCGACAAATCGACTCACTCGCATCGCCGACTAAATCAGTGAGTTCAGCTAGAATGCGCTTGATTTCTTTTTCCTCTTCAATTTGTAACTCACGCCAACGGTTATTCAAATCCACCGTATCGAGTGGCTCAATGAACAGCGTCGCACCGGAAGAGGAGCTATCATGCACGACGCCTTTGATGCGCCCTTTGTAATCGGCTTTCAAGGGAATCACATAGCGCCCACTGCGTTGTGTGACAATCGCTTCTTGTAAATATTGCTGGTAGTTACTATTGCTCACAATGCGATTGAGTTTACTCTGTAGGCGGTCATGGGCTTGTTTGAGGTCACGACGAATGATGGCTAATTTTGCGCTTGCCGTGTCTTTGATGTCGCCGTTGTCGTCGATGCTTGCGGCGATGATGTCTTGCAAGGCTTGGACTTCTTCGACTTCACTAGAAATTGCCGCTATCAACGGGAATTGTCCTTTGAGCTTGCCCATGTTGCGCTTTACAATCGCGCCCCGTCGCAAGGTATAGCGAATATCGAGCAGGGTAGACGAGTCAATGATGACACCGCGTTGGGCGTTTAATGCTACTTCGCGTACATCACGCACACCACCTAGCCCATAAACAGAGCCGTTGTCCATCATCTGCACGACTTCGGCTGTCTCGTTTTGCCACATACGGGCTTCTTCGAGGTCAACTGTCGGCATCATCTCGCGTGCTAATTCCGCGCCACCACTGAAACTCGTCAGTTTAGCGACCCGTTCCATAATTTTATGATATTCCAGTATCTTGAGTGCTTTTTCGTTTATCATCTCAGGTCGATGTCTTTTCTCGTCTAAATTGAATGTGAATCGCTGTTTCAAGTGATTGGTTTAACTATCAACGGACGCCAAGAATGGCGTCCCTACTAGGGTGTAGGGACACGCTTCTGCGTGTCCGCCGAAAACAACCAATTGACTTAAAATCTATCCGTTAAATCTTGTTGTAGGGGCGTTGCTATGTCTGCGCCCGTTCGAGACGATTATTTTCGGACAGTTATAAGTATTTGTCGAATCTTGCTATAAGAGCATACCAGCCGGACATTGCATCTATATTAGAGCATTATGGCTTGGTCAAACGTGGGTCGAACGCTAGGTGTCATCAGAAAATCGCCAGCGTATTGTAAAACGTCACACGACAACAGTCAATTGTGTGGATGATAAGATGTTTTGAGGGGTCAGAACGGGGTATGTAAAAATGACGGCGTGAATTTAACGCGCTTCTATACCGAACCGCGTAGCTACCGCTTAAACGGTTATCGCCTCTTGGATAGCATCGAGCAATTTACGCGGGGTAATGGGCATGGGGATATAAAATGCACCGATTTTTTCAGCGTGTTCTTGTAAAGTTGGGCGTCCACCGAGCAACACAACAGGTAAATCTGGAACAGATTCCTTTAGCAAAGTCGCAATCTCAAAGCCAGATGTTGGGTATAGTGCATAATCAATTAGCACAATATCAGGCATTGTCGTCACCACAATAGCGACAGCATTTTGGCTGTTCGTTGTACTACCGATACAGCGCATACCCTCACTGTGATTGATTACTGACTGATAGTAGTGCAAGTTGTGTGTGTCATCATCAATGATGAAAATATCGGTCTTGTTCGGCATTACATGTCTCACTCAATGGTCTATCGTATGGGATTCATCAATCAGCATGACGAATTGTTCAATAAATACCCGTTCATGGGCGCGTTCATCAGGGTTCAACAGGATACCAACCGGAAAAGTCGGGTCGTGTGCCAACGATGGATGTACGACAATCTCTACCCAGCCCTCTACTCGTTGCAATGTTTGCCATAATACCGCTACTGATTTATCTGTCCATGCTTGCACCAAAACCACATAATCGGGCATTGCAAAATCAGACCTATGCATCGGTGTCGTTGGCAAAAGTATATTTTGTCGTAATACTGCACGTCGCCAATCGTTGTTACGTATCCACTTTACTTGATATTGTCTTGCTAGTTCGTAAACGATTGGTTTTAGGGCTGGCATCGCATGAAAATGATGATGGGTCGTGATGTGTTCTACATGCGAATAATGGGTTAAGTAAGCCTGAATCTGCGCATCGAGTTCTTGCTGAATAGCATCATGGGTTGCATTCGATAGCCACATACCAGCGCGTATTGTGTTCAACTGACCTTTGAATTTGCCATCTTCGCCCACAAGCGGACTACCAACTAACGCATTGCTGATAGGTCTGCCTTCTGTCAAATCTAGGTGTATACCACAGGGCATCTCAAAATCACTATGCTGCTTTGCATACGCTGGCAAGGTCATCATCACACTTGCTGTCGAAAGTGTATGTGCATGATACATTTCCCGAATGGCAGTATCAATGCCCGCAGACATTCCCGCGTCATCGGCTGTGATGGTAATTCGCAAGTGCA
This sequence comes from Chloroflexota bacterium, assembly GCA_038522085.1. Taxonomy (GTDB): domain Bacteria; phylum Chloroflexota; class Anaerolineae; order Aggregatilineales; family Phototrophicaceae; genus JAUZRW01. The sequence goes on from JBCBKJ010000022.1 coordinate 24,017, forward strand.
TCGCCTTAGCCGATATTGTGCTTTGCTTTATAAACGCGCCGAATGGTTTCTGCTAAATGGGCGGGTGGCACGGGCATCAGCAAAAATTCTTCTGCACCGGCTTCTCGTGCGATTCTTTCCGTACTGCTATCTGCGCTATACATGATGACAATCATCTCTGGAAATTCTTCATGAATGCGTTGCATCGCTTCGTCACCACGCATACCAGGCATCAAAACATCCATCATCACCACATCAGGTTCAATTTCGCGCACCAATTCTATCGCGGATTCGCCGTCTTTCGCATAGCCCGGACAGGTCATACCGGGTGTTCGTTCAATCAATTGTTGCCACATCTTGCAGACGGGCAATTGGTCATTCACCACAATTACGGTGATGAGTGGTAACGTAGAGGACATGCCATTACTCCCACTGTTTCTCTGTAAGATACACGCTACCGATAGTGGCGCATGCACAAGCGTTCATATTATGGCAGAAAAAAGCGTCCTGCGCACCTCTCGCCTCTGTCTATATGTCGTCAAACATTCGGTTTTGTTAATAAGCCCTAACGGAACGCATACTTGCTTGACACATACAAAAAATAAACCTAGCATTAAGATGAATCAAACTAACGTAAAAGGTAGGTCTTTCTATAATGGTCATGTTTGAACACGACAATGCTTGTGGTGTCGAAATATTTAAATACGGTATTTCGCGTGCTTTTTTTGATGAGGGCGATATTGCTGTCATCAAAACAGAAGGTGATATGTCACGCGATGCGATTAATACGTGGGCATCCTTATTGATACTGACTATGCAAGAATGGGATACCTCGCGTCCTCTGCTCGCACTTCATGATTTATCGCATCCAAACCAAGGCATTACCCCTTACACTCGCCAGCGTGCCGTGGACTTGATGAATTACCGTCCTGATGGGTTAAAAATTTACAGTGCTTTACTCCTCCCAAATACATTTATGAGCCGTATATTGGAGATGTTCATTCGGACACCTAGATTACAATCAGCGAACCATCATTTGAAAGTCTTCAACTGTATAGACGAGGCACTTGTGTGGTTACGCCAGCACAAAGCATAAAGAACCTGTAATTGATAGCACCATAACATCCCTCATATCAAGCAACCGTGCTACGCTGTGTGTAAATAGTAGTAACTAGCACGGAGATGCTTCGATGCACAAAGATAATCATGCCTTATGGAAAGCCCTCAATAGCTTTGTTCATCCCTTGAGCATACTGGCTATTCTGCTTTTGCTCATTAACGACCACTGGTTGCGCTATGCCTATCCCTCTTGGCTGACAGGCAAACTCGGTGATTTTACGTGGTTGCTCTTTGCACCGTTCATTTTAGCTATTCTTTTATCGTTTATCGTGCCACACACTATAAAACAGCGTTCAACACTCATAGGCGAGTTGTCCATTATTGCCATTGGGGTGTGGTTTGCGACAGCAAAAACGATACCAACTATGCATGGTTTAACCAAAGATGTGCTTGCACTGATAGTTGGCTATCGTGGCACATTGCGCATGGACATTACTGATTTGCTGACTTTGCCTGCTTTGTTGATTAGCTGGCATATCTGGCGTACAGCTTCGACCAGTAGCGTCAATCTGAAACCACTGGCATATATTGCTTTTGGGTTAGCGATACTTGGTACACTTGCCAGTGATGATGAAGGCTACTACTACACGGCTATAGAGACTATCTGCGAACGTCAAGATGGCACGCTCATCACGCAATACCAGACAGGCTATGCTAATTACCAAACCTACATAAGTGATGATGCAGGCGCGACGTGGGATTATACCTTTCAACTGTATACTGATGTCCCTTTGAGTGAAACAGACGCCTACGAAACCTTTCGCTGTAGTGACCGCTACGATACAACCGCTATCCATCCAATAGACGATAGCATCCAATATCGTTGGGTGCGCGATGCCTATGTCGAAAAATCAGCAGACGGAGGCGCGACATGGCAACTTTTACACGACCTCCCACACCTCGACCAAGATGTACGCGAGTATGGCAGTCAGTATCCCTATGATGATTACGGTAGCCTAGAAGCAGATTATCGCCCAAGTCCGGTTTCCGGCATCGTACATAGCGAAACAGGCACCCTCATTCTTGCGATGAGTACCGAAGGCGTGATGCGTTTTCGTGATGGCTCGGTATATTACACCCGCGTCGGCATGTTCTACATAGACGATTTGCAAGCTACACAATTTCTACAAGAAGCACTTGGCGTACAGTATTTTCTGCTCCCGACGCTCTGGTTTCTCATCATGGTGACTGTCGTCTCGCTTGTGCATGCCCAATTATTACTGACCCGTCTCTGGCTCTGTCTCGGCTGGCTAAATTGGGTGTTTTTGGTAATCAACGCGCATCTCGTATTTTCTTTGTGGGAAGATATTCATATGCTGTGGGGTATCGTTGCGCTTGGTTCACTAGTGTTCATCGCTATCCCGATGGTTATCTGGGTAGCCTATCACCTGTTGAGTAGCTATCAGCCTGTCGCCGGACGCTTCGTGAAAATTATCAGTATCACCGCTTTGCTGGCAAGCCTTGCCTATGCCTTCCCGTTGCTCCTGTGGACGCAAGGCACAGTCCCACGTTATTACATGACGGCGATTTTTAGCTTGCTACTGGTCGCTTGTGTGTTAGCATCGTGTTACGCGCATTTCCGTTCGCAATTGCCAGAACGCTACGTTATTGAAAAGCGCAAAGCCAAACCCAAACACGAATGAGCAGTGAAGGATTGCCAGCATGCAACACAACCACGCCTTATGGAAAGCACTCCATAGCCTCGCACATTCCTTGAGTGTGCTGGCTATTCTGGTCTTGCTCCTCAATGACCACTGGCTACGCTATGCCTATCCCTCTTGGTTGACAGGCAAACTCGGTGATTTTACGTGGTTGCTGTTTGCGCCGTTTGTGCTGGCAATCGTGCTTGCGATGCTGATTCCATCTACTGTCAAGAAACAAGCGCAGAAAGTGGGTATCATCAGTATCGTCTTCATCGGTGTATGGTTTGCGACAGCAAAAACGATACCAACTGTGCATTGGCTGACTACTGAAACGCTCTACGCGCTGGTTGGTTATCGTGGCACATTACGTATGGACATCACCGACCTGCTGACCTTACCTGCGCTGTTGCTCAGTTGGTGGATTTGGCAACGCGCCAGCACCAATCCCGCGCATCTCAAGCCCATCGTCTATATTGCCTTTGGCTTGGGGATACTCGGTACATTGGCAACGTCACCTAGACCGTATCCTGTACCATCGCCACCTGAGACTGTCTGTGAAAATCCAGTTGATGGCTCGCTTGTAACTTTGGCATCCTACACAATGGTCATATCAGATAACCCAATTGACTTCGTGAGTACAGATGCAGGGAATACATGGCAGGAAAATATAGGCATACAGACAGTGAATTACGGTAATTTACGCTGTGGTGATGTAGAAGAGACTATTGCTATTCACCCGACAGATAGCACGATTCAGTATCGCTGGCAACGCGATGCTTATATTGAACGGTCTACTGATGCTGGTAATACATGGGAACGGATTCATGAATTACCTGAACTTGACCAAGATGTACGCATGCACGGCAATCATGGCTCGTCTTCGCTACTGTATAACCCACGCCAATATGAACTAAGTCCTGTATCCGGCATTGTCCACAGTGAAACAGGCAATCTCATTCTTGCGATGAGCATGGATGGTATGTTGGTCATCACGCCGGATTTACAAAGCCAATGGGTGCGTGTTGGTGAATATCACCTTGATGACCTGAGTGACTTGCAAGGTGCGGCGCTCCATCTACACGTCTATTTACTCGTGACACTCTGGTTTCTTATTTTTGTCACTGTCATGACCATGATTCACAGTCAGAAGATTATCACAAAATTATGGCTCTGGTTCGGGTGGTGGATATGGCTATTTCTAATTGTAATGGGACATGGATATGGGTCTACGTTCATAATGTGGGGATTAGTTGCGCTGGTGTCCTTGATTGTTATTGCCATACCGATGAGCTTATGGGCGCTGATTATCGCAGGTCGGCATTACGGTCAGCATGGCGGGAAACTATTCCTCATCGCCGGCACGACATCACTGTTAGCCAGCATGGGCTATCTATTCCCCTTGATACTCTGGACACGCGGCACTATCCCACATTATTACATGACGGCGATTTTTAGTTTGCTACTGGTCGCGTGTGTGTTGGCATCATGTTATGCGCATTTCCGTTCACAATTACCAGCGCGTCATATGCCGGAGGTGCGCAAAGCCAAACCAAAACGTGATGCGACTTAGTTTGACAAAATCTCGCACCGTGACGATACTCACCATATGAACAAATCCATTCACACACATATACGATTAAGGAGTCGCGTTACGGTGTACACACACAAAGTCCTACGCATAGTAATTTTTGCGCTCTGTCTATATTTAGTCAGTATCGCATCCGCACAAGAGACAGAAACCTACACAGGCGAAATTATTGGTGATAGAGATACTGATGAAATCGTCATCACGCTGGAAGAAGGCGAAAATGTCGTCATCACAGCAACAGGTCCTTTTATTGATACGATTCTCACGCTCAAAGACCCCGATGGTGATACAGTTGCCGAAAATGACGACTACGATTTTCCGAATACAACGGATTCTCGTATTGCCTACACGGCTGAATCATCCGGTGACTATACCATCATCGTAGATAATTTCTCTGGTTCACCCGGCGAATACGAAGTCACGGTTGAATATGTATCATTAGTGCGTATTGCTGTGCTGAACGGTGAACTTGATGACCTCTTTGGCGACCCCGACCTCACCTTTGAGGGCGAATTGTTAGATGATGACGATACAGACGAGTACACGCTAGAGCTTACCCCTGAGCAAGGTGTTGTCATTGACCTGATAGCGGTTGATTCCGATGTCATGGATCCCGTGCTATCCCTCAACAACCCTGATGGGTTAGAAGTGGCTTTCAATGATGACCGTTTGCCAGGCGAAGTGTTCGACTCACAAATTATCTACCTCCCAACGGAAGCGGGAATTTACACCATTGTTGTCGATAACTTCCCTGACTTCTTCGGTGAATATGAATTGCTCATCACCTATATTGATGCCGAACAAGCTGCTGAAATCATCGAAATCAACAACGAAATTCCAGAAACAAGCACCACGCCAGAACGTGAACCCGACGAGGTTTATACCGGACAGCTAGAAGAAGACGAGGATACCGACGAATACAGTCTCGAACTCACGGCTGGGCAGGGTGTCATTGCGGCAGTATTTGCAACAGACGAGCGCATGGATACAGTTCTCTCTGTACTTGACCCCGACGGCGTAGAATTTATTTTTAATGATGATAGAGGCGATTATGTGACTTTTGATTCGCAAGTCGCATTTACAGCGAGCGAAGCAGGGGAATACACGCTGATTGTTGATAATTATCCTGGTTTTGCAGGCGCATATCGACTAGAAATTTACTATACGACGCCCGAAGAAACTGCACTCGCTGAACAGGCATTGCGCGAAATTTTGAGTGGTGAAGTCGAACAATACGAAACTGAAAATTTCCTCATCCACTACACAACAGAAGGTGTGGATGCAGCCGAACTCGATTACATTGAAGAAGTGGCAGATACGCTTGAAGAAGTTTTTGAAATTCAAATCAATCAATTGGGCTGGGCAATGCCCCCATCTGATATAGGGCAAGGTGGCGATGGGCGCATAGATGTCTATATCCGCAATATCACGAGTGCTTATGGCTATATGTCTACGTCGTCACCAGCCGGCGATAATCCGAACACGTCTGCGATAGAAACCAGTGCGCAAGCTGGCTATATGGTACTTGATAATGATTACACAGATTACAACGATCCCATTCAGGCAATGCGTGCTACCGTCGCTCATGAATTTCATCATGTTGTCCAATATGGCTACGACGGAACCGATTTCCAATGGTACTTTGAATCAACAGCGAGTTGGATGGAAACGGTCACTTTCCCTGAAGACGAAGAAGCGACTATCTACATTGAGGATGTTTATAACTATCCAGAAGCATGTTTTGGTGGGCAAGGTGAAGCTGACCCTACAGGCTTAGGTGTCTATGGGACATGGTTGTTCTTTGAATTTATGTCTGCTGAATTAGGCGAAGAAGCCCCTATCTTGTTATGGGAAAATATCGCTAATGACGACGAATGGGAACCGCTTGAACTCACACTCGCTACCTACGATGAAACCATACCGAGTATCGTGTCGCGTTATCACATCAACAACCTGATGCGTGATTATATTCTGATTGATAGCTTCGACAATTTGACGGTTTTTGTAGAAGACCGTATTGATGAAGGCGACGATTGGGAACCTGAAGGTCAAGGCGTGCAAGAACTAGGTGCTAATTTCTTCGAGCTTGACCTTGATGATTTAGAGCGTGGACGCTATGAATTTGAATTACGAGATGCTGATGATGACCTCGAAATTTATGTGGTGGGTATCCGTGAGGATGATGACGAAGCGGATGTTTACATGCTCGGTGAACAAGGTACAGTTGATCTAGATGATTACGATTATGCCTATGTGATGGTCTTCAACACAGATTATGACGATGATTTGAATAACTGTCGTTATGAAGAATACACCTTGCGCGTACAAGATAGCTTCCGCGAAGCAACCAGCCCAGCTTTCACTGTTGACGCAACTAACTTTGAAGAACCGTGATACGTTAAATCAGCAACGAGGAAATGTGGGCGCGATTTAGCGCGTCTGCATTTCACTTATTCTGCATCGTCTCGCGTTCGAGCGTGTATATAGCTTCTGGAGGACCAATCACGATGAGTTCAGAATGGGGACGCAATTTCATGTTGGGATTTGGCGTGATTTCTAGCTTGCCTGTCGGTTCGCGCAATGCCAAGATACTGACATTATATTTATCCCGTAACTGCGAGGTCGCTATCGTCTTACCATCGAGTTCAGAATTGGGATGTACATGTATCTGCCCAATGTCGATACTGCGCTCGTCGCCAAAATGAAAAATATGGTCGAGGAAATCATGCACGGCTGGACGCAATAAAGATAGCGCAATGCGATGCCCACCAATCTGATACGGGTTCACCACACGATTCGCACCTGCCCGCCGTAATTTGCTCTCACTCTCTACTTGTATCACCCGCGCAGCAATGAAAATACGTGGATTCAACTCGCGTGCAGTGAGTACCGTCATGATATTGAAAGCATCGCCACTGAGCGCCGCTACCAGTCCTTTTGCGCGTTTCAAACCCGCATCTATGAGAACATCATCATGCGTAGCATTGCCAATAATATAGGGAATACGCGCTTCGAGGAGTTCTTCTGTTAGCTCCGCGTTGCTATCAATTAACACGAATGACTCATTGCGTACCCGTAAATCACGGATAATCTGCTTGCCCATGCGTCCATAGCCACACACAATATAATGATTATCGAGTTCATCTATCATTTTTCGCATACGTCGCTCCTGTAATGTTCCCCATAGTAACGGACCGAGTGCCACTGCCGCCGCGTTGGTGAGTGCTGTTGTCGCTGTACCAATACCCAAATAAACTAAAATCACGGTGAATATACGTCCGGCTGGGCTTAAATCGCGCACTTCGCCAAAGCCAACAGTACTTAGTGTGATGACCGTCATATAGAACGCTTCACCAGCTTCCCAACCTTCAATGAGCATGTACATCACCGTGCCAATGACGTTCAGCACGACCAGCACAAGCAATGACAACTGCAAGCGTCGCACAGGGTCATCTAGCGCACTGCGGGTAAAGCGCATGAAAAAAGCGACAAAACGTGACCGTTGAAAAGCACTCATGATTGGGGCAAGTGTCCTAGTGTTGGTTTGCCTAAATAATAACGCATTAATACAAAATGGCATGCCTATTTATGACATGCCACCTATTTTCTAGCTGTGTAGATTGCCTGTATCCTCACCGACGCCCTTGCAGAAAATCTTCGGTTAACTCTGCCGCAATGTCATCGGCGCGGTCACTGCTGATTTTGCAATTCATGAAGTAGAACGTCCAGCGAATGGATTCAATCGCACGATACTGTCCAGTGGTTGTACCAAAGAGGGCAATACCATGTGCAATGGCTGGGGCAATCTCTTTTAGTTCGTAACTACTATCCCGTTCTTGGACTAAGAAATGTCGCCGTTGCATGGTGTTAGTTACTTCCATTGTGTGGGTTGCCATGTTGTGTATATCTCCGCACAGATTTTTACCATAGTAACCTTAGAAGCATATGATTCTTTTGTTGAAATAGCCGTGATTTTTATGTTGTTAAGGCACTGTTTACGTTGTCTTATGTTACGTCTCATGCTTCTAAAAATTTGTTGACGATGCTGGCTGAATGACAATGTTTTATGGGTGAGGGTGTGCCAACTGACGCTCTTTGATACAATAGGCGCATTATGCAAATCAGTTCCCCAATCTACACATTGCAATCCATGAGGAATCCACATGACCTCTGATTTATTAACAGGCTTGAATCCCGAACAGTACAAAGCCGTCACAACCGTTGATGGACCCGTGCTTGTGTTGGCAGGTCCTGGCAGTGGTAAAACCCGCGTGCTGACCCGTCGCGTGGCACATTTAATACAAGATGTTGGTATTGCGCCCTATCACATCATGGCAGTGACGTTTACCAATAAAGCCGCGTCAGAGATGCGTCACCGCGTCAGCCAATTTTTAGGCGAACGGGTGCGTGGTCTGCAAATTGGCACATTTCATTCAACTTGCGCTCGTATTTTGCGGATGGAAGCTGAATCGACTGCTTACAACAAAGATTATGTCATTTACGACACCGACGACCAAATCACAGCTGTGACCCAAGTCCTTGCCGAACTCAATATTGATAAGAAAAAATGGACACCGCGCCGTATATTAGGCGCGATTAGTTCCGCAAAAAACGAAATGATTCTCCCTGACCGTTACGTAGGACAAGACTATTTCACTGAGGTTGTGTCGCGGGTGTATCCAGAGTATCAGAAAAAATTGCGCGATAACAATGCGATGGACTTTGATGATTTGCTGGTCAATATGGTGCTATTATTGCGCAATCATGACATTGTGCGCGAAAAATATCAGCAACGCTATCCTTATGTGTTGGTGGATGAATTTCAAGATACGAACACCGTACAATATCAACTCGTACAACTGATCTCGCGCCCACAGAACAACGTTTTTGTGGTAGGAGATGAAGACCAGAGCATCTATGCCTTTCGGGGCGCAGATTACCGGAATGTGTTGCGCTTTCACCAAGATTATCCTGATGCAACTGTGATTCTGCTGGAACAAAATTATCGTTCGACACAAGTCGTCCTCGATACAGCGCGGGCTGTCATTGACCGCAACACCAATCGCACGCCGAAAAAATTATTCACTGACCGCAAAGGTGGCGAACTGGTAACAGTCAAAGAGGCGTACGACGACACCTACGAAGCGCAGTACATCATGGAAGAAATTGACAATCTCACGCGGCGCGAAGGTTACGATTACACCGACATCGCCATCATGTATCGCACCAACGCCCAATCGCGTGCGCTGGAAGCTGCCTGCCGTGAAAACCGAGTGCCGTATCATTTGGTAGGGGGCATCAGCTTCTATCAACGGCGCGAAATCAAAGATTTAATTGCTTACCTGCGCATCATCAATAACCCCGAAGATAGTGTCTCGTTTGAGCGCATAATGAAAATGCGCAAAGGCATTGGGGATAAAACCGTGCAGGCATTCCGTAATTGGGTACGTGATGCTGATATTTCTGTACTCGACGCGCTGACCTTGTTAGATAATGGCGCAGAAACTCCCATGAGTGCGCGGGTATCACGTCTGTTTACATCGTTTGCCGAACAGTACATGCGCTGGTGGTCAATGAACCAGCCGGGTAAGCTGGTACAGTTATTCGATACAATTCGCGTCGATGTCGATTTCATGGTCGAGATGCACAGCTACAGCACGGACGATGTGCAATTCAATGAACGCGCTGAAAATGTGAACGAGTTGCGCGGGTTGCTAGTGCGTGCGGACGAAGAAGAAGAACCACTCAATGTCTTTTTACAAGAGCAACTCCTCAACACTGACGAAGACCGCTATATCCAAGCGGATGAAGACGTATCCGACCAGCTAACGATGCTCACGCTCCATGCGGCGAAAGGCTTGGAATTTCCCGTTGTGTTCATCACAGGTTTGGAAGAAGGTTTGCTCCCGCATCAACGCTCCTTTGAAGACCCCGAAGGCTTAGAAGAAGAACGGCGACTTTTCTACGTCGGCATCACCCGTGCCAAAGAAAAACTTTATATCACGTACGCCTTTAAACGGGCGCTGTACGGAGGCTATAGCGACCTCAGCAATAAATCGGGATTCTTATTCGATATTCCTGATGAAGCTATGACGGCTGATTCCTCGCTACGGGGCGCAACCGATAATACCAGTTACCGTCGCATGACTACATGGGAGCGCCAATCTAACGAGACATCCAACCAGCTATCGCGCCTTGCCCAAGACCTCCGCGCCCAACGCGAGCAAACAGGGCATGTCAGCGATGAAAATATCCGTAGCAAAATTATCCCCTTTCCGGGTAGTGAAGCGGATACCAATCCGCTCCAGTACAAGAGCAATATGCGCGTGCGCCATCCTGCCTTTGGGGAAGGCACAGTCATTGAGAGTAAGCGCATAGACGGGCGCGAGATAGTCAGCGTCGCGTTCAGGAATAAAAAATACGGCATCAAAAAGCTCGATAGCGAGTTTGCTCAGATGACGATTCTCTGAGAGAGGTGAAAGGGCATGTTGCCTGCGCATAATTGAGGGGCGTTAGGTGAAAGGGCAAAGGCAAAAGGTGAGGTGAACTGATGACTCAGCTTGATTGCAAAAAACGACTGAGATTGTAGCTACACGCCATGTTCTTCGTAGGGACGCCATTCTTGGCGTCCGCTACCCCAAAGTTAAGAAAATCATTTCGGCTTTAAGTCCGAGACAGACAAATCATCAGCCAACATATTATTGTTACCCTGTACCGATTGCGGGATACACAAACTACAGAACAACACTGTATTTGTTGGAATGATGGACGACCACAAGTTTTCGGTCTTTTTCAGCATAGCCCAATGCCACACACTGACAACGGGTGACGAAATAATCCTCTTTTGTTTCCCCAGTCGGAAGCTCGTACCGATAATGTATACGCCTTCCACTTGGTATCGCTTTCACGCGTTTGACTGTTCCTTCCACGATTACAGGGTCTTCTATTATTGCATCATAAATCGTATCCACATTCTGACGTTTGAATCGCAGAATAAGATACACTGCTCTGAAGAATATGTAGCCTACCCATATTAGAAAAACCGCAACTGGAATAGACAGCGCAAAGAATATATAGACATCCAAATCTAGTGTAGTGAGATTTGAGTTGTCCGATGCAAAAATGCCAAAAAATAATAGCAAGCAAAGCAAGCTACTTACTAAACTGAACAAACCTAACATAGCATAAAAACTGATGCTCACTATCGGATGCTCACGCACTATTTTGTCTGACCAATTCTTGCTATAGATATATTCTACGACCTCATCATGATGGATAAGTGTGTTTGTTTTACCAAGCAGAAAAGATGTGTTTTCTTCATATAATAACGCATCGACTAAAACATTTGCTGAGTTCGCATTTTTCGTTTTTTGAGTAGGTGTCACGGTATGCTTGCCTCAATAAGATACAGTCCGAAATCTATTGTATACCAGCATGTACTGCAAGCTATAGAGCGTGTCATCAGTGACCGTCGCACAGTCATGGTAAATGTAATAGTGTGAGGTGAAAGGGCAAAGGTAAAAGGTGAATTTGAACACCTAAGCTCGAAAAATTATGGAATTGTAGGGACGATGCCTGCATCGTCCGCATTTTAAACAAATGTGGTATTCACTACATGGCGAAAAACCTACACAACTCAAATACACACGAACCGTCTTTCCCATTTACAAACACCCCACACATCTCTAAAATTTTAATATGAAAACGTGCGTCCCAATATCGGGGCGCATTTTACATGATTACGGGAGACTCCAGATACCTATGGCTAATATACTAACAGCAGATAAAGTCGGTTCGATTGCTTACGAATTTTACGCAAACGGCGACCACCTCGAATCTGTATCCGAAGCAGAAGCCCTCGAATACCTGCACGGCTGGGAAAATATCCCACCAGGTTTAGAAGAAATCCTCGAAGGCAAATCAGCAGGCTTTGAATTTGACGTTACGCTATCGCCAGAAGATGGTCACGGTGAATATGACGAAGACCTCATCGAAGAAATTCCACGCGAACAATTCGACTTTGACGAAGAAGATGCGACGCTTGAACCGGGCATTGAAGTAGAAATGATGGACGAAGACGGTGATATTTTTGAAGGCGTCGTCCAAAAGATAGAAGCTGACCACGTCGTTGTGGATTTCAACCCACCACTCGCTGGCAAAACCCTGCGTTATGTTGGCAAAGTGGTCAACGTGCGTGAAGCTACCGAAACCGAACTTGAATGGGGTATTCCAGAATCATTGGTCGATACCTTGTTCGATGACGAAGACTTCGACGAAGATGACGACGAGTAAACAATAATCTGCGTCTCATCCAAATGTAATATGCTGAAAGAGCAACGCACCTGTGTTGCTCTTTTTTGTTATCACACACGCACAGCACACACATTAGAGGGACGCTTATCTATGGACTTCATATTGGCAAGTAGTTCACCGCGCCGTCGCCAAATCATCAGCGAGATGATTGCTGATTTTGACATCATCAAACCTGCTATCGACGAATCACAACACGCCGACGAAGCGCCCCTTGCCTATGTCCAGCGCCTTTCCCGACAAAAAGCACAAGCCGTTGCCGAACACATAAATTATCCAGCCGTCATCCTCGCGGCGGATACGATTGTTGTGCTTGCTGATGATGAGAACGCTCTCACACATGGGGGCGAAATCTTGGGTAAACCCGCCTCCCCAGAAGACGCCCGTACTACATTGCAACGTCTACGTAACCGCCCGCACTTTGTCTGTACAGCATTCACCGTGCATCGTGGTATCTATCAACATACCGAAGTGGTGACAACAACCGTTCACATGCGCGATTACTCAGATGCTGAAATTGATGCTTACATCGCAACAGGCGACCCCTTCGACAAAGCAGGAAGTTATGCGATTCAGCATGAAGGCTTTCATCCGGTGTGCAAAATAGATGGCAGTTATACGAATGTTGTTGGCTTACCAGCCGATGAGGTCAAACGGGCATTGTTGCTGGCAGGCTTAAAAGTAAATGGCTGTCATTTTCAGATAAAGAGGACGCCTTATCAGATAGTCGAATTTATTGCAGGTGATGACCCGCTTGCTATCCCACTTGACCCGCGTTTTGAACTCACGTTTTCGATGTGTATGGTCAGGCAGGGCGATAAATATCTGTGGCTCTATAATCCCGAAGAAGACCGCCAGCAGTGGGAACTCTCCGCAGGGTGCATCGAAGCAGGTGAACATCCCACCGAAACTGCCCATAGAGAACTCTTTGAGGAAACGGGACAACGTGCCGAAACCCTTCGGCATATCGGCTTGATGAAAATCCACTACGAAAATGGACACCATGAATACGGCGCACTTTACGTTGGCACACTTCCCGATGGCGATTTACTGCCGTTTACGCCCAATCCCGAATCCGAAAAACTAATGCTCTGGGATTTTACCGCGCCTATGCACAAACCTGTCTCGCAAGTCAGTTACGCGGCGTTCAAATACGCTCAGGAAAGTGTGCTGTAGACCGCATCTATCCCACCTGCGACGCGCTCCCATGTGAAAGACTGCTTGATGAGTTGACGTGAATTTTCGCTCATTGTTGCTAACGAGGCTTCATCGCCTAACATCATTGATAGCGCCTCTGCAAGTTCCGCCACACTCGGCTCGACAATCATGCCTGCGCCTTCTTGTGCCACCTGTGGCAGATGACAACCTGGCGATAGCAACACAGGCAAGCCAGCCGCCATCGCTTCCAACACTGCCATTGATAAACCCTCGCCTGTTGCAGGTAGGGCAAATAGGTCAGCGGATGCCAATGCGTGCAAACGTGCCTCGCCATCTAAAAAACCTGTGAGAATAATTCGCTCGTCATTCAATGCTTCTAGCGTAGATAGCATTCCCTCATCGGGACCTACTAATACCAACACAGTATTTGGTATATCCGCTTGCAAAAATGCCTTTGCCAATACATCAACCCCCTTGCGCTGATGCAAACGACCCATGAATAACACAACCCGCTTATCGCTGAGTCCATATCGCGCCCGAAAAGAGCTTGCATCTGGTAAATGCGTGAACGCTTGTAAATCCACGCCATTTGGCACAACACTCACGGCAATATCGTCTGCCCACTGCGACCACACCGCCCGTACCTCGTCGCGTTCATCATCTGTAAGCGCCACCACATGCTGAATATGCTTGGCAACTTTTGGTGACAACACGCTATCCCACATGGATTTTAGCGTACTGCGTCCGGTGCTATGCGTGAGTGTGCCATGCGGGGATAACACCGTTGCGATGCCATATTGTCGTGCGAGCGGGGCGATTAACCATGCTTCGGCTGTACGAAATTCGTGGATGTGCAAGACATCAACCTGCTCAGTTTCAAATAGGCGCTTTGCCTCCTGACGTAAGCCAATCGGCGTGCTTAAATTGAAACGTCGCAAGCCCTGAATCAGGTTACGACAACGAATGACCTGTATGCCATTTTCGATAGTGTTTAATACGGGAATACGCTCCGTTACCGATAGGGCATCAGTGGTTAAAATTGTGATGCGGTGTCCGCGTGCCTGTTGTGCCTGTGCCAAGCCTTCGACCATACGCACGACGCCCCCGAAACTGTATGCGGGGGCGTAGTAGGGGGTTAAATGTACGATGTGCATAAAATCGCGTTAGTTGAGGTCATTCAAGCGACTGAGTGCTGGACCCAATGCACTGAACGCAAATGCCAGCACGAACAATAGCAACAAGAGGGCTTGTGCGGGCCAGAATAAACCAGCACCAATCGCCCAAATATAATCGGTGAATGCCAATTCAAGCGGTAAAGTAACCAAATCTGCGACGCCGCGTGGCAGACCAAAACTCGCGGCACGATTCCCGATAGTACGGAAGAAACCACCGAAATTACCACCGCCATCAATGAAGACGATGAAAGAGTTGAATGCCGCAACGAAGGCAGCAATCATCAAGTACGTCCGAAAACTGATAACACCTAACATGATAAGACCTTTCTATCTATCTGTGCTTCTGAATGTTGCAAATGATGACACGAATGATAATCAAAGTCTACTAGAAAAACATAAAAGGAGGCATAGAACGATAGCCCTATGCCCCTTTTGTGTGATGAAATTGTCATGCTTGTGCGGTAGATAGCTTTAGCGCCATGCCAACGGATACGCGAAGGCTTGTTCTGCGAGGTCGCCTTCTTCATCCACCGTACCACCGACATAAATTACTGTTGGCACAGTGCTTTCTACGTCGATAACTTCCAGTGTCAGATAGAGTGGTTCTTCCGCATCAAATTCAACCCAGTTCATGATGGCAACGGTGCTACCATCAGGCGAGGCAACCATCTGTGCATAACGTCCGCGACGAATACGTTGTTCTGTACCCGTGTTCAAATCGAGCGAGAACAGCGAATTATTACCACCCTCGTCTGTACCAGCCACGAAGAACATGCGCTCATTTGCGGTGTCAAATACGAAGTCTGCAATCGTATCGCCGGAATCACCTGCGTCCATAACAATCGGCGGAACGCTGGCATCGCTCAGGTCATAGATATTCAGCGTCGCATCATTATTCGGTGTATTCACGACGACAGCAAGATAACGCCCATCAGGAGATACTTGTGCTGTTGCATTGTTCGCATCATACGGTGTGTCACTGACGCTTGGCATCACGGCGGAACGATTAATCAGTTCGGTGGGTTCAATCGTGTCCACTGCTGTACTGAACAAGGCAGCCGTCTGGGTTGTTACACCATCCGGCAAAGTAAATAGCACGGTGCTACCATCTGGTGATGGGAAAATAGCGTTGGTATCTGTAAAGAAGAAGTAGCGACCACTGGCAACATCTGTCAGTTCCAGTTGTGCGGTGCGGTTTGCTGGGTCGATATTGTAAATCTGCCATTGCGTGCTGGTGACATCGCCCAAGTTACAACGATAGCCCATGATAGCCATCAAACCTGTGCTGACCTCATCAATGCTGGCACTGTTGTAGTAGCAATCATTTTCTTCGTCACCGACTAGTGCGCTCACTTCAATGTCCACTGTACCATCCCATGTCGTGATAGCCACTTCGGTTGCTTCGCCTTGGTCATTCGGGAAGAAGCTCACCCATGTTGCACCACTTGCCGTCCATTGAAATGTGGTCACATTTTCAAAGGTGTTGGTTTCGCTACCGCTTGCTACATCAAAGATGCGCAAGAAACCAAATGGGGAGGTCATTTCCGTCGCGTCTAAGGGCCATTCTACAAATGCCATCTGGCTACCATCTGCTGAGAATGCAAAAGGCGTGCTACCGAAGCAAACTGCTGGATTCACATCTGTCAGGAGTGTAATGAGGTCGGAGCTACTACCTTGCATCATGTAAACATTAGCGCGGTCATCGACGGTCACTACGGCAAATACAAACGTGCTGCCATCAGGTGAGGTCGCGTTTGGACCACAGGCAATCACGTCGCGGGTACGTTCTGGCAATGCCAAAATTGTCTCGGTACTACCATCAGGATTGAAGAAAACCAGTTCGCCAGGGGTATTGCTTGGTTGTTCACCAGGCGCACTCGCGGGGGCAATCCATGCCAACAGACGTTGACCATCTGCCAAACCTGGAATCGCTTCCCCAACTGGACCCACATCTTGTGATAAGACAAAGGCTTCGGGGTCGCCCTCTACGTTATCGTTATTGTTAGATGCTTCGACAGTGCTAGTTGCAGAAGACGTACAAGCAACAATCACTAATGCCAGCGCCAAAACCAGCGTGAGATGCCATGAGTTGCGTGTCATTTGCATTAAATCGTTCCTTCCAAATGTTCAAAATAAGAAATGGGTGTTCACAACCTTATATAGTGTTACAACTATCATAACGTTGCCAACTTATTCTAACAGACCTCTTGCCGTAGAAGCATAAACAAATTAGCCAGCAGGGAAGGATTTGATGGCTCTTTGGTACTCTGGTGCAAACCGTACCCAATCTGGTAAGCGCGGTACAAGCCACCGACTGAGCGCGAAGGCGCGTTCTGCCAACTGTTGCTCGCGTGTAGATAATGTGTAGCCATACTGTGTGCGGATGGTCTCTGGTAAGAGTGCGATATTCGCCTGCACGGGGAAATAACTGAACCACTTCACGATAGGGATACTTTGTGTCGAGACAAATGGCGCTATTTGGCGTGCTTTTTCGCCCACGATGACGATTTCACTCTCAATAGCGTCCTGCATATAATCCAGCAAACCTTGATAAGTATCCGGTACAACCTGCGCCGGAATGCCCATCCAACTTGCAATCAGCCGACTATCATCTAACATGGCTTGCTTGCGTTCATCATTCAGTGGCGCTACCAGCGTTTCATAGCCACTGACCGCGCCTTCCACCAATGTCGCAAACACCCATAATGCCTGATAAGGATTGCGCGGATTGTAAACTGTCCCAGCCGGATGCTGTCCCGTTGCTTGCTCCGTGCGTCCTACTGCTGGACGATGTGCTGCGTCTATAGCGTTGATTGCTGGCTGAACTTCTGTGCGCGTGCCAAAGACCATGCCTAATGTCAGTGTTAGCGTGCGATGCAAACGCTTAATCGGCTTATCAAAGACATAGCTATGTGTATAGACAGATTCTGCCACCAGCGGATGTGCAATCTGCATCAGCAATACTTTGATACCCGTCAGTAATAACACACGCTCGCGGTTAATCTGCCAGATGGCACTCTGGGGTGTAAAATGATAATCATGGTCGTATGTCGTATCGTGTTGTGTCTGTGTGTGTTCCATTCAGCATAAACCTTGTTACTTCAATGTGTTATGAATACACGCTGGCAAGATAATTTCCTTCATGAAATGGCATGTATCTATCAAATATGATGTGAATATCACAATATCAGGTGATAACCTTGCTCATCAACGGTTCTTGCCACACAATATAAGCTAACCCACCCATTTGAGAAGGTCATAGGTTCATGGAACTCTGCGTGATAGAAGGTGATGGTGTCGGACGGGAAGTGATTCCGGCGGCTGTACGGGTACTCAAAACGGTCATGCCGGATTTGGTGACACATGATGCTAAAGGCGGCTGGGATTATTTCCAAGAACATGGCGAACCCATCAGCCAACCGACAATAGAAAAAGTCCGCCAAGTGGGAGCGTTAATCATCGGTGCGGCAACTTCGCCATCGTATCCAGTAGAAGGCTACTATTCGCCTTCTGTCCGTTTGCGCCGTGAACTGAAAGCACATGCCAATATCCGCCCGATTAGCTACCTCCCTGTACCGACAGCGCGTGCCGGCGTTGACCTCATTATCGTGCGCGAAAATATGGAAGATATTTACATCGGCGAAGAACAAAGCTCAGATGATGATATGACAGGCACAGCGACCAAAGTCATCACCCGTGCGGCAACCGAACGTATCTCGCATACCTGCTTTCGGCTAGCACGCCTCGCTAACCGTGACCTTGTGACTGTTGTGCATAAAGGCAATGTGCTTCCTAAAACGGATGGCTTGTTTCGGCGCGTTGCCCTCGAAGTGGCTGAACAATACGACGATATTGATACGGACGAATTGCTCGTAGATACTGCCGCGTATTGGCTCGTCAAAGACCCTACTCGTTTTGATGTGATCCTAACCTCAAATCAGTATGGCGATATTCTCTCTGATATGGCAGCGGCGTGGGGCGGGGGACTGGGCTTCGTACCATCTGTCAATTTAGGCGATGACATCGGCATTGCTGCGCCTGTGCATGGCTCTGCGCCTGATATTGCGGGTACAGGTATAGCGAACCCAACCGCTGCTATCCTGAGTGCGGCTTTGCTTGTGCGCTATCGCTGGAAAATGCCAGCACTCGCAGACCGCATTGACCAAGCCGTACACCATGTCCTCAGTGAGGGCGCATATACCGCTGATGTGAAAATTAGTGGTTCTGTGGGAACAGTTGAGTTCACAGACAGCGTCTGTAACTATCTACTGAAATCTTAATTCTTTCACATGTTTTCTAGCGTTTTTAGTGTTATAATCCGCAATATAACATATAATAACGCACTACACACACGAAAGAATTATTTATGGCAACTATACTTGTCATCAACGCCAAAGCAGGACTTGTTCTCGCTACACAAACCGCACTTCAGAGTGCAAATCATGAAACAATTATTGCATCATCAGCCAGTGACGCCATCACGCTCTTAGATACGGTTCAACCGACACTTATTCTCTTAGGGGATACGCACCAGAGTATACGTGAAGCGATAGCAATCTTGAAAGCACATCCCCAAACACGCGGTGTGCCGATTATTCTACAATCTGACCAACTTGTGGTACATAACCTCGAGTATCAGCAATTATTAGGGGCAACGGCTGTCATCGAAAGCCCGTTTTCTGCACGGCGGCTGGTCAGTGATATTGCGCATTGGATTCAACCTGCCTGATTGTTAACTAAACAATCCCTGCGACAGACTAACTTCGATGCTATCATGATAGAGATAATCATCACCGTTGCCAAACAGGGAGGCAGACTATGCGCTTTTTCCGCGAGTTCTTCATTTTTATTTTGGGGGCACTCGCCCTCATTTATTTGTTCTTGCCATCCCTACTCCCTGACCTCGTGCCTCTCGTCGGTTGGCTAGATGAAGGGGTTGCGACGACAATTGTGCTAGGCGTCCTCAAGCACTATGGACTTGACCTGACCTCGCTCTTCGCTGATGACGACAAAACAGCCATGAAGCAAAGTGACCGTGAAATCACGGTCAACTTGCAGGATAGCGCACAACCGAACCAGCCTACACAGAAAATTCGCATTCCGCGTGCTGTGCTAGAACAGGCATTGCGCGATTATGAAATGCAACAGCGCCAGCAATCAGCGCGTCGCTGAACCATCATCAAAAATACCCGTTGGATGACAGCCTAAACCGTTGCGTTCGGCATTGCGTTCAAAGCGCAAAAAATCGTCGTAAAATTCATCATCGTCGCCATACAGCACAGTTTCGGCATAGCCATCTGCTACCAATTGCCGATTCACAAAAGTTTCACCGACATAGATATAGCGCAGTAAGCGTCCGAAACGGTCAGTATCAGCCGTATCGCGTACCAAACGCACGATTTCGCCTTCGACCATGTCGGCATTGGCTTGTGTGGCATCTGCATAACACACTTCATCACGCTCTGGCGTGTTCACGCCTACATACCGCACACGGTATTCTGTGCCATTAATCACTACGTCAATCGTATCGCCATCCACTACATTGACGACACGTCCCGTTTCACCCCCAGCCGTCGATGTTGTACACGCGCCCACCAATACGGCAATCACTATCAGCATACACACTCGTATCATTGTCTGCATCAAAATATCCTCATCATTCACGACTTGTTTGTAGCCATTGTATGCACAACGCCTGTCTGCGCAATGCTGATACCATTCAGTGGCAGTTTCTATGTAGACGTGCTACCGTTGCTCTATAGAAAAGTTTTGTTTATCACCAAAAATGGAGTTTTGTATGACGATTAATGCTTATGCGGCGCTTGAACCCGCAAAACCACTGGAAGCCTTTCAATATGATGAAGGCGCACTCGGTGCTTTCGATGCGGATATTGCGATTACGCATTGTGGCGTTTGCCATAGTGACCTGCACCTTGCCGATGGCGATTGGGGTGTAGATGGACGTTTTCCGATGGTGCCTGGACACGAAATTACTGGCACAGTGACCGCTGTGGGTGATGCCGCTGACCCTGACTTAGTGGGTAAGCGGGTTGGGATTGGCTGGCAACGTGGCTCTTGTCTCAGTTGTGAATGGTGTGTGAGTGGCAACGAGAATCTTTGTGATAGCTCAGTAGCGACTTGTGTGGGTAATTATGGTGGCTTTGCAGAGCGTGTTGTGCTGGATAGTCGTTTTGTGCATGTCATCCCCGACGCGCTCTCCAGCGAAAATGCCGCGCCGCTATTGTGTGCAGGTATCACCGTATTTTCACCTCTTTTGCGCTACGCGGATAGTATGTCGCATGTGGGTGTGATGGGTATTGGCGGACTCGGACATTTAGCTGTGCAATTCGCCGCCAAAATGGGATGCGAAGTGACAGCATTCTCTGGGTCGCCTGCCAAAGAAGACGAGGCAAAAGAACTCGGCGCACATCATTTTGTCAATGGACGGGACGACGATGCCATGAAAAAAGCACGTAATAGTGTCGATGTGTTGATTGCCACCGCACCCGCAAATATAGATTGGCGTCCATACGTGCGTGCGGTGCGCAAGATGGGCGTGTTGTGCTTTGTGGGTATCCCGAGCGACCCCATCTCCGTGACCATGCGCGATATTGGCGCGAATAAAGCGATTGCTGGCAGTGTCATCGGTGGTCGCCATGAAATGCGCCAGATGCTTGATTTTTCTGCCCAGCATGATGTCGTCGCATGGACAGAAGCGATGCCGATGGACAATGTGAATACCGCCCTCTCGCGCCTGCGTGAAAACGACGTGCGCTATCGGTTCGTTCTGGAAAAATGATGAAAAGTCGCCACGCACTAGAAGTACGTGGCTATTAAAATGATAGTCTTTCGCTGGGCAGACTTCAGTCTGTGTCAGCGTTAAATAAGCATTTTATAACCGATGATTGAAATCATCGGCTTTGCTTAACTCCCAAACACCACAATCGTCCCCTGCGCCGTTGCACACAATGTCTCTGACCCTGCATGCACCGCAAACACATCACACCGGCATACAGCTTGGCGCTTGGAGGCACTGATGACGCTTGCCCGTGCAATCAACAGTTTGCCACGTCCGGGTTTCACATAATTGATTTTGTACTCTGACGTCAGTACCCGTATGCCTAACGCACGTCCACCCGCAAAGGTCAGCGCGTTATCTGCTAGATAACTGATGATGCCCCCGTGTGCGAAGCCATTCTGTTGCTTAAATTCGTCTTTCATCGTTAGGCGTAATTCGGTGTTATCAATTTCAAAATGTGTGATTTCTGTACCGAGCATCACACTGAAGGGCTGACTTTCCAGCACCTCGCGTGCTACATCAAGTGGTGTTGTCATTATTTTTTACTCCCCTGTGCGTACCATGTGCGATAGCAAAACCGTTCC
Source organism: Chloroflexota bacterium (assembly GCA_038522085.1). Classification (GTDB taxonomy): domain Bacteria; phylum Chloroflexota; class Anaerolineae; order Aggregatilineales; family Phototrophicaceae; genus JAUZRW01. The sequence continues at coordinate 46,372 of JBCBKJ010000022.1, forward strand.
TGTACCCATCAAATCGTATGCACCTAGTCCAGCCGGAACAAGCGCGGTCTGTCCAATTGTTATATCAATAGTGCCGTTGGTATGCTGAATTGTCACCACGCCGTCAACACAGGTCAAGGAATGAAAAACACCGTCTGTATCGAGTGTTCTGGTATCGCTACTTAATATTAGGCGTTTCGTCTGGAAATAATCGCCATCGACCAGCACTTCGCCTTCGGGACGGGTGACATCTGGCAATTTTTCTAAGTTAGAAACCTGTACGCCTTTTTCGATGTGTAAATCGCGGGGTTTGCCATCCAAGCCTGTCCGCCCCCAATCATACAGGCGATAAGTCGTATTGCTGGATTGTTGCACTTCGTAAATGAGCAAGCCAGGTCCAATCGCATGCACGGTATTGGCTGGCATATATAGCACATCGTCTTTTTCGACCATTGCGTATTCCAGCATAGATTCGATGGTGTCTTCGCGGATAGCATCAGCTAATGCTTCTTGGTCTGTGCCAGGTGTAATGCCGATGACAAGTTGTGCGGCAGGGTCGGCGGCAAGTACAATCCATGCTTCGGTTTTCCCGCGTGGTTCGCCTTCGAGTGCTTTCGCTTGTTCATCGTTAGGGTGTACCTGCACGGAGAGCCATTCGTTTGCATCCAGTAATTTGACCAACAATGGTAAACCTTCGTTGGGGTCAAAACCTTTGCCAAGAATATCTGCGCCTCGTTTGGCAATCACGTCGGAGAGTTCTTGTCCGGCATAGGCGCCGTTGCCAATTGTGCAGGTATCGTGCAATTCCCAAGATTCGCCGTAGGGTGAATCGCCAAATAGCGTTTTGCCTAATTTCGTCTCTAATTTACGCCCACCCCACACTTTGACGTGCAGTGTCGGCGTCATCATCATCGGATACAGCTTGTCTGTCATGTGTGCTTTGCCTCTGTGTCTGATTCATATCATGTACACAGCATAGCACCTTTATATACCTAATTAACATAGGATTTTGCATCAAACCGTTCGTAAGCGTGCCATGCACCATATGCCATGAGGACACCCAAGCCATTCGCCAGCATATCCCACCATTGGGCGCTACGTCCCGGCACAGTGCTTTGTACCTGTTCAGCCAGCACACCATATAACATCAACACAGCACACAAGGCGACCAACTGCCATTGAATCCGCAATGCCAATGCCCAGCACCAAAGCAAAAAGGTGAAGCCAAAGGTTAGCACATGTCCCGTCGAAAAGAGCAATTCACGTTCAAAAGAGGGTGGCGCACCTTGCACACCTGTATTGATAACAGGCTGTGCGCTCGGTTGCAGGAGCAAAATACTGAGGAAAATTGTCCAGCCGATAGCTACGCTCAGCTTGAACAAGGTATAGAGTCGATGTGTCATAGTGAGATGCCTCTCGTTTGGTGTGCATCTCACTAGCTTATAGATAGTTTTATGATTTTAGGGGGTTCGTATGATTGCGTAGGGCAGACGTCAGGCATCCACACCCGCATAGACATACTCAATCACATCTTCGAGATACGCCTTTTTGCCAAAATCTTCGGCATCGTATAGCACACGCGGACAAATCCATGTTTCCAGTTCTTCCCAGAGTTCGTCGGCATGCTCGCTGATGTCTTCTGGCACGCCGTCCCGTCGCCGGATATACGCCAGCACATCCGCGCCTTCTTGCGTCAGACCACGCTCAATGTACAAGCCCGCAATATGCACCAACGCCGTCAGCACATCATCTAGCGCGTTAATCGCCTGTGATGCCTTAATCGACGCAATATAATCTTTCTCAGTCAATAAATCTGTCATATTCACTCCTCTAAAACATAGAACTGATAAATACGCCGTTCGGCAAGTTCATCACCATAATCACTGTTGATAACCACATCCAAGGTGTCATCTGATTTGACCGTCACAAAAATTTTGGTATCCCGACTAAAACCGAGCCGCATGCGCCGGGTTCCTTGTTGTGTGAACGCCCCACGAGATGGAAATTTCATCCCTTGCCGAATCGTATCATCGTCTAATTGCTTGACAGCAAAACTCAGTACACCCGTTTCGCGGAATTTATAGCAATAGTACAAATCTTTGTCTTCATCGTGATAATAATAAATGCCATCCAGACGTAAATCGTCCATGTTTATGTCTCCTGACAAAATAATTTTGGGTTTAACGGTCATCAAATGGTTTAAATGTATAAGCACGGTAATCCGGCGGTAAATTAGGATATTCTACCCGCACATGCAATTCGCCTTGTTTGAACTTGCCAATCATCGTGCGCCCACTGTGTAAAGTGACCACAATTTCGTCTGTGTCACTTTCTACGTCATAGCTGAATTGGTCGCCATCATTGCCGAGTGCGGCTTCTATATCGGTTTCTGGGCGCATCATGAAACTAGCGACAGTCTGATTTGTGAAAAACCGTAATGCCTCATTGAAAATGACATGCGAACGCTCACATACATATACACCATCTACCCTTACCCCACCGGCGAGTTTGCGTCTTGGCGCGAAGCGTGCTAGATGGTCGTAAAACATGGCATCTGGCAAGCGCCTATCCTGCACATCTGTATGATGCACAAATGAATATATTGACCACGCATCATCAGTAGCTGAACCATCTAATAGTAAGGGGAATGCCCGTTTGCCGAGATAATCCGCGATGGCTGTTTCGCGCATCACCCACAGCGATTCTGCTGCAGCCGGCGACATGATAACGACAATCGCACTGCACGATTCAATGTTCGCTTTGACCACTTGCCACCACGCATCGCCTGTGCGGATATGATTATCGCGCCATACCTGAAAGCCTTCGCTTGCCAAACGACGTTCTAATTGTTCAACATAATCCGTATCACGGCGACTATAGCTGATGAAAATATGTGTCATGCGTTTTGCCTAAACTAAGGTATCCAATTACATCACGATTATTATACGTGCGGAGTAACTTATCAATAAAGTCCTGTATAAATTTGTCCCCTTAAAGATAGTTGTTGCGCATCCCCATCTCTGCGCCTACACTCTCCCAACTGACATCCACAATTTAAAGGCAACCCGCGTGAATTTCCTCGTTATTCCCATAATTTTTTTAGCGATGTTCATTCAGTCACTTGCTGGATTCGGGTCTGCCTTAATTGCCATGCCCATGCTGATTGCTCTGCTCGGTCCTGATGCGGCACGTCCGGCATTTGCGCTCATGGGACAGACGGCTGGCATTCTCTTCTTGCTCAAATACCGTGACGATTGGAAATTTGTCGATATTCGTATGGCACTCGTCGGGACGTTAGTCGGCATTCCGATTGGTGCATGGATAGCCGGGGTGCTCAGTGAAGATGCGTTCATGCTTTTACTCGGCATCATTGTGCTTGCTTACGCGATTTACGCGCTGGTTGGCTTTACACTACCAGAGATGCACACGCGCTGGAGCAGTGTTTTCGGCGCATTTTCTGGCATCTTGCACAGTGCCTATAATGTTGGCGGACCCCCGCTTGTCATGTACGCGACCACCCAAGATTGGCAAGCTCGACGTTTTAAAGGCAATTTGCAGGCAATATTTTTCTTGATGGGCTTCTTTGTCATCGCCACGCATGTCATTGAAGGTAGAATGTCTGATGTGGTATTTCAAAATTATTTGCTCATGGTGCCAACGATGATGGTTGCGCTGTGGTGTGGTTTTCGTGTCGAAAAATACATCGCCCAGCCCATTTTTCGTAAAGTCGTTCTCGGCTTACTCGTCTGCATCGGACTCTCTCTGATTTATGGTGTGCTACAACCTGTATGAGTGCATTTGCGTATATCATTATAGATGAGGCATAACATAGTGTCATCATGAATAGTCACACAAAGATATACACACTTCTAATAGACCTTACGTAAGACACATTTAACGTACAGGGTCTAACATATAACCAAGGAAACATAAGAGACTGATAGTTAAGATTACGCGCTTGCGGGGATTGAGCATTATGACTACACCAACCTTATTACTGAACAATCGCTTCCAAGTTGATTTTGATGACCCAACCGCGTTCATCGGACAAGGGGGCATGGGGACTGTCTACAAAGGACATGATACCCAACAAAATATGCCGGTAGCAATCAAAGTCCTCAAGCGTGACCTGACACAAAATGACCCTGAACTCGTGCGTCGTTTTCAGCTAGAGGGGCAGACCTTACGCCAACTCAATCACCCGAATATTGTAAAAATGCTCGGTGCAGAAGAGCAAAACGGTACGAATTACCTCATCATGGAATATGTACAGGGTGGCTCATTGCGTGATGTTCTGGAGCAAACACCGCAATTCAGTGTACAACGGGCGTTATATGTCGCGCTGGATTTAGCAGACGCACTCACCCGTGCGCATCGTCTGGATGTTTTGCATCGTGATATTAAACCTGGCAACGTCCTCGTCGCAGACGATGGCACACCACGCCTGACAGATTTTGGTATGGCGCGTGTCAGTGGCGAACCACAAATTACGCAAGATGGCGCGATTGTCGGTACACTCGCATATCTCCCGCCGGAAGTTTTTCAAGGGGATGATGCCGACCAAAGCACCGATATTTGGGCATTCGGGGTGTTGCTGTGGGAGATGCTCGTTGGTCAACGTCCCTTCCCACAAACCCAAACTGCGCCCCTTGTTCAAGCTATCGTCACTGAGAAAATACCCGATTTAGAATCCCTACGTCCCGATGCACCAACCGCACTCGTAGACTTGATTTACCGCATGCTCGATAAAAATCGCCAATCACGCATCCCAAGCGTGCGCCTAATTGGGGCAGAACTAGAAGCGATTATTCGCGGTGGCTCGACAACTTTGCAACCCGTCGTCTCTATCAGCGATTCTACGGGACGCTTTGACTTAGAAACAACCGAATTTCCACCCGCGACAGGCAATACATTCGTCGCACCCAATAATCTACAACATCAACCAACACCCTTTGTCGGGCGCGAAGAAGAACTCCATACGATTAAAGACCTGATGACAGAGGGCGCAAGCCTCATCAATCTGACAGGTCCCGGTGGCACAGGTAAATCACGCTTATCGGTGGCTGTCGCAGAAAAAGAACTTTCGCATTATGAAGATGGTGTCTATGTTGTTTATTTGGAGAATGCGTCTGCCAATACTGTCGCAACCAGCATTGCCGAAGCAATTGAATTTGAACTGGCAGGTGGCGACCCCCAAGCTGAACTGATTGACCATCTCAGCGAAAAGCACATGCTTCTTGTCCTAGATAATTTCGAGACGGTGATGGACGCGGCTGGGTTTGTATCAGACCTAATTGCGAATGCACCGAATATCTGCGTGATTGTTACATCGCGTGAACGTTTGCGCTTGCGTGGCGAACAGGTTGTCGATGTTGATAGCATGCGCCTACCAGCAGAGAGCGAAACGTCACTCGAAAAATTACTGAGCTATCCTGTCGTACAACTCTTCGTGCAGAGTGCCAAACGTGCCTTGCCAGGGTTTGAACTAGAAGAAGCTGATGCACCCTATGTTGGGCAGATTGTACGCTTGGTGGGTGGTTTGCCTCTTGGTGTCGAACTTGCCGCTGGTTGGGTCGAAATGTTACCACTCGATGAGATTGTCACTGAAATAGAAAACAGCCTCGATTTCCTAGAAACAGATTTACGCGATGTACCAGAACGGCATCGCAGTTTACGTGCGGTTGCGGATTACTCATGGAATTTGCTTTCCGAAGATGAACGCGATATTTTCCTCAAACTTGGTTTGTTCAAAGGCGGATTTGAGCGTGAAGCCGCGCAAAAAATCGCAGGGGCATCTTTACGTAATTTGACCACATTGGTTAACAAATCCTTGCTCATTCGTGAGCCAGGCGGGCGTTATCGTCTACACAAATTACTGCGTCAATATGCTGAAGACCGCTTCAAAGAACATCCTGCTTCTATGGATACACACATGGCGTTCGCAGACTACTTTGTTAAACTCGCTACCAAATTAGGTGACGTGCTGAATAGCAGTAAAGAACAAGCTGCCTTTGAAGCCCTCGATAAAGAAATCGACAATGTGCGCTTTGTTTGGCACATGGGCATGAAGTACAAAAAATTCGACAAAATTGGTAGCCTGATTAAAGTGTTCTATACCTACTATCTCGGACGTAGCCTCATTCGTGATGGTGAGAAGATATTCTGTGACCTCGCAGAAGCAATGGAAAGCGAGGGGCGAAAAGATACCGTATACTGGCATGCGCGTCTCGCACAATCGTATTTCAATACACGGTTGGGTAACTATGACAAAGCCACTTACTATACAGATGGCGCAGTTGACTATTTCGCAGGCATGGATGCTTGTGATGTCGAACAGGTGATGGCGCTCATCAATCGGGGACAACTTTCTGCTGTGCGTGGACAATATGATGCTGCTGTTGACTATTTCCAGCGCGCTCAATCACTCACACCGGAAGATGACCTGTCGCTGATGGTCACGGCAACCAATTTGCTTGGCTATAGCTACTTCCTGAAAGGTGATTTGCTCAAAGCACGCGATATTTACGAAGAACTCGAATGCAAAGTCGTTGATAGCGAATACGCACCCTCTACGATTGCCAATATCAAGAATAATCTGGGTGAAACAGTGCAACGGTTGGGTGAATTTGGGCGTGCGCGGACACTCTACAAAGAGGCTCTCGAAATTTACAGCAATGTAAAGCGTAAACGCGGGCAGGCAATTGCCATCTCGAATATTGCGGGTGTCTGCTTCACACAAGCGGATTACGATATGGCACGCGAGATGTTCACGGAAGCGCAAGATCTGTACCGCGAAATTGGCGACCAACTCGGCTTGGCGCAAACGATTAGCAATCTCGGCAATGTCTACATGACCGTCGATGACCATCACAATGCGCATGATAATTATCAGCAAGCCTTGTCAATCCGACGCGAGATGCAAGACCACCGTGGTATCGCGGATTCCTTGGGCGACCTTGCGCTGTGCATGATGACGCAGGATGTGTATGCTGGTGCGATAGAGGCGTTCAGTGAGGCACTCGAAATTCGGCGTGCGATTGGTGACCGTGTTGGCGAGGGCGGCGCACTCTCTGGACGTGGGCTTGCCTATTTGCTGGATGACCAACTCGATAACGCCCGTCGGGATTTAGGACGCGCTCAACTTATCGGTGAGGAGACAGGCTTTGTCTTCCTTCGCGCTCAGGCATATGCTGGTCTAGGCGAAATTGCTTTTGCAAAAGAAAATTACGACGAAGCCATGCGCTACTTCAAAATGGTACTAGGTGAAAATAGTGGTGAAGAAGCCCCGCTCCCAACCGTTCTATGGGGCTTGCTAGGCATCGCACAAATCAAAGCAGCGCGTGGCGATGAACTCAAGGCACTCAGCATAGTGACGTTGATTCTGCGCTATCCACGCAATTATATCAATATCATCGAACGGCGCACAACAGACTTGCTAGACCAACTGACGGCATCCGTCGCACCAGAAAATGTACAGTCAACGATGACAGCTTCTAAATCGCTGGTACTGGAAAATGTCGTTGCAGAACTTTTGGCAGAGTGAAGCAATCAGCGCGACTATCACTAACATAAGTCTTATGCGGACATGTGAACAGCATGTCCGTTTTGTGCTACACTCAAAGCATCTTATAACTGGCAAACATTTCGGATACTTATGACTCAAATACTCTTGATACGACATGCAGTGAACGAATATGTGGCGACAGGTCGCTTGGCAGGGCGGCTGGATGGCGTCCATCTCAATGATGATGGCAAATTACAAGCCGAAGCGCTTGGCAAACGCCTTGCAGATGCGCCACTGAAACATATTTATGCCAGCCGTCTTGACCGCACGCAAGAAACCGCGCAGGCAATTCATGCTCATCATCCAGATATTCCGCTAGAAATCAATGAGGGCATCCTTGAAGTGGATTATGGTGATTGGCAAGATATGAAAATTAACGAACTGCGTAAACGTAAAATGTGGGAAGTCATCCAAGAGTATCCAACCCGTGCCTACTTCCCAAATGGCGAGAGCATGCGCAATGTGCAAAACCGTGTTGTGGACGAGATTGAACGCCTGCGCATCAAGCATCCTAACGATATGATTGCACTCGTTTTCCATGCGGATTTGATTAAAATGACGCTGGCACATTACTTAGGCGTGCATCTCGATAATTTCCAGCGTATCGTGGTATCCCCGGCATCTATTAGCACCCTCATTTTGGGACACAGCCGACCACGGATTGCGCATGTCAACGACACAGCTCATGTACAAGAGCTAGAACGTCAGAAGAAGAAAGAAAAAGAAAATGGCAAAAACAGTGCTTGAACTCAAACCCATTGACTTCATCACCATCGGCACAATCGGTCCGAAAGGACGCCGTGTCTTTCATCTACAAGCCGGACACGATGGCAAAATTGTCTCGTTCACCATCGAAAAAGAGCAAGCGTGGGCGCTCAGCGAAGCCATCAGCGAGTTCATAGAAGAATTGGATGAACGCCTAGATGTCGATACTGAAGTTGAAATGGCATCACTTGATATGGAATTGCGCGAACCCATCGAGCCACTTTTCCGTGTGGCACAAATGGGGCTTGGCTACGACGAAGCCACCCAAGACATTATCCTGATTGCGGAAGAACTTGCGCTCAACAGTGACGAGGCGGATATTGTGCGTATGTGGTGTACCCGCGAGCAGATGTACGCCCTCAGTATTCAGGCACTCGACCAAGTAGAATCAGGACGCCCTAATGCACGGCAAAACGGGCGCATTCTCTACTACTGGCAATAATGCTTCAAAGTCCCCTCTCCGCAAGCAAAGCGCGAGGGAGGGGATTTAGGGGAGGGGTAAAGCATTCCTCCATAATCCCTGATTATCAACTAGCATTAATCATAAGGCGTTAGCATTACACCATCACTCTGCATCTGTCCTCATATTTTACGGATTCAAACGCTATGAGCGAAAGACCCGAACTCTATACGGCTCTCGATTTCGACCAACCAGTAACCTTGCCCTATAACGCTGTCTATCAAGCCCTGTGCGAAGGCGAAGTGCATGCCGAACACGGATTCATGCGTTGGGGGTCAAATCATACGATTCTCGTGACCGTCACCCATGATGATAATGAATTTATGGCAGTCTACAAACCACGTCGTGGGGAGCGCCCATTATGGGATTTTCCTGATGGCACGCTCTGCCAGCGTGAAACCGCATCTTATGTCGTCTCAGAGATGCTCGGCTGGGATGTTGTCCCGCCGACTGTTTTGCGCGATGGACCGCGTGGTATTGGTTCGGTGCAGGTCTTCATCAACCATGACCCCCAAGAACACTATTTCACGTTTCGTCAGCGTGACGATTTCGAGTCAATTGAAGACCAAATTAAGCGTATGGCAGTCTTTGACGCTATCGTAAATAACGTAGATCGTAAAGGTGGACACTGCCTCATAGACGAAGTGGATAAAATCTGGGGCATTGACCACGGATTGACCTTCCATCCAGCTAATCGCCTACGGACAGTTATCTGGGATTATGCAGGGAAACCCATAGACGATGATGTACTGGCAAAAGTGCAAACCTTCTGTGGTGAGCTTGCAGACAAAGAAAATACCCGTGCTAATCAACTGCGCGATTTACTCAACGAACATGAATACCGCACCATGCAAAATCGGGTAGACCGTCTGCTACAAAATGGCACATACCCCATGCCGGGACCCGGACCCAATCGCCCTTGGCCTGCCGTCTGATGTTTATATGATACATCCGATTGTTAAATTTTATTTACAATCGGATAACCCCCTCTTACATAGTGCTTCATACCCCCTTGTGACAACTGAACTATATTACCACGAGTAATATTAGATCGAAGGTAAAACACATATATTTTCAGAAGGGGATTTTCTCTATGCTCCGTAAAGTTTCTTTGCTAATCGCTACACTTGCGATTGCTGCTCTCGGTATTCTCGTATTGAACGCTCAAGACGAGGAATCATTCAATCTTACAATCGTACACTCCAACGACACCCACGCCGCACATGAACCAGATGGTGATGGCAACGGTGGCGCGGCAATCATGGCAGCCGTCGCTAACCAAGTGCGTGCTAGTGTTGATAACTCACTGTTTTTGGACGCAGGAGACCGCTTCACTGGTAGCCTGTACCATACCGTGCATCTTGGACAAGACCAAGTCGCACTCATGAACCTCATGGGATACGACGCCGTAGTTCTCGGTAATCACGAATTTGATAATGGCGACCAAGTGCTTGCAGATTTCGTGAATGGTCTTACATTCCCGACCTTGTCTGCAAATGTTGATTTCAGTGCTACTGAACTTCTTGCAGATGCGCCTATTGAAGGTAGTGTCATCATTGACGTGAACGGTACGCAGGTAGGTATCATCGGTTTGACTGCACCAGATTCTACCGAAACCTCCAACCCAAGCCCAGAAATCGTCTTCAACGATGACCTTGTAACTATCACCAACACGCTGTCTGCAGAATTGACTGAACAAGGTGTTGGTATCATCGTTGTGCTGTCACACATCGGCATCAACCTCGATACCGAAATTGCACCACAACTCGAAAATGTTGACCTCATCATCGGTGGTCACAGCCACACCCTGCTCGCTAACCAAGATGGCGGTGCAGCAGACGAATATCCACTCGTATTCACCAACGAAGCAACAGGCGAAACGATCCTTTACGTACAATCTGGTGACAACGCTGAATATCTTGGTCGCCTTGATATGGAATTTGACAGCGCAGGCGTATTGCAAGATTGGGAAGGCGACAGCATCTTCCTCAGCCAATACATCACCCCTGATGCAGAGGTAGCAGCATTAGTCGCAGAACTTGCTGGACCAGTGGAAGAACTCCGTAGCCAACCAGCAGAAGTTACCTCCGAAATTGTTCTCGATGGTGATCGTACCGTCTGCCGTGTAGAAGAATGTAATCTTGGTAACTTGATTGCAGATTCCTTCATCTGGGAAACAGGTGCAGACATCGCTATCATGAATAGTGGTGGTATCCGTCGTGACCTACCAGCCGCAGACCTAACATTCGGTGACTTGCTCGAACTACAACCATTCGGCAACACTATCGCTACGCTTGAACTCACAGGCGCAGATGTGATTGCAGCACTCGAAAATGGCGTTTCCTCCATCACACTGAACGAAGATGGTCAAATCAGCCGTGATGGTGCAGCAGGTCGCTTCCCACAAGTATCTGGCATGCGCTACACCTACGACCCAACACTCGAACCAGGTAGCCGTATTATCTCCGTAGAAATTGAACTTGAAGATGGTACATTCGCACCTATCGACGAAATGGCTGTCTACACACTCGCTACCCCGAACTTCATTGCAAATGGTGGCGACGGTTACGATATTCTCGTAGAAGCTGGTATGAATGTTTACCTCTTCGGGCGCGTTGATTGGGAAGTCACCCGTGATTACATGCAATTACTGACCCCCATCAATGACGAAGACGGCATCAGCGCAGACGATGATACCCCACGTATCACCGCACTGAACGCAGAAGTCGCACCACGCGCTGAATAATTTCACCTGGCTTGCTTATGTTGTAACGCGCATTGCAGGATAGGCGCATCACAGTAGCACACAAAACACGGTTGCCATTCTGGTCGCCGTGTTTTTGCTTTCGGGTTGTCATTTCAGATGGCTGTAAGAATCTAATCCAACGCAAAGTCTGACTTAATGATAAGACGCTTGTAAAACACACGAGGGGGCATCCATGACAGACTTCACTATCGGCACGGTATATTTCAATGTGTGCCAGTTACAGCCTATGCTCGATTGGTATCAATCACGGCTGGGCTTGCAAATCCACTGGCAAGAAGGCAAACGTGTCGCACTCGGTGCAGGTGAACATGATTTACTTGTGCTGACCGAAACGCTGGATTACACAAGCTCACGCCAGCACACAGGCTTATTTCACTTTGCGCTTCTCGTGCCAGACCGTGTACAACTTGCAAAGTCACTGACACATCTCGCCAACACAAAAACTCAGCTACAAGGCATGAGTGACCACGCCGTAAGCGAAGCCCTCTATCTCGCTGACCCCGAAGGCAACGGTATCGAAATCTACCGTGACCGTCCCGAAAGTGATTGGTACGATGCAGACGGTAACTTCTTGCTCACGACCATGCGCCTTGATGTTGCGGATTTACTGGCAGAACTCGAAACAGCCGATAATACATGGCGAGGCTTACCAACCGGCACTATTATGGGACATATTCACCTCCATGTGAGCGATATTCCGAGTGCAGAAGCTGTCTACACAAAACAACTCGGCATGGATGTTATGCTTAACATGGGGTCGGCAAGTTTTATTGCTTACGATGGCTACCATCATCACGTAGGCGCGAATATTTGGGGTGGACGCACACTCCCACCATCAGATGCACATCTTGGACTAACTGCCTATGATTTACACCTTCCAGTCGAACACCGTGAAACCTTGCTCGCCACACTGGAAAGTACAGGCGTGACCATCACCCCACAAGACGATGCCTACCAAATCCGTGATGCTGCCAGTAGCACACTTGTCAACCTACACACGCAATAATCATCTATCTCCCTACGCACAATTTTTCGTGGGGACACCCTTGTCGGCATACGCTGGATAAATGACTGCTGAAAACTGATGACTTTCTATTGAAACCCAATCCACACGACATCCCTCTCACAAATCGCTGAAAAAAGCTATAATTTCGATATAATAGAGAGCAAGTAATCATTATAGGGATTTTACGTACTTATGACTGATAGCTTTTATTACGATGATGACCCGCCTCAGGTATGGCTAGATGATTTACACGACATGAACATTCCGGGACTATGGAATATTCAACTCACAAACGCCCAGCGCATTAACCTCATTGCGCGTGTGAAAAACGACCTCAACGAGTGGCGTAAGCATCTCCGTAGCGACATCGACATCATGAAAGGGCGCTTCGGACACGATAAAATGGACGAGATGGAACGCATCGTCACGCCTTATCAATTACTAGATACGCTCGCTGGCGATTTGAGCAAGCAAGTGCGGGAACTAGAAGACCGTGCGAAAAAAGGCAAGGCGATTCCAGAAGGTTTCATGTTCGGTGATCGTATCTTCGGAGACATGAAAACCAAACGCTGGCATCTCGGTTCGCGTGCTGATGAAGACCGTTGGGATGACTTTATGTCTGTAGAACGTCGCTATCAGATGATTGGCAAAGAATACCAACAGCAAGGGCGCGTGGTTAAAAATGCCGCCCAGCGTGTCAAAGAACAACAAGTCGAAAACAAGCGCATCATGGCAGAGCTAAATAAGCGTAGAAGCACAACACTTATGGCGCTACAAGTGAGTTTCGCCCTGCTTGCGGCTATCATCACAGGTATCATCGCTGGCATGAGCTTTCTCACTGATACCGTATTTGTAGAAGGTGTATCTGGCGAAGCATTCGGGGCGCTGATGCTCGTAGTTACCATTGCCGCTGTTGGCACAGCCGTTGTACTTGTGCGTCGTCGGCAAACAGCTATTAAGCAACTCAGCCAAGACATCACCGACGGGCGCATCATGGCAAAACGCCTCAAAGAAGCCTATGATACAGAGAAACGTAATTTCTTCCCGACCCAACAGACATTTAAAGAAATATCGCAAGAATACAAGCAACTGAAAGCATCGTTTGGATAATCATTACTTACTATTTTTGCCGATGATGCGATGTAAATTAAGAACTTAATATGGTGTGTAAATTTCGGATGCGCTGTCTCTACATAGGCTGTAAGTTTTTAAATGAACGTATTCAATAAACCGACAAAATGTAGGGACTGGGCTTGCCCTGTCCGTTTTTACCCTAGTACTTCAAACCGTATTGCATTTGCTTCTTTGTGAAAATGTGAAGCAAGATAAGACCTATACCTGTCCTTGAGCTAGAGAAAATACCTATGCCTGATAGAAGACCTGTTGACGAGCTATCCATAGAAGAATTAGAACGTGTGCTGGCGCTCAAAAAACGTGAAGCACGCCAGAAAAATTTACGTCGTATGCGCACCACTGGTCGCGTGATTGATACCTCTCCGCAATCCGCACCACAACCTGTCGCGCCTGCCTATGAAGACGACGTGCCAGAAAAAGCGAAGTCACAGCCACCTCAATTTGAAAAACGTAAAGCTGTGCCTCAGTTTGAAGATGCCATAGATGCGCGTGAATACCGTAAACCAAGCAATAGCGGGCGTATCTGGCGTAGCTTTGTAGAACGCTCTTTGCTCTTAGTCGAAGTCGGAGCCGTGATTGGCTTAATCGTGTTGGGTGTTGCTTTGTTCAATGGCTTGAATATTCTTGAATCGGAAACGGCACAAGCACAAGCAGATGCCGAAGCCATGCGCGTAGCTGGCATACCGACGGCTGTTCCAACCCCTCAATTGAGCTTAGAAAATGTCGTTTTGCCAACCGGACACACCTTCCAGAATGACCAGCCAGTCTTTAACTTTGGGGAAGTGCCGGAAAGCATGCAAGGACTCGCCCGCACGCAAATTTACTTGCCTGCGTCTGTCGCCCGTCCACCAGCTACCGACGATACACCCCTGCGCGTGCTGATTCCTAATATCAATGTGGATAATACTATCGTACAGGGGGTCGATTGGGGGGCGCTTCAACAAGGGGTTGGCATGCTACCCAATGGCTCACTCCCGACTAACGATGCCGATAATGTGGTGCTTGCCGCCCACAACGATATTTACGGCGAGATTTTCCGCGATTTAGACCAACTCGAAGCCGGCGATGAGCTACAAGTGCAAACCCGTAGTGGCTTCTATACGTACATTGTACGCGAGACGCTCATTGTAGAACCCGACGCTGTACATGTCATGGATAGTCAAGGTACAGCAATGGTCACGCTTATTTCTTGCTATCCTTATCGCGTCAATACGCAACGAATTATCGTTCATGCGGATAGGGTAGATGCCTAGCGACCCTTTAACACAAGCCTAAAGCACCCTATAATCGCGCTACCTGACGTAAACCTTAACGAGTGGAGACAACATGGCTCGGCGTAAAAAACGCAATAAACCCAATTTGCCAGATTCCGTTCTCGAACGCGCCCGTCGTAATGCAGGCGTCGAGGATGAACCTGAACAACCAACAGCCGATGTAAGTGATGCAGACGATAGTGCTGATAGTAGCGCAGACAATGCTGAAGTAGATACCGCATCTATCAGCGCACGCGCTACCCGCCGTCGCAACTTGTCATCAGCACAGCTTGAACGCACCCGCCAACGTGGCGAACTGACGAACGAAATTATGCAAGAAGCGCTCGTGAATCCCACGAAAATCGTCACCGAAGAAGAACTTAGCCAAGACTACGGACACGTTATCGCTGATTTGCGCAATATGGCTGTGCTTGCAGCGATTCTGGTCGCTGGTCTGATTACGATTGGTTTCGTATTCCCCGTTTTCTGATATAGCCTACAAACATTAATAGAACAATTATTCTATATACAGGACACACCTAAACTGTGTCCTGTATGCTTTAGTGTATCTATCCGTTCACAGAAAATTAGGCATATCACTTATGGAAATCACACACATTGAAAAGACTGATAAGACTATTTCCGGCATCATCACGGCAACGCCACCGTTTGATTTTGCACAGTCGCTCAGTTTCTTAGAAAATAGTGGCGCAAATGACCGCCTCGACATGGTTAATGCAGATGAGGCAAACCTTGTGCGTCCGATGCTACTCGCAGACCATCCGCACCGTGTAACCCTCAGCGCAGAAGATGGCACGGATATTCGCGTGACTGTCCGCACACCAGATGGTGAAGATGCGCCAGCAGAAGACATTTTGCAACATGCGGCTGAATGGGCAAATCATCGTTTTTGGCTAGATGTTGATATGAACGCCGTCAAAGATGCGATTGGTGGCGATGACTACGGTGATATGCTCGTGGATACACAATTTCCATCTCGTCCAGCCAATTATCCGAGTGCATGGGAAGCCTTGCTCATTAGCGTTGTACATGCCCAAATTTATCCAGGACTTGCCCAAAAACTTGATGATACACTCGCCGAAGTTTATGGCAGGCAAGCGACCTTTGAAGGCGAAAAAGCCTATCTCACCCCGCGCCCCTTTGACTTGCTCCGTGCTTTTGAAGATGAATTGCGCGGTATGAAATTCAGTCGCCAAAAAGCGGATTACCTCACGACTTTCCCGCAAACCATCATGGATAATCCTAAAGACTATAATTTTATCGCCATGCGCGACGAAGAGGGCGAAGAAGTCGTCAAGCGACTCAAAGATTTGCGCGGTGTCGGCGCGTGGACATCACAAAATGTTGCTATGCGTGGCTTGCCTCACAAAGATGTATTCATAGATGAAAAAACGACCCGCAAAGCCATCGCGCCATTTTACTATCGCAACGAAGATGAAATCACTAAAGGCAATTTTCAGAAAACTGTCGCACGCTTCGCGCCGTATCGGTCTTTTGCCTGCTACTATACTTACATGCATCACTTCGGTATGTCGGATAGCGAAGATAGCTAAGAGTAAGCACACAGAGAGCAGAGCATCACGCTCTCTGTGAATACCTTGTATACTTAGGAAACTGCCTCAATCGCATCTTTAATCTGCTGAGTATGAATTTTCGTATGCTGTATCCAACCCGGCATACTGAAACTATCCAGCCACAGATTGCTCGTTACAGTTGCGTGTGTATCCGGCATATTGCGCCAGATAGCGAGTGTCTCATCATATTCACGACGCAATGCCGATAACAGATTCGCCGTACTGCTGTATGAATCAATGATGGCTTGCAAGCGTGTATCATCGTTACCAGACCAATGTTGCGGTTGACCATTTGAGATGCGCCCGCCAATTTGGTCTTGTAGATAATCTTCGCTATAAAGCAAATGTGCCAGTACCATCTGCACACTCCATTCACCGTCGGTTGGACGCTGACTTGTAATGTCATCGCTAACGGGGTCAATGAGGGCGTGGAGGTCAGTCATCAGTGCATCATACTGAGGCGCAATTTGTTCTGCGAGTGCTGTATAATCGGTTGGCATTTCGGGAACAGGGTAAGGAGAAAGAGACATTTCTAGCGAAAGCGTTTCATCATCGCGTACAACGGTCACATCGACAACATCACCTGGCGTTTTATCACGTACAGGTTGCATGAGATTGTTCGCAATCGAGATGGCTTGCCCGTCAATATGGGTGATGACATCGCCTGCTTCGATACCTGCTTTTTCCGCGCCCAAACCCGCAATCACCTGACCAACTTGCGCCTGTGTACCCGCTTCGATGCCAATGTCTTCCGCCCGTTCCGCGCTGACAGGCTGGGGCATAATCCCCAAAATTACACGATTGACAATACGCGGTAACGCACCGGTTTCTGCATAGGTTTTCAAATGCCCTAAACGCATCTCCCATTGATACTGATAGGCATCGACCCCTTCTTCTGCAATATTGCTATGTTCAATTGTGGCTGTGGTTGCATCATCACCATTAGCAACTAAAGTGACAGCAAATGTCTCTTGTAGTTCAGATTCTTCCCCTTCATGGGTGCTACGCCATGTCAGAAGCACTTTCTCGTCTGGCACAATCTCGGTAAACATCCCCGATGCACTATAATTTTCTGCATTCCAAATGAACACATAGCGTCCGCCTTCTTGCACTTGCAGAAAGCAATTATCACAGAACCAATTATTGAGATGGTCGCGGGTTGTCAGTGCAGAATAAAGCTGTGATGCAGGGACATGAATGTTTTTGCTAACAGTAACTTTTGCTGTATTTTTTGTGGGTGTTGCCATTGGTAAGCCAGTCCTTTGATAAATATTTATCACAATAACCCGTTTAACCAAATCTGCGGGTTAATAATAGTATGCTGGCTTAGTATGTCCTACGTCAATCAACCTGATAGAAATTTCATAACTCGTGCTCTACTTTGTGTTAGTTTCTTTCGGCGCAATCACCCGTTGCTCAATTGGTGATGACACAATAAACGTCGTTGTTGTGCTGGTAAATTCGCGGAATTTGCTGGCGACTTCTTCCAGATGCCCAATAGATTGCGCAGCGATGCGTATCATATAGCAATCGTCACCACTGATATGATGACACTCTATCACTTCCGGCACATCACGGGCGATTGATAATACGGTATCTTCATAATGCGATGATGAATTTTGCAAGCGCACAAATGCTTGCACAGGGTAGCCAATGGCTTCTAAGTTGATGTCTACACGATAACCAGCAATCACACCTGCATCCTCTAATTTGCTGATGCGCTCTTTCACGGCTGGCGAAGATAAGCTGACCCTGCGCCCAATTTCTGCAAAGCTCATACGGGCGTCGTCTTGTAATTCACGCAAAATTGCCCAATCCGTGCTATCGAGTTCAATTGATAATGCCATGGTTAAGCCTCTGTTTCACTGTCTTCTGTCAGATAGGGGAAGTTGTCTAACGATATAATATGCCCGTCTATTGGATGCCGAATGACCATGCTGGTTATGATACGGGCATGTGGCGCAATGTGGCTCAATAATTCTGTGAGATGGTCAACAGACAAAGCGCGAAGATGGACGAAAAATTCATCTTGCCCTGTTACCTGATAACAGGCTGAGACTTCTGGTATCTCGCGCAAAATACTGATTAAAGTCTGCTCTTTATCATGATGTGCCAAATTCTCTACTCGGATGATTGCCATAACATCTAAGCCAACTGCTTTCGGATTCACTTTGGCATGATACCCCGTGATGACCCCCGCATCTTCTAAGCGTCGCACCCGTTCTTGTACGGCTGGCGAAGACAAGTTCACACGTCGCCCTAATTCTGCATAACTCAAGCGAGCATCTTGTTGTAATTCGCTCAGAATTGCCCAGTCTGTAGCGTCCAACTTCGATTTTAAAGGTTTCATCGCGTACTGCCTTTGATTTAAAAGTGAAAGCTAAAAAACACCACAAGAATCCGATGGATTCCATACCTCTATTTACCATATCATGAGTATGTAACAGTTAACCAATAGGAGCTAGAGCAAATGAAGACCAATCCAGTAGTCGTGTTCGTAAGCAATGATGAAAAGTCACAAGCTGTCATGACAGACAACCAAATGCTTGTGTTCCGTGCCGATACCTTGCGTGATGCACTTGCTCAAATCGTATTCTCGTATCCTGACGTCATCGTCATTGATGCCAGCGACGATATGCTCCGTGCCGAAGATGTGTACTTTCACTTGCGTAGTATCGAACACCCACCCGTGCTGATTCTCTCTGATGTACCAGCACGTTGGGATACCCAATATGTTGATAACGTGCGTGTTCTGCCACAAGGCTCAGATATGATGAGCGTCATCGCAGAAATTAACAGCTTGCTAGGTCGCCAACGCACTGTCGCCTAAGCATACACGCTAAAGACTAGTCGTAAGGACAACGCCATGGCGTTGCCCTAAATAAAAACGGGATGTGCCAATCGCATGTCCCGTTTTGGTACGCTGAATTCCTCTGATGCTATTCAGTCTGGTTGCCTAATTTCCGCGCTATTACTGAAAATACATGCCAATGCTTGTCACCACTCACAGCTTGTCCACGGCTATCTCTTTCATGAAAGAACAGTATCTCAAATTCGGTGAAGAGTAGGCGTGTTTCAACGGCTGTATTGAATGTCATCTCAGGATTCGTCGCCCAAGAATCACGCTCCCCAAAAAATTCGCCTACAAAATACCCACCTTTAGCAATACTCGTCGTGATATTGCGCCACATCGTAACGAAATGGTCAGGATGACAAAAGGGCAAACTGTACCCTGCATAGGCAAGGTCAATTTTGTCTGGTAAGGTCATGGCTTCAAAAGGCGCAATTTGTGTCTGCAAATGTTCCTGAATCTTGATACTTGCTTTTAGTCGCCGGATAGCCATCGCTTCTTTGTCGATTGCTAGCACATCCCAGCCTCTATCAATCAGAAACGCTGTTTCGATGCCACTCCCGCACCCGATGTCCGCCGCTTGATGCCGTGTCTCTACGAAGTCGGCTGGAATATATTCATCCAACGCCTTCACCAATAATTGGCGTGGCTTGCGTCCAGCGGTTTGATCGTAATACGTATTCCAACCCATCTATACATCCCTCATTCTAATCGTTGCCATGTCACATCATCGAAAGTGATCGAGATGTTCCCATCATTATCGACAAGGCGTTTGCTATCTTCTGGAAAACTAATCAAATCAAATGGGGCTTCGCGTGTCACGCCATCGAGTGCTTCCTGCACTAAATCCACATAAGGCGAGAGTCCCGTATCCCATTTGCTCATCGCAAAATGTGTGGTCGGGAAACGGCGCACCATCGAATGAATTTTATCTTTACCCACGCGCCCCGCCTCGCCCCAAAATAACGGCGGTGGGTTCACTTCAAACACCGCCGGTGCATCTGCAAACGCGATCACATCGGGCTTGTACTTGTCACCAATGCGGATTTCAATGCTGGCAGTGGGGTAGTCTGGCAAATAAAGCGCCCAAATAAACGCCTTCATCAGCGGATGCACGAAGCGTTCGTTGCGCCCATGCTTGACCACAATCGGCTGTCCCTGCGCGTACAATTTCCAGCGTCTACGGCTCAATATAGGGGATAAGCTCATGTGTCACTTCCCCAGCCCAAGCCAGCGTCTCCATATGGGAGCGCGATTCTGCTTTGCTATCTCGGCTTCTAGTACAAGACGTAACTCCGTCAGCAAGTCATCTGGAGGCGATACTTGCGACACACCGTTTGCCAGAAAATCCTCTACTGATTGCCGATAGCCTTCTTCAAAAACGGGACCGTTGCTGGTATCTGTCCAGCCGCCCCATATCAATTTATTAGTCGATGGAAAATAGCGCACCGTCCGATGCCGATTGCTATTATACCATTCCCATTCCGTTGCAGATTTGCGTTCTACCGTCGCCATTACATTACCTTTAGTTACCGTTGAAATATATCGTTGTTAGTCTATCAATAAACCCCAGCAGAGACCATGACAGGTCATGAGAATCAAATTAATTACTTGACAACCTGTTCCGCCATGTGTATACTACGTTTAATTGTAGGCTTAGTTACAGGAGGTGGTCAAATTATGATAGGCTATAACGGGGGTACAACCCTCTAAGCACTACCCTACCTCAACATAGGATAGACCCTTGGTAGGGTTGTGTCCTCAGAAACAAGCCGCGCCCGGAGACTTATACTCTTCGGGCGTACTTTTTTAAATGCTTCTACTCTAGCCCCTTCAATGTCAAATCGCCCCATATCTGCCAGAAATCATTTGTTTCACCATAGTAATTTGCAACGATTTGCCAGTGAAGATGTTCAGGCATGGGTTTGGGATGATGAGCATGAATTAACGTATAGGCTTCTTTCATACTCATATCTTCAATTTCTACAAGCGCAACAATCGCAAACAATACAGATCTACTAATCCCTGCACCGCACGCTATCAATAGACGATCATCAGCATCATATCTTGTCTTGATGAATGTGATTCCCTGTTCAATTGTCTTAGTTAGCAAAGAACCACCATCCTCTATATAAAGAAATTGACTTGTTAAACCATCCTCTTCCTCGATAGGTTTATGCAAGCTAAGCACTGCCGTGATGCCTGCGTCGTCCCGTTTGGCTTTGCTACTCGCTGTAGGATACCCGCTGATAAAGAGCCAATCACGTATTTTATACATACCTCATCCTGCACAATCCCGCACTGTCCCATCTGTCGCCGGACGTTCGCGCAAGGTTACATTAACTTGGAATGTCTCTTGCTCTCGAATAACCAATAATGTCACAGTATCGCCCGGACGGGTGTTCACAATCAAATAGGTGACTAAATCATCCATATTGTTGATGTAAAAGCCATTGATTGCGACAATAATATCACCGCCTATACACACGGTCTGTCCGCGCACCTGCACAGTACGAGAGCCACCCCGTAAACCTGCTTCATCGGCAGGACCCGCAACGGTTATGCCACGCATCAGCACTCCTTGTTCGACAGGTAAACCAAGCGGTTCTGCCAAGCCAGCGACCCCAAAACCGTTATCTTCTGGCTGTACTGAGATTCCCATCCACGCATAGCGCACTGTGCCTTGTGCAATTAAATCCGGTACAACACGGCGCAGGGTATTCGCAGGTACAGCAAAACCGACACCCTGAAAAATGCCATTATCGGTGCGAATAGCTGTTGCCACACCAATGACCTCACCTTGTGAATTGAGTAGAGGTCCGCCACTGTTACCGGGATTAATGGGCGCGTCGGTCTGAATAATCGACGGATTCTGGAAACCAATGGGCGCATTACTATCAAGCAACTCTGCCGAGCGTAAATTGCGCCCTAAGCCACTCACGATGCCAACTGTCATGGAACTGCTCAAGCCGAATGGATTGCCAATCGCAATTGCCCGCTGACCCACGCGCACAACATCCGAATTTTGTGTCAGCACCATCGGTTGCAATCGCAAAGGCGCAACATCAACGCGCAACACGCCAATATCACTGTAATTGTCTATCCCGACGACGGTTGCAGTTGTCACATAACCATCATTGAACGTCACACGCACCGATTGCACATTCTGAATCACATGCGCGTTGGTGATGATATGCCCGCTCATGTCGTACACAAAACCTGACCCGCGACTGGTATTGGGGTTTTCAGGCGTGCTACCGACCACATCTGCTTCGATATTCACCACACTCGGAATCGAGCGTTCATAAATATTGGTCAGCAACACATATTCAGCATCGGCTTCTTGAATGACGGTATCCGGCACTGGGGTAATGGCAGGATTCGCGCCCATATTCACGTTTAGGGGTAAATCAGCGACAGGGGTACTTGCCATTGAGCCAATCGGTGTCGCATTTTCTGTGCTACTACAGGTAACCAGTACAACAGCAAATAAGGCAATCCAGCAAACAACGATAAATGAGCGTGAGGTCATGCGCGATGAACTCCTACAAAATACAAACGGGAGAGAGTATGCAATGATGTCTTTGATGGTGGAGGATAAATTCGTTGGGGTGGTGTACATACCACCCAATTTACGTCATATCATAAACCCACCACTGCCAACCATTATAATCGACAGTGGCGGTTTTAGCGTAGGCTATCGCGTAATTGTTCGAGGATCGCCGTTTGTTCGTCAGTTAAATGCTCTGGCACAGTAATCATCGCCCGTGCATACAAGTCGCCGTATTTTTTGCCTTTTAGCGATGGCATCCCTTTACCGGACAAACGGAACTTGCGCCCTGATTGTGTGCCGGCTGGTACTTTCAACTCAACGGGACGTTCCATAGTTTCAACTTTTGCTGTACCACCAAGCATCGCCGTGAACACATCAACATCAAAATCAATCGTCAGGTCGTCGCCATCGCGTTCAAACGGTGAAGAACGGTCATCGACTTGCACCACCAAATACAAATCGCCATTGCCAGCACGTCCGGGGTGTCCCTCACCACTCAGGCGAACTTTCGTGCCATTGTTCGCACCCGCTGGAATGTTCACGCGCAATTGACGCCCATCTTTGTTGAGCAAGCGTGTTGTGCCTTCGTATGCCTCACGCAGAGAGATACTAATTTCTTGCTCAATATTTTGCCCTTTAGTCGGACGCCCGCCCGTATTCCCGAATGGACTACCACCAGAAGCAGCACTGCCCGAACGGAAGCCACCCCCGAAAATCGAGCCGATGATGTCTTCTAAATCTTCGACATTCACATTGCCCTGATACGTACCATTGCCTTGTCCACCAAACGGATTCCCGCCAGGAAAGCCCCCCGCGCCTCCAGCACTGCCGAACATATCATATTGCTGGCGTTTTTGCGGGTCACTCAGCACATCATACGCTTCATTCACTTCTTTAAATTGGTCTTCCGCACGCGGATTATCAGGATTCGCGTCGGGATGATATTTTTTCGCTTGTTTACGAAATGCCTTTTTAATCTCGTCTTGGCTGGCATTCTTGCTCACGCCAAGCAAATCATAGTAATTTTTTGCCATAGGATAACCCTGCTTGAACTTATGTCTTCCCTTGTATATTTAATTGTATGCTTTCACAAGGTTACGTCAACATTTACAGCCTGTTTCTTAGGGGATGCTTGTCAACTTCTTACATAAGTTATATGCAACACAGCCTTTTAGCGTTTGGAGATACGGTTACTTTCGGCAGTATAGAAGTGTGTCACTACAATTCGTTTTCGTAGGGAGGAGGTGCTTTGTACCCCGCACTAATGCGAGTTAAGAATTAAATACGGTGTTTAAATCGCGGACGCACCAAGGTGGCGTCCCTACATGGTTGGAAGATTTTTCAAGCCTTGACGTTCAATAAACCAACAAAATGTAGGGACTGGGCTTGCCCTGTCCGTTGCTTCTGGTCAAGGATGATGCCTTGACCCTACGACAATCACACTCATGAGGTAACGAATACAAGATGGTTTTATTTCCGTCCTAATT
Source organism: Chloroflexota bacterium (assembly GCA_038522085.1). Lineage (GTDB taxonomy): Bacteria > Chloroflexota > Anaerolineae > Aggregatilineales > Phototrophicaceae > JAUZRW01. The sequence continues at coordinate 70,786 of JBCBKJ010000022.1, forward strand.
TTTTAAACAGCATAAGCCAACTGATTAGTGTGATTTATCACACGCATCTTTGTCGGAAGATTTATCTTCTGGCAAAACGTTTGCATCCATTCATGCAGACTACAAACACTTTTACTGGAAGCTGACAGCTTTAGAAATAGGTCCATCATAGATACACATAACAGCCAGCACGCGAAGGATGATCTTCTATTTCAGCATCGTTTGGCACATCACGCAACAACCACCAGATAATTGCATCGCCACCTGCCGTCCATGTAAACAATATCCCAAACCAGAACAGCGCACCATTCCCGATAATCAGGCTGATGACCAGTGGCAATACACCCACGACCATCCCTGGCATCCAAACGCCGACGCGATACTGTCCGGCACTGATGCGTGCTTTCATATGAGCATACGGCGCAAGAGCTGTCCATTTGAAGCCATATTTCACGGCATCCCATTTGCCTGATAACGCTTGCCATGTGATGCCATGTAGCAACTCATGTACCACAATCCCGCTGATGAACAAGCCAATTGCTATCAACGGGTAGGTGCTTATGGCATCTGCCCCAGCCGACAAGCGTTCAGCATCCCAGATGAAGATGAATAGCGGCACGAAGATAGCTAATAAGGGTATCGCCAGCACCATTGTGACGATGTTGGCAGTTGTCAAACTAACAGATTTATCGAGCATTGCGTTGTTTTCGCTCACGGCGTTTTTTCTCCTGTATATCACGGGCGGCATTCGCTAATCCACATGGTTCAAACGTGGCGTAAAATCGGTAATGAATCCATACAAGGGCGATGATTTCAAGCGCGAAGAAATAGATAAATTCATCTGCGGCTATTAGAATAAATAAACAAATAGCCCAGTAGACATATAAAATTCTGCGTTGAGTGTACATCATGCGATACCACCCGCTATGTTTACGATAAATTTATCGTATCTCCAAAAGAAGCAGACAGCATCACATAGTAGAGGGAATGGGCATCCCCAAAATAGGGGAGATAAATCAAAATAGAGACGCAAATGTCTCTATTTCTCTGAGTCTTTGTGCCTATGTGGTTCAAAAAATTATTCTGCCAGCAGATACCGTGCTATCAGATGGGCGCTGTGCAAGAGAGCATCTTTATGGGTGCGTTCGTATCCATGCGAAGACGCCACACCAGGACCCGCTAAACCGACTTTCGCATCGCCACCTGCACGCCAATACGCTGTGCCATCACTGGAATAGTACACATAAATATCGAGATTGTAGTCAATATCGTGTGCCTCGCACAATTCGCGCAATTTATTATTCATATCAAAATGATAGGGACCCCCACCATCTTTCACACAAATCGACACGCTGAACTCGTCGCCGGCTTGCCCATTACCAATCGCGCCCATATCAATCGTCAATAATTCAACTATGCTCTCAGGGAAGCTAGCCGAACCCCCATGCCCGACCTCTTCATAGTTGGCAATCAGGATATAAGTATCTTGCGCCGGAATCTCCCTAGCGTCTTTCATTGCCACCAGTGCGCCATAAATAACAGCGACCCCCGCTTTATCATCCAAAAATCGCGCCCGAATGAAACCCGTATCTGTGACCTCTGTGCGCGTATCCAGAAACACAAAATCACCGACATTGATACCGAGTGCTTCTGTCTCTGCACGGGTGGATGTTTTGGCATCTAAACGCACCTCCATCGTATCCTGATTACGTTTGGCACTGCTGGCATCCCGATTCACATGCGTGCTTGGATTAGCCAGAATCACCGTTCCCCGATAGCGTGTATCATCGACAGTCCGCACCGTGCAATTCTCAAATTCTGCACCCGCCCAGTTGATACCCCCCAGCCGTGATAATTTTAAACGCCCGTTGCTCTTAATTTCCTTGACCATGAAGCCCAGCGTATCCACATGCGCTGTAACGCCAACAGGCGCATCATCCGCTTTGCCTTTGACATGTATCAGCACAGCACCTTTGTTAATTGTGCGAATTGTCGTATCAGGAAAAGCGAGTGCCTCGAATGCTTGTTGCACAAAAGGCATCACCTCAACGTGGTAGCCTGTCGGACTCGGTACAGCCAGCAGGTCAACCAGAAAATCAGTCATCGCATCGACATTGATTGTCAAATCGGTCATTGTTATCTCTCAATCTTAGTCATCATAAATAATTTTAGCTGTTCGTAAGGGCGACCCAATGTGGTCGCCCGCGCAAGCACAAACTATCCCTTACTTACGCACAAAGTTTTTCGCTTTTGCCCATTCCAAAAGTGCATCTGTCGCCACTTGTAAATGCTCATCCTCGCCATATTGCCACTCGCGTGCGAGTTCATAAAAATCAGCTTCCAGCACTTCAGAATACAAGCGTTGTGGCGATGTCGCATGCACCTCGACATGCAATAAATTATCATCTGGTGCATCAATGCGTTTGCGTTTGGCTAGAGGCAATACCTCACTGATTTGCTTGTAAACGCGCTTTGTTATCGCTTAGTCGTTTAGATTGTTCCACAGGCGACCATGCCCATTCCTGACGCAACATATACGCCGCCATGATACCCCCAATCAATGCCGGACTGAAGGTCGCCGGAATATTCGTGCCGAAATTTTCTGGTGGGACAAGAAATTGCAAGCCCAGTGCGACCACTAGCACAATTAGCATCGGCATCAACCAACCACTGAGTTGGGTTGCCGTGCCGACCAAGATAACAGCCGTCAACACCATCAGCACCTGCGCCGATAAATTCAGATACAATTCTGCGCCATAGTCACCTGTGAAAAAGCTCAGCCCCAGCAAAACGCCAAATAGCGGAAAGAGTAAGCCTGTCCGAAACAGATTGTCTTTAAACCCCTGATAAATCCCTAACGTGACACCCAGCACAAAAATAGCAATCAGCAATGGCAACACGATAATCGAATATGCCTCGTACCACTCAAACACAGCCGCAATAAAATCCATCACACACTCCCTCATCTGTGTAGATAGCATTTGTTATAAGCTCATCTTACATTGAATTAGGGCAAGTGTGCGTATGGTTTGATGCTGTTACAATGTCACTCTACCGATTCCCATACTCGCACCACGCCCGACTGCAACCCAGTCGCCAATGCTAAACCTGTCTCAGTTTCATATGCCGCAAGGTTCGTCACGACGGGCGCATTTAAAGGCAACTGCCACACGACTGTTGCGCCTGTTTCTGTACGCTGAATCCCTGCAATGGTCATGCGGTCTTGGGAGGGTAACACAATTTCTGGTATCCCATCGCCGTTAAAATCACCCGCGACAGCCATATCCAAATTACGTGAGCCAATCACATGTGAGGTATAACCTGATAGCTCCGCGACAATTTCTAGTCTATCTCCTTGATACTGATAAAAACGCACGACACCGCCGATATGAGGCGTCAGCACTTCGACTAATTCAAACGTGCCATCTGGCGCAAACGACGCCCATACCAACTGATGTTGCCAGCGATTCCCGCGCCCAATCGGTACACCATCCACTGTCTGTACACCCTCATCCGTGAAAATATACGCTCGAATCCGTGACCCCGATTGACTGTCACTAACTGTTGTGATTAAATCCTGCGCACCATCGCCGTTCACATCTGCCCACATCGGCGACAATCCTTCATACACCGCATCGCCTGTGAGTGTGATACGTTCCAAAATTTCAAATGCGCCATCAACAATCTGCAAGACAACCACTTCGCTACCTTCGATGTCATCGCCCATGATGCCATGTACATAGCGTTCGTTTGTTGCCCCTGCATACACAGCAATGCGATTATCATCACTGAACACAATTCGCGCATCCAATTGAATACCCAAACCTATCTCAATAGGCGTACCACCAATGACCTGTGCTGCCAAGTTACCTGTCTCAGTAATGTATAAAGTAGCCACGTTGGGCAAAAGTACCGGATGCGATAATAGCGACATACCATCAGGAATCAGGAAGTTGTCATCAGACAGTAGAGCAAGTACACCTTCATAAGGTGTTTCACTAGCTTGCACACTATCATCACGAATGTTTACCACCCTCTGGTCAACTAATTGAACGCGCCACCCGCCAGCATTGCCAATAACCCATGCAGGGGTATCGCCCACGAGGGCATCTTGTGTGGTCACATTTGGAAATGTACCTGTACCAGTCACAAAGCGATTCCCACTCGCTTGATGATAGGTATAGCGCATGTTGCTTTCAGTCATCGTGTCGTCCTCCGTCTCCTGCGCAGATAGGGCAGGAATGCTCACTGCCATCATGAGTAAAATTAACCAAAGCCGTTTTATCATATCTTCTCCTAAAATAGCGTTTCTACGGATAATATGTTGTTGTCTGAATGATGCGTAAACCTTACAATTTAGAGCGTGTTTGCAAAAAAGCCAGCATAGTAGTTTGCTTCGCCCAAAGTTCAAAACTTTGGTCTGATATTGAGTGTAAGTCGGCTGAAAGCGACTCAAAACCCCTTTGAGTGGGTTTACCAGAAGCCTAACAGCACTCGGTTTTGAACCTCGCGGAGGGACAATTTTGACAAAGATAGTATAAACAAAAGGGGACAAATCAGCTAAGTTTCAAGTAACCAAC
>JBCBKJ010000023.1:0-75291 GCA_038522085.1 Chloroflexota bacterium
AATCAAACAAAAAATTAGAAAATTTGTGTTGCTTCATTTTTTTGTTCATCTACTAAAGCGTATTAGTTATACGTTTTAGTAATAAAAGGAGATATTTTATGCAAAAAACGAAACGAAAAACGTCTTCTCCTTCCATTTTGAATCGCATAAGCGATAACGAAGCTATTCTTGGTTACTTATTTCTCTTACCGAGTTTGATAGGTTTTATCGCATTTTATGCTGTTCCCGCTGTCCGCGCTGTGTTTATCAGCTTTACGGAGTGGAATTTGCTGACAGAGGCAACCTTTGTTGGTTTCGAGAACTACGTCACACTCTGGGAAGACGAACGTTTTTGGCGTTCGATGCGTGTGACCCTGCTCTACGTTGTATGGAACATCCCGCTACAAACAGTGATTGCCATTATTATGGCGGTTATGCTGGAACGCATGCACAATACAGCGTCGGCTGTCTTCCGTGGTTTGATGATTTTGCCATGGCTGATGCCCAATGTTGTTGTTGGCTTGCTGTGGCTATGGATGCTTGACCCATCGCTTGGCATTGTTAACGTCGGTTTAGAAGCCATCGGATTGCCGTCACAATCATTTCTCGGTGCGCCAGAACAAGCGATTGCCTCTATCGCAGGTATCAACATCTGGCGGCATGCTGGCTACAACGCCATCCTCATTTTTGCAGGTCTGAAAACAATCCCCAAAGGTTTGTACGAAGCTGCGTCTATCGCAGGGGCAACCCGATTGCGCCAGTTCTTCACGATTACAATTCCGCTTTTGCGCCCTGTTCTTGTATTCGTTCTCGTAACGTCAGTTATTGGGTCATTCCAAATCTTCGACACCATTGCTGTTACCACAAGTGGTGGTCCGGCTGGGTCTACCCGCGTGATTATTTACTACATCTTCGAGCAAGTGTTTGAACGTCGCATCAACATGGGTCTAGCAACAGCCGCTTCGGTAGTGCTTTTCTGCTTGCTCATCAGTGTGACACTCATTCAACTGCGTTTCTTGCAAGCCGATCAATCTGACTTAGCAGATTACCAATAATCACGGGAGGAATCACTATCATGAGCCAAACGACCTTAGACCAAACATCAATGGGTAACAAATCTGCTAATTCGGGATTAGAACGCTTTTTCAGTAACTTAGAAATTGGCGACATCCTAATGTGGGGCATCATGGCAATCTTCGTGATTGTTACCCTATTTCCCTTCTGGTGGGTTGTCAGAACAGCACTCACGAATCCTGATGCGGTTTATAGCAATGTAGCATCAATGACCCCTGTGGAAACAACGACGCAAAATTTTGAGCGTGTACTAGGTCTAATTGACCCGACAGAACTCGCAGAAACCAGCACCAATATCTCTGCTGGTGAGTTGAAATTCTGGCTTTACATGCGCAATAGCCTCATCGTAGCAACGCTTATCACCGTAGGGCAAACGATTTTTAGTGCGATGGCGGCATATGCTTTTGCCCGCTTCGAGTTTCCCTTTAGAGATCAAATTTTCATTATCTATCTATCAGGGTTGATGGTTCCTGCCATTGTCCTGTTTATCCCTAACTTCGTGCTGATTCGCCAACTTGGCTTAATCGGCACCTTCGTCGGCATAGTCGCACCAGTCTTCTTCATGACACCATTTGCTGTCTTCTTCATGCGCCAGTTCTATCTGAGCTTGAATAATGACTTAATAGAAGCAGCAAAACTCGATGGTGCAACCGCGTTCGGTATTTTCTGGCGCATTGCCTTACCGCTCATTCGCGGTCCCCTGCTCACCCTTGCGCTACTCACGTTTATCGCAAGTTGGAACGAATACTTATGGCCCTTGCTCGTCGGACGCGACGAAGATGTGCGCGTGTTGACAGTGGCACTCAGTATTTTCCGTTCGCAAACGCCACAAGGCGCACCCGATTGGGCAGGCTTAATGGCAGGGACTGTTGTTTCCATGGTGCCAACAACCATGCTGTTCATCTTCTTTGGACGCAAAGTTGTCGATTCAATTCAGTTCTCCGGCTTCAAATAAGCCGATGATTTTAGGTCACAAAGCGTGCTGTGTAATCGTCAGCAACGCATAAATTGTAAGAAAAAAATTGTAAGAACGAGGAGTAAGTTATGTTAAAACGTGGTTTTCTATTTTCAATAATCGTTACAATGCTGATGGCTATCAGCGTGCAAGCACAAGATACGGTCACACTCCGTTATTCACTGTGGGATACGAACCAGTTGCCACACTACCAAACCTGCGCGGATAACTTCACCGCAGAAAATCCCAACATCGTCATCGAAATCGAACAACTCGGTTGGGATGATTATTGGACAGCTATCACAACAGGTTTCATCAGTGGCGATGCACCGGATGTTTTCACAAATCACCTTGCAAAATACCCAGAATTTGTAGAACTCGGTCAGCTGGTTGACCTTCAACCATTTGTTGAAGAAGACGGTGTTGCTACCGACATCTACTACGAAGGTCTGGCTGAACTCTGGACACGCGACGGCGCACGTTTCGGTCTGCCAAAAGACTGGGATACGGTTGCTGTTATCTATAATGCAGAAGCCCTTGAAGCGGCTGGCATCGACCCAGAAATCATGAACGAATGGACATGGAATCCAGAAGATGGTGGCACATTTGAAGAAGTCATCGCTCAACTTTCCATCGACGAAAATGGTAACAACGGTCTGAGCGCAGACTTCGATGCTGCAAATGTTGCTCAATATGGCTTCTCCAGCAATGGTATGGGTGGCGCATACGGTCAAACCGAGTGGAGCATGTTCGCAGTTTCCACTGGTTGGGAATTTAACAACGGCGTATGGGGCGATGAATACTACTACGACGACCCACGCCTCGCTGATACCGTTCAATGGTTTGTTGACCTGTGGCTAGAAGATGGCTATGCACCAACGCTTGATGAACAAACAGGTCTAGGTCGTGTTGCACTCTTCCAAGCTGGTGAAGTTGCTATGGTCATTGATGGCTCATGGATGATTGGTACATATCTTGGTAGCGACTTTGAAGTTGGTTTCGGACGCTTGCCAGTTGGTCCAGAAGGCAATACCAGCATGTTCAATGGTCTGGCTGATTCCATCTGGGTTGGTAGCGACCATGTCGAAGAATCATGGGAATGGGTAAAATACTTGGCTTCCATCGAATGCCAAACCGTCATCGGTGAATCCGGTGTTGTCTTCCCTGCCATTCCAGAAGCTGCTGATTTGTCCCTCCAGACACGCGCTGATGATGGTATCGACGTAAGTGCATTCACCGAACAAGCTGCTGAAGGTACATTCCTCTTCCCAATCACCGATTGGGGTGGCGAAATCACCACCATCATGACTGAAACAATGGATTCCATTGCACTCGGTCAAGTAGATGCAGAATCAGCTCTTATGGATGCAAATGCAGAAGTAAACGACCTGTTCCGTTAAATAAATAATCGTACCGCACGTTTGTGACAGGGAGGGCTATCTTTTCAGATAGCCCTCTCATGAAATAGGATTAGACATGTTTAAAAAACTAAGTTTTGTCATCATTTTATTGGTATGTATATCATCTATTATTTCAGCACAACAAAGTATTTCTCTGGAAACACAAGCGCATGCAGAGAGCGTATGTTCAGATACCTTCATAGAACATGAGCTAGACCACATCACCAACGTTGATGAAATGCCCGTGCGCATGTTTGAGAGTAATGGTTCTGGTTTAGCTATCAACGACCTCAACAACGATGGTTTGCTAGACATTGTGATGGGCAACCTCGATGGCGATAACACAGTGCTTTGGAACGAAGGTGATTTAACCTTTCGCCCACAAGCCCTCGATATGCCAGGCAAAACGCGCTCTGTCGCTATCATTGATTTAGATGCTGACGGCTGGCAAGATATTGTCATCACGACGCAACGCGGCGCTCCCTCTTATTGGCAAAATCAAACCGATGGCACATTTCAGTTAGTCGGCTTAACAGGCGTCACCCACCCTGCCTACGCGATGAATTGGGCAGATTTGGATAAAGACGGCGACTTAGATTTAGTCGCGGCATCGTATGACGCCGAAATGGAACGCATTGATGCGTCGTATTTGCTGAACGGTGGTGCGGGTATTTATTACTATGAAAATTTGGGTGATTTCCAATTTTCAGCTACCCGCCTTGCTGATAGGTCACAAGCACTCGCTATCTATTTCCCCGATATGAATAACGATGGTCAGTGGGATATAGCAGTTGGCAATGATTTCGCCGAACCAGACCGTTATTGGGTGCGCGAAAATGATAGTTGGGTCGAACAATTCCCCTTTGGTGTGATTACGCATAGCACGATGAGCTTTGCTGGTGCTGATATTGAAAATGATGGCTCAGTCGAATTATATGCGACTGATATGCACCCATACTCAGATGATGAAGAAACCGTGCTGGCATGGCAACCTGTCATGGAAGATATGATGGCAATGCCTATGCCGGAAGATGACCCGCAGGATATGGTCAATGTGATGCAAACGCTCGAAGGCGATAGCTATATCAACGTCGCTCAGAGTCTCGGCGTAGATTACACGGGCTGGAGTTGGTCAGCAAAATTTGGCGATTTAAATAGCGATGGTTTCCAAGATTTATATGTCGTCAACGGCATGATTGCCCAAGATTTATTTGGTCATTTGCCAGATAATGAACTAGTCGAAGAAAATCAGGCATTCATGAATCAGAACGGTGAAAGCTACATAGTTATGCCAGAGTGGAATCTGAACGCACTCTATAGTGGACGTGGTATGAGCATGGCAGATTTAGATAACGATGGCGACCTTGATATTGTCGTTAACAACTTGTTATCTAATGCAATGGTGTACGAAAATCAGCTATGTGGTGGTGATAACCTGACTGTTGATTTGCTTGACCCCGCGACTGCGAATTTACATGCTATTGGTAGCCATGTATTGTTACACACGAGTGACGGTATCTATCGTCGTGATGTTTATGCCAGCAGTGGCTACTTATCAGGTGATGCAACGGCGCTACATTTTGGGATTCCCGTAGGGGCAAGCATTGAACAATTGGAAATTATTTGGTCAGATAGCACACAAACGCTCGTTGATGAGCTTGAAGTGAATACACATATCATTATCAGACGCGATACCTAACATCGAGGGGATAAAAAATGGTAAAGATAGCATTTATAGGGGCGGGCAGTACAGTTTTTGCAAAGAACTTGATGGGCGATATTCTAGGCTTCCCTGAATTTTCAGAAGCCACCTTTGCCCTCATGGACATTGATAAATCACGCTTAGAAACCTCTGTTGAAGTGGCGCAAACAGTTAATGAATATCTAGGCACAAATGCCAAAGTTGAGGCTACAACGGATCGACGCGAAGCCCTCAAAGGAGCAGATTACGTCATTTGCATGATTCAAGTCGGTGGCTATGAGCCAGCAACTGTCATTGATTTTGAAATCCCTAAAAAATATGGTTTGCGCCAGACTATCGGTGATACGCTCGGTATTGGCGGTATTATGCGTGGCTTGCGCACTATTCCTGTCTTGCTAGATATTGCTAAAGATATGGAAGAACTCTGCCCGAATGCCCTCTTCTTGAATTACGTCAATCCGATGGTGATTAACCAATGGGCATTAAGCCGTGCAAGCAGTATTAAAACAGTTGGTTTATGCCATAGTGTGCCACATACAGCCCATGAACTCTCTGAAGATATTGGTGTGCCTGTAGAAGACATCAACTACTTGGTGGCTGGTATCAATCATATGGCATTTTTCCTCAAATTTGAGCATCAGCAAACAGGTGAAGACCTCTATCCGCGCATTCAAAAAGTGCTAGAAGACGGTACCATGCCGGATTGGAATCGTACCCGCTATGAACTCTATAAACGCTTTGGCTACTTCGTCACTGAAAGTAGCGAGCATCTGAGCGAGTACGTCCCTTGGTTCATCAAAGAGGGGCGCGATGACCTGATTGAAAAATTCAATATTCCAATAGATGAATATATTGCTCGTTGCCAAGCACAAATTGCAGGCTGGAACATGGCACAATCCGCACGCAAACGGGGCGAAGCGCCTTCAGAAACAGCAATTCGTGAAGCATTGGCAGACATCAACTTGATGCCGACGATGCTAGAAGGCACGATTCACACCATCATGAACTTTGATAAAGTCGAGCGCAGTGTAGAGTATGGTTCACTGATTATCCATAGTATGGCAACCAACACACCGCGCCGTATTTATGGTAATGTCCCTAATCAGGGGGTTATCAAAAACTTGCCAGACGACTGCATTGTAGAAGTACCCTGTCTCGTAGATGCCAATGGGATTCAAGCAACCAATATTGGGCGTATTCCACCACAATTAGCCGCGCTTATGCAAACGAACATCAATGTCCAATCATTGACTGTCGAAGCGGCTATCACCTGCAAACGTGACCATATTTATCATGCCGCTATGCTCGACCCACACACAGCCGCCGAACTCTCGCTTGACCAGATTGTGGCGATGGTAGATGACCTCATTGAAGCACATGGGGATTATTTGCCTGCTTATGTGTAAAAAACAGCCTATGCTTGCTGATGTAACCTCAGTTATGGATAAGAGAATGCTCAAATTTTGAGCCATTCTAACCCGTAGAAACTATGTAGGGACGCCATTCTTGGCGTCCGCAAAGTAGAAATTTTGCAGATTTCTATGCTTAAACGAAACTCAGGCTAAGTAGATAGTCGAAAGAAATTACGTAGGGCAACCCAGTGTGGTTGCCCATTCGGGTGCTATATCATCGTTAAAAATTTTCCGATGGTTGCATTAAAATCATTGGGTGGAATATCATCCCACCCAACCAATGCGCTATGCACATACCACCATCCTCAATGTAAGAACGCAACTTCTCTTACTTCATACCTGTTGTAGCAATCCCACTGGTGATAAAGCGTTGCAAGAACGCGAATACAATTGTGATTGGCAAGAGCGTCAACACAGTCATTGCCAAGATGAGATGGAACTGGGTTTGCAAATCGCCTCTGAACGCATTCAACCCAACTTGAAGGGTGAAATTGTCAGTATTAGTCAGAACAATTAAAGGCCAGAGGAAATCGTTCCAGCGCCACATAACACTGAAGATAGTCAGCACAGCGAGCGCAGGCGCAGCGAGTGGCAAAATGACCTGGGCATAGATACGCCATTCACTCGCGCCGTCAATCCGCGCCGCATCTAGCAATTCATCAGGAATCGTCAGCATGTATTGGCGCAACAGGAAAACCCCTGTTGGCGTCGCCGCACCTGGCACAATCACCCCTATTAGACTATCCAACCAGCCAATGCTCTGCACAACCAAAAATGCGGGTACAAGAATCACTGAGACTGGCACCATCAGCGTGCTAATCATCAACAAGAAGAAAAAATCGCGTCCCTCGTATTGATACTTACTGAGCGAGAATGCTGCCATGCTATTCACCAAGAGCGTTAACAGCGTCGCCGCAACAGTCACAATGACACTATTGCGTAAGTAAACCAAGAAGTTAAAACTCGTCACCCCTTCGACATAATTATCAAATGAGATGAACACCTCTTCTACACGCTCTAGCTCATTACGGCGAATTTCAAGCGGTTCAGCCGTAGGGTTGTCTGGGTCAATGAGTGTGTATTGAACACTAAAACGGTCAATCTCTGCCAGTGTTAGTGTATTGCCTTCTTCGTCCGTGTATTCCCAAAGAGGCAATGCTTCATCATAGCCAGCGATTTCAACTGTCGATTGACGATAAGGCAACAAGCGTGGTGGAAAGCGACTGAGTTCAGCAGCTGGTTTGAACGATGAAAAGATTAACCAGATAACGGGACCAAACATGATAATTGTTCCCAAAATCAGGTAAGCGTAAGTCAAAATATCTTGCGTTGTCAGGCGCTCTTTGCCTTGCGTGCGCGTCAGAAAATTAGTAATCGTTCCCATGATAAGCTCCTTACAGCTCGCCTTGACGCGAACGCAGACGTATTTGAATCAAAGTGAAGATGATGAGCGCAATCGCCATCACCAGCGAAGCTGCCGCCGCAATACCCAGTCGTCGGTTCTGTGTGAAGCCGTTATCGTAGATGAATTGCACCAAAAACAACGTTGTTGTACCAGGACCACCATCCGTAAATGCGAATACAATATCAAACACTTGCACAGCACGAATCAGCGAAAGTACGAGTACCACAAGCATCGTTGGCATCAGTAGCGGTAAGGTCACACCTATGAATTTATTCCAACTATTCGCGCCATCTATATCTGCTGCTTCGTACAAATCGCCCGGAATGGCTTGCAGACCTGCCAACAAAATGAGCGTATAGAAGCCCATCTGTGACCAAACGCTGATGAGAACAACCCATATTCGCGCCCCATTGATGCTCGTCATAAAGCTGAAAGGCTCGTATACAAAAGGTTCTAATCGGAATAAGGTCACGCGCAACCAATTTATCCAGCTACCATCATTGAATAGCCATACCATGAAAGCATTGATGATGCCGTTCTCTTGCAAAATCCAGCGCCAGAGCAAAGCAACCACAATTGGCGAGAGTAAAACGGGATAGAAAAATACACTGCGGAAAAAAGCACGCCCAACAATGTTTTGGTTGAGGATAAGTGCGGTTAGGAGCGATATGCCGACCATCAGTGATACTTGTGACACCACAAACCAGATAGTGTTGCCGACTGCCCGCACAAAACGGTCTTCGCGGCAGGTACGGTAATCAAGCAAATCTTCACACTGAAAGAGTTGTTCGACGTTTTGTGTGCCGACCCAACTGCGCTCATTCAAGTCGAGTTCTGCGCCTCCACCGGTAAAAGCAAAACCAAAATTGAGTACCATCGGGAGCAGAATGAAAATGCCGAAAATTAACAAGTTGGGAATCACAAAGAGATACGCCATCCCTTTGATGCCAATAGCGGATTGTATACGAGAAAAAATAGTATCGAGTACGTTAATAAACCCGTAGTAAATATCTTCAAAAAAACTACGTCCGGCGTTGACGCCCCGTTTGTTAGGCGTGCCGGTGCTAAACTGTGTATCCATACAGAGTCCCTTTCAATTCGGGTGTTGGGTGACGCCAAACGGTGTCGGGATAAAGTGCGTCTAAAGCAAATCGAGGACGCACGCCACAGTTAGATGGCGCTTGCCCTCGATTAGTACCTAGCTCTGTGGGTACATACGCGGAAACACCCCTTTGAGATATTTCCGGTATGCACGAGATAGAACGCTTATTCAGTCGCTGCTACTGCATCGTCAATATCTTCTTGCAATGCAGCCAATGCCGCTTCAAGTTCCAACTCACCAATCAGGAATTGGGTAAGGCGGGAGGTTGAATTGCGGTAGTAAGCGAAAGCAAATGGATGTACGTTCAAGCCTGCTGCTTGGTCTTGCAGTTTTGGAACTTCTGCCGCGAAGACGGTCAGTGCTGCGAGGATGTCTTCGTTGTCGGTTTCAAATTCGATACCTGCATCTGCAACGGCGCTGTTAGCGGAAAGTGCCAAGGTGCGTGCTGCAAATTCACTAGCAACTTCTTGGCTCACGAGGTAAGCAAGAACATCGGATACTTCTTGTGGATGCTCAGTTTGTGCAAAGCCAACTACAGCCGCGCCACCTGCAACACCAGTGCTACCACCTTCGCCTTGTGGATTTGGAACAACAATCCAGTCGAAGTTATCACCGATTTCGCTTGCGTAACGGTTAATTTGCCAGCTACCGCTCATGTGCATAGCGACTTGCCCGTTGATGAATGCTTCTGCTGCTGCACCGGAACCACCCTCGCCAATCCATACATCATCAAGGGTCAGGTCTTCGTCGTGCCAGCGTTTCAGCAATTCAGCCATCATACGATAGCCTTCAGTATCAACAGTAAATTCGCCATCTTCATTGATGAGCGTCGCGCCCATGCTCATTGCAGGACCCGCAAAGCGATGACCAGTTGCGTCGATAACCACGGCGTAAACTGGGGAATCGGCGCTATCGAGTGCCGCTTGCACAGCAGCCGTTGCTTCTGTCCAGTCTTCCCATGTAGCGGTTTCAAAGTCTGGCAGTTCAACTTCTGCGAGGTCAAACAGGGTTTGGTTGACGTATGGACCCGTTACTGTGAAGGCATCTGGATAACCACCCAAGCCTGCCCCACCGTCGTTGGTCATCGCAGCCAGTACAGGTGCTGGATAATTTTCTGACCAGTAGGTAACAGTTTCTTCGTCGAGGTATTCGGAAGCATCAATGTATTCACCTTGCAGAACACCAAAGTTGGTGACGCGAGCGAGGTCAGGTGCTTCGCCAGCTGCAACTTGCACAGCCAATTGTTCGTCGATATTTGCGTATGGTACAACGTTCACGTTCACGACCACACCTGTTTCTTCAGTGTAGGTAGCGAGCAGGTCAGCATAGACATCACATTCGTTACTGTCTTGGTAGCAACGGAATTCAAGTTCGACATCTTGTGCTAAAGAGGTGGAGACGGTTGCCGCCAACAGAAGGGCAATCATGGCAACCAGCATAAAGCGGTTTTTCATTTTGTTAACCTTTTCCTAAAAATACAGTTTAAAAATGTACTAACGGTCAGTATCAGCAATTTCGTTAAGCGGTTTCCCATCTTATGACCGAATACGAAACGACTATACATATTATGACCGATTTTGAAAATTATGCCACTAATAAGTGACTAATCTTTCTCCACTTTTTGTACGATTTGCACAGGTGGAGCCGTTGATTCGCGTACAATTAGTTCAGCATCGAACACATAATGCACGCGCGATACATACGGAAAGCGAATTTGGTCAAGTAACATCTTCACTGCCCATTGCCCTTCCGTAGCCCGATTGTACGCAATAGATGTGAGTGCCGGCTGATGCAGTTGGGCGATGCTCGTATCATCGAACGAGGCAACCGAGAGCGTATCCGGTATCACCCGCCCATGTTCCGCTATCACATCCAGACCTTCGGCGGCATAACTATCGTTGACAAAAACGAGCGCCGTCACATCCGCGCAGTGTGTAAGAATATGCGAGGTTGCATCTGCCCCATCGCCTAACACACACCATGCCTCAGCAGGCACGATTTCCGCATCCTGTAAGGCTTGCTGATACCCCGTCCGCCGATTGACAGTGAAATCATAACGGTCATCCCCACCAACAAAGGCAATCTTGCGATGCCCTAGTTCGATGAGATGTTGCGTGAGGGCGTAAGCGTGTTTCATCTCGTCACGTTCAATGCCCGAAACAGCATATTTTGTTGCTTCCCTACCCAATACCACACACGGAATCCCGCGTTCTGCGATTACCTCAATGAGGGGTTCGTGCTTTTGAGCGCCAAACACCAAAACACCATCAGGGCGCAGATTGTCGTCTGCGAGGTAGATATGCGCAACATGATTTTCTGTCGCTTGCGGGTCATTCATGACGAGGCGCAACTGTATGTTGGATTGCTCGGCAGCTGTCTGAATGCCTTGCAATACATCGCTAAATACTTCGCTACTGCGTAATATCGGCGGATGCAACACCATTAACGAGAGCATTTTCATGTTACGCGCTCCGTTGGTTGGTGCATCATCTTCTCGTGCCGATAATACGCGACGTGTCTCAAGCTCGCTTTTCGCGTCCATGACAACTTGGCGCATCGAATCCGATACACCAGGTTTTTCGTTTAGGACAAGCGAAACCGTGCTAATGGATACGCCTGCAAAATCAGCTATTTCACGTACAGTTGTCATATTTTGTCAACGAATACCTATCAACTACTGGCAAAATATAACAAGATGTGGTTGAATAGTCAAGAAATCGAACGAACGAACATTGTTTTTGTATGTTCGATACTGTCTTACAAACTATTTTTAGGAGGCACAGATGCCTATCAACTCAGATGATTTCCGCGACGTATTGCGCCATTTTCCCGCAGGCGTCACGATTGTTACCGTCAAAGCAGGTGAAGAAACACACGGAATGACTGTCTCCGCGTTTGTGTCTGTTTCCCCTACCCCACCTCTCATTTCTGTCATCATTGACCATCGCGGACGCGGACACCAATTGTTGGAAAGCTCAGATGCTGTTTTCGCAGTCAATATCTTGCAAGCAGGGCAGGAAGAACTCTCCAATACCTTTGCATGGAAAGAAGACCGCTTCTCAGTTGGCAATTGGACAACAGCAAAAACAGGCGCTCCCGTTTTGGAAGATGCCCTCGCATGGCTCGATTGCACAGTATATTCACGCCACACAGCCGGTACACACACTATCTACATCGGCGAAGTGCAAGCGAGTAGCGTCATTGCACCTGACGAAAAACCACTTGTATATTGGAATCGTGGCTATCGGGAATTGTTGGTAGAAGAGAAAACTGAAGAAGCCAGCGAATAAACAAAATGCTTCATCGGACGCCAAGAAGTGTGTCCGCGAAATACAAGCTAATTGAACAATTAACAACAGCCACACACATTTATATCTAGGAGAACATAAGCCATGATAGAAGTTCGCTCCCCACACCTGACAGGCGCAGAAGTCTCATGGTTCGCCCCACTCTGTAGCGATGACTACGAATATTTGGGCGTGCCAGACAATAGCCTCAAAAGTACCTTTGAACATACATCCAATATTATAAAAACGGCAGACAAACTCGGTTTCCGCAATATTCTGTGCCCAAATTCTTATCAGGTTGGGCAAGATACGATGACCTTTGTCTCGGGTGTTGCGCCGATGACTGAGAATATCAATATGCTGATGGCGGTACGTTGTGGTGAATATCATCCGCCGATGCTGGCGCGTGCGATTGCCTCTATTGACCATATGTCACAAGGGCGCTTGACCGTCAATATTATTTCATCCCCCATGCCAGGCGAACAACTGGATAGCGAAAGCCGTTATCAACGCTCGCGTGAAGTGATTGAAATTTTGAAACAAGCATGGACACAGGAAGAAATCAATTACGAAGGCGAATTTTACAATTTGCACCTCGATTGGACAGACCCCGTTAAACCGTATCAGCAAAATGGGGGACCCCTGCTGTATTTCGGTGGCTATTCACCACATGGTAAAGATTTGTGCGCAGAACATTGTGATGTCTACTTGATGTGGCCCGACACTGAAGAAAATCTACAGGGGCATATGGAAGATCTCACCGCACGCGCAAAAGCGTATGGTCGCAAAATTGATTACGGTTTGCGTGTCCATATGATTGTCCGCGAAACAGAAGAGGAAGCCCGCGCACATGCTCGTAAACTCGTCTCGAAACTGGACGACGAAGTTGGCGAGGCAATTCGTGACCGTGCGCAAGATAGCAAATCATTGGGCGTATCCTTGCAATCACAAGCACGCGCTGAAGCAGACGATGAAGGCTACCGCGAACCGAATCTCTGGACAGGCATTGGTCGGGCGCGTTCCGGCTGTGGTATGGCACTCGTCGGCAATCCTCAGCAAATTATGGATAAAATTCAGCGTTACATGGACATGGGTATTCGTGCTTTCATCTTCTCTGGGTATCCGCACTTGGAAGAAGCAAAATATTTCGGTGAACTCGTTTTGCCACATATCGAAACGGTATCCTTGCCAGAAGCACTCGGACGACGCCCACAAGCACTGCCGGCTACCCCACTTGGCACGGGTCAACGTGCATAGGAAAGGCACACACATTTTATGAAAACATATCAGATTCCGAATACGGAACTCGAAACAGCGCGGTTTGCATACGGCACATGGCATCTGGGTGGCTCATGGGATGATACCCCGCCGAGTGACGACATTAAGCAACGGGCAGACACGCTCATACATGAAGCTGTCGAACAGGGTATCACGCTGATTGACCTCGCGGATATTTACACGCGGGGCAAGTCCGATATGGTGGTCGGCGAAGTCATCAAGAATGACTCATCCTTGCGCGACAAAATCATCTTGCAAGCAAAAACAGGCATCGTGCTGAATGATGAAGTTGAGCCGGGTTCAATTCCACACTATGACTTCAGCTACGAGAATATCACCAGCAAAGTTGAGAAAACGCTCGAACGCTTGCATACTGACTATGTTGAGTTATTGCTTCTACATCGCCCCGACCCCTTAGTCGAGCCGGAAGAAGTCGCACGTGCATTCGATGATTTGCAATCGAGTGGTAAAGTGCGCTATTTCGGGGTCAGCAACCACACGCCCATGCAAATTGAGTTGCTCAAAAAATATGTCGATCAACCGCTGGTCATCAACCAAATCGAAATCAACATTTTGCATAATGAACTCATCAATGATGGCATCGTGTCTAATATGCAGAGCAACGTGTATACAGGCGCACGCGGAACGCTCGATTATTGCCGTCTGCACGATATGATGATTCAGGCATGGTCGCCATTGGCACGCGGGCAAATTTTCTCCCCAGCCGACGATGCACCACAGAACGTCAAAGATACAGCCTCGAAAATCAAATC
Source organism: Chloroflexota bacterium (assembly GCA_038522085.1). Taxonomy (GTDB): domain Bacteria; phylum Chloroflexota; class Anaerolineae; order Aggregatilineales; family Phototrophicaceae; genus JAUZRW01. The sequence goes on from JBCBKJ010000023.1 coordinate 14,368, forward strand.
ACTCGCTGAAAAATACAATAGTAATCCATCAGCTATTGCGCTGGCGTGGTTACTGCGTCATCCGGCACAGATTCAACCGATTCTTGGCACGATGAATCCCAAACGCATTGCAGAAGGTATCGCCGCTGATAGTGTCGAATTGAGCCGTCTTGACTGGTACGATTTATTCGCGGCAGCTAACGGAGCGCATATCCCATGAAAAAAGGCAACACCATGAGTACAACGGCGCTCACGCAGAGTAAACGCTTTGATTATCTGCCAGAAGAAGACCGTTATCTAACAGCGAAAACCACGCCACGTTACAAAATCAATATCATCGGCATGGGTATCATCGGGCAAGAACACCTCAACCTCACCTACCTTGAGGGACGTGCTGTTGTGCATGGCATCTATGACCCGAATCCGCGTAGCGTCGCCGTAGGACAAGGTATTCAACAAAGATGGTCAGATACGCCATTAGTCGTATATGACTCGTTAGAAGATGCATGCAATGATCCCGATGTGGATGCGCTGATTATCTGCACGCCGAATTACACCCACCGCGATGTCGTCACGGTAGCGGCAGAATCTGGCAAACATATTTTGCTAGAGAAACCGATTGCCACTACTGTCGAAGATGCTTATTTCATCACGCAACTGGCAGAAACCTATGACGCGGTTTTTCAGGTTGGCTTGCAATATCGCTACAAATCTATCAGTGTGGAAGCTATCCACGAGGTCTTTGAACGGCGTAGTATCGGTAACGTTCGCTTGATTAGCATGCAAGAACACCGCATCCCCTTTTTGGATAAAGTGAACCAGTGGAATAAGTTTGCCAAGTACTCCGGTGATACTTTGGTAGAGAAATGCTGTCACTACTTCGACCTCATTAACCTGTTTGCTGGGGCGCGTCCGCAAAAAGTGTATGCGAGCGGTAGCATGGCAATCAATTTCACAGACTTTGAATACGAAGGCGAAAAATCGGACATTCTCGATAATGCTTTCGTCATCATTGACTATGACAATGGTGTGAGAGCTAATTTCAGTCTGTGTATGTTCGCGCCCTTATTCTACGAAGAATTGGTTGTCTGCGGGGAAGAAGGTCGTTTACGGGCTTGGGAACAAGAGACATTCTTGCCTGGTGGCAACTTACAGAGCAATATCGAAGTCATGTGTGATGAAAGTCGCCCATCCCGGCGCTTGCAACCTGGCTATCCGCATTGGATAGAAGAAAGTGGACACAACGGCGCAACGTATTATGAGCATGTGTACTTCATCGACAATATCGAAGGTAAACCAACGACAACAGCATCCGCACGCGAAGGACTATGGTCAGTGGTGGTCGCAGCGGCGGCGCAGGAATCTATCAAACGGGGTGAACCTGTGATGGTTGATGACTATCTAGCTTCTTTGGATGTCACACTCTGAGTAAATTTTCCGACTGCGTAACATAGGTTGTTATGCAGTCGGATTGTAAGCCAATCGGTCTACGCATCATCCGTAGGGATGTAAGAAAACGTATCAACAAGGGTTTCTATGTCACAGGACAACACACAGCCGCAAGATGAGCATCCAGCTACAACGCATATACAGGGCATTCTCATTGTGACAATTGTCGGTGTGCTGAGTTGGTTGCTGGGTGACTATTTCCCGCGTTTAGGCGGCGTAACCATTGCCATTATTTTAGGTGTGCTGGTCGGTAATTTGCTGGCTGTGATGCCGCAGTGGGAAACTGCCACAGCCGTCGGCGCGAAAATCGGCGAAAAACGCTTGTTACCAATAGCGATTGTGCTACTCGGTGTCGAACTACAATTATTGGCACTGGTTGATTTAGGCTTGCTCGCACTAGCTGTCATCAGTGTGAGCATTGCAACCTCGCTATTTATCAGCGTACAAATAGGGTCAATGCTAGGCTATTCAGAGAAATTTAGCTTGCTGATGGGTGCTGGTAATGGCATTTGTGGTTCATCAGCCGTTGCCGCCACAAGTATGTCAATAGATGCGGATGAAGCCGACACAGGTATCAGCATTAGTGTCGTAAATTTGCTTGGCACAATCGGCATTTTTCTCATGCCAGCGATTATTCGCTTGTTTTCGTTGGATGATGTGCAAGGTGGTATGCTGATTGGTGGCACATTGCAAGCCTTCGGGCAAGTTGTCGCGGCTGGTTTCAGCGTCAATGACGATGTTGGTAATGTCGCAACTGTTGTCAAAATGGGACGTATCTTGATGCTGGGTCCGATGGTCATCTTGATTGGCACATGGCTACAATCCAAGCTCAAGCACAAACGTGATGGTGATAGCGCAACACAATCGAACGTACAAATTCCCCGCTTCATCATTGGCTTCTTTGTCATCAGTATTTTAGCGAGTTTAAACGTTTTCCCGCCGGATGTACTTGCTTGGTTAAAAACGGCTGGTAAGTTCTTGCTCGTAGTTGCGATGGCAGGTATCGGCATGCGCATTCAATTACAAACCCTCTTTAAATCTGGCGCAGGCGCATTACTTTTTGGTGCATTAATTTCAACCCTTCAGATTATAATGACCTTAATTGTGATATTATTGTTGACGTGAGCTTATAGCACGTCAGGATAAAAATTATCATATGGGAATAGAAACGATTCGGCTACAACGCGCTCGTGTCGCACTCGATGGTTTGTCTGTTGGGGATGCACTCGGCGCATTTTTAGAATTACGTCATTGGACAGATGCAGATATGCCAGAAATGCTACGGACGCGCACTGTCCCCGATGGCAAATGGCGCTTCACCGATGATACCAACATGGCACTCTCTATTTTTGCGACCCTCCGCCGACTTAAAACAATCGAACAAGATGCACTCGCAATCCATTTCGCCCGCCACTTTGAACTTGAGCGTGGCTATGGAGCAGGCGCAACTGAGCTACTATCCCGTATACGGGCAGGTGAACACTGGAAGAATGTCGCGCCTAATATTTTTCGAGGTGGATCATATGGCAATGGCGGTGCGATGCGGGTTGCCCCACTGGGCGCATATTTTGCAGATGACATGAAAGCACTGGTGAAAAATGCTCGTTTATCGTCAGCGATTACCCATGCCCATCCTGAAGGTATCGCAGGCACGATAGCTATTGCTGTAGCGACGGCTGTTGCATGGCGCTATGTTGGCGAACGCACCCCCAAGCGCAGTGCCTTCATTGACCGGATTCTGCCCCAAGTACCGGATAGTGCCGTCAAAGCAGGCATCGAAAAAGCACGCGATTTACCATCCTTGCCGATTACAGAAGTAGCAGATATTTTAGGCAAAGGCTCAGAAGTATCAGCACAAGATAGTGTCCCATTTGCCATTTACTGCGCGGGTGAATATCTCGGTGATTATGAGGAAGCAATCTGGCAAACGATGGCTGGGGGTGGCGATGTCGATACTACCTGTGCGATGGTTGGGGGAATTGTCGTAACCTACGTAGGACACAAAAACATTCCTGAGACATGGCTGGAAGCACGCGAACCGCTACCAGAGTGGGCATTTAGTCATTAATGAGGCGCAAAAAGCTGGCTTGCAACCATGTACAAGCCAGCTTTTGTTTTACTCACTCGTCTGTCGTGCTTTGTATCTGTCCGAAAAATAGCTGTAGGGGACGACCTGTGTGTCGTCCCGAACGGGCGCAGACATAGCAACACCCCTACAAAAAGAATTTACGGATAGATTCTTAGGTTAAGCGTTCACGAATAGACGCACTCGCATAATCAAGTATGGATACAACTACGGCAATTGCCAACACAGCCACACCTGCATCACGGTAACGGAGCAAGTTGATTTGTTGCTGGAGAAGCAGACCGATACCACCGCCACCAACAAAGCCGATAATGGTACTCATGCGCACGTTGATGTCCCAACGATACATCGTGAAGGCAATATATGGCGGGATAATCTGTGGCACAACGGCATAGATGATCGTCTGTAGCTGATTCGCGCCTGTCGATTCGAGTGCTTCGATTGGACCCGCGTCAATATTTTCGATTTGCTCGCTGTAGAGCTTGCCAAGTGCCGCGATACTGTGTAGCGTCAGTGCCAACACCCCTGCAAACGGACCAATACCAACCCAAATCACGAAGACCAAACCCATGATGAGCGGTTCAATCGAACGGATGATGTTGAGCGATGTACGCGAGGTGTTGTAGAGCATATTACCGAGTGGGAACACGCCTTGCAAGCCACTAAGACCCGCACTGATACCACCCAGCACTGCACCAACGATTGCCGCACGGAACATGTACACGGTCAACGGTAGCTCAATGCCAAACAGGGTCGCCGGAACTTGTGGTGGCAATGTACCATCAACCAGTGAGCGCCCGATGTTCAACATGTCGAACATGAACATGAACACAGCGACTAAGCCGACAATAAAGGATGCCAGTTCTAGTAAGCGACGGGTACGCGAACGCCCCGTAGCAGGTGCAGGTTGATTCCCACCCGACACACGCTTGAAAATCTGTCGTGTGACAGACCCGCCGATGATACCTGCGATCAGGGGTGGCAAAATACCAAGTAGTGCCGCCCAAAGTGCAAAGCCAGAGACAAACGCCAGCAAAATCGCACCACTGACCGCACCGAGTATCGCACCCAACACATGACTTGGAACGCCCGTCATACGACGAAGTTGCGCACCAAAGACCGATGCACCGATGCCAGCCAGTGTGAAGCCTGTCAATGCCCCTGCAATCGCAGGCATAAATAACTCAATCAGTGTGCCGAGAATATTTAGTAAGTTACCCACTGACCAGATGAGGGTTGCACCGGCTGCGTTTAGACCAGTAGCAATGCTATCGACTTGCGCGGGACGCAACTCATCGCCACCAATCATGATTTGCTCACCACCCAGGATGCCCAAACCACCAACAGCACCGATGATGAAAATCAGCGCAAGGGTTGTGATTACACTGTTGAGCATACCGCGTACCATATCTGTTGTCTGTGAATTTTTATCTTTGTCGTCACTTATGCTAGTCAAGCGCGACAGAACAAAGACCGTTGCTCCCAAAACAACTATTGGTATGACAAATGCCATTAGCGCACCGACTGGTGCGAATAAGTCACCTCGTCCAATCTGTAAGCCGAGCCTACCGAGATAGACAATAAACTGACCACCTACCCACACACCGAAGGCAAAGAGGACGACTGCCATCAGCAGGCTACCGACACTCAAGCGTACCCGACGCATGAGGTTTTGTGCTGCAAAGAAGCTGATAAACGCCGCAATCGGAATCGCAACAGTCGTTGCTACCAGCGCCATGAATATCGTCTGTGCCATGCGGTCAATGACGAGTGACGCGGTTTCGCTGAACGTAATTTGTCCAACCGGAATCGCTAGTAAGACGCGCACCGTATGCAACTCACCTTCCCCGCCACGAATGCGCGGGACTTCGATAGTCGCTGTCAATTCACCATTGGTATCGGTGACAAAATCTTCACGCTCGGTTTCGATAATTTCCATCGGTCGTGCTGTCGCGTCTTCGCCAGGCGGAATCCAGCGTACACGACCATCAATGCCGACATCGGCATTGCGCAGTTGTACACTGATAATAGCATCTGATGTTGTACATGCAGGCTCAATGACGACGACAGCACCTTCAGCCGTAGCGGGGTCACTCTGCACTGGCACATCGACTGTCGCACAGTCTGCTTCATCTTCGACCATGATGAACGAGGCATCAACTTGTGTCACTTCGCGGTCTTGCTCGAATAAACGTGGCGATAGCAATTCACGCAATGCCCGCGTTACATTGGTTTGGCGTTGTTCTTCTTGTGGTTCGGCAAGGTCAATTTCGGTGACTGTCCACCCATACGAGTAGACGAATATCCCAGCCGCCACCAACAATACAATCAGTAGTCGCTGGAGCGCATTCCGAGTCTCTTTTTCTAGGGCTTCTTGATTCTTCTGTTTTTCACTCATGAATTATGTATCTCCTGCAACTACGAAATGCCGACTTCGACAGCATCTTCGCCGTAAATTTCACGGAAGCGGTCATTATCAATTTTATCGGGTGTGCCATCAAATTCTAGCACGCCATCTTTGAGCGCAATCACACGGTCAGCATAAGTGCGTGCGAGGCTCAGAAAGTGCAAACTACATAACACAGTCAGACCATCTTCTTTGTTGAGGTCTTCCAGATATTTCATCACACCATGCGATGTTGCGGGGTCAAGGCTGGCAACAGGCTCATCAGCAAGCATCAATTCAGGGTCTTGCATCAATGCGCGTGCAATCGCAACCCGTTGTTGCTGACCACCAGATAATTCGCTGGCACGCTTATAGGCTTGGTCGCCAATGCCCACTCGTTCCAAATTAGCCAGCGCACGGTCACGGTCTTTGGACGGGAAGTAGTTAAACAAACTATAAATTGGGTTCGTGTATCCAAGCCGACCAGACAGCACATTTGTCAGCACTTGCGAGCGTTTTACGAGGTTAAATTGCTGGAAGATAAAACCCATCCGGCGACGCAAATAACGAATTTCTTCGTCGTTAATGGCGGTAACATCTAAGCCATTCCAGATGATACGACCAGAGGTAGGTTCAATCAGCCGATTGATACAACGGAGCAAGGTGGATTTACCAGACCCACTCAAACCGATGAGCGCCACAAACTGTCCATCTGGCACTTCAAAACTAACATTATCGAGGGCGCGGAAGCCGTTGTCATAAACTTTGGTTAAATTCTCTACGATGAGCATAGGGGGATAGTCCTACCAATGACATTACTACAAGTGAGCAGATAATAACGTGTTGTATAGTGCAAAGCAACACAACAAAAACGGGCATGACGCATTACGCCATACCCGCTTAGTTGTTATTGCGCGTGTTGTCTGTAGCTTACTCGTCTGCAAAAACGTCTTCTTCAGTCAGACCAAGAACTTCGAGTTGTTGACGAACACTATCGAAAGTTGCGTCGTCAATCAATTCCAGACCAGACCAGCTATAGCCTTCGTCTGCACCGAGCGCACTTTCAGCCCATGCTTCTGTTTCAGAGAATGCAACCAATGCGTCAAAAATCTGCATACGGAGTTCTTCTGGGAAGTCTGGACCAAAGCTCATGGTGTCATTTGGAATTGGGTCACTGATGCGCAGGATACGCACATTGTCTACAACATCTGGTGCTTGTTCTGCCACTGCGGAACGTGCATCGAGAATGCGGAAGTCACCTACGAAGAGACGACCTTCGTCATTGACGAATGAATCTTCAATGGTGAGGTCATAAGGTTCTGGCAAGTCGCCAGGCGCCCATGCGGTGTTTGGTGTGAGTGGTGGTGTGAAGTATACAGTAGCGAAATCAGCTTCACCGTTGTACACAGCGAGAACCGCTTGCCCGTGACCACCTGCTTCGATTTCTTCACCTGGTGTGATACCAGCAGCTTGAAGTTCAACAGATGGCACAATGAAGCCGGAGGTTGAACCACTATCTGGGTATGCCCAGCTTGCACCTTCGAGGTCGCCGTAGGTGTAAATATCACTATCACGACCAACGAGATATGCTGCCCAATATACATTCCAACCGAAACGTACAGCAGCCGCTTCTACTTCGAGGTCACAACGTGCGTTACCGATGACATAACCAGCGGCTGGGATAAAGCCCATGCTCGTACCTGGTGCGGCACACATGGCTTCAATGGTCGCTGCGTAGCTGGTTGGTACGGAAACTTCAAAGCTCAAACCTGTTGCTTCGGTCAGTGCTTCTGCAAGCACTTCGCCACCGCTAATCAGGGTTTGTGCTTCAGCGGATGGTACGAAAAATACTTGGATTGGATTTTCTTCTGTACCGAGTTCAGCATCTTGTGCGCCAACGATGCTTACACTAAGCAAGCAAAGAACCGCAATCAACAGAATACGTCCTAATTTCATATGTTTTTGTTCTCCCAAAAGGATGTCTTAACTAAGATGACGTGTGGATTGTAGTGAAGTTATTTTAAGCACACATTAAGGAACAATATAATTTTTTTGCTACAAGTATGAATATTTTTGTTAATGGGTGTCCTCAGCCTAAGGTTTATTCAATGAAGCAACGTATGCGATAATAGGCATGATGTTAGGTAGCATGGGCATCAAAAACACAGTCACCAGCACAAATTGTCATGATAACATCTACGTCTTGATTGACTAACACAAAGTCGGCATCGTATCCAATCTGAATGAGTCCTTTATTGTCGATACCGATTGACTGTGTGGCATTGTAGGACGTGGTACGCCATATGTCGGCAATGTCATAATCTGCTATTTGTAGTAGATTGCGCAAAGCGACATCCATCGTCAAGATACTACCTGCCAATGTGCCATCTGCTAGAGTCGCACGTCTATCATCGACTGTCACATCATAATCACCGAGTTTGTATTGCCCCGCTCCGATGCCAGTCGCCCGCATAGCATCTGTTATGAGAATCGTTTTATCAATGCCTTTGGTTTGGATTAGAAGCTGTAGCGTGGCTGGGTGGACATGGATACCATCCGCAATGACTTCGCAATACACCGACTCATCTAGCAATAATGCCGTTAACCCACCTGGATGCCGATGATGAATGCTTGGCATCGCATTGAATGTATGCGTGCTGTGCGTAATGCCTGCCTCAATGCCTGCTTGCATTTGCTCGTAAGTCGCGGCAGTATGCGCCGCTGAAACAGTGATGCCGTGCTGTTTCATTTGCTTAATAGCATCTATATTCTCTGGAAATTCCGGCGCGATAGATGCGAGACGCACAACATCCAGTGCGAGAATATCATCTATTTCTATTAGGCTGGCACGGCGAATATAGCGCGTATCTTGCGCACCACATTTTTCAATATTGAGATAAGGTCCTTCTAGATGTGCGCCTAGAATGTGTGCGCCCTTTGCTGGCTGTGCCATTGCTTGCTTGACGGCATGTAAGGCTTTTAGTGTATCCTCGTGGGATGCCGTGAGCGTGGTGGGTAGCCAAGAGGTTACGCCACAACGGGCAAAAAATGCGCTCATCGAATGTAAATTATCGAGACTGGCATCCATAACATCGTGACCAACTGCCCCATGCACATGTACGTCTACAAAGCCTGGCAAGAGATACGCGCCCTGTGCATCTATCGCCTGACCAGTGGGTGGCACACCTGCTCCCATATCTTGAATTGTTCCATCAGCAAATGCAACCCATCCTTGTTGAATGACATCATTGAGCAATAGTACCGTCGCATTTGTGATGACCTGTAAAGACATAATCGCGTTTAATCCTTCAGAGGGAGTGATATGTTTCAAGAAACCAGCATATGTTGTTACGCATCTGATGATAATACGTTTTCTTCATAACGCAAAACAGTGAAGAATCGTGGTAGATGCACCTATGCAAAATAGCCGTTATGGTTTACCTATCTTGCGAACAACACTTAATGGTGGCTCACTCTGTTGCTAATGATTCACATGCTTCATGGCAATTGAGATAGAAGTTCTCTTGCCCAATGTGAGTGTCGAAACCGATTTTGCGCAGTCTATCCATCACAGGACCTTTCACCCCCGCCATATTGAACGAGATGCCGTTTTCTGTCAGCGTGTCATTTAGGTTTTCCAGCACTTCCAGCGCACTCGTATCAATGAAGTTGACTGCACTGCATACCAGCACAAAATGTTCGAGTTCGGGATTGTCTGCGACGGCGTTACCAACGACCTGTTCAAGATAGGTAGCGTTCGGGAAATAGAGGCTTTCGTCAATGCGCAATGCCAGAATGTTCGGTTGCATAGTCGTTTCATAGCGTAATACATTACGATACTCTTCACTTGTGCCAATCCGCCCGATGACTGCGACATGCGGACGGCTGGTACGATACAGATAGAGAATGAGTGAGGTCGCTACGCCTATCAGAATACCTGTCTCGATACCTAGTTCCAGCACTGCAACAAACGTAATCGCTAATGAGAGGAACTCTGCTTTGCTGTAGTGCCACGTATGAATGGCTGTTTTCACATCAATGAGGTTAGCAACTGCAACAATGATGATGGCAGCTAAAATCGCATTCGGCAAATATGTGAAAAGTGGTGTCAGGAATAGCACGCTGAATAGCAATAACACAGCCGTTATCACAGAGGCTAACCCCGTGCGTGCGCCGGATGTGAAATTGACCATCGAGCGTCCAAATCCACCAGCAATCGGATACCCACCTGTGAGTGCTGAGGCAATATTAGATGTGCCAATAGCAATCAGTTCCTGATTTGGGTCTACTTTCTCACGACGTTTGCTGGCAAGGGCTTTCGCAACTGATATACCTTCCATATATCCGACCAGTGAAATTGTCAGTGCAATGGGAAAAAGTGCTTGTAGCGTCTCTAATTCGAGTGTTGGCATAGTGAAGGGTGGCAATCCAGCAGGTACTGTGCCCACAATAGATACATCTGCGCTGGTGTTCAATCCCATGCCCCACACGAGCAAGGTCCCAATCACGACAATCACTAATGGACCTGTTTTTGTGAGCGGAACAATGACATTTTTCGGCAGACTTAAATACGCGAGATGCTTGCCCAAACCAAATTTGAAATAGAGCAATATGAGAATGCCCCCTACCCCAATCGCAAATGATGCGACATTCATTAGGCTCATGTTGGTGAATACATACCATGCCGTTTCGTGTAATTGCTGTGAGCGCGGAACATCAAAGCCCATCAAATTTTTCAGTTGACTAAGCCCAATGACGATAGCGGCTGCACTTGTGAAACCCGATAGTACCGGATGACTAAGAAAATTGACGATAAATCCGGCACGTAATATGCCAAGTATCAATTGGATGCTCCCGACCATCGCGGCGAGTGTGACAGCGAGCAATAATGTTTCGCTGAGTGACTGGGGTGCAAACTGCCCAATGCCACTTGCTACCATCAACGACACAATGGCAACTGGACCCACAGCAAGCGTTCGGCTTGTCCCCAACAGACCATAGATGAATAGGGGTATAATGCTGGCATACAAACCAACTTGTGCGGGTAACTCTGCCAACAGCGCATACGCCATACCCTGTGGCACAAGCATCACCGTGACAATAATACCGGCAATCAAATCACCCGTGACGTCAGCACGCGAATAATTTGGTAGCCAATTCATAATGGGTAAATACTTTTTCAAGCGTTGAGTAAGTGTTATGTTCTTAGGCATTTGTGCAGGATTAGATGTACTCATAGTGCCTCTGCGCAATTTCTAGACGATATGTTCAATAGGATAGCTGTAATCTAACACAAATATCGAGGTGCGCTATCTAATGCTTGCTATTAGGGACTGGTAATAGGCACATAGTCGCATCAAAGGGAAATATTATTTCTGAGACACAGACACACGACCAATTTGCATGGCGTATTGTGCTGGTGATGGCAGTGTTAGCATTCGTTACCTTCGGCATACGCTTGTCGTTTGCAGTCTTTTTCGCAGAATTTGTTGCCAACGAAGGCTGGAGCAACGAAGCGGCGGCAGGCATTTTCAGCATCAGCATGTTGGTATTTGCACTCGGCTCAACGCCCGCTGGTATCTTACTAGATAAATTTGGGGCGCGGATTGTGTTTACGTCGGGCGTTTTGGTGCTTGCCGTCGGCTTATTGTTGAGCAGTCAAGCACAGTCTGTTGCCCAACTCACGCTGTATTATGGCATTTTTGCTGGAGGTGGGGTTGCTGTCGTTGGACTAGGTCCGATTGCGGCAAACATCGCTACATGGATACCCCCCGCCCAACGCGGACGGGCAATTGGGCTTGCCTTTGCTGGCACAGGATTAGGGTCGCTGATTTTTGTGCCACTCAGTAGCCAACTCATAGCACAATTTGGGTGGCGCACTAGCTATGCCATACTGGCAGGCATTTGTTTTTTCTTCTTAGCACCGCTTCTGTTTATCACCTTGCGACCTGCACCAAAAAACATGAAACACGCTGCACAAACCAGCACTCGCCAAGCATTCTCTGTGCGCGATAGTTGGCGTAATCTACGTTCTAATCCTGTATTCTGGCTATTGATGCTCGTCGCGCTGACAGCGATGGGTCCCTTACGTGCGCTGACAGTTCATCAAATTGCCTATATCGAATCCGTGGGCATTTCGCGCCAAGTCGCCGCCAACTATGTCGGACTCGCAGGTTTTTTAACGGCTGGTACATACATCATGTGGGGATTCGTTTCGGATAAATGGGGACGCGCTGTTGCATTTGGTTCAGGAGCGTTATGTTTGCTAGGCGCAGTTGCGATACTGGTTTTATTAGGGAATATGTCGATTGCGATGTTGCTTGTTCCGTATGCCGTGTTATACGCCCTAGCAGAAGGCACACGTAGTAGCCAAACAACCGCCCTCGCTAGTGATATTTTTCAGAAAAATGGGCTTGGCTTAGTCAATGGCATGGTTGGCGCGATGTTTGGATTAGGCGCGGCATTTGCGCCTTGGATTGTCGGGCGCTTGCGTGACCAGATAGATAGCTACTTATTAGGCTTTACAATCGTTGTTGGGATGGTGATTATCTCGCTGGTGGCATTTATCTTAGTGAGCATACAGTCAAGCAAGCAGTGAAATAGACAATAAGCGCAAGAATTAGTGTGTGCGATACCCAAATCTTTCATACACTTGATGCTGGTTTTCAGGATGGAGGATTTACGTTGAGTTTACGAGATTTGTTTTTACTATTCGTACTGGCAGCTTTGTGGGGTGCATCCTTTTTATTTGTACGTGTAGCAGTTCCCATATTTGGACCCTTTTTGTTAGTAGAAGGACGCGTGTTATTAGGGGGTCTCATTTTATTGTGCTATGCCCTAGCCATAGGTCAAGCACCGAACTGGCGCTTGTACTGGAAACAGTATTTTATCATTGGCATGTTCAATAATGCCCTCCCTTTCACCCTCATTGCGATAGCACAGCTTGATATGACAGCATCTTTAGCAGCTTTACTAAATGCAACAACACCCTTGTTTAGTGCTGTAATCGCCGCACTTTGGATTCAAGAACGCCTTACAATCAGCAAAGTCTTTGGATTATTTTTGGGCATATTAGGCGTTGGTATCATAGTGGGTTGGCAATCAGATAATTTTGATCCAACAAGAGTTAATGGGATTTTATTGATGTTAGGGGCGTCATTGTCATATGGTATTGCTGTCGTATACGGGAAAACAAGTTTCCAAGGAATGAATCCTGTAGCCACTTCTACAGGACAGCTTCTCTCAGCGAGTCTGTTAATCCTGCCATTTGCATTAGCCAACCCCGTGCAACAAACACTTAGCAATACAGCTATACTATCATTGCTGGGTTTAGCTATATTCTCAACGTCTATCGCTTATCTCATTTATTTTCACCTGATTGAACACGCAGGTCCAACCAACGCAGCTAGTGTGACCTTGCTTATACCATTTTTTAGCAGTTTATGGGGTGCGATATTCTTAGGCGAGCAACTACGTACCAACGAAATTATGGGTTTTGGCGTCATTCTCGTAAGCTTGTTGTTGGTAACAGGAATTTGGCGACAATTTCTGGATTTAAGGACTACAAGTAAGCACGTATGAAGTGTTCTCAAACAAAAAAGGACGCGCTATGCATGCGTCCTGATGAATGCTCGTCGGGGACATTGCCCCGTGTACGATGCCGTATCGAATCAGAGAATCGATTCAATCGTTTTACCTTGACGACGCAAAAATTCATCCAGACCAATCTTGTCGATGGTTTTGATTTCTTTTGCTGTCACCTTCACACGGACAAAACGTTCCAAACGTGGAACCCAGATACGTTTGCTCTGGATGTTTGGCTTGAACGTGCGTTTTACGGTGTTGAACGCTTTTGAACGACTCTGACCGAAGAGCGGCTTGGTATTTGTGATTTTGCGTTTGCTTGCCATGATGACATCTCCTCTTCGGGTAATTGGCTGTGCATTATAGTCGGCATCTATCCTGAAATAAAGGGTTAGAGCGCAGGTAATTATGAGGAGCAGAACAACGCTGTCCTACCCCTCATGCCTGCTTCAATCACCAGCAACTGGCGTATTGGCTTCATTTTCTGCTTGGTCGCCTGTGTAACGGAATTGGCTCATGTACAAATCGTAATATGCGCCCTCTGCTTCAAGAAGTGTATCGTGTGTGCCTTGTTCGATGATTTGTCCATCTTTTAGCACGATAAGCACATCGGCGTTGCGAATGGTACTCAAGCGATGCGCAATCACGAAACTTGTCCGCCCTTCTAGCAAAGTCTCGAACGCTGACTGAATAACCCGTTCCGTCCGTGTATCCACACTGGATGTCGCTTCATCTAGTATGAGTATGCGCGGGTCATGCAACGCAGCACGCGCAATACTGATAAGTTGGCGCTGACCTTGAGAAAGCCCCCCACCCCGTTCACCAAGTACTGTGTCGTACCCTTCTGGCAAACGCTCGATGAAATCATGCGCCGCGACCAGTTTAGCCGCCGTGATAACCTCATCATCAGTCGCATCAAGGCGACCATAACGAATATTCTCCATCACAGTATCGCTGAACAAGAACGAGTCTTGTAGCACAATGCCAATTTGCTCGCGCAGACTGCTCATCGTCACACCACGCACATCGTAATCATCAATCATCACCTTACCCTGCGTCACATCCCAGAAGCGTGGCAACATATTGATAATCGTTGTCTTACCAGCACCTGTCGGACCTACGATAGCAACCATCTGTCCGGGTTTTGCCTCAAAATTCACACCCTTGAGAATCGGTTTACCTTTTTCGTACTCTGTCCACACATCATCATAGACGACATGCCCTTTTATTTCTGGCAAGGCGATAGCATCATGCTTATCTTGGATGTCTACTTGAGCGTCCAGCAAGCCAAAAATGCGTTCACCACCTGCAATCGCACTCTGGATATTCGTCCATAGTGTCGCAATCTGCGCAATCGGGCGGTTAATCTGCTGAACATACTGCAAGAATGTAATCACCAGACCGAGCGACACAACCGAGCCAATCCCGAGCAACGGCGCATTAGTCAACAGCGAGTACCCACCCGCAACCACGACAATCGCAATCGCCACAAAACCAAGTGCCTCCAGCGATGGATTCAGCGCACTGGTATAGGTCGCCGCCCGAATGTTGGCATCCCGATTCGCGGCATTTTGCGCCATGAATTGCTCAATATTTTCGTCCTCACGATTGAACGCCTGCACTTCCCGCGCCCCTGCAAGACTCTCTTGCAAATCAGCGTTCACGCTCCCCATCTCTTGCCGACTAATACGGAACGCTTTCCGTGCGCGATTAGAGAAAAAGATCGTCACAAAGAGCATAATCGGCGCAATCGACAGGCTCAACAGCGCATAACCCCAATTTGTCACCAGCATTTGATAGGTGATGCCTGTTACCAGAATCACACCACTAAAAACGCTCAAAAGTGCAAATCCAAATGCCTGCTGAATCGTATCCGTATCATTTGTGATACGGCTCATCACGTCGCCGGCTTCGTTCTTGGTGTAATAACCAAGCGATAGCCTTTTCATATGGTTGAACAAATCAATCCGCATATCGCGCAAGGCACTTTGCCCTGCATATGCCATCGAGAAAAACGCCCCGCCCTGCATCACTGCACCCAGCAGATACAAGCCCAAAAGAGCGAGAACCATCGTGCCTAAGCCAGCGATTTTCTGCTGATTGATGGCACTCTGTTTATCAGCTTCTGCAATGCTCTCATCAGCGAAAACCTCTGCTTCAATCACAGCCGAGCTTCTGTCTGTGAACCAGCAATTGCTATTCTGTGCTGGGGCATCGCTCTCACCCAGCAGTTGTGACGCCCCCCCAAAAGCCTGTGAATCAAACAGATAACAATCCACGGCTTGCCCGATAATCTGTGGCGCGAGAATTTGCGTCCATGTGCTGACCATAATCAGCACGAGCGTCATCATAATAACCCACCAATACGGGCGAAAATATTTTGCAAAGCGTTTCAGTGTGCTACTCAGGTCTTGTGGCTTGACGACTTCTCTATCGAAAAGGCGACGTCCACCATCCATTCCCATCATAAGCTCAGTCCTCCGTCACCATTTCCGCATCATCTACTAATTGCGAGGTGTAGATGTCTGCGTAAATATGGCTACTTTCCATCAGGTCTTCGTGCTTGCCAATCGCGTGTACTTGCCCTTTGTCCAGCACAATAATTTTATCCGCATTGACCACAGTGCTGATGCGTTGCGCAATCACAAAACTCGTGCGCCCCTTCATCAGACGGTCTAACGCTTGCTGAATTTTATACTCTGTCACAAGGTCAACACTGCTGGTTGAATCATCCAGAATCAGCAATTTGGGATCGAGCAACAGAGCGCGTGCGATAGCGATGCGTTGTTTTTGTCCACCTGAAAGCGTCGAACCACGCTCACCAACAGGTGTATCGTAGCCATCAGGAAAAGACATGATGAACTCATGTGCGGCGGCAGATTTAGCCGCGTCCATTACCTCATCCATAGATGCTTCAGGACGCCCAAATGCGATATTATCTCGAATAGTGCCGGAAAAAAGATTGGTCTCCTGTAGCACAATCCCAATCTGACTGCGCAAGCTATCCAACGTCACATCACGCACATCATGTCCATCAATTTTGACCCCACCCCCACGCACATCGTAGAAGCGCGGAATCAAGTTAATGACCGTTGTCTTACCACTGCCTGTAGACCCCAGCAAAGCTATCGTTTCGCCTGGCTCGGCTGTGAACGATATGTCTTTCAGCACATCATCACTCGTTTCAAAGTAGCTGAATCGCACATTATCGAAAGCGACACGCCCTTCAATATTTGGCAGTTCAATCGCATCGGGTTTATTGGCAACTTCATTTTCAGCATCCAAAATATCGAAAATACGGGTCGCAGATGCCGATGCTTGTGCCATCAAGGAGATGATGAAACCCAACTGCCCTAGTGGGAAGAAGATATACAGCAGGTACAAGTTAAATTCTTGGTATTGCCCGATAGTCAGCGTGCCAGTGATAATTTGCCGTCCACCAAAATAGAGAATGATAGCTGTACCCACCTGTGCCAGCGTGAATATCGTCGGGAAGAGTATTGCGAATACCCGTTGTACCTTCACCTGCTGTTCAAATAGATAATACGCGCTATCGTCAAAACGTTTTTGCTCGAATTGCCCGCGATTGAATGCCTTCACGACTTTGATACCCGCGAGTGCTTCCTGCAAAATCGTGTTCAGTCGTGATAAGCGTCGTTGAATTTCCCCGAATAACGGACGTGCCAGTGAGCCAAACACCATGAACAATACAAGTGTCAAAGGCAAAATCGGTAAAATAGTCAGTGTCAGTTGCCAATTCGTGAAAAACAAGATGCCCAACGTGACGACGAACAAGAAAAATGCCTGTGTCGCCAATATCAAGCCCTGTGCAATGAAGATACGCACTTTTTCGACATCATCCGTCGCACGAATCATCAACTGTCCGGTTTGGTTACGGTCATAGTAACTAAAAGACAGCCGTGATAACTTCGCAAATATTTCGTTGCGAAAATCGAATGCCACCCTCTGCGAGGTACTTTCAGCATAGAATGCCTGCGCAAACGAGAACAAGCCTCTCACCACAGCAAACATCACAATGATGAGTGCGCCATTGATGAGCCAATTCAAACTATTCGCCTGTATCACACTCAGTTCATCAACCGACTGCCCCATCAGCGTTGCCGCCCCTTCGCGTACTAAAGGGGGCATCTCCAACAGCATATTCGCCGTGAACCCATTCGTCACCGTATCAATCATATTCTGTACCAGTCGCGGTACAGCAACTTGCGCTAGTGTAGCGACAATAAGCGCACCGTAAGCAAAGATTGCCGTGCGCTTCTGGTTTTTCAGATAGCTAATGGCACGCATCAAGCCGCCATTACTCTCTCGTTTCTCTTTTTTGCGTCGCTTTGTATCGCCACGCTTCATAGATGCTTGCAAGTGAGCCTCTTTTCTTTTTTCGATACACGTAAACGTATCATTTCATGCGTCAGGAGAATCAATGCGATGTGCCTGAATATGCTCATCTAAGTCTTGCAGGATACTTTCACCATCCGGCAACCTAGCGACGACATGCCGCAGGAGTTGTGCCAATTGCGTAACATCCACAGATGGCATTTGTGAGAGTGCATGGTGTAAGGGATCGCTACCCATATCAAAAATCATCCGATCATAGAGCTTCTGCCCATCTTCAGTTAGGTACAATGGATAACGTCGGCGGTCTTCAGGGTCACGCTCACGGATGATGTAGCCTTTTTTGACTAAAGCATCCACCGATGGCACGAGCGTTGAGGGATCTAAGCCCATTGTGCGACTTAAATCTGCGATGGTCGGCTGGTGACGTTTGGTGAGTGATAAAATGCCGTGTTGGAGCATCGTTAGGTCAATACCCTCTTCTGCAAGTTGTGCCTCCAGTGATTGTCGTGTCACTTTGAGCATCAACATTGCCAGCATTCTAATCTCTACTGCATCTTGATGATTGATTGTCAAAACTGTTTGTACCCCAATGATTGGTATACCAAGTATTAAACGCCTAAATGTGATGAATGTCAATCACCGAATATCATTCATTCATGTTTGGCTAATTGTTACTATTTTTAAAGATATGAACACTTTTATTTTACATTTTTCACAAATAGCGTATAATTGATGAATAAATAAAAGTTATTGAGGTTCTTCGTGGACGTTTCGATAGAATTAGATGTGATTGATTTACAAATCATCACCAGCTTGCAGGAAAATAGTAAGCTCACAAATGCTGAAATTGCACGACGGGTTGAGTTATCGCCTCCGGCAGTCCATGCACGGATTCGCCGTTTGGAAGAGCAAAATATTATCAATGGCTATATGGCGTTGATAGACCGCGAGGCACTCGGCTTCGATATGCTATGCTTCATTCAAGTGAGTGTAAATTCACATAACCCTGATTACGTAAAAACATTTCGGCAGAAGCTCGCCAATATGCCAGAGGTGCTGGAGTGCTACCAACTTATTGGCGATATTGACTATCTGATGAAAGTTGTTCTACGAAATAAGTCAGATTTACAACGCTTTCTCATGGAACGCCTGACACCCATTGAAGGCATTGCCCGCATCAAAACCAGCCTCGCACTGACCGAAATAAAATCCACAACTGTCTTACCCATTGAATTACCAGAGGAGGACGTATGATAGCGCACCCGCCCTTAAAGCAAAGCGCACGCATGGCGTATTTAGAACGCTCCGTGATGCGTGATTTGCTCAAACATGCGGTTGACCCGTCTATCATTTCGCTGGCTGGGGGTTTGCCTGCAAATGAGGATTTGCCAACTGAGCAATTACAAGCCTGTATGCAACATGTCATCCAGCGCGATGGTGGCTCGGCTTTCCAATATAGCCCTCAAAATGACAACTTGCGCGACTGGATTGTAAATTACATGCGTGGGCGCGGAGTCGATTGCACAGCAGATAATATCTTCATCACAAATGGCAATCAGCAAGGACTGACTATCTTAGCGAACTTACTTCTTGATGTTGGCTCAGTTGCTGTGACAGAATCTGTCATTTTCACAGGTATTCAACAGGCGACTAAGGGCATGGGCGCACAGGTCATCACCGTCCCAACGCATATGGACTCGGGTGTTGATGTAGATGCTCTTGAGGATGTATTTGCGCATGAAGATGTGCGTATGGCAGTCCTCGTGCCAGATTTTCATAACCCACTCGGGATTTCTATCCCAGAAGAAAATCGTCAGCGCATAGCAGCGTTAGCTCGACGTTATCGTGTACCCATTATTGAAGACGACCCTTACAGCCAAACACGCTTCATAGGGAAAATCTTAGCACCGATAGCAGCATACGATACGAGCGGACTTGTATTCTATATGGGGTCGTTTAGCAAAATGCTCGCGCCTGGCTTGCGTCTTGGCTGGATGGTTGTTCCTGATGATTTGTTACCACAAGTGACCGTCCTACGAGAGAGCATCGACCTCGAAAGCTCAACGCTGATGCAACGGGTAGTCGCTGAATTTTTGCAACGCGGGTATCTCGATGCACGCCTTGCTAAGCTACGCGATTCACTGAGATTGCGTGCAAATGCCCTCATGAATGCTCTAGACACACACTTAGGCGATATAGCGACATGGACAGTCCCCGAGGGTGGGTTGTTCAGTTGGTGTACATTGCCTCAAGAGGTCAATACTTGGGATGTCTTTGATACGGCACTCGAAAGTGGCGTGGTCTTTGTGCCGGGTGGCGCGTTTGCCGTCGATGGTGGCTACGAAAATACCATGCGCCTCAACTTTAGCAATGTTGCCCCTGCGGATTTTGACCCTGCTATCGAACGTTTATCGCAAGCTATTCGTCAACATATTTAACACACAACACATTTTTAAGGAGACAGTTTTATGGTAGAGACAATGCCACCGGAAACCCGTGCCATCACAGAAGAAGCCGATTTTCTCAAAATCAAAAATTGGGATCATGTACATTGGTGGGTTGGCAATGCCAAACAATCTATGTATTACTGGTGGAAAGGCTTCGGCTTCAGGCCCATTGCCTATAGCGGGCTGGAGACAGGCAACCGTGATTATTGTAGCTATGTGCTAGAGAGTGGCAAAATTCGCTTTGTCGTGAGTAGTGCTTACAAACCTTCTAGCGAAATTGCAGCGCATCATCTCGTGCATGGTGATGGTGTCAAGTATATGGCACTCACGGTTGATGATGTCGTGAGTGCATTTGAAGAAACGGTCAAACGCGGCGCAAAACCTGCATGGTCGCCCCGTGAAGAAACAGACGAATATGGCACACTGCGTACCAGCGCCATTTATACCTACGGCGAAGTCATTCATGTTTTCGTACACCGTAGTGATTACAAAGGCGTATTCATGCCCGGCTACGAAGCACTCGATATGCCGACTGATTCTGCTGGACTTGCCGCCATTGACCACATCGTCGGCAATGTCGAACTCGGTAAAATGAACCATTGGGTGAATTTCTATCACAATACCATGGGTTTCCGGCAATTGCTCCATTTTGATGATGCAGACATCAGCACGGAATACAGCGCTCTCATGTCTAAGGTGATGGAGAATGGCAATGGGCGCGTCAAATTCCCCATTAACGAGCCAGCCGACGGCAAGCGTAAAAGCCAAATCGAAGAATATCTCGATTTCTATATGTCGCCTGGGGTACAACATGTCGCCATGATTACAGGTGATATTCTGCAAACGGTAGAGAATTTGCGTAATAATGGCATCGAATTTTTGCGTGTGCCGGATACCTACTATGAGCAATTGCCAGAACGCCTGCAAGGTGTGGATGTCAAACAAGATTTGGACAAAATCGCCGAGCTAGGCATCCTCGTTGACCATGACGACGAAGGCTATCTGCTACAAATTTTCAGTAAGCCATTGCAAGACCGCCCGACGAGCTTCATAGAAGTTATCGAACGACACGGCTCACGCGGCTTTGGTAAAGGCAACTTCAAGGCATTGTTCCAAGCCCTTGAAGCGGAACAAGACAAGCGTGGTAATCTGTAACTAATACAATGACCTGTCCAGTGATGCTTACTGGGCAGGTTTACATAATTTGTGAAACCCTAGAAACGGCATAGACCATGATTTGGCAACTTGCCACATTCACACACAAGAATAGCAAACTACGAATCGGCGTCATTATTGATGACCACGTTTTGACCTATCCACAACAGCATACGATTGCAGACCTGATAACAAATTTGCGGGATGATGGCGATATTGTTCCCACACAGACAGTTTCACGCTATGCTCTGGCAGATGTCAATCTTGTGTCACGGGTCGTTGCGCCTCTGTCTATCCGTGATTTCTATGCTTTTGAAGAACATGTTGCCACCGCTAATCGCAATCGCGGACGTGATGTGCCGTCGCAGTGGTACGAGATACCTGTGTTCTACTTTTCAAATCCGAATGAAGTCTACGGTGATGGTGATATAGTTCCCTACCCTATCGGTAGTCAAAAGCTCGATTATGAGTTGGAAGTTGCCGCTGTGATTGGCAAGCAAGGGCGCAACATCGCCGCTGAAGATGCCGAAAATTATATTTTGGGCTACACGATATACAACGATTGGTCAGCACGCGATATTCAGGCGCAGGAGATGCGCGTCGGGTTAGGTCCAGCAAAAGGTAAAGACTTCGCACAGAGCTTTGGACGCTTGCTCGTCACACCAGAAGAAATTGCTGATAAACGCACTGACCGTGTTGGCGTCTACGACCTTGAGATGGTAGCACGGGTCAATGGCGAAGAACGTTCGCGTGGGAATTGGCAATCACTTCATTGGTCATTCGGTGAGATGATTGCACGCGCATCGGCTGGAGCGACCTTGTATCCGGGTGATGTCATCGGGAGTGGAACAGTTGGCACAGGATGCCTGTTAGAAGTGACTGCCGGACAAGGACCCTATTTGCAAGTTGGTGATGTTGTTGAACTTGAAATCAAACGCTTAGGTACACTACGCAATACGGTTGGGCAATCAGAGAACGCTTGAACACAACAAGGATCTAATCATGACAGATAACACAAAAGACTTAGGTTTTGTTTTGTCCTTCAATGATGAAGACTTAGCAGTGAATCGTGCTGGAAATCTTTCCAAACGTCAGTTGACTGGTCAAAATGGAATGAGCCTTTTCAAGGTCGGTTTCATGGTATTGTTTTCGTATATGGGACTCAATTTTGCTAACTATCTCGCACCTCTCAATGTATTGTTGGGGCTTGCTACAGGTGCAGTCGTCATCAGCGTTGTGGTTGCTTACTATCTCTACAATCGCAGGGCAGCGCGTAATGGGGTTGTCTTATCTACAAACGGCACACTGCAACACGTCAACGAGGCAGATAAACATGGCATCAAAGTAGGTGAACACACCTTTAATGTTACCAAACGTCTGCAAGAGAAGTTCAAAGAAGGTGATAGCTACACTGTCTACTTCGTTGAGAATGAAACAAAAACAATTGTGAGCGCAGAACCGTTCACTGGCTAGACACATATTGATATTTTGGGAGACTAATAATGCCTTTTTATCATCGCGTCGGGGAGATTCCCCACAAGCGACACACACAATTTAGGAAACCCGATGGTAATCTCTATCGAGAAGAAGTCATGGGTTTAGAAGGCTTTCATGGGATACAGTCAATTCTGTATCATCATTACTTGCCACCCCGCGTAAAATCAACTGAATTTTTGGGCTACGCCAAACCCGAGTACGCTGAATTTGGGGCGATTCGTCACCGTGCCTTTGCGACTGAAAGTATCCCAGCCGGTGGCGACCCAGTGAGTGCGCGACGGGCATTGCTGGGAAATAGTGATGTGGTCGTTGGCATCAGCCGTGCAACTGAAAGCATGGATTATTTTTACCGTAATTCACAGGCATATGAGGTATGGTTCGTGCATGAAGGACACGGCACCTTGCACAGTGTTTTCGGTAAATTGCCATTCGAGCCGGGTGATTACTTGGTGATTCCGTTTGGTATCACATGGCAGATGCAATTAGACGATGCCGAAGCACGTTTCTTCTTCATCGAAAGCCCTAGCCAAATTGAACCGCCGAAGCGTTATTTGAACAAGTTCGGGCAATTTTTAGAGCATTCTCCCTACTGTGAACGCGATATACGGGTGCCGACTGAGCTAGAAACTTTCACGGAAACAGGCGATTTTGAAGTGCGCGTCAAAGTGCGCGATAGCATCAGCCGACATATTCTCGACCATCACCCGTTTGATGTCGTTGGTTGGGATGGCTACTTGTATCCATGGGCGTTTAACGTACGCGATTTTGAACCTATCACCGGACGCATTCATCAACCACCCCCTGTTCACCAAACATTCAGAGGGAACAATTTTGTCGTGTGCAGTTTTGTCCCGCGCCTATTTGACTATCATCCAGACGGGATTCCTGCTCCATACAATCACAGTAATGTGAATAGCGACGAAGTGATTTATTACTGTGATGGTAATTTTATAAGTCGCAAGGGCATCGACAAATACGACATCACGCTACATCCGTTTGGCTTACCCCATGGACCTCAACCGGGCGCGACAGAAGCAAGCATCGGTGCGGAGAAAACAGAAGAACTCGCCGTCATGGTCGATACATTTAATCCGCTACATCTAGTTGTCGATGCACAAGAGCTAGAGAAACCTGACTACCAAGCCTCGTGGCTCGAAGGCGATGGAATTTGAGCATACGTTGTATCCAAGTGAAGCGACTGAATAAGTCGCTTCTACGCTTCATTTTCTTGTAGTTTCTTCAACGCACTGCGTATATTGGTGATAGTTTCCTCTATCGTATTTGATTCTAAAATATCATCTTTATCCGAAGTGATACACACTACATACGCCTTAGAATCATCTTGCCAGCTTATGTAAACGTTGTGAGATATATCCGATGTGCCAAGTAATAAAGAATACATCGAAGTACTCAGAACGCATTGATTTAGCTCGTCATCTGCCCAAATAGCCTCCAGCAATGCAAGCATCTTCTCACCAAATTCTTGATAAGGTGTACCACTTCTTGCAATACATGTTTCGTACAGTCCGTGTATTCGTTGCCAGTTATCACTAAGCATTTTGATTACATCCTCAGCTCAATTTCCGCTATCTTTGGCAGGCTGTGGTATGGGCGAGAGGGTACGCCCCTGTTACAATCACCACCTACACATTGCATCCATTTGAGAAAGCGTATAGTGATGGTAGCCATAGCGATACCTGACATTGCCACCGACCTTCAACAAGCTATCGGTGCGCCTTACGTTCAATTTGACCATACGACCCGCGCTCTGTATAGCACCGACGCCAGCAATTATCAGATTATGCCAATTGGTGTCACCTATCCGCGCACAGTCGAAGACGTGGTAGCGATTCATGAGATTACAGCCAAATACAATACGCCGTTGTTACCGCGTGGTGGCGGGAGTGGGCTTGCCGGACAGACTGTCGGTGAAGCGGTCATCATAGATTTTAGTCGCTATCTGCGCCGTGTACGGAGCGTCAACGCTGATGAGCGTACCGTCATTGTCGAGAGTGGTATGGTACTCGAACAGTTGAACAATCAACTGCGCGGAATGGGCTTGATGTATGGACCTGACCCCGCCAGCGCGAATCGGGCGACCATCGGCGGTTGCATCGGAAACAATGCCACTGGCTCACATAGCATCATCTATGGCATGACATCCGATAACATCCAACGCTTGCAAGTGGTATTGGCATCCGGCGAACTCGTCTGGCTAGATACACACAACACGACACTCAATGATATGCGTACTAAAATTGGGCAACTGGCGCGTGACCATGCCGACGAAATAGCACAGCGTTATCCCAAGACTTTCCGCACAGTAGCTGGCTATGCGCTCAACAAAATTGACCCCGACGACGTGAATTTGAACTGGTTGTTCGCTGGCTCGGAAGGCACACTCGGCACGATTGTTGCGGCAGAACTCAAGCTAGTCGAATATATGCCACCACCTGCCCGACGTTTAGCAATGGTACATTTTGAGACACTCCGTGCTTCTCTCGAAGCGACGCCACGCATACTCGAATTGAATCCATCTGCGATTGAGCTGATGGATAAAATGCTCATGGATCGCACCCGTAACAATGCTGAGTACGCTCGCTATATGGATTTTGTTGAGGGCGACCCGCAAGCCGTACTCGTTGTTGAATTTTATGGCGAGAGCGATGCTGAACTTGATAGCAAAATAGCTGATTTACGTGCGTTGATGACACGGCTGGGGCATCACAGTAGCATCACGGTTGCACAGTCAGCACAGCAACAGGCGAACGTGTGGAAAATTCGCAAAGCTGGCTTGGGCTTGCTAATGAGCGAACGCAGTGACAAAAAGCCGATTGCCTTTGTAGAAGATGCGGCTGTACCTGTCGAACAACTCGCTGATTATATTGATGACGTGACGCAGGTTGTGCATGGTGAAGGCACAGAATTTGCTATTTATGCCCATGCGAGTGCCGGATGCTTACATGTGCGCCCATTGGTGAACTTGAAATCGCTGGCAGGGCGTCGTCAGTATCGGAACATCGCGGAAGCCCTGACCGATGCCGCAGTCAAATACAGCGGGACAATTACAGGCGAACACGGTCAGGGCATCGCACGCGGGGAGTTCACCGAGAAACTTTTCGGTAGCGAACTGATGAACGCTTTCCGCGAGATTAAACACTGCTTCGACCCTGATAACCGTATGAATCCGGGCAAAATTATTGACACGCCTGCTATGGATGACCCTGCCGTGCTACGCTATACGCCCGAATACGAGGTCATTGAACTTAAGACACGCTTTGATTGGTCAGATGACTTGGGCGTGAGTGGTGCGACAGAGATGTGCAATGGTGCGGGTGTGTGCCGTAAAGAAGGCTCAGGGACAATGTGTCCGTCGTACATGGCGACCCGCGATGAACGCCACAGCACACGCGGACGAGCGAATGCGCTCCGGTTGGCAATGTCGGGGCAGTTACCGGATGGCATGGCGAGTGACGATTTACACGACATTTATAGCCTGTGTTTATCGTGCAAAGCCTGTAAATCTGAGTGTCCTTCGTCAGTAGATGTTGCCAAAATGAAAGCCGAATACCTTGCTACGCGCTATGATACGAAAGGTACACCCCTCACGGCACGCTTGTTCGGAAATATTCATCGGGTGAACAAGCTCGGTAGCCTCGTACCTGTGCTGACCAACTTCATGCTGACCAGTCCGTTTGGATTGACGTTCGCTAAAGCATTTGGCTTGCCCACCGAACGTCCCTTGCCGACGCTTGCCAAGTCACGGTTTAGCCAAACCATCAACCGACCCAGCGTGGCATCTGCGACAGCGACCCTCATAATTGACACTTTCACCGAATACAACCATCCTGAAATTGGGCAAGCGGTCTTAGACATTGCCAATAAAATTGGCGTTGAACTCAATGTGTTGCGTCTGCCCAAACAAGGTTGTTGTGGTCGTCCTGCCCTCTCCAAAGGCTTGCTCGACCAAGCGAAACAAATGGCTACCGACAACGTGCGCTATATCCGTGACCATGTGCCGGATGGCGCGTTGCTATTTTTAGAGCCAAGTTGCCAGTCGGCTTTCTTGGATGATTACACCACCCTCGTGAATCCTGATTTACAAGACGCGGCGAAGTCGATTGCGGCGCGGTCAGCGAGTGTGGAACGCTGGTTGCACGGTCAGTTACACGATAAATCACTCGCATGGGATACGACGCCAGCCAACGTAATGTTGCACGGGCATTGCCACCAAAAAGCACTCTGGCAAACGGATGATACGTTGTTGCTGTTGCGCTTGATGCCCGATAGCGAGGTGAGCGAGATTGATTCTGGTTGCTGTGGCGTCGCGGGTAGTTTCGGCTACGAGCATTATGCCATTTCGATGGATATTGGTAATCAGCGTTTGCTCCCCGCTATTGAAGATGCGCCTGAGGCGACGGTGGTTGCACCTGGCACAAGTTGTCGCGCACAGATTACGGATGCTGGGCATGCTGTTTTGCATCCGGTTGAATTGATTAATAACACTCTCAAAGGACTACACTAAGAATGACTGATACATTTAGAGCGTTGTTGCTCACACAAGATGATGACCGTAACACACACGCTGATTTTGCTGATGTGACGATAGATGATTTGCCCGAAGGCGAGGTGCTGGTCAAGGTTGCTTACTCCAGTTTGAATTACAAAGACGGACTCGCTGTAACGGGGTCTAGCCCGGTTGTGCGCTCGTTTCCTATGGTGCCAGGCATAGATTTTGCTGGCACTGTCGAAGCCTTTACTAGCGATGATTTCAGCGTAGGCGATAGTGTTGTTCTCACTGGCTGGGGCGTGGGTGAGAAGCATTGGGGTGGCTACGCCGAGTATGCGCGTGTACCTGCGGAGTATCTTGTACCCCTGCCGGATGGTCTTTCTGCGGAAGATGCGATGGCTGTTGGGACGGCTGGTTTCACGGCGATGCTGGCTATTATGGCACTCGAAGATGCTGGCGTTTCTCCTGATGCTGGCGAGATAGTAGTGACAGGTGCGGCTGGTGGCACGGGTAGCATGGCTGTAGCGATGCTGGCGGCAATGGGCTACAAAGTTGTTGCTTCCACAGGGCGCGGTGATAGTCTCAGTGATTATCTGACCAGCTTGGGCGCGAGTGAAATCATCGGGCGTTTTGACGCGCCAAGTCGTCCGCTTGCCAAAACACGCTGGGCAGGCGCAGTCGATAGCGTTGGTGGGGATACGCTGGCGGCGATTTTGCCAGAGGTCAACTATGGCGGGAGTGTTGCCTGCTTCGGGTTGGCAGGTGGCTCGGATTTGCAAACGACTGTCTTTCCTTTCATTTTGCGTGGTGTGTCTCTGCTAGGTGTTGATTCTGTGATGTGTCCGACTCCGCGCCGGATTGCCGCATGGGAGCGTATCCGCGATGTGATGACTGATGAGCTATTTTCAGCTATTAAACAAGTTGAGCCACTATCGAACGTGACTGAGCTTGCGCCTGCTATCCTCAAGGGTGATGTGCGTGGGCGTGTGGTGTTTGATGTGAGCAAGTAGTCGTTCCTCAGCATACGGTGAATGTTGCTGTGAGCGTTTAGCATTCACCGTTATAGTTCCCTCTCAGCGGACGCCAAGAATGGCGTCCCTACACAGGTTCTCCTGTTTTGCACGAATCCTAAAAACGACCATCTCACCTTTGGCATTGAGAGCAGATACATAGATGACATTCAAAGCACTCCCCTTCGTACTCCTGACAGGTTTTCTATTTGGTTCGACGCTGGTTGCCTCGCGGTTCAGTGTTGGGCAATTTGACCCGCTGTATTACATCAGTTTTCGTTTGCTATTGGCAAGCATGGCACATGTGTTGATTTACATCGTCTTGCGTAGGGGTTTTCCGACTGACCGCACGCTCTGGTTTCGGGCAGGCATGTATGGTGTCTTCGGGACGGCTGTAAATTTAGTCGGTATCGTATCGGCTTTGCAATTTTTATCGAGTGGTTTGACAGCAGTTCTCATCACTATATCTCCGGCTGTGATTGCTTTGTTGGCACATGTTTTCTTACCTGATGAACGCTTGGGTATCACACAATGGTTGGGCATCTTATTTGCGCTGGGTGGCGCGGTCATGCTGGCGATTGCAGGCGAAAATGGTTTGCCAGATATTGCGCCGAGTCCTTGGGGTTATGTGCTGGTCGCTGTTGGGATACTAAGCGGTAGCATCATGACGATTTATGTGCGACGGAATTTGCAAGGCTTTGACCAACTCGATACCGCAAGTATCCGTATGTGGGTGGCGACGATTGCCGTTGTGCCAGCGACGGTGCTATTCATTCAATTTGATAGCTCTGCCATCGACACGGCTGGTATTTTTGCTGTCGTTTACGCGGCACTGATTGGCACGTTTGGCGGGTTCTTCACGCAGTTGTACACGATTAAGCGTTTTGGTGCCGTGCCGGCTGGTATGGTGACGTATGTGATTCCCCTGGTATCGGGCGTTGGTGGGGTGCTATTGCTGAGTGAGACATTTACGCCTCTGATGTTTGTCGGTGTTGGCATCATCGTAACAGGCATTGTGCTGGTACAACGTCCGAAGCAAAAAGCACAATTGGCTGAGTCGTGAAATTAACCGATTCCAAACGCAAGGTATTGATTTTGGTGGTTTTGTTGCGGTATACCGCAAATACGCAAAAAAACTAAAAAGTTGGTTGGAATTTGTTAACGGTTTTTGACCTCTCCCTCGTCTCCCTCTCCTCGGACGCTCGCAGGCTCACTGCGGAGAGGGACGATACTTGATTCATAGAGCGCCCTCGGTTGGTAAAGTACAGTCTGTTTAGAGTGTAGCGTGTCTACATACTAGTATGTCGTTGATATGCCCGTTGATATGATTTTTTCTGAAAAAACGTGCTTGACGTGAAACCAAGACCTGTTAGAATCGGCTCTGATAAATTTATCTTATATTTAACATAAGTTTTTGCTTATGCGTAGTAAGTTCAATTGGTGTAGGTGCATCAAAGACCCGTGTAAGCAAACATCATCGGAGACGCTATATGCGTGTGACACTCAACAATCGCTTTGCAACTGCGCTGACTATTCCTCATTTTTGTTGTATCTAGCGGGGATTTGACCCTATTACATCATCAGTAATGGGCATCCTCGCGTAATACCCAACGCAATTCATCATTTGACGATATTTGACAATTTGCTCACGCATTCGTGAGACGACTATTCATGTACCTTTTTGACTTATCAGATAAGGAAGATTCAACATGCGTAAATTTGTAATTTCTCTGGTGCTTCTGTTGAGCATCGTGTCGATTAGCAGTGTGCAAGCGCAGGATGAGCCTGTGTTACGGATTGGTTATTTGCCGATTATGGTGATGGAACAGCATTTCGTCGCGGAAGACCAAGGTTGGTATGACGAACTCGGCGTGGAATATGAAACGATTCGCTTCCAAGGCGGACCTGCCATTGTGCAAGCCTTCGCGGCTGGTGAACTCGATGTCGCTTGGGTGGGCATTAATCCATCGCTGGTGATGGCAGCACGCGGGATTCCAGTGAGTGTGGTGGCGGCGAATGTCTACGATGGGCTGGATGTTATCGCTAATGATACTTTCGCTGAAATTTGGGCAGAAAATCCGACAGCAGAAGCCTTCTCTATTTATGAAGAACAAGAAGGACGCAAGCTACGGGTCGCAACACTCAGTCAGGGGTCTACGCCGGATACTGTGTTACGCCTTTGGTTGGATCAACTTGGTTTGACGACGGATAACATTGAATTGAGCGGCTTAGGTATCGACCAAGTGCAAGCGGCATTGGCGGCAAACCGTGTGGATGCGTCGCTCATCATGGAGCCAGTTATCACACTTTCGCAAGAGCAAGATTGGGGCTTCCAAGTGATTGTGCCAGGTGGTGAAATTTTGCCATTGCAACCAGGCGCAACATTGACGGTTTCGCAAGATTTGATTGATAACAATCCAGACTTGGTATCGCAATTGGTGGATATTCATATTCGCGGGACGCTATTTGCTAACGACGACTTAGACGAAGCGGCACGTATCGCTAGTGAAGGCATCGGCGCGGAAATTCTGCCGGTGGAAATTGCACGGATTGCAGTTGAATCGCCAACGCTGAACTGGATTTCTGACCCCAATATCATCATTGATAGCACACAGACGTATAACGCCTTTCAGGTAGAAATTGGTGTCTTTGACGAAGCTGTAGCGATGGAAGATTTGTTTGATACATCGTTCTTCGATGCGCTGATTGAGACGAACCCAGAATACGCAGAGCAATTGCCAAATCCTTTAAATGAAAGCGAAGACGCTGAGGAGACGGAGTAAACGATGGCTGAATGGGTCAGTAATCCGCAGAGTGCGAATACAAAACAAAAAAATACAGCGACTGAAAACGTTGTGACGGGTGGTACACGAGAAAAAGTCGTGGATTGGGTACTAGGCGCATTGCCGATTGCCTTGTTACTCGGGCTATGGCATCTGGTAGCCGTGTTTGGCGATGTCCCGACGTATCTACTGCCTGCGCCACTGGACGTTGCGGAAACATTCTGGGAAGAATTGGTCGGTGGCAATATCGCTTTGCATGTGCAATTGAGCCTCTCACATTACCTGTTGGGTTTGGGTGCAGGGATTGTGCTGGGTGTGCCTCTCGGATTACTGGTCGGCAGTGTGAGTTTGGCTTCCAAATTGCTCGAACCACTGGTTTCGCTCTTACGCCCGATTCCCCCACTGGCATGGATTCCGTTTGCTATTTTGGTGATTGGTATTAACACACAAGCGGCAGCATTCATCATCGGGTTAGGCGCGTTCTACATCAACTTCTATAACACGCTGGCAGGTGTGCGGAGCATTGACCGTAAATTGGTCGAGGCGGCACGTACACTGGGCGACCATCCGCTAGGGATTATCTGGCGGGTGGTTGTGCCATCTGCCCTACCACATATCCTGACGGGGATTCGCATCAGTATTGGGCAAGGTTGGATGACAGTTGTCGCGGCAGAGATGTTCGGCATTCGTGGGCTGGGTCAACGGTTGATGGACGCGGCTGGTTTGCTGGCGATGGAAATTGTCATCACCTATATGATTGTCATCGGCGTGATTCATCTTGGTATGGATTTGGGTTTTCGCTGGATTGAAAGCTACATTCTGCGCTGGCGATGATAGCTTTTCTCGGTAAATTTCGGGCGCAGACACAACAACGCCCCTACGCAAAAACATATCGGAAAAGACGATGATAGGCTGGCACTATATTTCTGTAAATAGTGATGAGGTAAACAGATGAGTTCTCTACAGGTACAAAACCTGAGTAAGCAATATATATCCGAAGGCAAAGCGGTCACAACGGCGCTCGATAACATCGGCTTTCATGTGCAAGAAGGCGAATTTGTCAGTATTTTGGGTCCGTCGGGCTGTGGCAAAACGACGCTCTTACGCACGATAGCAGGCTTGGAACAAGCAACACGCGGGGCAGTGTTGGTCGATGGTAATGCTGTGAAGAAACCGGGTCCTGAACGCGGTGTGGTCTTTCAGGAACATCGGTTGTTTCCTTGGTTGAGCGTGCAAGATAATGTGACGTATGGTTTAGCACGGCAAGGTATCAGCAAAAAAGAGCGCAGAAAACGCAGTCAGCACTATCTGGAGATGGTCGGGCTGAGTGACTTTGCGGGGCATTTTCCGAAAGAACTCTCAATTGGGATGAGCCAGCGTGTGGGGATTGCGCGGGCATTGGCAACTGACCCCGATATTTTGCTGATGGATGAGCCGTTTGCGAGTGTGGACGCACAAACACGCCGAGAATTGCATCGTGAGTTGCTAAATATCTGGCAAGAGACGCACAAAACTATCATCTTTGTGACGCATGACATCACAGAAGCCGTTTTGCTGAGTACACGCATCATTGTACTATCAGCACGTCCAGGACGGATTCAACGCTCATTTGATGTTGATTTAGATTATCCGCGCAAAGATACAGATGCTGATTTCAATGCTATCAAAGAAGCTATTATGGGACTGATGTTGCAATGACACGTCAGACAACTGCTGTAGAGACGAGTGTCAGTGTGCGTCAAGTGGATGCAACAATGACTGTTGCGACAGCACGACAGCATGAGGTCGTGATAGACCAACCTGTCGATGCAGGTGGCACGGACGAAGGCGCGAAAGCACGCGAACTGTTTTTGATGGCACTCGGTGGCTGTTTCATCAACAACTTGAAAGCGGCTATCAACGCCCGCGATGCTGATATTCAGGATGTACACGTAGATGTAATTGGCACGGCTGATGGTCCACCGCGCCGATATGTCGCTATTGAGATGATTGTCCGTGCGCGTTACACGGACGATGCACTGATGCAGAAAATTGTCACGATTGCAGAGCGCGGATGCTTGCTATCGAACACGCTCAAGGGTAGTGTCGATATGAGTGTGACGATTGCACCATCTGGCGACTAGCTCAACCAATCGAGTATTGTACGGGCAAGTGCGATGCGATTACCTGAATACACATGGTCGGCTGGGAGAAGCGCGGTTGTTAGCTGAGGGGCATTTCGTGCTTCTAGTGCTTTGACGAGTGGCATATGATGGTCAAAGACGCCGACGATGCTATCCCGTTTTGCGCCTATGAGTAAGATATTTTTGCTGGCGAGTGTGCTGGTGTGGGTCAGTAAATCCCATTGGTCGCCGTGTGCTTCTACTTCTGCGATGATGTCTTGCGCCGTGACGCCTGCGAGGGGTGCGAGACTGCTGGCTAAAGATTGTTCGAGCATCGGGCGCACGAGGTCAGGGCTTTCTGAAAGTTGTTGTGCCCATACGCCGATATTCACCCCTGAAAGTGATGCCACGCGCTCGACATCTGTTTGTGCGGCTGTGAGTAAGGCTGTCCATCCGCCAAGACTATGTCCAATTAGAGTAATGTCTGTGCTGTCAATGCGCAGTGGTTCAGAGAATGACGGCTGGCGGAAATGTTCCAGCACTGCGCGGGTATCTTCTATGACATGTGCGAAGCGATAGTCGCCCCCACTGCCCCATGACCCTCTATAGTGAAATACACAGACGGCATAACCTGCCCGTCGTAAAATCTGCGCGAGGTCGAAGTTGCGTTCGTGTCCGGGTAAGCCATGAAGTAACGATATAAGCGGATGCAAGCCTTCGCCGGATGGCTGGTAGATAATACCGTTTAGCAGTGCGTCAGCATGGTTGAGTTCAAATTCGATGAGTGATGCTGGAAAGTCACTATCGTGTGGCACGTCTTGGGATATGGGGTCAAAGGTCATGGATAGCTCCTGTGTTATCAGATAGATAGCGAGTATAACAAAAAACCGTCCTGCTGAATGCAGAACGGTTTATGTTTGTTTGTTAGATCTATCTTGTTAGTTACAGACGGTATCTACGGTTTGGAATGGCACAACATTGATATTCCCAGAGATACTCGTTCTATCTGGTTGCACTGCATCGTTTGCAAACAGCGGTCCATCTGGCGACCCCCAATAATTGTCTGTGGCGTCGATGGGTGAACCTGTCGTGGTGCGGAAATCAACCTGTTCGCTATCGTTCGCAATGATGCAGGATGTGTTGATGTTGAAATTCACGGATTGCGTGAGTAAGGCACTCCCCCCAATTGACAGGTTATTGCGGACAATGCTTCCTGTTATGCTGACGTTGGATGCTGAACCACTGCCGTTGAACAAAACACCTGTACCGGCTGTACTCTGATTGCCTTCAAACAAGGTATTGCTGATGATGAGGCGGTTGTTGCGTGTGAAGATTGCCCCGCCATCACCCGCACGGTTATTAGTGAATTGGCTATCAAAGATATTCACTGTACCGCTTGTACCGTTCAGAATCATTGCGCCACCTTGCGCAGTGAAGTCAGATATATTGCCTGTGAATACTGTGTTGCTGATGGTCACGTTACTATTTTCCGCAAAGAGCGCACCTGCCCCATCGGGTGGGTCTGTGATGATGCCGACAGCGCGGTTGTCTTCAAATTGGCTGTTTTGAATGATGACAGTGCTACTGATGCTGGCGAAACCACCACCTTGAACCGTACTTTGGTTATCAGAAATCGTCACATTGTCGAGCGAGATATTGCTGCTTTCGGCGTAGATACCCCCACCAATGAGCGTTCTGCCATCTGAAATCGTGACGTTTGTTAAGTTGACAGTCGCGTTTTGCGCAAAGATACCTGCACCGACTGTCGCATTTTGTGTGCCAGAGCCATTATCCGCAGACAGGGTAAGGTCTTGGATATTGAGTAAAGCGCCACCTTGTACGAATAGTAGCGATAGTTGTCCGCCACCATTTTTCAGCGTAGCATTATTGCCTTCGATGATAGCTTGCCCACCTTGCCCAAAGCTGAGTAATGTAGCATTGGTAATGGTATAGGTACTATCTACGAGACAAATTCGTGAAAGAATACCATCTAGCTGTGCCGCCGTAACCGCCGCCGCAAGCGCCACACTGTCACTGGCTGGAATATCATAATCACAGACAGGCTCAGTCGTTGCCGTTGGCGTGTTGGTTGGTGCGCCCTGTGAATCAAAAGTGGGCGACGGTGTTGGTGTATTAGTTGGTGTTTCTGTTGGCGTATTGGTTGGTGTTTCAGTCGGCGTGTTCGTTGCCGTCGGTGTATTGGTTGCTGTTGATGTCTCAGTTGGTGTTTCTGTTGGCGTGTTGGTCGCTGTCGCCGTATTGGTCGGTGTTTCAGTCGGCGTGTTAGTCACCGTTGACGTATTGGTCGCTGTTGCTGTATCCGTTGGTGTTTCCGACGGTGGCAATGTACCCGTTGGTGTATCCGTAGGGGTATTGGTCACTGTCGCTGTATTAGTCGCTGTTGACGTATTGGTCGCTGTTGGTGTAGGCGTATTTTCTAGCGCGTCGCATGTATCTATGAATGCAGTTGCACTCAATACGGTCACGTCATCTGCCCACTGGTCGTCGTCATCAAAGCCAATATACCATCTCACGATAATGCTATCAGCAAGTACAGTATTGATTAAAACATCCCCATTGTTATCCCATGTAAATGCTGATTGTACGGGACCATTGCTTGCGACGGTGTACACTGCCCAATCGAAAAGTACCTTGGCACTGTTATTGCCACGAAATTGGGAATCATCGTCGTCATTATACTGTGCGGGCAAAGGCGTTGGGTTATGATTTTTCACAATCCATTGTGTCGTATTGCTATTGGGATTACCTAACCAGCAGACTTGAAGTGGCATTGGTAAAGGGTCGTCATCATCACTATCACTATCATTGTCATGATCGTTGTCGTCATCGTCGTTGTCACAACGGGCTGGGTTGCTGGCTTTAACATCTGCTTGTACCCCGTCAATGAATATGCGGGTTGTGTTGGCACCACCAACCGTATTTGTGGTAAATATCGTTATGTCGCTTGCTTCCACTGTATACGTTCCTGATTGTTCAGTGCCGACAACATCATAGGTAAACGTAATTACCTCGCCAGTGAAATTGGTCACACGCCAGACACGGTAAACATCCGGGTTGGGCGAACAGAGTGATGTTAGTCGTAATGTTGATTGAGCCGAAGTTCTCGGTACGAGCAGTGCTAATGATAAGAAAAGCGCGAACCAAAGAACCAAGTGTCTGCGTGTGTGTGTCATGCAAATGATTCCGTATTGTATATGCAATGGGTGTGCAATTTGATTGCACGATTAGCTGAGTTAAGCGACAATACAATGTGATGGCACAGAACTCGTATAAGCAACTACTATCATAATGTTGAATGTAACACTTTGTCATACTACGATAGTACCTTAATTGTATACTAATTAAACTATCCTAACACGGTAAATCATTCTGTATAGACTAACCCTAACAAAACGTAAACAAATACGGCGAATTTATGCGAAAAAATATTAGAGGCTACGAAATTCAGCGACAACTTGCTACAGGTGGATTTAGCGAGGTGTATGTTGCACGGCAGGAAATGGTTAATCGTGAGGTTGCGATTAAAGTTATTTTGCCAGTGCATTCTAATACGGCAGAATTTATTCGGCGCTTTCAGTATGAAGCCGAACTCATTGCTCGGTTAGAACACCCGCATATTGTGCCACTGTATGATTATTGGCGCGACCCGCAAGGTGCATATTTGGTAATGCGCTACATACGTGGGGGAAATCTTGCTAACAAGCTAACCACTGATGGCGCAATGCCACCGAAACAGGCGGCGCAATTATTGACACAAATTGCGAGTGCGCTGGCAGTTGCTCATCGTAATCGGGTGGTGCATCAAGACATCAAGCCAATGAATATCATGCTGGATGAAGATGGGAATGCTTACCTGACCGATTTTGGCATTGCCCGTGATATTGAAGGCAATGTGAATTTGGCAGAAGATGAGAGCAATACCATGCATGGCTCTCCGAAATATATTTCGCCTGAACACTTGCGCAGACGTGATGTGACCCCGCGTAGTGATATATACAGTCTTGGCATTTTGATGTGGGAAGTGTTGACTGGCAAACCCCCTTTTGAGCATGACGATATTTTGAAGTTATTGCAGATGCATGTGAGAAATGACTTGCCTCTGCTAGAAGAATTTGACCCTGCCCTACCGGAACAACTCAATTTCCCGCTACGGCAAGCGACACTCAAAGACCCGATGCAACGGTATGAGCATGTGATGGACTTTGCACGGGATTTCAACGCTATTGTGACGGCACTTGATAGTGATTCCACGGGTACGATTCCGATTCCGCAACTGAGCGACGAGGATGTTGAACCGACAGGTCCAATTGAGGTTATTAATCCGTACAAGGGCTTGAGCGCATTCAAAGAGTCGGATGCTGAAAATTTCTTCGGGCGTAGTGAGCTTATCAAACGTTTGATGAAAGCAATGACTGATACAAGTGCGGCTGGGCGTTTTCTTGCAGTCGTGGGTCCGAGTGGGAGTGGTAAATCGTCAGTAGTGCGTGCGGGTCTGATTCCGGCATTGCGCAGAGGCGAGATTATGGGTTTGCCAACGCAATATATCAGTAGCATGATTCCTGGCGCAAACCCAATGCGAAGTCTTGAAGGGGCAATCCTCAAAGTTGCGTTAAAAGCTGATGTCAAGCTGATTGAGACAATTAGTAAAGATGAATACGATTTAAACGCTGTTTTGCAGTCATCTTTGCCCGAAGATGGCGAGATGCTTTTGGTCATTGATCAATTTGAGGAAATATTCACGTTGGTCGCTGATGAAGGACGTCGTCGCACCTTCTTGAACATGATTTACGATGCGCTGATGACGGAAGATAGTCGCTTGCGGGTCATTGTAACGATGCGTGCCGATTTCTTTGACCGTCCATTGCAGTATTCCGGCTGGGGGAGCTTATTCCAAGATAGGCTCGAACCTGTCCCCGTGATGAATGACGACGAATTGCGCGAAGCTATTGAGATGCCCGCCGAGAACGCAGGGCTAGACTTACAAGATGGCTTATCAGACGTGATGATTAATGAGATTAGCGACCAAATTGGCGCGTTGCCTTTGCTTCAATATGCGCTGACTGAGTTATACGACAGGCGCGAAGGTATTATGATGACACGTAAAGCGTACACCAAGATGAAGGGGATACGGGGGGCGCTGACACAACGGGCGAATGAAATTTACGATACGTTAGACGACAAAACCAAAGATGTCGCACGGCTGGTTTTCACGCGCTTGGTGCGGGTTGGCATCGCTACAGGTAACGACACACGTCGGCGTGTTTTGCGGGGTGATTTAGATTCGCTTGACCGTAACCCGCAAGAAATCCAAACGGTGCTGGATGTGTTTGGCAAATATCGCCTGCTGACATTCGACCATAATCCGACAACACACTACCCTACTGTAGAAATCGCGCATGAAGCACTCATCGGCAGTTGGAAGACATTATCTGATTGGA
The DNA here is from genome assembly GCA_038522085.1 of Chloroflexota bacterium. GTDB lineage: Bacteria > Chloroflexota > Anaerolineae > Aggregatilineales > Phototrophicaceae > JAUZRW01. Next base: position 53,171 of record JBCBKJ010000023.1, read on the forward strand.
TTAATGATAACCGTACTGATTTAATGATTCAAGAACGCTTGTCTGCGAGTACACGACAGTGGCTTGATAATGGCAACGACGATAGTTTCTTAGCGCGGGGGTCACAACTTGGACAGTACCAAGCCTTACTGAAAAATGACATCATCGCGTTGACGGATGATGAGCATAAGTTCTTGATGGAAAGTATCGCGTTGCAAGAAGCCGAGGCGCTCAGACAACGGCGTATTCAACGCATCATTGCAACCTTGGGCATCGTCGCATCTATTGCAGCCGTCATCGCCTTTGGATTGGCATTCCTTGCGAATCAGCTACGGCTGGATGCAATCGAAGCACGCGATAACGAAGCGGTGGCGCGGACACTGGCAGATGCAAATGCGAACCAATCGCGGGCGCGAGAATTGGCGGCGAATGCCTTGTTGTTTGCAGATACTCAACCTGACCGTGCGATGTTGTTATCATTAGAATCGTTAGCAGTAGAAATCACATTTGAGGGCGAGAATGCGTTACTGACGAGTTTGCTGAGTGACCGCCGTATACAGGGCTTTTTCAGTGGACATACAGAATCGTTACGCGCAGTTGATGTGAGTACAGATGGCACGTTGCTTGCGACAGGTAGCCGGACGGGTGCGGTTATTATCTGGGATGCGGAAACACGTAGCATCTTGCAAAGATTGACTGTACTTGACGAGCGGGTGAATACCGTCGCGTTTAACGCTGACGGCACGCAATTACTCGTCGCAGATGGTGGCGGAACGGTCAGTATTTGGGATACCGCAACGGGCGAGATGATAGATTCGATTGTCGCAAGTGACCGCGAAGTGCGCGTTGCTGATTTTTCGCCGGATGGCACGCGCATCGTCACGACAGATGTACGCGGGCAAGTTAACACTTGGTCAACGGAAGACTATACACAACTGAGTAGTGAAACAGTACACAGCGCCAGCGAAATTTACGCGCTCGTTTTCAGTGCCGATGGTAGTCAGATGGCAACAGGGGGTGAAGATGGCACGATTGTTGTGTGGGATGTTGAAGATGACTATCGCATCGAGACAGAATTTTTAGCACATAACGACTGGGTACTGACACTGGCATTCTCGCCGGATGGCACGCGCTTGGCATCAGGTAGTGCGGATGAGGTGGTCGCACTATGGGGTGTCGATGGCACAAATGAATGGGCATTCAGTGCGCATGATGGACAAGTTAGCTCAGTGACCTTTACCGATAATGGCGCAATTGTCATTTCGGGTGGTGTGGATGCGCGGGTGATTTTGTGGGGCGCGAATGGTAGCGGTGTATTGACCAATTTCTTCACAGCGGCGTTATCCGAAGTGCGTGATTTACAAGCACGCGCTAATACGCTGTATGTAGCGAGTGATGCAACACAGCTACTCGAATACAGTATCGGCATTCAGCCTCGTTTTGGCGAAGTATTCACGCAAGCGAATGAGCAAATCAACACCCTCACTATCCAGCCAGAGACAGGCATGGTTGCCTATGCTGGCGGTTTGGTGGATGATTTTGGCATTTACATCATGGATACCTCAGACCCCGATGCCGAGCCAACGATGCTTGATTTTCACACGAATATCATCAATCAATTGCACTGGCATGAAGAGTGGCTCGTTAGTTCCAGCACTGACCAGACGGTAGTCATCTCTGATGGGACAGAAGCAATGTATACTGTGCCTGTCGGTGATGCGACATTTGGGATTGCGATGCACGACAATACCTTGGCAGTCGGCACGAATCAGGGTGATATTGTGTTGTTCACGCTCGATGCAGACAGTGATACATGGTCGGAGACGGGTCGCTTGATTGGGCATAGTAATCGTGTGAGTGACCTTGTGTTCAATGCAGATGGTACGCGCCTCATTTCTGGCAGTCGGGATGGAACGGTGATTGTGTGGGATATGGCAAGCAATGAGCCAGCCTTTGCGCCACTTGACGGACACACGGCGGGGGTCAATGCTATCGCGCTCAGTCCCGATGAAAGTATCATCGCGTCTGCAAGCCGAGATACGACGATTATCTTCTGGGACACAGCAACAGGTGAAGCAATTGGCGCACCCCTCAGCCGACACGAAAATTGGGTCAATGACATTGCATTCAGTACGGATGGGACACGCTTGGTATCTGTGAGCCATGACCGGACTGTTATTCTGTGGGATGTGGCATCGCATCGGTCTATCGGGATGCCTTATACTGGACATGCGAACCAAGTGATGAGTGTGGATGTGAATCCTGTAGATGATAGGCTCATCAGTGCGGATACAAATGGTGTATTATTCGCGTGGACATGGGCGCTTGATACATGGGAAACACAAGCCTGTGCGATAGTGAATCGCCCGATTAATAGCACAGAACAGAGCGAATATTTCAGCGATGCTTATGCGCCAGCGAATGTGTGTCAGGTGGAGTAAATCTCAAGCATGCAGGTTTTACCCCTCCCCTAAATCCCCTCCCCTCGCGCTTCGCTTGTGGAGAGGGGACTTAATCGGAGATAAAGCAAACCATTGGTAATCGAATAAGATACATTGACAATTCAATCGCACAGCTAGACAGATTTTCAGGGAGAACGGGAATGGGATTACGAACGCTGGTTTTTAGAGTGCTACTATTGGTTTTATTGCTGGTTGGGTCGGTGGTGCTGGCACAGGAAGCGACTTCGACGCCGGATAGCCCAGAGGATGCTTCCTCAGCAGAAGTCACGCCAGAAGCAACGGCAAGCATTGATGATGAAGCGAGTTGCCCTGCCCTTGTCACACGGGCGCTTGACCTGACAGAATCGAGTTGTGATGGTACGTTCACGAATGAAGCGTGCTACGGATACACCTTCATTGATGCGAGTTTGCGCGACCAAGATGCGTCATTTGTGCAACCAGGTGATATTACCGATGTGCTGGATATTCAGACAGTACAGTTGAGCGCGATGGATGTTGCCGCTGACCAATGGGGTTTGATGGTAATGTCTGTAGATGCCAATACAGGCGAACAAACGGTTATCACAACAGAAGATGTGCAGATTGTGTTGTTTGGCGATACAACGCTGCAAGATGCGTCGGCATTTGTGGAATTGTCTGTCGATGAAGATATTGTTATCTATGAAGAACCTGCTGAGGATGCGTTCTTGGTGGCAGAAGTACAAGCAGGCGAGACTTTGATTGCCAGCAGTCGGTTAGACGATGACGCATGGTTGCGGGTGCGTATCATTGAGGAAACTAGCGTGCGGATTGGTTGGGTGCAAGCCGATAGTGTGACGCCTGTTAGCGATATCGAGGTGTTGCCTATACTGACAGCAGAAGAAGCCGCCGAACCCCCTACTGACCTCGCGGCACAATATGGTCCGATGCAAGCATTCATCTTTGAGAGTGGCGAATTGGACGCGCCTTGTGCAGAAGCGCCCAATAGCGGGATGCTCATTCAGACGCCCGAAGGTGTGGCAAGCGTGACAATTTGGTTGGATGAGGTTGTCGTTCAATTAGATGGTACAGGTGTGATAAGTGCGCAGGCGGATGGTGATTTGACTGTTGGCGTCATTGAGGGAACAGCGACAGTTGCCGCCAATGGTGAAGAAAGCACAGCAGTTGCAGGTGAAGCGATTGATGTGCCGTTAGATGAAAACCTCGCCGCGAGTGGCGTTCCGAGTGACCCGCGTGATATTGCCGACGACGAAGTACAAGCATTGCCTGTCACTGTGCTAGATGACCCCGTTGCCCTGCCCGGTACAGCGACGCCGGCTGGTGCGCCGTTCCCATCAGGTGATGCTTGGGTCTTTGGTTATACCACCGAAGCGCCTTTCATTTGCTCTGATGGGAGTGAGGTCGATTCTGTGAGTGCAGGTATCAATGCCGTAATCACGGTACAATCAGATTCGATTACGCTGAGTGGTTTACGTTTCAACCAGAGTACGGCGGGTGTATACAGCGCGAGTTATGCCGATAGCGTCGGCAATTTCATCACAGATACCTTGCAGGTCGTTAATTCAACGACGATAGTTGGCGAGCGCACGATTGATTTGCTCACACCACCGTGTACGCTGAATTTATCGTTTGTGCTTTCGCGGGTGGTTTCGGAGTAAATCTTTACAGCATTTTGACAAGAAATCGTTATAATTATTGAAATGTCCCTTAGACTATTTGTATCTGTCATCTTGAAAAAGGGACATTTCATGATAAAAGGTTTGCTCAGATTTTCAGCTATAGTTTCGCTATTCGTATTTTATAGTATAAGTTTTGCTCAGACAGAGCCTGATCGTGATGGTGATGGTGTACCTGATTCAACAGATAGTTGTATTAGTGAACCAGGACCTGCTAGTAACAATGGTTGTCCTATTCCAGCAACGACACCATCATCCGCACCTGTTGTCCCTACTGAAGCACCTGCATCGAATAATCCTCCTCAAGCCCCCACTAACGATGACGATGGTGATGGTACACTAAATGATGCGGATGCTTGTCCACAAGTCGGTGGACCTGATTGGAATGCTGGTTGCCCTACCGATGCTCAATCACCTTTAGAACTGACACCAACTGTATCGAGCCTATCAGTTGCGCCTGTCGTTATTGACCCAAATGCGCCCTGCTCTATGTCATCGGGCAGTGTAGTTGTCAATCGACGCACTTATGCTTCTCTCTTAGCGCCTATTGCTGGCACAATTCAACCAGGCGAACTTTTTCCAGTCAATTTCATTTTAATTACTGATGAAGGTGCATGGTATGAGACGACGCCTTGGAGCTGGGTTTTTGCTGATGTCGTTCAAATTGGTGGCAATTGCGATGATTTGACGATTATTGAATTACCCGATGGCGCTGATATTATGGATGAAGAAACCGCAGGCAGTGTGAGTGGATTAGCCACAGGTAGGCGACAACATGAACCCTTGAGGATTCAATTGCCTCCAGTGGAAGAAAGTCCAAATGCGTTGGTAATGCAATTCCCGACCATTTTGATGACACTCATCGTGCCAGTAGATGATAGGGGCTATCAGTTACTACCGATTCCGCTTGACCCTGAAATCGACCTGATTCGCTTTGAGATGATAGACCCGTCTTCCACACCACCGCCGTCAAGAGATGTACTAACCATTTTCCATACTGCACCTCAAGAGGGACGTGTGACAGTGTATGTCCCAAGTGATGAACAAGATTACATCGAAATGTTCATCAATCTACCAACACCTGACCCTAGCGACCCTGATGATGATGGTAGCGACCCATCGCCCATACTATTCAACGATTGGCAATTGCCTGATGACACATCATCATGCTTGTGGTTATGGACAAATGATATTTTGCTTCCTTGGGGGTCAGGCTGGTTCTGGGAAGCTGACCAAAATAAATCCTTTGTGGGTAGATTTTATGTGATGACAGAGGATGCCTCTGCAACTGTGAATATTCAAGCTGAATTGTACGAAGGCGAACCATACGAGGGAAGTATCTTGGATACATTTGAAATCCGAGCAGACGACACTCTAGTTGCTGATTTGCCCCCATCCCAATTTCCAGTGAATGCACAGTTTGAACTTGTCGGTGATGCGTATAGACTGTTGATTGCCTCACAACCAGCCCAGTTGGTTCAACCTTTCGGAACTTACACGGGAACGTGTTCGTCAGATTCTTGATATAAACCACATTAGGCGTGTTTGTTGATACACGCCTGATGTTTTACCTGTTTAATTCGGGTTACTTCTGAAAGGCTTCTGCCGTGAAGCGTTTGCTGAAGGTGAATGCCTGTGGCGTTGCACCGTGTTCATTGAGGTGGTCGAGTTTTTGTTTGGCTTCTTCGACTGTGGGTATATGTCCGACAGGTATCCACCAGAGAACCATGTGCGGGGTTTCCATGAGTGAAAACCATGATTTGCGGTCACGGATGAGTTCAACATGGGTGCTTTTGTAGGTGTAAGCATGCAAAGCGTCGATGCTTTCCCAAACGGACATATTCACAATGAGCATATCATCATCAAAGGGACGGAGTGCTGTCGCATTTCCGGCTGGGGTTGTTAGTCGCCAGATAAAGCCGTCTGTGCTTTCTGCCAGCGCATTGATTTCATCCAGACGGGCGACAAAACCGGACATGGTGTCACTGTCGATGGGTGCTAACATACGGGCAATGTTCAACTGTGCGAGATGATACTGTGTCATAGTTGGTTACTCTCTTGGTTTTTTCAAACGACGTTGTAGCGTAAAGATGCCAGCGAACATGATACTCACCAACGTGAGAACACCTGCCCAGCGCATCATACGCATTGCCCAACTCACCTGCCCTGTCAGTGGCAATTCACCAACGGCGAGGAAAGCCATTTGTGCGCAACGTGGCGAGGCATTGCTAGAGCTATTCAGACACGCGACATTGATAATCTGCTCAAAAATTTCATCATCACGGACACGGGTAATCAGGGTGAGTGTCACCCGTTCGCCGGGACCGAGTTCGGCAAGTTTGAGCGTTACATCTTGTCCAGCAATGGTGACTGTCCCTGCTGTCGCGCTACCAGAGAGTATTTGAATCACTTCTGGCATTTCGTCTGTCACGGTGACGCCAATTGCTGTCTCGTCGGTTGGGTTGATGACACGAATCGTATAAACAATTTGTGAACCAGGTTCAGCTATTGGTGGATTGCCCACTTTGCTGATGAAAGGTTCGTCTACAATTTCGATAGGCGAGCCATCGACAATGACAGATGTTTGACCGGATGCGGGGTCTGCACCGTTGGTTTGTAATGAAAAATCGAGTGTGGCAACATCACCAGCGTCTAAATCACCAATCTGACAGGATACTAAACCACCGACTTCTACGCAGGTTACACCATCCGCTAATACAGACCGAAATTCTACATTTTCGCGGAGAAGTTCTTGAATCACAACATTACTCACAGGCGATTCACCTACATTGACGATTGAAAGATTCATTTCGTCGTCACCATCGCTGGTTTTCGTCACATCTACGTCGGGGGTTGTGGTGATGGTCGGGATAGCGGTCTCGGTATCTGTCGGAACGAGTGTGCTGGTTGGGACAGCCGTATTCGTTGGCGCAGTCGTACTGGTTGGCACGGTTGTACTCGTTGGAATCGGTGTGCGCGTCGGCACATCGGTACGGGTACTCGTTGGGATGAGTGTGTTTGTCGGCAAGGCTGTATTCGTAGGGATAGCCGTGTTGGTTGGCACAGTGGTACTTGTGCTGGTGCTACTTGCAATTACTGTCAATGTAGGTGTACTGGTATCCACAGGTGGCACATCCGTTGCAGGAACAGGAGTCACTGGCACGGGTGTTGGTGGGATAGGAGTCGGCGGGATAGCCGTTGGCGCGAGTACCGTCAGTATTAAGTTTAAGTCGGATACATCACTGTTTGCACCACTGAAAACTTCTAGAGAAATGGTATATGTGCCGGGTACTGTGAAATTCTGTAGGAAATCGTATGTATTGACGGTGAACGTACCTGTTGGACCTGTCACTGTCCATTCGACATTATCAATCAAGCCAGTAGATATATTGTCAAGAAAAATAGTTTGTCCTTGATTGATGGTCAATGCGCCTGTAGGTAAAAACAAGGCTTCTAAGTTTGAATCGGTAATTTCAATACAGCGCGAAAATTCAGATGCTGCGGGGTCAGCTACACCGATTTGACGTGTATACACACTGAGGAAATCGCCAACATTTGCCCCACCTGCACCAATATTCAGGCTAACCGTACCTGGCGTGATGCCCACCGTCCCAATGCGGTTTTGTCCTTCACCGAATCCAGAGGGGTCACATTGCCCTGTATCATTATAAAAGACAACCAGTTCATAGTTCCCAGCCGGCGCGGTGAACGTACCGTTGAATTGTATGTTTGCGCCATCCGTCGAAGCGGCGAGCAAGTTCATGTAGTTCAATCCACCATTAGAGAATGTACCCCCAATGCCAGAAACGCCGTTCGCGTCCATGTCGATACCAATCGAGCCGTTGCCGAAAATACTTTGGACGTTGATGTCTACACCTTGGCTACCCACAACAGCAACCCCTTGTCCGCCGTTGAAGTTGATGAAGCTATTGGTGATAGATGTACCATTACTGTTAGATACATACACCCCAGCATTACCATTACCGACGTTATCTGTCACGTTGGCAAGCGAGCCAATATTATTACTATCAATCGTAGTATCTGGGGCGGCATTGACGAAAACGCCAAAGCCACCGTTATAGCCAACTGTATTGTTAGAAATATTAACATTTTGCCCGATATTGACAAACACACCCGAGCCTGCATTGCCACGATTCACAAGTGTTAGAGTGCTTGGCAAACCGATAATATTATTTTGGATAGTCAAGCCATCAACATTTTGTGCGAAGATACCATGACGCCCATTTGAGCTAATGGTATTGTTGCTGATGGTTGTATTCGTTACGGTGTCGCCAACGAAAATGCCATCTACGAGGTTTGCTAGTATGGTATTGCTATCATCAACACCGATAAAATTATTTTGAATCGTCGTGTTATCAGTATCATCGCCTAGCAGTACGATACCGCGTCCATTGCTTATAATTTCGTTGCGAGTCGTTGTGCCAATGCTAACGTTCGGAATGTCATTTACTTGAATGGCGCGTTCAAAACCTGTTATGGTGAAATTATCTATGGATGATCCGGCTGCGTTGGGCGTAGTGGCGGGGTCACCAACTGTGGTGAAATTGAAGCCTGTACCACCACCAGGACCTTGTACTGTTACATTCGTACCACCAGCCGCGTTCCCGTTGAGAACAACTGTCGAGGTAATCGCTGGCAGTGGGCTTGTGAGCGTAATGGTAGGAGCGGGACCCAATGGACCGACAATACTCGTATCAAAATTGATAACAAAATCATCATCAGGCGCTGTACCGTCAATGTCTGGTACGCCTGCGAACGTACACCCATCAACATTTGTGCCTGTATTAATAGCAATAATCGCGTCACGCAATTCGCAATCGCCTGCACCACCTGTACCATCGCTTGCCGCATTGACTGTGAGTGTGTAGGTCACTTGTGCATTAACCAGATTTACCCACAGGAACAAACCTGCAATAAGCATAATTGTAGCTAGGATAAATCCTAGAATATATCTGCGACGAATAATCTGCACCATAACCTAACTCACCCATGAGTGTAAGAATTGCGCTTGATTTTAGCACATAGCGCGTAATTCGCACCCCTTGAAATAACGTATAATGACGCTACACCCGCAGATATTAACGATTATTTACAGGATTTGCACGCACGATGTCGTAAATAGATGTAAAATGATAAGTATACTGCTCTATCATTATTTGAATTATTGAGGAGATTACTAAATGGCACAATTAAATTGTGAAACCTGTGGTGCGCCACTTGCGGTAGAGAATCAGTTCATTCGTTCAGTGACTTGCCAGTTTTGCGGGTCATCTTATTTGATTAGTGGTGAGCAAGGCTTGAACCCGCGTGGTAAAGGTGTAAAACTTGCAGATTACCCATCGCGGTTATCAGTTGGGCAATCAGGTGAGATTAAAGGCAAGAAGTTCACGGTACTTGGTCGTGTGCGCTATGCTTATGACGAAGGTTTCTGGGAAGAATGGCAAATCAACTGGTCGGATGGCACACCGCCGGCATGGTTGGAAGAAGATGAAGGCTACTGGACACTCTATAAACGCGAACGGGTGCGCAGTCAGATTCCAACGCACGAAGAAGTTAAAGTGGGTAGCACGATACAAGTCAATACAATGAACGTTTTCATCACCGAAAAACGCAGTGGGCGCATGGTTGGGCAAGAGGGGCAATTCTCTGCTGTTATGCCTATTGCCGGTGATTTTGGCTATGCAACAGGGACAGCCGACGGCAAGCCCGTTAGTATCACCTATTGGGATGGCGAAATCGAAGTTGAGACAGGTACTGATTTAGAACCGCACGAAGTTAAACTGAGTTAGGATGCTGTCAACGACCCCGTAGCTTGCTACGGGGCATAGAGTGAAAGTTAGCTTCATGCCTGTGTTGACCAGCCCATGTCATGCTGAAGGGCAAAGACACCGTTAGGAACGAATAGATAGGTACGATGGGGTGACGCTCCAGCCTCATCCACTACGGTTGTGCGTTAAACATGCTGAAGGTCTAGGCAAGTGCGCTCAACAACAAACCGTTCCATAACATGGGCGAGGAGACCCTTACCCGCGCAAGCGGAGAATCGAAAGGTAACTTTCAATGCAAAGCGTATTTGTAGTAGACAAAAACAAAGAACCCCTCATGCCCTGTCATCCGGCACGAGCAAGAGAATTGCTCAAGAAAGGGAAAGCGGCTGTGTTTCGCCACTATCCCTTCACTATCATTTTGCTTGAGCGTGAAGGGGGTGACACGCAAGAAACCCAAGTCAAGGTTGACCCTGGTTCAAAGACGTCAGGGCTTGCTATTGTTGCAAATTTCAAGCGTGGTTTGCGCTGTATTTGGGCGGGAGAACTCACCCATCGCGGACAACAAATTCGTGACAACTTACTCAAGCGACGACAACTCAGACGCGGACGGCGCAGTCGAAAAACACGCTATCGGCAACCGCGCTTTGAAAACCGTCGTCGTCCGAAAGGCTGGCTGGCACCCTCGCTGAAAAGCCGTGTTGATAATGTCCTCACATGGGTACAGCGTTTGATGCGTTTTGTGCCTGTGACACATCTTGCTCAGGAGTTAGTACGATTTGATACTCAAGCCATGCAAAATCCTGAGATTTCTGGTGTCGCGTATCAGCAAGGTGCGTTGATGGGCTACGAAGTGCGAGAATACTTACTCGAAAAATGGGGACGCACCTGTGCCTACTGTGGCATAAAGGATGTGCCTCTGGAAATTGAACACATCATTCCCAAGTCACGCGAGGGTAGCAATCGTGTGAATAACCTGACATTGGCTTGTCATGCGTGCAATCAAGATAAGGGCAATCAAACGGCAAGCGAATATGGCTTTCCTGAGATTCAGGCACAAGCAAAGAAGCCTTTGCGCGATGCCTCAGCAATCAACAGCACCCGCTGGGCATTATTTGAACGATTAAAGCAAATGGGCTTGCCATTGGAAGTGGGTACAGGTGGACGCACGAAATACAATCGGCGTCAACAGAATTATCCCAAAACCCACTGGCTAGATGCTGTTTGTGTCGGCGAAAGTGGTGAAGCGGTTTTTGTGCATGATACGCTATCACCACTCATTATCACAGCTACGGGCAGACAATCCCGTCAAATGTGTCGGGTCGATAAATTTGGGTTTCCGCGTACCTCAGCGAAAGGCACTCGCATGGTCAAAGGCTTTCAAACAGGCGATATGGTGAAAGCAGTTGTCACTAAAGGGAAGAAAATAGGCACATATGTTGGACGGGTGGCGGTACGTGCATCAGGTAGTTTCAACATTCGTACTGCAACAGGTACGATTCAAGGGATTAGCCACCAATACTGCACCATCCGTCATGCACTGGATGGCTATTCGTATTCATACAAAATGTAAATAGGAAAAGGAGGAGAGCGCTCCTCCCCGCAGCAAGCTACGGGGTTTCCGCGCTCACTAATCTATGAAACGACTACTCAGCTTACTACTCGGCTTAGGTGGTGGCGCACTCGCGGCTATAATCGTCGTCACATTATTTTCACCCGTCAGTGGCGATGAACTGCGCGAAAATCTCAAAGAACACTACGATAACGCCCTAGAAGCTGCCCGCAAAGCAGCCGACGAACGACGTCAAGAACTCGAAGATGAACTCGCTGAAATGCAAGCAAAATAGCACCGCATGATAGTAGTGTTGTAAATGTGTAAAAACGGGGCAATCTTAATTGATTGCGTGCATGTTTGGCTTTAGACTGTTGGTAATTCTGAAAACACACACATTCTAGAGAGAACACACACCACATGCAAAACAACAAGCGTAAGAACAACCTATATCTTGCCATTGCATTCAGCATCGTTTTCGCCCTCGTGACCGTCGCTTTTGGGGCATATAGCTGGCTCTTTGCCGTATTGGTAATTGCGCCGTTCATCATTAGCAAAATGACGGAAGAAATCAGCACCAATCAGCGTAAAAAAGCACCCGTGCGCGTCCGCGACAATCGCTAATACCAACTGAATCTTGTAATCCCGAACGCCCCTCATGTACTTATGAGTGGGCGTTTTTGCATTTTTAAGCTGTCCTGATAATAATAGAAACGTATGTAACAGATAATGTTGCTTGCATAGTAAAGCACTCTCTACAAATAAAATTGGAGAAATAATCATACCTTCACACATATTTGTTATTAATCTAAGGATGCTCAAAGATGCGTTTTAGACAAATTTTTTCTCGTATCGGGAATGATTTTCGACAAAGGCGAAATGTAGATGCTTATGTAGTTAGTGGTTTAGCAATTATTTTTGCAGTGTTTTCTGTATTAGGGGATGACCTGAACTGGGTTCAAAATCTACAGATGCCAATTATTCTAAGCGCGTTGGGTGTTCTTGTCTATCACATTACTACTCCAGAACAAGAGTTTGCTGATTTAGATACTATTCTGAATGATCGCTCAAACATTGAACCATTTGCTGAAAGAATTAAAGGAAGACGACAGGTTTGGATGTATGCTGCGTCAGCAGTGAATGTTCTAAATGACTATAATATGGATCAGCTAAGGAAAGAGGTACTGAGTAAAAAAGATGGTCAGTTTCATCTTATCGTTCAGAACCCGCAGAATGTGGCGGCTGTAGATATTCTTGTCAAGCAACTCAATGACTCTTTGGACTACCAAGTAAATTATGTACCTGACTCAATCGCCCAAACAACGAAGCGAGTGAATAATATAAAGAAATGGGACATTGAAGGTGACTTCCAATTTCGTTACCTAGATTATAGCCCCGGTTTCAGCATGGTGGCAGTTGATCCAGATAAACAAAATGGTGTCATATTGGTTGAGTTCTATGCTTTCTATAATTCCAGCACAAATAACCGAATGCATATAACTATTAGTCGCAAAGATTCAGAATATTGGTTCAATTATTGGCGAGAGCAATTTGTACAAATGTGGAATCAATCACAAACAATGTAATTCATGAAACAAAGGGATTCAAAGACAAATCTTCACCTTTTACCTTTATACTTTTATCAATAGCCCGCGTTATTTGTAGTTGAACGTATCTAATCTTTGTAAATCCGTTCAATCAATCAGACTTATTGCTAGGATGGTGCTGTGTCCAAACCCTTACTTCATACCCAAGTGCGCGACATACTCGATATTCCGATGCCACCGCATATCGTGGCGCAACGCTTGCAAGCCTTATTGCCTTCCACTATGTCCCTCGAATTAGGCGACCTCGAAGGTGACGATATTGAGTTCAAAGCAATAAGAATAAATGATACTAATCAGCAAGAAATTCGTATTATAGGCGTTATGCAACGCTGGCAAGGCACCGATACCCGTCTACGTTTGCATGCCGTTGTCGATGTGCCAGCACCCAGTCAAAATTTACAGCACGCGCTTGTGGTCTTAGTAATCATTGTCATGAGTATTATCTATGGTCGTTTTATCGGTATACAGTCGCTCATCAGTGATTTGACCGAAGGCTTTATGTCCGCCTATGCTATTTTGGGTGTGTTTGGCTTGTGGCTTATTCTAGTTATCATTACCGGCTGGATAAGTTACTGGCTCATCGTGCGCGATACAGCGAGTGAGCGTCGCTGGCATGTGCAACAAGAACTGAATGGCGTTCTTAACCGCATCCGTGCCTTAGCTATACAAGACACTGTGCCTGATGACGCATGACCGCTCTCGATAGCCAATCGTTGCCAGTAAATATCGCTACGTATTTACATAATGCAAAATACGAATACGTTAATGATGGCTTTTCACCTGCGCAAATCTACCGCGTTCACACAGCAGAGCAGGTTGCCTATCTAAAAATCGCCTCGCATACCAACCATGATAGTCTCCGAGATGAACAGGTCGCGCTACACTGGCTACGAGGCAAAATCACTGTGCCACGTCCACTTGCATATGCTACAGATGACACCTATGAATACTTGCTCACCACGCCTATAAACGGCATCCATCCTATGGACGATAATTTCAGTATAGCCCCTGAAAAGCGCGTATCACTGTTGGCGAGCATCGCCCGTAAAATGCACGCCATCCCGCATGAAAACGACCTACCTCGGCGCACCCATACCGACCATCTAGTACGGGTAAAAACCATACATGCAGATAGTCAAGATGATGTGGTCAACAAACATCTATCTATCATGACAGACTTACTGCCTACGCTCAGTGATAGCACGCTTGTTGTCACACATGGCGATTTCTACCCTGTGAATATGCGCGTACACCCTGAAACAAGTGCGTTCATCGGCGTGTTGGATGTAGGAAGGTTGGCACTTGCTGACCCCTATCTCGACTTAGCACCACTCGCAGACGCCATCGGCTGGCATATGGACACTAAGTGGTTACCTACATTATTCACTGCATGCGATAGTCCCTACGAAAATGATAAATTACGCTTTTACCAGAGCTACCACAAGCTCATGGCGCACTATACCTCGTCGGGCAAAAAGGCAATCTGAAACCGCTTGATAATATCTTGCTCTGCTTTGTGAATTTGTTTCATGGTGAACCACGCATAGCCTATATAATACAACCCAAAAAACGTACCTAGACCAACGGTAAGTGCATAGGGGAAATCAAAAGGCGAGGGATTCAACGTTTCTACAAAACCTATAACAATGGTCATTACAAGCAAAGCAACACCACCCAAAATCATGCGGTTGATGTAGTCTTTATGCGACATAGACAGTGTTGCATTCACACCATTCGCTGTGTTACGCGCCAATTGACAATTGCCCGTAATCATCTCAAAAACATTCGTCTTGTACTTGGTGCGCTCGGTTTTTTCGTAGCTAAAATAAATACTGGCGCGGTCTGGTAGTTGCTTTTTGACTGAACTGAAGACCAAGCCTTTGCCTGGAATGCGGGGTGCATACTGAAATTCGTCCAAGCGTTCGACAATATCGCGCATAGACGACGCCGTAATCTCGAATAATACCTTCGTTTCAAAACGGTTGCTCGGTAAGGATGTTGTCATTGTAGGCGATTGAATATCGTGTGCAAGTTGCATCTCATTTTCCCTATACTAGTACGTGCAGATACCGTGAGTATAGAGAAATTTAGGGGCGAAAAATCAGCGACACTATAAAAACTTGTAAACGGCTAGGCATGACTAACTGACCCCCTCGTAACTTCTAAATATCATGGTATCGCTGAATTGACGAAAACATTAGTTTCCCAAAATAGCATTCAATTTTTCATGGGTGAATTTGAAGCCATGCAGTGGTTACGTTTGGCACACGTCGCCTGATGCTCATCCAGCCGAAGCCATACCCAGCCGTTGATTAACAACTTTCGCTAAATCCAGATACAGCGCCCGTTCTTTAGCCGTGCGTTGTGCCTCTATGTTGAGTTTTTGCTGTAAATGCGTCCATAGTACCAGCGCATCCATCCTATTCTCCAATGCCACATAGCCGACTGCCGGATGCTGGGCAATCATGTGTAATTGCTCCGCTGCCGCCATATGTTGCCCCGCTTGGTGCAAAAAATCGACATTGCTCAACAAAATTGCTAACACATAAGGCATCATGTGATGTTCCCAAGCATCTGCTAAACCTGCTTGTAAAATGCGTTTTCCCTCGCTTGCCTGACCATTTGCGAGTAAGGTTCGTGAAAGGGTCGCCTGCGCCGCAATCCGATGTTGAATATGGTTGCTTTCAATTGCTTGGGCGAGTGCTTGCTCATGTATAGATAGTGCCATCTCCAAATGATTAAGCTCACGCAACAGCGTCCCACACAAAATTTGAATATGTAACGCAATCTCATCATCGCTTAGATGCTCACAGAGTTGCCAACTGCGCATGGTATATGCATGCGCCCGACTATGATTGCCCTCTGCAAAAGCGACCAAGCCCATCTGACACAGCACATGCGCTTGTGCATGCTGATTGCCCATTTCTGTGCAGATAGCCAGCGCTTTACTGAACGATAACATAGCTTCGGTGTACGATTCTTCTAAACGTGCTAACCACCCGTAATTGAACCACGCCGCTTCCATTGTTTGCTCGGTTTGCTGAACAATGTGCGTGCCTTTTTCCAGATACTCGCGTGCGGATTCATAGTCGCTACGACTCATCTCGATGTGCGCCAGCGAAAAATAACCCTCTGCCATCTGCGGACGCGCATTATGTTCGCGCCATAGCGCAATAACATGTTTGGCATGGGTTCTCTGTGCATCAAAATTCCCGCGCCAGCCTTCAAGGTCAATTAAATTTTGTAGTTGTTTGGTCGTGCTAAAATAATTACCGACTTCTTCTACGATAGCAATGGATTCGCTCAGATGAGCATGAGCTTTTGTGAGGTCGCCTCTGCGCATCGCAATCAAGCCTAATTGATTGAGGGTGTTTGCAATGCGTTGTCGGTTGCCTCGTTGCTGATGAATCCGCAAGCTCGCTTCGTAATGTGCTTTCGCCGTATCAAAATCGCGCATTGCCGCCGCAACCCGTCCTGCCGCCATCAGCGCATCTTCCTGTAACTTGATGTCGTCGCCGGATAAAGCCAATGCCTCATCGACATAGCTCTGTGCTTGTTCGAGGTCGTTCATCATCTCGACATGCACAGTTGCCAAGCCACACAATGCCTTCACCAAGCCTTCGGTATGCGCCAGCGCACGCGCCAGGGACAACGCCTCTTTGTACTGTGCCTGACTAGCCCGCATGTTGTAGATGATGCGATAAATCAGACCCAGCCGCGTGTATAAATCCATGCGGGCAAAACTACCGTCTGGCATATAGGGCAGGGCGTGTTCGGCATAGGCGAGGGCATCTTCAATGTATCCCTGCTTCAACATCTGATGCACGCCTGCCGCCGTATAGGTGATAATTTTGTCGGGGATATGTGCCGCTAACCAGTGTTCGAGTAAAATAGCTACTCGTGAATCATCCTCAGGGTAAACGCGCTCAATAGCTTCTGCTACTTGCCGATTGTAGTGTGCATGGTCGGTATCACTCAGCGCATTAATGATAGACTCGCGGATTTTATCGTGTGCAAAGCGCCAACTATCGCCCTCAACAGTCAGCACAGCCACATTGCTACACAGCATCAGTGTACTGGTTAGGTCGAGTGTGTCGTCTGTTAATTCATTGACCACAGGTAAATCGAGTTGATGCCCTGCGATAGCCACTGCGTTCAACCATGTCCGCACAGTATCCGGCAAACGGTCTAAGCGCCGTTGTACCACCTGTTGCACACCTCCTGTCAGAATATTCTGTGGTAAGGGTTGCTGACCAATTGCGTCGAGGCGTCCGGCATCTTCTGCCAGCGCCCGTACAATCTCCACCATGAAAAAGACATTGCCCTCTGTTTCTTCTTGTAACAACTTGAGGACATGCGGTTGTTTGCCGGCTGTACCGAGCATTGCCGCGCTCAGTTGCTCCATACTCATCGCATCCAGCCGTGATAAGCGCATCACATCCATTTCGGATAGATGCACAGGCAAATCAGGGCGTTCATCATCGCGGTACGTGCCAACAATTAAATAGGGCATATCTTGCGCTTGCGCGGATAATTGCTGTAACACATCAAGGCTATTACCCGCCCAATGTAAATCTTCTAGCAAAATAATCAGTGGTTTGTCATAGCGCATCAGTACAGCAACTATCGTCCGCACCAGTAATTGCTGTCCCTGTACGCCGCGCAAACTGCGTTCAGAGGGTGTTTCGCGCTGTAGTAGCGTGTCTAAATTGGGGAGAATCGTCTTTAAAATACTTGCTTCGTCGTCGCTGATGTCTACCATCAATGCCAGTTGACGCAAAATATCCAGCCACATGTGAAAGCGTCGTTCGCCTCCCGTCACACTCTGACCGCGTAAGACCGTCGCCCCTTCGACCAGTGCCAGCGTGCGCAATTCTTCCAATAAACGTGATTTCCCAATGCCGGATTCCCCACCAATCAACCATTGTGACCCCGCACCTGCCAACGTGTTTTTGAGTGCCGTTCGTAAAGTCCGTAATTCCTCATCGCGCCCCACAAACCGCGCCGCCTGCAAATAACTTTCGCGTAATGCCCGTTTGTCTATTCGTAGCGGTGTATTTATTGCTTTTGCAAGGTCATCAATGACATCTTGTGCCTGTTGATAGCGATAGTCTGGGTGCTTCATCAACAAGCGATCTACCACCCGTTGCAAGCGCGTCGGCAACATGCTCGTATCGGGTGGGGCATTCATGATTTCTTGCACTAGCACGCCCAAATTACGCTGATTATACGGATATTTGCCTGTCAACAACTGATACAACATCACACCGATAGCATACAAATCAGATTGTACGCTGGCAGGGTCGCCTGTCAGCAATTCCGGTGACATATACCGCACCGTGCCAACGCCTTCTTCATAGACATTGCTCACAGATTCGCGGGTATAAAGCGCCAATCCAAAATCCAGCACTTTCACCACACCATCCGGCGTGACAAGCACATTCTGCGGTTTCAAATCACGGTGAATCAAATCACGACGGTGCAAATAGGCAATGGCTTCTAAAAGGTCAATTGTAAGCCGAACCAATTCGCTCTCATCTGTGATACCCTCTGCATAGTCTGTCATCGGCTGGGCATTTTCGAGCAAGGTCATCGTATAAAATGGCTGTGCTGACCTATCAAAGCCATAATCCAACACGCTCATGATATGTGGATGACGCAAACTCGCCAGAATACGAAATTCCAGTGCCAACGCCAAGCGATATGCCAGCGTGTCTTTCGATTTATCCCGCGATGCCGCGACATTCACCCGCTTGAGCGCCACCTGTTGCCCGCTCAAACGGTCAGATGCCCTCCACACCGCGCCCATCCCACCCTTACCGAGCATGTCTTCTAATAAATAGCGGTTCGCTATGTAATCAGCCATAGTCTTTGTACCCAATACATTTACGCTTTCAAGCATACAAGAGATGCCAAACCTTAGCGAGTAACATTACATATTACGACATGACGTTTTTGTAGAATGCCCTCATCACAAATAAAATTTCCGTTGCTCATTGCTAAGATGACGCCTATCAAAATACTACCGATATAGTGAGCCTTATTGACCTCTTAAAATAACTTTTGTATTCTTGTGCTATCTGAACACATAGCTCATTGGTAAAGTATAACATGACACGATATAGCTGTGGCGAGGATTCGTCAGCAAACCTCAAGAGCGAGTTGATCGCGGACTGGATGGAAACAAATTGGATTGCCCAATACCCTGAAATCGAATGGGTCATTGTAAGCGTTGATGAAACGATGGTTGAAAAGCGCATTTTGGCACAATTTACACCTGATACGCTTCTGCAAGAGAAATATCATTTTGCTGGACGTACCCGTGCCAAATCATCTGCTGTACCATATATCTATCATCATCAGCGTGGCGAAATTAACAACAGTACAGGCACCTATATCTATCGGTTCGAAAGCGATACTGACGCGATAGACGTGGCAGTTGCATCAGCGTTCTTTGCAGATGATATGTACCAGCAAGTAACGCTTGCCTGTATCCCAACAGATAAGCTCAAACTCTGGTACGCTTTTCGTGAAGCCTGCATGAAATTCGCCTATCCCGACAATGAAATTATGGTCATTGGCGGACGCACCCGCACCATCAATGCTAAAGTCAAAATTGATGATGTAATTCTGTCGGCATCGCTCAAGCAAAGCATCATGAATGATGTACATGCCTTCTTTGAACGTGGCGCAGCTGTCTATCGTGAGCTGGGTTTGAATCCTTTCCGTAAGTTGCTCTTTGCAGGTGTTCCCGGTACGGGGAAAACCATGCTTTGCAACGCGCTTGCAGGCTGGGCTTTGCAACAGGGACATCGTGTGATTTATATCTCTAGTGCGCAACGTGGCATGGGGGAAACAGACGGCGCTCAGTTCTGGAAAATTGAACAGGCACTCAGCACCGCTGCTTACGCCAATCGTCCTGCGCTCATCATTCTTGAAGAGATGGATGCTTATCTCAAAGAGGGTGACAAAGCCATCATCCTTAATGTGCTGGATGGGGCAGAAGGTGCAGAAAATTCGCATGGCACGCTTTTGATTGCGACGACCAACTATCCCGAAGCAATTGACGAGCGTGTAATCAAGCGCCCAGGTCGGCTAGATCGCATTTACATTGTGCCACCCATCGAAGATGAAGCACAAGCAACAGCCATGCTGGAACGCTATCTCAAGCATTTCTGGCGCGAAGAACACGCCGCCCTTGCTTCTGAGTTCGTAGGTTATCCGGGTGCATTTGTGCGCGAGGTCGTGGTGTTTGCTATCACCCAGATGATTTCTAACAATCAGGAAACATTGAGCTATGATGCCCTGCGTACCTCCTATGAGATGTTACAAGCTCAACTCAAAGAGCGTGATGCTTTCATCTCTAAGCAAACCACGTCAGATACTACAACGGGCGCGACTACCCTCACCACAATCAACGGTACAACATGAACAACTGGCGGATACTTTTTCATAAGTATCCGCTTTTTCGCAATTTTCAGCGCACAGTCACCGTATTCACGGTATGATAGAGCGATAATACTTAGCTTCTCTGGGATTACCTGATGCTCGATATTTTTGTCTCCTATTCACGCCGAAATTTAGATTTTGTCGAACGCTTGACTACCGACCTTGAACACGCCAGCAAAAAAATGTGGTTTGACAAGAAAAAAGAACCCCTCGCAGGTATTCCAGCAGGCTCTCGTTGGTGGGACGAAATCAAACATGGTATCGAAGCAGCCGACAATTTTTTATTCGTCCTCAGTCCACAATCAATACAATCCCCTTACTGTAATGCCGAAATAGCCCACGCGCTACATCACAAAAAACGTATCGTGACGCTTCTGTACTGTGCAAACACAAGCCAAGCAGAAACTCTGCAAGCGATAAATTCAGCCATTAACGAGATTCCAGCCGATGACCAATTGCCCGATACCGTCTCCGCAGATATTCAGAGTGTCCGTTCCTTAGCACGTCGCAATTGGCTAGAACTCTCACAAATTCAGTTTGTGGTGTACGCCAACGTGCGCGATTGGAATCAGTGGCTACAAACAGTAGTTGATGCCGTTGACCTCGATATTCAATGGATACGTCAATGGGGACAATTCCAACAAGCGGTGCAAATCTGGGTCGAAAGTGGCTACGATGATGCCTATCTGTGGGCAGAACCTAGACGCAAAATAATGCGTGAGATGTTTAATGCAAAATATCAAGTTTTGTCAGAAGATGAGACTAAATTCATTACTCCAGAGGAAGAGATAATTATTAACCTACTTGGTAGCGAAGATATTGATGAAGAACGGTATCAATATCTAGTATATCGTCTAAAAGAAATAGATGGTGACGTTGTGTTAGGTAATATCGCCAGTCTGCAAAATCCTAAGTGTACTAACCTCGTACACCATGCTTCAATTACGGCGTTGGAGAAATTAAATGATGTACGTACTTTAATTCCATCAATGATTATATTGCATGAAAATAGTGATAGGAAAATATGTGAAATTGCAACTCGTATACTAACTCAATTAGAAGATATGCGAGCAGTAAAACCTCTTATTGAAGCACTATCTAATGATTTGAGTAGTAAGGTGTATAGTAATATAGCCGAGATGTTAGGTAAGCTAAAAGATGAACAAGCGGTAGAGCCACTGATTAGTGTCTTAAAAAGTGACCGATCTGACGAAGTTCGTAGTAGTGCAGTATCCGCATTAGGTAAATTGGGTGATAAAAGAGCAGTGAAGCACTTAATAGAAATACTCAGATACCAAGATGACCACTTATCACATGCAAGCAAGTTTGGACTTTTTCGACCAGAGATTGAGCTAATGCGTCAAAGTGCGGCACAGGCACTGGGAGAGTTGAATGATAGTAGGGCATTAGAACCATTGGTAGAGGCATTGGAAAATGATCCTGATGATTGGGTACGCCGTAGAGCTGCATGTGCATTGGGTAATCTAGGTGATATGCATGCAATGAATCCACTTAGAAAGGCACTGATAAAAGAGAGTAATAAATTTGTACGTACTGATGTGGCAAGAGCACTGGGTAACATGGATAATGAACATGCTATTGATTCTCTGAAATACGCTCTCAAAAATGAC
>JBCBKJ010000024.1:0-74380 GCA_038522085.1 Chloroflexota bacterium
AATAGCCCTACGCCTGTTATATCTATTTGTAAGATAGAAAAACAAGGATATTGTTCCTTACAAATATAAATATTTTGTAGATAAGACTGACAATGTTGAAACTGACTGTTATTATTTAACGTACAATAGTTAGCGTCTTTAGACGAAATATGGCAAAGGAGCTTAGATTATGTCAGAAGAGAACCCAAACAATCCACAGCGTCCTGATGAGCAACGGATTGACCCGATGAAGGAATTGAACCGTTTGCGTAACTCAGTTGGTAAAGTGATTGAGCAAGGCATCACGCAAGTGCAGACGGCTGTGCAAACCGCGACGGCTGCGAACAGTGTCCGGCTGGATGTTTTTCAGTCGGGCGATGAGGTCGTCATTCAGACGAATGCTATGGATGGGCTTGAGCCAACAAGCATTGAAGTGTCGATGGAAGGCGATATTCTGCTGATTCGTGGTGAGACGATTGAACCCGATACGCCCGATGATGCTACGTTTCTACTGCGGGAACGTCGCTTTGGGCAATTTGAGCGCAGTGTGACGATTCCTATCAGCGTGCGCTCAGAAGAGGCAAAGGCAAAATTGAGTAAGACGGGCGTGTTGACTGTTACGTTACCAATTGATGTGGTGCGTGGGCAGGATATTGCGGTTACGCCTGCGGACTGAGTAAATTAGATAAAACACAAATCCCCTATCTCAGATATGAGACAGGGGATTTTTTGTTTATGGTTGTGAAGCTGGAAAACTGAGAGAGGCGACAAATTCATCATCTGCATTACGGAGTAGAAGTTCGGTGTTATCGGACGAGAATTGCATGTCAGTGACGGCCTGTGGTAGCTGGATAGTACGCAAAGGTGTTGCAGGATTGGCTGTATCCCAGAAATAAAGGGCTGGCTCATCCGTAGCCGTGATGAGAAGTGATTGACCATAGGGCATTATCAGTGCAGTGACCGTCGTCGGACTCGTTATGCCTGTGGGTACATTGTTGATGGGCGACGTAATTTGAATAAGATTATCAACCGTGACGACCACTAGATGTGAACCGTTGGGTGAAATATACACGGATTGGATATTTGCAGAAAATGTATCATACGTAGCAACCACTTCAAGGGTTGTGGTGTCATAGACTGTCAGCGAAGTTTCGCTGGTGGTGACAGCTAGGAATGTACCGTCTTCGTTAAGATAGGTAAGCGGATTTTGGTCAGCGGGGACGAGGCTTGCCCATTGCGGGATGCCAATCGCACCGACATTTTCAACCAAGAAATCTGAGCTTACGAACAGTGGTTCAATCCAGTATTCGTTATTCAGTCCTTCGGATGTCCATCCAATAAAGCTATCCCCATAGCTTACTTGCCAATAGACCATGCCTGAACTCTCATCACAGATGGGACCGTCGATGACACGGAAGGTATCTCCGGCTGGGATTTCGCCTGTCTGTGGTGATTGGCGAGAAGGCAATGCGTGCAACCAATTGGGTTCGCCTAGTAGCACTTGTCCGATACCACGTAGCACCATGCGGGTTGGTAAGGGGCAAATGTTTGTATTGATTTGGGAGGTGCTGGCTGTCCCACTACCGGATTGTGTGGCATTGACTGAGGTAGGTTGCGAGACGGAGGTTGCGCTACTGGCAACACCTCCACCCTGCTGACCTGTTCCCACAAGCGGTGTTTGGGTGGGTGCAAGAGTCGGGCGTGCGGTTGGGGCGATGGGTGTGCCGAGTTCATTTGCGTTACAGAGAATAAGTGACACTAAATTATCTGAGACAATGTAATTGTACTGTTCGCCATTATACGTGTACTCAAAGCGATGCCAATTGCCTGTTGTTGGGGCGGATGCTGGTGCGAGTGGGCATCCTAAACCTGTGACGTATTCATATGTGCCAAAAAAGAATAATTGTGCGGATAGGCTCTGCATGGTGACAGTCGTGCCTGTGCGTGTACTCATATCGGCAAGGACAGCATTTTGTAGGTCAAGGCGTGTGGGTTCGGATTGGGCGATGGCTGGCAGTGTTACTATTGCTATTAGTAGTAGAATGATGATGTGTTTGTATGACATTAGCTCCCCCGAGCGCGTATATATGATTGACTAGAATAATTACATCAAAAAGCATAGCCCCTACTTGAGCGATTGCCAAGCAGGGGCTATGGTGACGTATTCGGGTCGTTGTGTGGGCGTTGCGAAAGCGTAGGTTAGTCAGCTTCTGCGAGGTATTGGTCATGCAATTCGATGATGGATTGCTCAAAGTTTGCCATGAGGTCGCGTTTAGCATCAGATTCCATGAGCGATGCACGAATCGCATTGCGGTTGAGCAACTGAATTTCCTCGATTGTGACACCACCTTCTGCTAGAGCGATGTATTCATCTGTGACGGATGTTTCAAAGAGTGATGGCATGCCTGAGCCGATAGCAACATTCAAGCCATTTTCGAGCATTTCACTGATAGGATAGTCAGCGATAGTATCAATGCGCCCAAGTTTGACTTCTCGGCTGGGTGTTACCAAGATGGGAATATCATGTTCTACGAGATAGGACACAGCATCCGGCGAATCGAGTACACCCCATGCATCGGTGATGCGTTGTGGTTCGACAATGGACAATACGCCATCGAAGGAATCTGCATCTGGGTAGCTGAACATATGCGTGATGCGTGCGATACCTGCTTTTTCCGCTGTCGAGAATGCTTTCTTGAATTGCGCTATGGGTTGCGCATCTTCGCGTCCGACAAGGGTTAAGCCGATAACGCCAAGTTTTGCGCCCGTGGCACTGGTCGCCCAACGTGCAATGTCGTCACTTTTACGCGGACGTTCACGGGGCATGGACATGAGCCATTTAATTTCGACGCCCCATGCACGTTTGGAACGGTCTGCCCCATCATGGAGTGCTTCCATGAGATTTGGGAAGGTGATGCCTAAATCAGTGTAGATGGCAGGGTTAACTGCGATCTCGGCGTATTTGATATTTTGCTTACTGAAGCCCACTGCTAGGTCATAAACAGCGCGGGCAATATCTTCGGGATGGCGCACCCAAGATGAGGTAATGCGTGCTACCTCGTCAAGTTCTTTGAAATCGAGTTCTGCAAAGCGTTTGACGACTTTTTGGTATTCGCGTGGTTTTTTGAAATCGCGCTTGGCAATGTCAGTTTGCTCTGCAATTTGCTTAATGAATGCGCGGTCTATTGCACCTTCAAATTGTACGTGTAGGTCAACTTTTGGCATCTCGCGGATGACGTTTTCAATGGACATATCGTATTCCCCTTCTGGTGATACGGATGGTCATGTAATTGTTTCGGTAGTGTTCTATAAGCGTTTCGGGCGCAGTGTACTACGCCCTACAATTTGTTTTTTTACCGTGTATCAACACAGGTTTATGATTCGTGTTCAGTATCTTGTTGATGTGCATGCGATTCATCGCGCATAGTGCGGTAGTTGCTTGCCGCTTCGATTAGCCCTAAGAATAAAGGATGTGGCTTGGTCGGGCGACTGAGAAATTCGGGATGGAACTGGCTCCCTATCATGTAGGGATGGTCTGCAAGTTCGGTAATTTCTACAAGACGTTCATCGGGGCTGAGTCCAGTGAGCATCATACCGTTTGCTTCAAATTCTTCCCGATAGGCGTTGTTGAACTCGAAGCGGTGGCGATGACGCTCGAAGATTTCGTCAGTGCGGTAAACGCGACGTGCCAAAGAGCCAGCTTGTAGCACACAGGGATATGCCCCTAAGCGCATTGTACCGCCCATGTCGATAACATCGTGTTGGTCTGGCATGAGGCTGATGACAGGGTGTGGCGTATTCTCGTTGAACTCGGAGCTATTAGCATCTTCATGTTGTAGGACATTACGCGCAAATTCGATGCACATGACTTGCATACCAAGACACAGCCCGAGATACGGTATTTTGTTTTCGCGGGCGTAGCGGGCGGCGATGATTTTGCCTTCGACACCTCGATAGCCGAAACCACCTGGTACAAGGATACCATCTAGCATTTCAAGCTCTTCGATATTGCGTCCTTTTTCAAGGTCATCGGATTGAATCCAGTGAATTTTGAGGTCTTTATCGTAGGCAGCCGCCGCATGGAA
Source organism: Chloroflexota bacterium (assembly GCA_038522085.1). Lineage (GTDB taxonomy): Bacteria > Chloroflexota > Anaerolineae > Aggregatilineales > Phototrophicaceae > JAUZRW01. The sequence continues at coordinate 4,065 of JBCBKJ010000024.1, forward strand.
AGCCGCTTCTTTGACGCTCATATAGGCATCGTGTAATTCGATATATTTACCGACAATACCGATATTGAGTTCACCTTCTGGATATGCCATACGGTCAACGATATTGCGCCATTGCCCCAAATCAATTGGTTGGCGTGGTTCGAGATTGAGCCAATCTATAATGTAATCGCCTAAACCAGCATCTTCCAGCGAGAGTGGTACTTGATAGATGTTGTTTGCTGTGACGAGTGGCACAACGGCTTGCTGGTCAACATCGCAGAAGAGCGAAATTTTCTCGACAATATCGGGCGTTACATCATAATCTGTACGTGCGATGATAACCTGTGGCTGGATACCCACGCTACGTAGTTCACGCACGCTATGTTGGGTAGGCTTGGTTTTGAGTTCGCCAGTTGCACCGATATGAGGCAAGAAAGTGACATGAACATAGAGTGATTCACGGTTTTCGAGGCTGGTGCGCATCTGGCGAATGGCTTCCAAGAACGGTTGCCCTTCGATGTCACCGACTGTTCCACCCACCTCTACAATGACCACATCAAGGTCAGGGTCTAATTGAGCGACACGCTTGATACGGCGTTTGATTTCGTTGGTAATATGTGGAATGACCTGAATTGTACCGCCGAGATAATCGCCACGACGTTCTTTTTCAAGCACATGCAAATAGACTTGTCCCGCAGTCACATTGGACGCACGGGTGACACTCTCATTGACGAAACGCTCGTAATGCCCTAAATCAAGATCGGTTTCTGCCCCATCATCGGTGACGAAGACTTCGCCATGTTGATAAGGACTCATTGTGCCTGGGTCAACATTGAGATAGGGGTCAAGTTTTTGGATGGACACACGGAGTCCGCGTGCTTTGAGAATACGCCCGACGGCGGCTACGGTAATTCCTTTACCGACGGAGCTAACCACCCCGCCTGTGCAAAAGATATATTTTGGATTTGGCATTTTTTCACCTATGGCTGATTAACACATGGGCATGGCAACACAAAAAGCGAACCAACCACGATTTTCGGCGGGGTTTGGTCGCGTGGTTGCTAAAACGATAGCGCGGGACGAACGTTCATCCCGCGTAGCGACTTCTCTAAGTTGTAATAAGCAATCTGTTTAACGATTGCTATACGGCGATTTAATCAGACGAGTTTTTCTAAATCGTCAGCGGAACGGCGCATATCAAGGAAGATAAGCCCGAGTTTGGCATCTTTACGCACAATAGTTGTGAGAACGGCTTCATCGCCGACGGACATAAGGATAACGTATCCGTTAATCCCTTTGACGTAGACTTGGTCGAGCAAGCCACGTCCGAGTTCACCCGCGATACGTTCACCGAGCGAGAGCATGGCGGCGGACATCGCGGAGACGCGATCTTCTTCAATGCCGGCTGGTAAGGATGATGCAATAATGAGACCATCAACGCTGACAACGGCGGATGCTTCGACTTCTGGTGTTGTACCTTGTAGGTCACGGAGGCGTTCAACCATTAGTTCTGTACGCGATTTCGCCATAGTGTACTCCTCTCAAAAAGAAAGTAACCCGATATGGTGGTCGGATGCAGGTTTATCAAAAAGATGTTCCACCAAAGATTGTTATTGTGGAACGCATAGTAGACATATCATCATTGTATTTCACAATAGGTATGGGTTCAAGTGAAGCGCGTTAAGGTTGGCTCAGTAATGTGAATCCCACTAGCGATGATTATACAGCCTGTGTAGTAAAGGGCAAGCGATTGATAGGGGGTCGATAGGATTTTACGGAGAAAGCTAGGCAGGCTATCTCTATGATATGGAGTGAGTGCTTCACTTTTGATACTAAATGAGGCTATACTGACTGTCGGGTAGCCGTAGGTCGGGCGTAGACGACAGGTTAGCGGTTATGGGGCATACTAAGTTTTGCAATCAATATACGCAAGTTTGTTATATGCGGACAGCATCTATGCTGTCCCTACATAATGACGTACCTTGGAATTTCTGGCAGTATCGAGAAAAGCGAGTGATATGACGAATAATCCACAAACGCAACGCACGAATCAAGCACCGTCGATACAAGGTGTGGCAGAATTTACTGAACGGGTGGCACAGAACGTTGGGCAGGTCATCATTGGGAAGCGCAATGAAATCCGGCTGGCTGTTTTGGGCTTGCTGTGTCGGGGTCATATTCTGATTGAGGATATTCCTGGTGTGGGCAAGACGATGATGGCGAGGTCGATTGCAAAGGCAATTGGTGCGACGTTTAGCCGTATTCAGTTCACGCCGGATATGTTGCCTTCGGATGTAACGGGCGTTTCGATTTATAATCAACGAAGCAATGAATTTGAGTTTCGCGCGGGTCCGATTATGGCGCAGATTGTACTGGCGGATGAAATTAACCGTGCAACACCCAAGACGCAATCTGCCTTACTGGAAGCGATGGAAGAAAAACAGGTCACGGTTGAGGGCGTGACGCACTTGATGGATGACCCCTTCATGATTTTGGCGACACAGAATCCGATTGAATACGAGGGGACATTTCCGTTGCCGGAAGCGCAACTAGACCGTTTTCTGATGCGTATTCAGATGGGGTATCCGACGCCAGAAGAAGAGTTGACCATTTTATCGGCACAACAGCATGGACACCCGATTGCAAACATTGAGCAGGTCGTGAGTGTGAATGATTTACGTCGCGCTCAGAATGCGATTCGCACGGTGTATGTCGCAGAGGAAGTGAAGCAGTATATTATCAACCTCGTGAGCGCATCACGTAGACATTCGGATGTTTATTTAGGGAGTAGCCCACGCGGGTCACTGGCATTGTTTCGTGCATCGCAAGCACGGGCGGCAATGGCAGGACGTGATTATGTGATTCCTGATGATGTGAAGGCACTGGCAGAAGTCACGCTAGCGCATCGTATCATTATGGGTCCATCGGCACGCAACAATAACGTTACGTCACGGGTCATTGTACAACAGATGCTAAACAGTACGCCTGTACCAGGTGCGAACGGACGCTAATTATGATGAGTAACCGACGCAATGCTATCTGGTTGCTCATCAATGTCTTATTGATATTGGGGTTGGCGACTGGAAAATCTGTGTTTTTCAATCTGGCGTATTTGTTTGGCGGGTTGATTGTGCTGTCTTTGTTATGGTCGTGGTTGGCAGTACGGGGTATTCGGATTGGGCGGCGTACCCGCTCACGCCGTTCACAGGTAGGGCGCACTTTTAGCGAGACGTTTTCAGTACGAAATGCGTTCTTCTTGCCAAAATTGTGGCTGGAAGTGCGCGACCATTCAGATTTACCAGGACATCGCGCAAGCCACGTCGTACCTCCTCTGTTGCCGAGTAAGCATTATGAATGGCGTGTAGATACCCAGTGTATCGCACGGGGGGAGTTTGAGTTGGGTCCGATGACGATTATCAGTGGCGACCCGTTTGGCTTGTTCATGACACCGCGCAAGATTGATGCGTCTGAGCGTATGATTGTGTATCCGCGCACGGTGCCGATTACGCAATTTACCATGCCACGTGGGGTCATGTCTGGAGGCGAGCCACAACGTTATATCACACAGAATATCACCACGAACGCGGCTGGAGTACGGGATTATGTGCCAGGAGATAGTATCAATCGGGTACATTGGAAAAGCACGGCGCGTCGTGGGGCGTTGATTGTAAAAGAGTTTGAAATTGACCCGTTAATGGACATCTGGGTTCTAGTTGATTTTTCGGCAGAATCGCTGGTAGAAGACCCATCTGTACAGCGTTTTGAGAATACAGGTCCGATTATTCCACGTGGAGGTGGGATTCCGCCATCTACTGAAGAATATGCTGTGATTGTGGCATCTTCTTTGACCCATTATTTCATCGAGAAGGAACGCTCGTTAGGTTTTGTCGCTTATACACCGGAGCGTCATTTTTACCAGCCGGAGCGCGGGCATCGTCAGCATACACAGATATTGGAAGCATTGGCGACAGCACGCAATCAGAGTGAGCGGTCTTTGCGGGATATGTTGACGCTGGAAGGCTCTAGTTTGACGCGAGGCGCGACAGTGATTGTCATTACATCCACGCTGGATGAGAGCTGGATTGCAGAAGTGAATGTGCTGGCGCGACGTGGTATTCGTCCGATGTGCGTGTATGTTGATCCGACTACATTTGGCGCATCGTCTTCTGATGAGGTACGCGGACGGTTAAACCTTATGAAAGTGCCGACGGTAGTGGTCAGCCGTGGCGATGATTTGACCGTCGCATTGGCACAACATCCGTTTTAAGCTGGGATAATAAAATGTGTATCACACTGGAGAAACCACGCCTGGAATGGGCTGACGGCTATCACGCGATGCTACGAGCGAGTATCAAGCACGATGGTGATTATCCTTACAACAATACATCCTTAGCTTTGTCAGATTTTGACACTTTTGTGCAAGAATTGCAGGATGAAGCAAAAGGGGTTGATTTACCTGAGGGTATCCCTAGACAGCAGACCTACTTTATCGTCTTGGATGGCAAAATAGTCATTGGCGAGTTGCGCTATCGTCCTTCAATTTCTGCGCCTTACGAGCAATACAATGGGCATATAGGCAGCAATTTGCATCCAAGTTATCGTGGAAAAGGGTACGGCACAGTTGCTACACGCCTTGCACTAGACATTGCAAAAGCAGATGGTTTATCTGGCGTACAAGTTACGGTTGAAGGACAGAATCCTGCCTCTGTACGAGTCATTGAAAAATTGGGTGGGGCGCAACAAAAGCAGTTTTCAGTCGAGGGACAAATAGTTACTGCGTTTTGGATTCCACTCGATTAATTGACTTTGTCTGTATGTGCCACCAATGATATGTGTTGATGCGTTCAAATTTAGCTATTTGTAAATTATTGATTGCGTCTATATTGTCTGTAGCGATGACTACGCCGACGACATCACGTTGTTGCTGGGTGCGCTGGTAGAGGGCGGCATTGATGGCTTGTGGTGTGATATTGCCTTCGAGCCAGATGCCGTTATATGTAAATGTATCGACAGGTATAAGATGCGCGTCGGTTGAGGTAGCTACCAGAGTTGCAGAGGTAGATGCGGTGTAGAGCGCGTGTAACTTGCTCTGTTGGAAGCCGAGTTTGTGGAGATTGTTCTGCATAGGTTTGTTGTCACTAGCAACGAGCGCACGGGACATATCACTATTTGACGCTCTGAGTGATGCTTGAACAAGTTTGCGAGCGATTCCGTTGCGACGATGGTCGGGATGGACAGCGAGTAAGTCAATTTCATGACGGCTAGTGTTATCTTGAGCTTTGGTCTGGAAGGTATCTACGAATCCTGCGACCTGCCCTGCTGGGGATAGGGATATATAGGTGGTATGCTGCTTTTCTTCAATAATACGCGCAATGTTTTCTACAGACGCTGATTCCCCGAAACTGAGTTGGATACAGTTTGCGATGCCTAAAGCATGATTGGGAGTTGGTGTGTGAATGGTGTACATGGTTCACTGACCCTTTCGGTTTGAAGTTGCTGTGCGATACACTGATTCAACTGGTTTGTTGATGATGAATCGTACTTTATGCAAGTTAAGAATTAGATACAGAGACTAAGGTGCGGCTGACATTTTACGCTTAACCCCTCCCTAAATCCCCTCCCCCCTGCGCTTCGCTGGCGGAGAGGGAACTTTTAGAGCTAATTTAGGTAAGGTGGGTACTCACTTTATTTCCGTATCAATTTTTAAACAGCATCAGAATAGCTTAAACTCTACTACTTAAATGCTGTGAAATGATAATGAGAAGGATGCACCGTTGGCTGAACGTATAGGAAATAATATAGATACTGAGCAAACTTCACGGGGGAATGGGTATCTGTATCTGTTGGTATTTACAAGTGGGATGGCGACACTAGCGATTGAGCTAACAGCTTCGCGCTTGTTGGGGTATGTATTTGGCAACAGTAATCTCGTGTGGGCGAATATCATCGGGTTGATGTTGCTATATTTGACGGTTGGCTACTTTATAGGTGGGCGCTGGGCAGATAAATCCCCTAAACGCAGTACAATGTATACGATTGCCCTTTGGGGTGCATTTCTGAGTGCGTTTGTGCCACTGGTTGGGCGTCCGGTACTGACGATTTCAGCAGATGCGTTTCAGAATTTTGAGTCGGCATTGGCACTGGGGTCGTTTGTATCAGTATTGGTACTGTTTAGTGTGCCAGTGACTTTGCTCGGGACGATGTCACCATTTGCTATCCGGCTGGCAGTGACAGATGTTGAAAATGCTGGTCGCGTAAGTGGTCAGATATACGCGCTGAGTACCGTAGGTAGCATATTAGGGACGTTCTTGCCGACGCTGTACTTCATCCCTGAATGGGGTACGACAGCGACATTTTTAGTCTTCTCTGGCACGTTGTTTGTGGTTGCAGGGATTGGCTTATTGCTAGAAAGACAAGTCAAAACCGTAGCGACATATTCATGGATGATACTGGTGATTGGTGCGCTCATTATACTTATAGACAATCGTCCATTGCGTCCAGCGATAGATGGCTTCGATTTACTATACGAAGGCGAAAGTGCTTATAATTATATTCAGGTGCAAGAAGACCCAAATGGGTATCGCTATCTATTTTTGAATGAGGGGCAAGGCGTCCATAGTCAGTGGCATCCGACGAATATTTACTATCAGCGTACATGGGATTTTTTCTTAGCTGCGCCGTATTTCAACGCTGATTTTGCGCCGGATGAGATGCAATCTATGCTGGTGGTGGGTTTAGCAACCGGCACGATTCCACGACAGCATATCGCTGTTTACGGAGATATTCCGATTGATGGTGTTGAAATTGACCCTGACATCATTGAGGTCGGGGAAGACTTTTTTCAGATGAATGAGACACATATGCCAAGCCTGACGATGTATGCGCAAGATGGGCGCTATGTGTTGAATCAGTTGGATAGAGAATACACTGTGATAGGGATTGATGCCTATCGCCCACCGTATATTCCATGGCATTTGACTACTGTAGAATTTTTCCAAGAAGTGCAGGCACATCTCGCTGATGATGGTGTAATGGTTATCAATGTGGGGCGTACTGAAACGGACAGGCGCTTAGTTGATGCGCTAACAAATACGCTGTATGAGGTTTTCCCGACTGTACATGCGATTGATGTACCGAGTGCGTTCAATACGATTTTGGTGGCAACAAATCAGCCGACGGTGACTGAAAATTTGAATGCAAATTTGGCGAGCTTGCCCGATGATGCACACCCGATGTTGAGACAGGTATTGATGGACACAACAGCAAATATTGTCGAGGCACGACGGAGTGATATTCTGTTCACAGATGACCGTGCGCCTGTGGAGACGATTATTGATTCGCTGGTGCTGAATTTCATATTGAGTGGTGGTGCGGAGGATTTCCGATAATGAGTGAGAATGAAAACGTAGTGATTTATGATGAAACCAACGCGCTACAGAAAAGCAAAACTGATGGGTTGCCAGGCTGGTTGGATTGGATTCTGCGATTTTATGTGATGCTGATGATTCCGCTTTTGTTGGTCGTCGGCAGTTCGCGCTTGGTGATGAGTCCAGCATTTTTGATATTTGAGTACAATCATTTGCCGGAACGCTCTTATAGTTATGAAGTGGGTATGTCGCGTGAAGGGCGGATTGAATATGGTCCGTATGGTTTGTTGTACATCACGAACAATGAGCCGATTTCTTATTTAGCTGAGTTGGAATTGCCAGGAGAACTCTGTTTTCCGCAGGATGTTGAGCCGTGTGTGGCGTTCAACGAAGCTGAATTGAAACATATGGAAGATGTTCAGATTGTTGCGCAAGGATTATTCACGGCTGGGTTCTGGAATGTGCTAATCCTGCTGGCTGTGGGCGCAATCTTATGGCGTGGCGTGGGTTTGCATGCACTCCGGCTGGGGTTGATGCAAGGTGCTTTGTTGACGCTCGGGCTAATTTTTACGGGTGTGTTGCTGGCTATTACCGCTTGGGATTTCTTTTTCACCCAATTTCATAATGTCTTCTTTGAGCAAGGGACATGGCGTTTTTACTACTCGGATACACTGATACGGTTATATCCTGAGCGTTTCTGGTTTGAAGCATCGCTGGTGGTCGGGGTGCTAACCGTCGTGGGCGCGTTAGTCATTTTGGGCATTTCTTGGTGGATGCCAGTAGGACAGAGACAGGCATAAGACATGCAGTGGCTACAGAAAATTCCTGTTTTGCGGTGGCTTATGCCGAATCTTGGCATCAAACGTTGGATGATGCTGGTGACGCTGGGCATCATCGTGTTGGCAGTTGGTTTTGCACTGATATTTGTTGAGATACTATCTATCACGCAAGTGGCGCTTCCAGTTTATGCCGAAGGATTTATACCTGCTTTTGCACTTGTATTGCTGGGCTTAGGTAGTTTTGGTTATGGCATACGCCAGATAATACGGGCGTTGCTCGCACCGTACCGTTTGCGTCAGCAGGGGGATGTGATTGAGCATGTGATGGACTTCAATCGGCGCAAACGGGGATTTAAGTTTGTGGCATTGGGGGGCGGTACAGGATTACCTGCTAGTTTGCGTGGCATGAAAAAGCATACAAGCAATATTACGGCTGTTGTCACTGTCGCCGACGATGGCGGAAGTTCAGGACGCTTACGACGTGATTTGGGTGTGCTTCCGCCGGGCGATATTCGGAATAATATTGCGGCATTAGCAGATGAAGACAGTCTACTAACACAGTTATTTCAGTATCGGTTTCAAGATGGCGATTTGAAGGGACATTCATTCGGGAATTTGTTCATTGCGTCGTTATCCAACATTGTGCAGACACAGCGAGGCAACGGGCATAGTAGCCTCGCGGAAGCCCTTGTGGAAGTTGAGCGCGTTCTAAATATTCAGGGGCGTGTATTGCCCTCGACTTTGAATGATGTGACTTTGCTAGGCACATTGAATTTGCATGGGTCATCACGGAAATTAAAAGTGCGTGGCGAATCAAAGCTGGAGGATGTAAATGGGGTGTTGGCATCTATCGCTATAGAACCTGCTAATGCCCTCGCCTATCCGCCAAGTGTTCAAGCCATTTTGGATGCAGATGTCATTGTGATTGGTCCAGGTAGTTTGTACACGAGTATTTTGCCTAATTTGATGGTGAAGGGGATTGCGGATGCGTTGCGAGCGACGGATGCGCTGATTATTTATGTGTGTAATGTGGCGACGCAACCTGTAGAAACAGAAGGCTACACCGTTGCGGAGCATGTGATGGCGCTAGAAAAGCATATCGGGCGCGGGGTGTTTCAGGCAGTGATAGCGAATGATTATTATCCGAGCGAGAACGCTGGCGAAAACACGAATTATGTCGATAAAGTACCGGACGGTCATGAGGTATTACAGCGATACGATATACAGTACACGGATTTGACGGATTATGCACAACCGTGGCGTCATGATACGAATAAATTGGCGACAGCTATTTTACAAGTTGCGATGCAGGATGCTGGTTTGGCATCGCGTATCAAAGTTACACGCCATGATGTGGCATGATGGTATGAAGGTGAGCAAAAAAATTATACAATTGATGTCGGGAGCAATCCTAATTTTCTATTTGAGATAACAGTAATCTAGGGGAGATTTGATGCAGAAGAAGACAATTCGTGATGTGAATTTTGCAGATAAGCGTGTTTTAGTACGTGTCGATTTTAACGTCCCTGTACGGGATGGTGTGGTCGCTGATGATACACGGGTGCGGGCGGCTGTTCCGACGCTAAAAGCAATCCTTGAGCAGAACCCAAAAGCGATTGTATTGACCTCGCACTTAGGGCGTCCAAAAGGAAAGGCAGAAGACAAATATTCGCTTGCGCCTGTTGCGCCTGTTTTGGCTGAATTATTGGGTGTGGATGTGGCATTCGCTGAGAATTGCGTTGGTGAGGTCGCCGAAAGTGCGATTGAGGCATTGCCGGCTGGGGGGGTGATTCTGCTAGAGAATACCCGTTTCCATAGTGGCGAGACAAAGAATGACCCTGCATTTGCGGCACAGTTAGCAAAACACGGCGATATTTTCGTGAATGATGCTTTTGGTACAGCGCATCGTGCGCATGCCTCGAATGTTGGTGTGGCAGATGAACTGGAAGCTGTTGCGGGTTTGTTGCTGGAAAAAGAAATCGACTACTTGAGCAATACGATTGAGAATCCTGAAGCGCCGTTTGTTGCCATTTTAGGTGGTGCGAAAGTTGGCGATAAAATTGGCGTCATTGAGGCATTGTTGGCAAAGGTCGATAAGTTACTGATTGGTGGCGGGATGGCGAACACCTTCTTTGCCGCACATGGGCGCGATATGGCGAAATCACTGGTTGATAAAGAATCGCTGGATGTTGCTAAGGAATTGAAAGCGAAAGCCGGCGACAAGCTCGTTTTGCCTGTTGATAACCGTGTTGCTGATGATTTCGACAATGATGCTAACATGAAAGTGATTTCCGCAAGTGAGTCTGTGCCGGCTGGTTGGGAAGTGTTGGATGTAGGACCTGAGACGGTTGAAGCATTCAAAGAGATTTTGGGTGGCGCAAAGACCGTTGTGTGGAATGGTCCTGTTGGCGTGTTTGAGATGTCGAATTTCGCTAAAGGTACGTTTGGCATTGCCGAGGCATTGGCAGAGCTAACGGATACAGGTGTCACGACGATTATAGGTGGTGGCGATTCAGCGGCGGCAACTGAGCGTGCGGGACTGGCAGAGAAAATGACACATATTTCTACTGGCGGTGGCGCAAGTTTGGAACTATTGGAAGGTAAAACGTTGCCTGGCTTGGCGGCACTGGCGGATAAAGAACAGTAAGGGAAACATTTTTAAGTTTCTGATTTCGCATGAGACGCGCTATGTAGAATCTAAGCACATGATTGATTGTCATGTGCTTTTTTACTTTTTGTTTGCAATTTCACAACGTTCGGATGATATTGGCGTATATAGTGAGGGAGGCACGGTGCATTATGTGGCATAATGGCACTAGATGTCAGTTGGCAGTGATTAGTTTTGTTAAGTAGATAGTTATTTTATAAGAGTGTCGGTGCTATTCACATCAATTAAAAGAAGGTTATGAGCGATAATGGTTTGGACGGCGGGAGAGCAAGTCGGCGCGTATGTGCTGGATAATCAACTGGGTCAGGGTGGGATGGCAACGGTGTATAAGGCGCATCATGCAAATTTGAAGCGTGATGTTGCTGTTAAGGTTATGCACCAGAATTTCTTAGACGATGAGAGCTTTGTCGCACGGTTTAAGCGTGAGGCAGAAATTGTTGCGCAGTTGACACATCCGCATATTGTGCCTGTGTATGATTTTGATGAGCATGCTGGGCAACCTTATCTTGTGATGAAGTATGTGCCTGGTTTCACGCTGAAAAAGCAGTTGATTAAGAATCCGCCAGATTTAGAAGGCATCATTGAAATTGTAGCGGCGATTGCGGATGCACTAACTTTTGCTCATGAACGTGATATTTTGCACCGTGACGTGAAACCATCTAATGTGATTATTGATACGGATGGTAAGCCATATTTGACGGATTTTGGTCTGGCACGGCTGGCATCTTCAGGCGAATCGACCATGAGTGCGGATATGCTTTTGGGAACGCCGCACTATATTTCGCCGGAGCAAGCACGAGGCACAAAGGTACTCGATGGACGCACAGATGTGTATGCGCTGGGTGTGATGGTTTATGAGATGCTGGTGGGCAAAGTACCGTTTACCGGTGATAGCGCGTTTTCTATTATTCATGACCATATTTATTCGCCCCTACCCCCACCGACTAAAGTGAACCCTGAGTTACCCGACAGTGTAGAAGAGGTACTATACAAGGCGCTGGCTAAATCACCTGAAGACCGTTACGACACGCCTAATGATATGGTTGCTGATTTACGTGTGGCGATTAGGTCAGGTGCATTGACTGAACTCAATCCTGAACGTGGGGTGATTGCAGAAGCGACGCTGGCAGATATTCGGGAAGCGATGGAGAATACGCCGACTCAAATTATTGAAACAGGCGTGAAATCACCGACCAGTACCTCAAGCAGTGGTATACGGACAGCGCGGTTGGTGGCGAAGCAAGACCCGTTTTACAACCGCGAACGCTTCTGGACGATTAGTGGCTGTGCATCATTATTGCTGATTACGTTCGTTAGCTTGGGTATTTTGCTGGGCATGTCTGCAACGATGCAAGAATTGGCTAGTTTATCGGAATTAGACGTTATTGCTGATGATAGTAGCATGGTACGAGATGCGAATGAGGTAGATGGTGACATCGTTATTGATGTGTTTGAGGGCTATGATATTACAGTAATGGACACTGGTGTTGTGCGAACATTGGACATTTCAGTCGTTCCTTTTGAAGATTTACCTACAGACATCGAAAATCCTTTGGATGCACTCGTGCGGGCGCGGTCTTTATATTCTGTGGGGCAAATTGAAGATGCGCGTTCAACACTGATTACAAATATGCCATCTGATGAACGTGGGCGAACGGAGTATTTGTTAAATGCGATCATCATGGCAAGTGAAGATGATGTCGATTTAGAGGGTGCAATTTTGTATGCTGCGATTGCGCTAGAGACAGCAAGCACGAATGATTTGTTGTTTGAGAGTGTGCGGGCGATTGCAGGTGAGACGCTATACTATGGGACAGTCAATGTTGGTGTCGATGTATTGAACAGTCCATTGCAAGTGTTAGGACGGCAAAATTTTATTTCTGAAGATGCACTGACTACTTTGCTGGACTCACCATATGTCAATTATGTTGTCATTCGCGGGTTGCTACTGAGTGATAATGAGGCAGCGGCACGCATCAATTTAGCGCGGGTTGAAGTACCTGATAATTTTTTACCAGAGTTCAGCGTATTACGTGCCGATTTACAGTTACAACTTGGTAATGATGGGGAGGCAATTGCGCTGATGAACGGTATACTAGAGCGTAACACAGCGCCTCAGTGGGTGTTGGATATTGCGACTCGTTATACAGAAGGAGAAATTGATTGATGCGAACCCCGATTATTGCGGGTAACTGGAAGATGAACAAAGGTGTTGCGGAAGCTATCGAATTTGTGACGGCACTCGCACCGAAGATTGAAAATTACAGTGGTGTAGAGCGTGTGGTTGCACCGACCTTTTTGGCGCTGGCATCTGTAGCTGAGGCGCTAAAAGATAGTGATGTGCAGGTGAGCGCGCAGGATGCGCATTGGGAAGATAGCGGGGCTTATACGTCTGAGGTATCGGCGTCTATGCTGGCTGGCATGGTTGATTATGCGATTATTGGGCATAGCGAATGCCGTGCTTATTTGGGCGAAACTGATGAGGGTGTCAATAAGAAAGCCAAAGCATTGCTGGCACAGAGTATTAAGCCGATTATCGCTGTTGGGGAGAGTCTAGAGCAAAATGAAGCAGGTGAAACTGAGGCATTCGTCGGTGGACAAGTTCGGGCGGCGCTGGACGGTATCACCGCAGAGCAGATGGCAGACATCGTGATTGCCTACGAGCCTATCTGGGCGATTGGCACGGGTAAGAGTGCATCAGCAGAACAAGCCAATGACATCATTGGTGGTACAGTGCGTGGTACGATACGCGATTTGTACGGCGACGAGGTTGCTGATGCGGTGCGGATTCAGTACGGTGGTAGTGTGAAACCGAATAATATGCTGGAATATATGTCCCAGCCGGATATTGATGGGGCGTTGGTCGGTGGTGCGTCGCTAAAAGTTGATGATTTTACGGAACTCATCAAATTGGCGGCAGAGGCGAAAGGAGTATAGCGTCTGAGCTTCGTTGGTCTGGTTGCGGCAATATTGCTCTTAGGGGGCATGTTCATATTATTGCGGCGCGTTGAACGCTGGCTTCATCAGCATGTTTTCAAGGTGGGTTGGCTTGTCACGCAGAATTACCAGACCACGACCATTCTCTATTACACCGTATTTTTGCCTGGCGTGTTGCTACACGAGATTGTGTATTGGCTGGCGGCAGGCATTTTTAATGTCCGGGCTGAGGGCGATATTAAATGGCCCGATGAGCAAGAAGTGGGCGAATTAAAGCTCAATTTTATAAAGTTAGCACCTCGTACAGGTACATATCGGAAAGCGTTCATCACGAGTGCGCCGTTGCTGGTTGGGCTGGTGTGTATCTGGCTGGTAGCGAACAATATTTTTGACATCACGACAGTTGTCCAGACAGTGCGTTCGGGCGAAATCAATGATGTGGTGGCGGCGTGGCAGTTATTGTCGGGTGCGCCGTTATTCTGGTTATGGGTATATATCATCTTCACGATTGCGAACACCATGTTCCCGACTGTACCGAAGGATTTACGTGGATGGCGTTCGATTCTGCTTGGGTTTGGTGTGGTGGCAGTTGCCCTATTGGTATTAGGTGTCGGTGGTGAAATTTTTGAGGCACTACAAACCCCACTCAGCCAATTGATTTCTGTATTGCAATCGACCTTCATTCTCATCATGCTAATTGATGTGATGATGGTGCTGGTTTTGGGCTTGATAGAGTATACGATTGAACGCTCAACGGGGCGTAGTGCGACTTTCCGGCGCGGTAAGATGATTACGATGACACGCGAGGAAGTGCTTGCAGAGAGGGAAAAAGAACGTGAACGACAGCAAAAAGCCCGTGAGCGTGAAGTTAAGAAGCAAGCTGCACAGAGCATAACACAGAGTATTTATGCGCTACCTTTTGCCACACCAGGTTCGCCGAAAGATATTGGCATCACTGCGTTGGATTCACTGATAGAAGCTGTGCCAGATGAGGTTGAGGAAACAATTGAAGAAGCTACATCAGAGCCGAGTATGCCTGTGTTTGGTGGCTTGGCGAATGATGGCAAACCTGCGGAACGTCCGTTGAGTGATGAAGAGAAAGCACAGAGAGCAGCCATTGCAGAGCGGGTTAATCTACCTAAAGTACCGACTGTGCCGAAGCCATCTGATTTTGAGCCAGTTACAGAAGATGACAGCGACGATGTAGATGAGACTGTTAGTGAGACAACACCAGCGATGCCATCACGGTTTAGTCGTTCTGCGCCACCAGCCATCACGCCAGAAGTCGAGGATGATGACGCTGAAGAAATCGAAGTACCAGCCGCATCTGCGCCATCACGTTTTAGTAGACCACTTTCACCTGCAACCACATCGTCGCCAACCGATGATGATGCGGATGATGACGAGGGAACAGTAGAAGATAAGCCTGCTATCACTACCTCAACCTCACGTTTTGGGAGATCCCTATCCCCTGCTAAACCGTCACCTGTCGATGATGATACGGATGATGACGAGGAAACGGTAGAAGATAAGCCTACTGCTACGACCTCACGTTTTGGGAGACCATTATCACCTACTGCGCCCAAACCTGTAGAAGCAGATACCGATACTGACGATGAGGATGAAATAGGCGAAAAACCTGCTACAAGCACAAAATCATTGTTTGGCAAACCTTCATCAGAGACAACAAAGCCTGCCCCACTGGTATCCGATGAACCACCCAAATTAGATGAGCCAGAAGAAGTGATTGCCGTTGTTGGACGTCCTGCGTCACCTAGTTTATTCAGTGAGGAAACTGAGGATGATGAATCGGTTGATGATGTACGGCGTCGTAAAGGTGATGATGCGGTAGGAAGTTTGTTCGCACAATTGCAACGGTCTGATAGCGAAGACGATGAAAGTGCGGGACAAGCTGTCGCCAGTACAAAGAGTCGTTTCAGCTTCCTTGGGGGCGAAGATGATGATTTTGATGAGGATGAGGATGACGAAAGTGTAGGCTCGCGTTTTGGTAGTAGCTCGTCACGGTTTAGCTCACGTTTCGGCATAACGACAGATGAAGACAACAGTGATAATTCAGATGATGATGACGAGAGCGTAGGCTCAGGCTCGCGCTTTGGTAGCCGACCATCTGCATTTGGCTCGCGTTTTGGGGCAACCAAAGATGACAGTGATGATGAAAGTGTAGGCTCACGCTTTGGTAGTGGCTCGTCACGGTTTGGACAAACGTTAGGAACACCGAGTTTTGGTACAAGTCGCCCTGCACCCAAGCCATCAGCTTCGCGTGACGACGATGAAGACGACTCAGATGCCTACAGTGACGATGAGATTGTGTACGAAGATATTGAGGATGTTTCTGTATATGACTATGAAGATGAGGAAGATTACATAGAATACGATGACGATGGATCGTACTACTATGATGACGATGACTGAGGTTGGAGGCGCACTAGCACCGCAAAGCCTATCATTATCAGACAGAGCATGGCGCCAAAAGCGATGAATTTGTAGATTTGGCTTTCTATGAGCAGGGTCAGCACACCGAAGAAGGCACAAAAGCTATAGTAAAAAAGCACAATTTGGCGATGCGACAAAATGCCTTTGTCGAGCAAACGGAAATGCAAGTGCCCTCTATCACCACGCATAGGATTATCACCCCGTAGCATACGACTGAGTGCTTGCCATGCCGTATCCATAAGTGGCAGTCCCATAACGAGTAAAATGGTTGCCATTTTTGCCCCGCCAATAATACTGAGGGTTGCCAGCCAGTAGCCTATTAGCAACGCCCCTCCCCCAAGATATATTTTTGCAGGATGAAAATTGTACATGAGAAATCCCGCGCACGCGCCAACCATTGCTAAGGGCAGGAGTGCGACGCTCGTTTGTGCAGGTGCGACCCGAAATGCGCTATTTGCGAAGAGCATCAAGCCAGCAATCAACGCGACCCCAGCCGCGAGTCCGTCTAAGCCATCGAGAAAGTTAACAGTATTCATCATAAGCGCAATCCAGAACATGGTGAGGATGACTGTCACGAGAAATGGAAAAGTGTCAGTTTGCTGTCCGGTGAGGGGATTGCTGAAAAATTCGATGAAGATGAGAAAAAAGATTGCGATGCCCGCCGCGATGATTTGTGCAGCAGATTGTATGAACCAACTGAACTCATAGATGTCATCTAAGAACCAAACGACAAAAATAAACAGCGAGCCTATCAGCAAGCCAACGAGCCGTATGATTTCGTTGGGGTCTTGGCGCGGAACAGGTAGCCATTGTGCCGCCAGTACAGCGACGGTGAATCCCAGAAATACAGCGACACTCCCTAAACGGGGCATCGGTTGCTTCTCGTGGCGTCTGCCCCCTGGCATGGAAACTGCACCGAGTTTGTGACTCAACCAGATAGCGAAGGGGATGGTTACTAGCGTCACGGTGAACGCCAGCAAAGCAACTATAGCAAAGGCGAGTAGGGTCATTAAGCCGTACCGTACATGCGATCACCGGCATCACCCAAGCCAGGTACGATGTAACCGATGTCATTGAGTTTTTCGTCTAGGTGCGCGAGATGAATAGGGACATCGGGATGTGCTTTGTGCAAGGCTTCTACGCCTTCTGGTGCGCCGAGTAATCCAACAAATTTGATACGTGATGCCCCCCATTTTTTGAGGATGTCGATGGTGGCAATAGCAGAGCCTCCAGTAGCAAGCATAGGGTCTAACACAAGGCACAGTTGGACAGTTGGTTGGTCAGGGAGTTTGTTGTAATACTCTACCGGACGGAGCGTTTCTTCATCGCGGAATAAGCCAATGTGCCATACTTGCACACTAGGCAAGAGTTCCATGATGCCATCAACCATACCCATTCCTGCCCGCATGATAGGAATGAGTCCAATGGTTTCGCTGGTGCGGATGCCTTCGGCTGTTCCCATAGGTGTTGTCACAGTGTGGGTTTCTGTATCTAGGTCGCGGGTTGCCTCGTAACTCAGCAACAGCGTGAGTTCACGGACAAGTTCACGAAAAGTACGATGGTCTGTATCGACATCACGGAGCAAGGTGAGTTTATGTTTTACCAGTGGATGTTCGGAGACAAATAGCTCGCTCATGGGTTTCCTGTATGGTGGTTGGTTGCTAATGTGCCTTAGTTTACGGTGTGGGGGGTATGCTGTCAAAGGCAAACCTCAGTCAGTGGGAAGAAACAGAGCGATAGTTGTCAAGGGATTGTGCGTGGACGTATAATGCAGACATAGAACAAGTGACCGATACATGGAGATGATTATGAGTGAAAACGCCCGCATGGTAAGCGGTGGCGACCAAGGAGATGACCGCGATAACATCGCCTTGCGTCCGCAACGGCTGGATGACATGATTGGTCAGGATAGCGTGCGCGAGAATCTTAAAATCATCATTGAAGCGGCACAGATGCGCGGAGAGCCAATTGACCATGTGCTGTTTTATGGTCCGCCGGGCTTGGGTAAAACATCGCTGGCACATGTGATTGCAAACGAGATGGAGAGCAAGATTCGCGTTACAGCGGGTCCTTCGATTGAGCGAGCGGGTGATTTAGCGGCGATTCTGACGCATATGAAAAAAGGCGATATTCTGTTCATAGATGAAGTGCATCGGCTAGGAAAAGCTGTTGAAGAAATTTTGTATCCAGCGATGGAAGATTTTAAGCTGGATATTGTGATTGGTAAGGGACCAGCGGCAAAGACAGTGCGCCTGAATTTACCTCGTTTCACGGTTGTTGGGGCGACGACACGCTTGGCATTGTTAGCAGGTCCTTTGCGTGACCGTTTTGGGGCGCGATTCCGACTGAATTTTTACAATCAAGACGCGATGACACAGATTATCACGAATGCGGCTGGTAAGTTGAACGTCGAAATTGTGCCAACAGGTGCAGAAGCGATTGCGCGGCGCTCTCGTGGGACACCGCGTATAGGCTTGCGTTTGTTGCGACGAGTGCGAGATTATGCACAAACACGTGCAGATGGGGTTATCACCGATGAGGTGACTGCGGATGCGCTGGATTTGATGAATATAGACCGCTTGGGACTCGATGAAATTGACCATCGGATTTTGCGCACGATTATCGAGAAATTTGAAGGTGGTCCCGTTGGCTTAGATACGATTGGGGCGGCAATCAGTGAAGATAGCTCAACGATTATGGATGTGTACGAACCCTATTTGATTCAGTTGGGTTTCATAGACCGTACACCCCGTGGTCGAGTGGCAACGCGCAGTGCGTATGAACATTTGAAGATTCCGTTTGATGGTGATGGGTCGAGTGGGCAGAAGCGGTTGTTATGAGTTGGTAACTGAGAGACCATACACAATGGCAAAATATCATTTTTGCTCAGAATTATCTTATTCTGAAATCATAAAAACTAGGGCTATTAGTGTAATTTTAGCATTGAGTACGCGATATTTTGCCTATCTACAACCGCGCTTGGGCGTTAATTTTACATACTCTGCTCAATTACGGTTGATTTGCAGGGAATTTGCGAAACAAGCACTTCCAACGATTGCCATTTCTACCCCTGAAATCAAAGTTACAGAAAATGACTTTCGTAAAGCTGAGTTCTATATTTTGTGGAAACAACTTTTTGTAAATCTCAATAGTCAGAAATTAGCAGACGACGTATGTTCAACTATTGTAAGAATAAATGACGAAAAAAATCTGTTTCAAGCAAAGGTAAGCACTCCATGGAACAACTTATTAGCTTATTGGGCGCTTGATCACTTTGAGGAGGAATCTGATATACAGTTAATCTCGTCTTTATCTCTCCCAGCTGATGTTATCAGTGAAGTAAAGATTTTGGCTCTAACAAACTTACTCTGGGAGTATCGGCAGTCTCGCAGATATCGAGATGTTATTGAAGGAGATGATTGGGATTTGTACGTACTCGAAAAACAAGCAATATATGCTTGGTTCAGTAACCGGATGAGGTTATATCGTACGCTATCATTTTGGATAAAGATTTTTAACCGTCTTAGTCCTGAACAAGTTACAATCTTCGATCAATGGGGATACGAAAATATCATGACCAATTACCCTAACAACACGACATATTTTTCGTTAGTTGAACTAATGTCTAAGTTGAAGAATGAAGGGTACATCTGAAAATGACAAGTTGTTCGGAGCTAAGTAAATATCAGATTTCTGTAGCTAGTAAAACAAAATTGTTGATTTGAGTGTAAATGTACTCTGAGGATGTAATTTCATGGACAATTTAGGACGATTGCTATTAATGCTCGGTTTAGGGCTGGTGATTTTGGGTGGCTTGGTGATGCTATTGGGACGCTTTTTGCCTAATTTACCGACGATTCGGATGCAAGCAGGGTCGATGACGTGTTTGTTCCCAATTGGGTTGAGCATACTGCTGAGTGTGGTCGGTACGATTATTTTGAACGTGATTATCAGGATATGGCGATGAAAGTCAGTGATTTCGATTACGATTTACCAGAATCATTTATTGCACAAGAACCACTAGAACCCCGTGATTCGAGCAAGTTGATGTTGCTGGACAAGAAAACGGGTGCGATTGAGCATCAGATATTTCGGGACATCATTGATGAATTGCATGCGGGTGATGTGCTGGTGATGAATAATACACGGGTGATTCCGGCACGTTTGCCAGCGTTCAAGCAAGCGACGGGTGGTAAAGCTGAGGTATTGCTACTACGTCAGTTGAACGAAACCGACTGGAAAGTGATGGTCGGTGGGCGACGGATTGAGCTAGATAGTGTGCTGGGCTTTGAAGGCAGTGATGTTACGGCAACGGTGATTGAGGAATTGCACGAGAGTCAGCGCGTGGTGCGCTTTAGCCAATCGGTGAATGCTTTGCTGGTCGATTTAGGCGAGATGCCGTTGCCTCCGTATATCAACCATCGCTTAGATGATGAAGAACGCTATCAGACAGTATACAGTCGGCATGAAGGGTCAGCGGCGGCGCCAACGGCTGGGTTTCATTTCACGCCGGATTTGCTATTGGCATTACGCGATAAAGGCGTGAAGTTAGCGTATGTAACACTACATATCGGCTTAGATACGTTTCAGCCTGTGAAAGTTGACGATGTGGTAGAACATAAAATCCACAGTGAACGGGCAGAGATGAGTGCGGAAACAGCCAAAATCATCAACGAGGCAAAACTCGCAGGTGGGCGGATTATTGCTGTGGGGACAACCTCAGCGCGGACATTAGAGACAGCGGGTATTTTGAGTGCAGGGGGCGACCCCGCCGACCCGCAAAGCGTTGAGGGGATGTGTGCATGGCGTCCCGTGATTGCCTTTGACCGTGACACGAATCTGTTCATTTATCCGGGCTATACGTGGCGTGTATTAGATGGTTTGATTACGAATTTTCATCTACCGAAGTCTACACTGCTGATGATGATTAGTGCCTTGACAGGGCGTGAAAATATCTTACATGCGTATGAGGTTGCTAAAGAGGAACGTTATCGTTTCTTCTCCTTTGGGGATGCGATGTTTATACGGTAGTTATCATTGAACAGTTCTCAGTAGACAGTAATCAGTTTTCAGTTACTAGGGGGTAGCGTGAAAATACTTAACATCAAAGGAACGTACAATGTGCGGGATGTTGGGGGGATGGTCACGACAGATGGCAAGATATTACGCGAGAAAGTGCTGATACGGTCTGGGAATTTAGATAAATTACCGGAAAGTTCGCAGACACAATTGATTAACTATGGTGTGCGAACGGTGATCGATGTGCGGAATGAGTGGGAAAACGAACATTATCCGAATGTCTTTCAGGGGTCGGATGCAGTTGCTCACTATAACTTGCCGTTGATTGGCGATGCACTGTCTAATGATGAGGCATTTTATGCAAAGACGCATCATTATGTCGAATTGCACGAACTATATGCTATGTATGTAGATGATTGTCAGGCACAGATTGGGGCGATTGTATCACAGTTTGCGGAGAGTGATGGGACTACGATTGTACATTGCCATGCGGGGAAAGACAGAACAGGCATCATCACGGGCTTGATTCTGGCACTGGTCGGGATTGCTGATAAGCATATAGCACACGATTATGCAGAAACACGTAAGCATATTCAGCATTTGCTGGACGCGTGGCGAGCCTACGAAGAGAGCAAAGGTAATGATATGGCGCAATTTGAGCGCAACAATACCTGTGCGCCGGAAACGATGCTAGAAATGTTGAAGCATGTACGTGAAACTTACGGGGATGTGGCAACCTATTTGCGCGAGTGTAGCGTGAGTGAAGATGCTATCAGGCAAGTGAAAGCGAAATTGTTAGGCTAGTTTTGAGTCTTCAGTGAACAGTTGTCTGTTTTGGCGATGCATAGCTAGATGAGTGAGAGCCAGATGTAAGACATTACAGTTAGCGAGCATATAAGAGATAGGCGATTGCGTGCAAAATCAAATCAACTAAATGTTGACGATTATGCAAACAGACAGCTATAATACGCAACGCTCTGCACGTGGGTGTAGGGTATTTTGTTGTCTGTTAACCAATATTCCCCGCATGTTGACCCGTAAAACGGTTTTCGGCTGTGGACGTGAAGAGAAGGTTGGAGAGTACGCATTATGTATGCAATTATCAATGTCGCCGGACGGCAGTACAGAGCCGTTGAGGGGCAGTACATCGACGTGAACCGTCTGCCCAACGAAGAAGGCGAAGAAATTACAATTGACGAAGTGTTGCTCGTCTCGAATGACGATAGCACAACGATTGGCACGCCCCTTGTGGAAGGTGCTACGGTA
Source organism: Chloroflexota bacterium (assembly GCA_038522085.1). Classification (GTDB taxonomy): domain Bacteria; phylum Chloroflexota; class Anaerolineae; order Aggregatilineales; family Phototrophicaceae; genus JAUZRW01. The sequence goes on from JBCBKJ010000024.1 coordinate 26,534, forward strand.
ACAGCGACGGTTGAACAGCAATTTCGTGGTGAGAAATTGATTGTTTACAAGTATCGTCAACGCACGAGCTACCGTCGTAAAAAAGGACATCGCCAATACCACACGCGCATTCGCATCAATTCGATTAATGCCTAAGTGTGATTTGCGCATTCCGATTCTGATTCGTTAATTTAAGCATAAAGGGGCAAGACATCATGGCACATAAAAAAGGTGCTGGTTCGACTAAGAATGGTCGTGATAGTAATAGTAAGCGCCTCGGCGTGAAAAAGTTCGGTGGTGAAGCTGTCATTCCAGGGAACATCATCGTGCGTCAGCGTGGCACGAAATTCCATCCGGGCGAAGGCGTGAGCATGGGTAAAGATTATACCATTTTCGCTACCGTCGAAGGTTACGTGGAATTCAAACGTCTACGCGGGCGTAACGGTCAAAAAGAAATCAACATCGTTGCGGAACGCAAGCAGTAATTAAGCTGAATTTCGTGATTTGGTAAGGCGGACGCCAAGAATGGCGTCCCTACAGAAGCATGGAATTTGTGCTAGTAAGCTAAATCAATCACAACCCAATATACACTGGTGCGACGCTACTCAGGGATGACGAGCCGTCGTACAAAGGAGATTGAGAAACATGAGAGAAGACATTCATCCAACTTGGTATCCCCAAGCGACTGTTGTTTGCCAATGTGGTAACACTTGGCAGACGGGCGCGACGGTAGAAACCATCCGTACAGAAATTTGCTCGCAATGCCATCCATTCTTCACAGGCGAACAACGCATTGTGGATACGGAAGGGCGCGTTGATAAGTTCATGAAACGCTTGCAACGTCGTGACAAGATTCGTCAGGAAATCGAGCAAGAAAGTGAAGCTGCCAATGCTACGCCAAGCGATTTGCCTATTGCAGAATTGGGCTTGAACACTCGCTTTGAGAATATTCTGGCTGAAGCTGGTATCAACACTGTACAAGACGTATTGAACGTGCTGAACGAAAGTGGCGATGACGGTATTCTTGATATTTCCGGTTTGGGCAATCAAGCATTACTGGAAATCAAGAAGAGTCTGCGCCAACAAGGTCATGAGGTTGAATTGACCGAAGCATAAGCTGTATTTGGTTTGCGAATTGTCATTAAGAGAGGGTAGATACTTATCGGGTATCTGCCCTCTTTTGCATTAAGCGTTGGTTACAGGTATTTTAAATCATAACGAAATTCTGACCATTTGTTGGTGGCGGATGCACGTTACTCCTTATACAATACGCACACTTCAAAATTTATACAATTTCACAGTAAGACATGCGTTGCCTTTTGTGCGGTATTGGCAGAGGGTGGTGTTCGTTTTTTGTGGTAGCTGATAGGGAGCGGTAGCGCATGAAACACTATACAGGTCAGGTAGAAGTTGTTTGTGGTAGTATGTTCAGTGGCAAAACTGAAGAATTGATTCGGCGGGTACGGCGGGCAATCATTGCTAAACAGAAAGTACAGGTGTTTAAGCCACAGGTCGATGACCGTTATGGTATCAATGAGGTGACGAGCCACAATGGGCAGAATGTGAAAGCGATGCCATTAGAAGAAGCTCGGTTGATACTAGAAAATCTTGACCATGATACAACAGTCGTAGCGATTGATGAGGCTCAGTTTTTTGATGATGGCATTGCAGAGGTCGTTGAGAAATTAGCAGATGGTGGTATGCGTGTAATTGTCGCAGGATTAGACACGGATTTTCGCGGTGAAGGCTTTGGCATGATGCCGGAGTTGATGTGTCGGGCGGAAGAAGTGACGAAATTAAGGGCAATTTGTGTAGTATGTGGACATCAAGCGGCACGCACGCAACGATTGGTAAATGGTGAACCTGCCTTTTACGATGACCCTGTAATTTTAGTCGGCGCACAAGAGAGTTATGAACCTCGTTGCCGTGAGCATCATGTGGTGCGGTTTCGTGAGCCAGTGGAGATTTGAGCAAGACAAAAGTCTTTGCCGATGATTGATGCGAGCGAATTAAGAATTAAATACGGACATTGGAGCAATGCGGACATTTTGCATTTAACTCCTTCCCTAAATCCCCTCCCCTCGCGCTTCGCTTGTGGAGAGGGGACTTTAAACGCGCATACCAAGTATAGAATTTTAGCAAGTGCTACACATAAGTGTCATCTTTTATGTATAACAGTACAAATTAACCACACAATAGCTAGTAGTCAGCATTCCTCCAGACAGTTTTCCACAACATTTTAAGGTACAATCTACGAGAATGAGTATGCAATCAGATGGGCGTGTATGGCACGGTCAATAAGAGAGATGAATCAGCGGGTGCGGCAAGAGGCGGCATTCCTGGCAGATATTTTGGCAGAAACTGGGCGCATCATCGTCGGGCAGGATAAGCTCATCCGGCGGATGCTGATTGCGTTGTTGGCAGATGGACATTTGCTGATTGAGGGCGTGCCGGGACTAGCAAAAACGTTAGCTGTGCGAACGCTGGCGGCGACTATTAGCGCGGACTTCCAAAGAGTGCAATTTACACCCGATTTGTTACCTGCTGATTTGGTCGGCACACAAATTTACAATCCGGGTACACACAGCTTTGACCCGAAGCAGGGACCAATTTTCACGAATATTGTGTTAGCAGATGAGATTAACCGTGCGCCCGCAAAAGTACAATCTGCCCTGCTAGAGAGCATGGAAGAACGTCAGATTACGCTGGGTGAAGCGACATATAAGCTAGATGATTTGTATCTAGTATTGGCGACACAGAATCCTATTGAGCAAGAAGGGACATATCCGTTACCGGAAGCGCAATTAGACCGTTTCATGATGAAGGTTGTGGTTGGCTATCCGACACGGGATGAAGAACGCGAGATTTTGAACCGGATGGCGGGATTTAAGCCTGACCCTGCAAAAGCTATTATCCAGCCAGAGACGATTTTGCAAGCACGGAAGATAGTCAACGAGATTTATGTCGATGAAAAAATAAAAGAGTATGTGTTAGATATTATTTTTGCGACACGGTATCCCGCAGAGAGTGATATGAAGAAGCTCGCCCCGTTGATTGAGTTTGGCGTATCACCAAGAGCGACCTTATTTTTGATACGGGCGGCGCGTGCGAATGCCTTTTTACAGGGTCGCGGGTACGTGACACCGGATGACATCAAGGCGATTGCGATTGATGTATTGCGGCATCGATTGGTGGTGAGTTTTGAGGCACAAGCAGAAGGTATCCGTGCTGAACAGGTTATCGTGCAAATATTGAAGCGCATTGAGGTTCCGTGATGAATCCAACGCTGACACCTGCCCTCATGCGCCGTATCCGGCAAATTGAATTGAAGAGCAAGCGATTGGTACACAACACATTCGCAGGGGCGTATCAATCTGTGTATAAAGGACGTGGTTTGTCGTTTGCGGCAGTGCGTCCGTATATGCCGGGTGATGATGTGCGCTCAATTGATTGGAAAGTAACAGCACGCACAGGCGAACCGCATATCAAGCAACATGTTGAAGAACGTGAATTGACGCTGATGGTGATTGTAGATGGTAGTGCGTCGGTGTTGTTTGGGACACAGGACAGACGAAAACGTGATTTTGCGGCGGAGTTAGGCGCAGTGCTAGCATACGCCGCCAATAATAATAGCGATAAAGCAGGTTTACTGATTTTCAGTGACCATGTGGAGCATTATGTCGCACCACATAAAGGGCGTAACCACTTGTTGCGCATCATTCGGGATTTGTTGACGGTTGAAACATCTGGAAACGGTACCGACCTCGCGCTTGCCTTGCAGACAGCCCATCGTTTTTTGCCACGCGGGGCAATTGTATTTGTGCTATCCGATTTTTTGATGCCAGTCGATAGCTATAGCAAGCCCATGATGCAATTGACGCAGAAGCATGAGGTGGTCAATGTGGTATTGAGTGACCCATTAGAAGAAAATATCCCTGATGTGGGTTTGATGGGCATGCGGGATGCAGAAACAGGCGATATTCAGTGGGTGGATACGAGTTCGGAACGTTGGCAAACTGATTTTCGAGCGCAGCGAATGCAATTTGTAGAAGCACGCGAAAAAGCGTTCCGCTGGGCGGGTACAACACAAGTAGAAATTCCACCAGATGGCGACTATGTGCGGGCATTGACGCTTTATTTTCAGCAACAGACACGGCGGCGACAATGAGGCGTATCACAGTATTTAGTTTGGTATGGGCAGTGGCGTGTATGGTATTTCCTGTGCAGGCGCAAGATAGCACAGCGACCCCTGTGCCAACCCCTACGCCTCCTCCAGCACAAGCGAATAGTCCGGTGCAAGCTGAGTTTGTAGTTGATAATGAGACACCATTATTAGGCGAGCCATTCACAGTGTCATTGGTAGTGACTGCGCCACGCGGAACAGATGTGTTGAATTGGGCGGCATTTGAATTGCCGATTGAGGTATTAGAGGAGAGTGAGGTCGAGATTGCCCCTGACCCCGAGACAGATACCCGCGTGCAATTGACAAAAACGTATGAGGTGGTTTTGTGGGAAGTGGGGGATTATTTATCGCAGGGTGTGTTGTTGGGTTATGACCTCAATGGTGTGCAGAGTTCGACGCCTGTGAGTTCTTTCTTTGTACAAGTCCCATCACAAGTAACAAATCTCGAAGATGCTGTTCCCCGTCCGTTCACGCCACCTATCAACTTACCCTATGTGAGTCCGTGGTGGTTTGTCGGAGGTGCGATTATTTTAAGTATTGTGGTCATGTTGATGGCGCGGTTGTTGCAATTGGGACAGCGGGGTATGGTGGAGATTGTCAGTGCATCACCCGCAGAAAAAGCGATTGCCGAGTTAGAGGATATGAAAGTGCAGTCTATTCCGCCTGCCACTCGTTATGAATTGGTCGCTAATGTATTGCGACAATATATTGAGGGGCAATTCGCGATTGACGCCGTAGAGATGACGACACAAGAAGTCGTTACAGCTTTGCGTCAGCGGGATGCTTTCCCGAAAGACCATAGGCGCAAGTTACAGGATGTGTTAGAGCAAGCCGACCTCGTGAAATTTGCGCGGGTGCAACCTGATGATGTGAGCAGTTTCCGGTTGGTGAATTTTGCGATTAAATGGTTGATGGAAACGGAACGGTTACAGCAACATGGATGAGTTTCGGTTTGCCTTTGTGCCAGCGTTTGTGTTGTTTTTGCCTGCTGTCGTGCTAATTATTCGCTGGTGGATACGTGAGAATAATGATCTGCCACCTGTATTGCAGTATTCGGATACCCGTCTGTTGGCAGGGTTGCCAGCAAGTGTGCGGGTGCAATTGCGACGCTTGCCGGATTTTCTGTTGTTGATTGCATGGAGCTTGCTGGTCATTGGGTTGGCACGCCCGCAAGCTGGTGATGGTGAAGAGACGATACGTGGCGAAGGCTTGAGTATCGTGCTGGCATTGGACATCAGTGATAGTATGGCAACGAGTGATTTCAACGGTTTAACACGTTTCGATGCGGCAAAGGATGTAATTCAGGATTTTATTGATGGGCGTAGTTTTGACCGTATCGGATTGGTTGTGTTTGCAGAGGATGCGTTTTATCAAGCGCCTCCAACTACAGATTATGCGCTTCTAAGTGAGATTGTGGCAGATTCGCAATTAGCGGCTGATATTAATTTGAGTAATCGGACGGCTATTGGACAAGGCATTGCTTCGGCGACAAATATGTTGCGTGATAGCACCTCACCGAGCAAAGTCATTATTCTGATTACGGATGGCGCGAATAATGCAGGGGATGTTGACCCGATTAGCGCGGCTTTGGCGGCAGATGCGTTTGAGGTTCGGGTGTATACGATTGGAATTGGTGGTACAGACTTGGGCGATGCACTCGATGAGCCGACCTTGCGACAGATTGCGAATATCACAGATGGACGCTATTTCAATGCGTTATCGTTGCCGGATTTGCAAAATGTCTACGAGCAGATTGACCGTTTGGAGCAAGCCCCTGTGGAACGGCGATTGACGATTCGATGGCGTGAGCAAGCATGGGTGTTTTTATGGGCGGCGCTGGGTGTTTTGTGCGTGGAGCGTTTTTTGCGGCATACGGTTTTTCAAACGATTCCGTGAGAGGCGAGTCAAAAGTCAAATACGGTGTAAAAAATGCGGACGATGCAGGCATCGTCCCTACCCCTACATTTGCTATGTACCTAGAAAAAGTTAAGCGTGATGACTGAATTTTTTGAACAAGAGAGCGTACTGATTTTGCTGGTGATTGTGCCACTATTTGCGCTGTTTTTTCTGTGGCGTGGATGGAAACGGGCGTCTATTTTGCGCAAGATTGGTGATACAGATTTGGTGGCATCACTGACTGCGCAGATTAGCCCGTTCCGGCGACAGTTGAAGCATCTGCTATGGTTGGTTGGCGCGGGTTCGCTAGTGCTGGCATTAGCGCGTCCAGTATGGGGAATTGAACAAGAAATTATCCGTACGGAAGGTGTGCAGATAGTCATTGCTATGGATATCAGTCGTAGCATGAACGCTGAAGATATTTCGCCATCACGCATTGAACGGGCGCGATTTGATGCACAAGGCATTATGGATGCACTGGTGGGCAATGATGTCGGGATGGTAGTCTTTGCACGCGAAGCATTTGCCTATATGCCACTGACCTATGACCGCAGTGCGATGACAGTGTTTTTAGATGGTATCTCGACGAATATGGTACGCCGGCAAGGGACGAATATTCCGGCAGCAATTGAGCGTGGGATAGGCGCATTTGAGGGACGAAGTGATGCGCATAAAGTGTTGATTCTGATGACAGATGGTGAAAGTCATGAGGGTGATGCAATTGCGGCGGCGGAACTAGCGGCAGAGCAAGGTATACGGATTTACACGATTGGTTATGGGTCACAGGAAGGCGCGAATATTCCAATTTTCAACGATGCAGGTGACTTGATAGGGTATCAAACACAGGGTAATGTCATCGTAAACACGGCGCAGAATGTGAGTTTGTTACAGCAAGTTGCAGAGCTAACAGGTGGTTTTTATATACGTGGGGGAATTGATTTGACCCCGTTGTATTCAGATATTCTGGCATTGGAATCAGGCGATATTGGCGAAGAAGTCATCACACGCCCGATAGAGCGTTTTCAGGTGTTTGTGGTGATTGCCTTAGCGGCGCTCTCGATTGGTATGTTAATACCGGAGACAAAACGTGATGCGGACTAAAGCAATATGTGTGATGCTTACGGTATTTTTGTTAGTGGGGTGTGGGATTGACCCAGCCGAGCGCAATAATACAGGCAATCGTCTATTGGCGAGTTCTGATTACGATGAGGCGGTATTGGCATATCAGGCGGCACAGGTCGCTGAACCTGATAATGAGACGATTTATTTTAATTCCGCGCAGGCACTGGCAAATGCCGATAGATTGAACGAGGCAGAAGCGGCTTTGCAGTTGGTCATCAATGGGGATGACCCTGAATTGATTGCCGATGCGTGGTACAACCTCGGCAATATGTATTATGAGGTAGAAAATTTTGATAGTGCAAAGGCAGCGTATCAAGAAGCCCTACGCACTGACCCGACACATAATGATGCACGGTATAACTTAGAGGTAGTGACAAGTTTTTCGTTGGAAGCCTCGCCAACTGCAATTGAGATGCAGGTTGAAATCGAAGAGCAAAATGTCAATGAGGAAGTGCCACCGACGCCGAATCCATCAGGTGAGCAATTACCGACGCCGACCCCTTCCCCGCCACCGAATGCCCCACCACCGGGACCATCCCCAGAAAATATTGGCGAAGACCCCGAAGGTGACAATAGCGATGAGCAATCCACGCCAAGTCCGCGCCAAGAAGGCGAAATGGATGTGGAATCTGCGGCGGAGATCCTCGAACCTGTGGAGGCGGCACAAGACCGTATCGGAACGTTCCGCGAGGATTACAACGAGACAGGCGAACAAACATCGGAGAATGACTGGTGATACGTCAGCTGGTGTGTTTAGTAGGGGTATTTTGGCTGTTCACTGCTGTTTCAGCACAAGATATTGCGCCGTTCGCTGAGGGCAGTGTTGATAATATGTCGCCATATGTGGGTGAGCCTGTGACGTATACGCTCAGGATTTATACGCCGGAAGCAATTGAGAATAGCATGGTCACTGAGCCAAGTTTTTTTGGTTTTGGGCGCTCAGATACCACATTTGAGCCAACAACTAGCACGGAAACTGTCGATGGGCAGGTATACAGTGTTATCACACAACGCTATTTGCTCTATCCGATACGCAGTGGTGACATGACAATTGACCCGTTCACTATTGACGTGCCAGAGACGCCTTTTGGGGCTGGATTTAGTATCAGTACGAATGCTTTGACAGTAGATGTGCAAGCATTCCCTGAGCCTGTGCCAGAAACGTTTATCAACGCGGTTGGGCAATTTACTATCAGCGCGAGTGCGACTCCCACACAATTAACATATGGTGGAGCTTTTACATTGACAGTCGCAGTAACGGGCAGTGGCAATATTGAACGCTTGCTTGCGCCACTTGTGACGTTGCCAGAGGGCTGGCAATTATTTGCAGGGGATACATCACTGACGGAACAGGGGCTTGGTGTCGGTAGTAAAACATTTACTTGGACGGTGATTGCAAATGGCAGTGGGAATGTGGTCATTCCAGCAGTAGTATTGAGTAGCTTCAATCCGCAGACGGGTACATTTGAAACACAGGAAACACGCCCTATTACACTGAACATCACTGGCAATGCAGAGAGTGATGCCCCTGTTGTGCGGACACTTGTGCCGTTGCCGACAGTGTTTGTGCCTGAATTGCGCACAGAAACGACTGCTATCGAGACATCGCCATTGCCGATTACACCGCCTATCTGGTTCTGGGGACTATGGTTTGTACCTCCCTTATTTGTTGGCGGGATGTGGCTCATACGGCGTCCGCGCACAGAGAAACAGGCATCTGCACCGCAGTCACCAGCACGAAACAAGCGAGCCAAAAATATTCAGCAATTGAAAGCATGTTTGCAAGCCTTACAGGACAATGCGCCAAAGGATGCTTACGCTGATATTCTGGTGATTTTGCTAGATTTCATTGGCACTAAAACGGGGTCGCCTGTGACTCTTGAGAACTTAGAGGGAGTGTTGAGTGATTATCCAGCAGGACTTCGTGCGGAGGTAATGGCTTGTGCAGAAGAAGCATCTGCCGCGCAGTATGCGCCAGTAACACGCGAGGACGTACGTCATTTGAGCCAGCGGGTGTTGCGGGTGTGCGTAGCGATTGAGAAAGCGCGTGCCTCATGAGATGGTGGGGACTGATTGCAATATTGCTATGTGGGATTGTCGTTGGAGCGCAATCCGAAGAACAAGCACAAACAGCGTATGAAACAGGTAACTACAGTGCGGCGATTGGCTTGTATGAAGCTATATTGGCAGAAAATGATACCGATGCGCGGTTACTCTATAATTTGGGGAATGCGTATTATGCCAATCAACAATATGGGTATGCTCTGCTGAATTATTTACGTGCAGAACGCCTTGCGCCGCGTGATAGTGCGCTTGCGTCACAGATTTCACGGGTGCAGGCAGAGCGTGTCGATGGGATGTTGGTTGAGCGCGACTGGGGCGTGATTACAGCACGGCTGAGTAGTGAGTATTTGACACTCACTGAGACAAGTCTCATTGTATTGGCTGTGTGGGTTGTTTTTTGTGTGATGCTGGGCTTGCGGGTGCGCCGTGACGGTTGGGGTATTAGCTTAATTGTAGGTGGCATCGTTTTGCTGATAGGCATTGGCATTTTGGCGACGCGAGTTTATGTCGAGAATCAACGTCCGCAAGCCGTAGTGATCAATGATGAAGCACGGGCGATGAGCGGACCTGGCTTCCGCTATTTGCCATTGTTCACTGTGTATGATGGCTTGGATGTGCGAGTTGTTGAGCAACGCGGGAATTGGGTGCGCGTGCGGTTAGCAGATGGGCGTCAGGGCTGGATTGAAGCATTTGAGATAGAAAGTGTGGAGTAAGTGCAAAATAGTGGACGCACAGAAGTAGAAGTGCGCCCCTACGAAACGTGTTTATGCGTTTAGCTTACTCGTTGCCAGCGAGCAGATTTGGAATTTCTTCTGGATTTTTGGCGACGAGAACACCCGCTTCGGCGAGTGCTTTATTTTTCTCTTCGGCTGTACCTGCACCACCTTCGATGATTGCGCCAGCATGACCCATACGTTTTCCAGGAGGTGCTGTTTGTCCGGCGATAAACGCGGCAACTGGTTTGGTCATGTGCTTCTTGATATATTCGGCGGCGACGATTTCTGCGTTACCACCGATTTCCCCTAGCAAGACAACTTTTTCTGTTTCGGGGTCGTTCTCGAACATTTCCAGCACATCGACAAAGTTTGTACCGATAACGGGATCACCACCGATACCCACAATAGTTGATTGTCCCATGCCTGCATTTTGCAGTGCAAAGCCGACTTCGTATGTAAGCGTACCAGATTTGCTGACGACACCCACTTTACCTGGTGAGGCAATCATGGTCGGGATAATGCCAATTTTCATCTGACCTGGTACGAGGAAACCTGGGCAGTTGGGACCGATGAGGCGTGCGCCATTCGCTTTTACATGGGCGACAGCTTTCATCATATCGGCTACAGGAATGTGTTCGGTGAGGCAAACAATAAGTTCGATGCCTGCGTCCACTGCTTCAATGATGCCATCAGGTGCAAATGGGGCTGGTACGATAACCATAGATGCGGTTGCGCCTGTTGCTTCGACGGCTGCGCTGACAGTATCGAATACGGGGACTGTTTCATCGAACCATTGTCCACCTTTACCGGGAACAACACCGCCAACAACGTTCGTACCATATTCAATCATGAGGCGGGTATGGAAACTACCTTGTCCACCTGTGATACCTTGTACGACGACTTTTGTTTCTTTATTACCAAGAATTGCCATGCTTATGCGTCTCCTTTTGCGGCGGCGACTGCTTTTTGTGCCGCGTCCGTGAGTGTTTCTGCTGTGAGTAGATTTGGAATATTCGAGTTCTCGATGATTTCGCGTCCTTCTGCGGCATTTGTGCCTTGTAGGCGCATGATGATTGGCACGTCTGGTTTGACGATGTTGTATGCTTCAATGAAGCCTTTCGCTACGTCATCGCCACGTGTGATGCCACCGAAGATATTGATGAGAACGGCTTTTACATTTTCGTCAGAGAGAATGATTTTAAGCGCGGTTGCTACCGTTTCGGGGGTCGCGCCACCACCAATATCGAGGAAGTTTGCGGGACCGTATTCATCGCCACCGTAGAGTTTGGTCATATCCATTGTGGTCATGGCAAGCCCTGCCCCGTTGACCATACAACCGATTGTGCCATCGAGCTTCACGTAACTAATCCCTGCTTTACGCGCTTCGATTTCTTCTTCTGTTTCGTCGGATGTATCACGGAGTTCTGCGAGGGCTTTTTGGCGCGGCAGTGCGCTATCGTCGATAATCATTTTGCCATCAACTGCGAGTAGGCTACCATCACCCTGCACGACAAGCGGGTTGATTTCTGCTTGTTCGGCATCACTTGCTTTGAAGCATTCGTAGAGTGCCATCAGCAATTTAACGAAGGGACGCCATTGCTCACGAGCGAGGTTCATCCGGCTGGCGACGCTATTTGCTTGGTAAGGTTTGATACCCCAGATAGGGTCAATGTGTTCGCGGACGATTTTTTCGGGGTCGGTTTCCGCGAGTTCTTCGATGTCCATGCCGCCTTCGGTGGTCGCCATAATAAGGGGCATACCTGCGGTGCGGTCATTGATGATAGCGAGATACCATTCATCTTTGATGTCTGCGCCGGGATCAATGAGAACTTTTTCGACGGTTAGCCCTTTGATGTCCATGCCGAGAATAGCTTCGGCGTGTTTTTCAGCTTCTTCTGGGGATTTTGCAATTTTGACGCCACCCGCTTTACCACGTCCGCCGACGTGTACTTGTGCTTTGACGACAACCACATCGGTGCCGAGTTCTTCTGCAATTTGTTTAGCTTCTGCGGGGGTGGTGGCGACTTTGCCACGCGGAATGGGGATGCCAAATTCGGCAAAGCGGAATTTCGCTTGATATTCGTGTAGATTCAACGTAAAACCTCCATTTATGTAAATAATGAATCTAAGATGAGCGAGTGCATTATAGCGATAGGTCGGGATAATTCCTAGCGGAGTCCTGTTTAAGTGATATGTTCTTGGGGTTCGAGCATTTATTCAGCACATAAGGAAACAGAAAAACGGGAGGCAAATCTGCCTCCCCTACATGGGATATGGTGAGGTGTGCCAATCAACAATCGCAGTAGATTATAGGATTTCGGTGGATTGATTCGTGATGTAGGTATCGGGATAGGTGGCTTCGACCCATTTGATGACGTTTTGGATGGTTTTGTGTAGGTGCTGGGTAGAGTTGCTGACGGTTGTGATACCAACGATAGCAGTTTGGTGGCTATCGTTCGCGCCGACTTCGGCATTAGCGATGTTGAATTTATTTTGCATGCGTTTGAGCATAGATTTGATGATGCCACGTTTTTGTTTGAGTGAGACGACGCCAGGAAGATAAAATTCGAGTTCGCAGTAGGCAATTTTTGCATCTGACATAATATTTGCTGGCGATTTTGGTAAGAGGTTAGTCGATAATAGCGCCAGACCTATTATCGGATTGCGTTGATAGATGTACACGCTATACTCTATAGCATGTGACAATTCATTACAATGCTGTTTGGGCGATGATATGACATCCTCCCGACAGGCATGTATTCGGATATGGCAGTAAGTGTGCTTGCCAATTCGTTGTGATTTTCGGTAAGTCGCTTATACTTAGAGCTATTGCATTCACCCTACCAGCAGGAGAGACTTATGCAGTTACGACAGTTGCTACGTGGCGCGTTCATCCTCGTGATGATGCTCGCTATCAGTGGTGTGATTTATGGGCAAGAAGAGAATTTATTAGATAATCCCGGTTTTGAGGATTCATTCAGTGGCAGTGGGGACGCACGTGTGGGAAGTAGTTGGCAGAGTTGGGTGGCAGATGATACCAATGCACCTGATTTCCAAGAAGCCCCTGCTTATTTTCCAGCATCTGATGCGGATGATGCCCTGTTGATTCCACAGGTTCGCAGTGGTAGCGATGCACAGGCGATTTTCTCGTTCTTTGCTACGCATGATGCAGGTATCTACCAAGAAGTGAGTGGTATCACGGAAGGCGCTGAACTACGTTTTAGCATTTACGGGCATATTTTCTCAAATACATCATCTAATTTAGAGCAGAGCGAAACGCCAGGTGGTGTTGCTATTCGTGTTGGGATTGACCCAGATGGTGGTACTGACCCATTTGCAGATGAGATTGTATATTCTGAGCCATTCATCACGTATGACACATTCATTCAGTACAACATCATTGCGACAGCCGAGAGCGATACCGTGACGGTATTCGTGCGCAGTACAGTTTCTGAGCCGGTGCAGAATACGATTGTATTCTTGGATGATGCTGTGTTGAATGTGACACCAGAATCGACTGTCCCTGATGACAGCGAAGCAGATAAGACAGAAGAGCCAGCCGAAACCGAGGAAGTCGAAACAGAAGAAGCTGTTGAAACTGAAGCAGTGGATACGGAAGCGACCCCAACACGCGAGGGCGTGGTAGAAACTGAAGAAGCTGAGACGGAAGAAGCTGTTGAGACAGAAGAACCAACCGAAGAGGCTGTTGAAACGGAAGAAGTCGAAACAGAAGAACCAACCGAAACCGAGGAAGTTGAGACAGAAGAGCCTACAGAAGAAGCCACATCTGAAGAACCCATAACAGAAGATTTCCCTGGTACAGTGTTACATACCGTGCGTCGTGGCGATACCGTTGGACGCTTAGCAGTGCGTTATGGCAGTTCGACACAGGCTATCATTGATGCTAACGACCTTGACGAGAGTGCTTTGATTTTCGTTGGACAAGGGCTTGTGATTCCGGTTCGGATTGTTCCGGCTACCGAAACGCCATCCCCTACTCCACAAGTCGTTGTTGTAACTGCGACCCAGAACTTTGGTACGGGTGGTGCGACTGCAAGTACATATACGGTTCAGCGTGGTGATTCGCTATCACTGATTGCACGTCGCTTTAATACAACAGTGGGTACACTGGTCAATCTGAACGGGATTGTAAATCCGAATCAGATTTTGGTTGGTCAAGTGTTGTCGTTGCCGGGTAATACCCCTGCACCAGCCGCTACGCCTGTCCCAGAGACCGAAACCCCTGAACCGGAGACCGAAACTGCCGAAGAAGTGGTTACTGAGCCAGAAACTGAAGAAAGTACAACCTATACTGTGCAACCAGGTGACAATTTGTATCGTATTGCGTTGGCAAATGGTGTGACAATTGGTGCGCTTGCAGAAGCAAACAACATCACCAATTTCAATCTCATTTTCGTTGGACAGGAATTGACGATTCCCTGATGAGTGAGTTGCGGGTTATACGAAATCAGTCAGGAGAGGTCATCTTGCAACGTGCGACATGGTGCGCGAGTTCATGGTGTCATTTCAAAGGTTTGCAATTTGCCTCTCCGTTAGATGATGATGAAGGCTTGCTTTTCGTGTACGGTAGTGAAAGTATCACGAACACGTCCATTCATATGTTCTTTGTTTTCTTTGAGATAGGCGTGGTTTGGTTAGATGCAAAGGGCGCTGTGGTGGATGCGAAACTCGCTAAACCGTGGCGTCCGATGTATGCCCCTGCGAAACCAGCGCAGTATTTCATTGAGGCGAACCCAACGCTTCTGGATAGAGTACGTGTTGGGGATGTGTTGCAATTTGATGAGGTCGTGTCGTGACCTTGAAGAGGCTGTTGTTCGGTATCGTCACAATGATGATGAGCTTGTGTTTAGTTGTTTCTGGTACGGCACAGGAAGACACGAGCGACGACGCCGGACTCACTATTCATGTGGTGCAACGCGATGAAAACCTGTTTCGGATTGCTATACAATACGGGACGACGGTTGATGAGCTAGTGACATTGAATGGGCTAACGGACGCAACGCGCATCACGGTAGGACAACGTTTGCTTGTCCCTAGTGGAGATGTTATGCCTGTCGATGATATGCATACGGTACAAGCTGGCGAAACGCTGGGTGCGATTGCACAAGTTTATGGCGTGACGATTGAGGCGTTGACAACTGCCAACGAGCTTGCGTCGGCGGATGCTATCTATGTGGGTCAGGTGTTGACGATACCTGTGGCGAATGTAAGTGAATCCGCAGAAAACACGCTACCAGACGCCACTCCCCCACCAGATACTACGCCAATACCAGAAGTCGTTGACGAAGAGGCAACGACGCTTGTCACCTTGAGTAGTAATATCCATGTGGTGCAAGCGGGTGAAACACTTTTCAGGATTGCGACGAACTATGGTGTGTCGGTACAGGCGTTATCAGAAGCAAATGGTATCAATGACCCAACTGTGATATACGCGGGTCAGCAATTGGTGATTCCGAACCTCGCTGAGACGAGCGAGGCGGCACTTGATTTGCCAGATGCTATCACAGACTTGCGTGTATCGCCTTTGTTGATGGTTGAGGGCGAGACGGGTGTACTTGAGGTAGCAACGGCGGGTAGTGCAACGGTCAGTGGCACATTCTTAGAGCGTTCACTGGCATTTGTCGCTTTGGATGGCAATACACGTCATATCGCGTTTGTAGGGATTCCTATATTTGCTGAGAGTGGCATCTTCACCATTAGCTTGTTAGTCGATGCAAATGGTGTACAGACACCGTTTGCGTTTAACGTGCGTGTGTTGACAGGGGCATATGGTTCGCAGAACTTAAACGTGAGCGATGTGAATTTGACTGCGCCAGCCGTACAAGATGCTGAGTTTGACTTGCTGGCGAATTTGACTGATACGGTTACGCTGACACGCCAATGGTCAGGTCCGTTTAGTATTCCAGCGGCGGCGGCGATGAATTCTCCATTTGGAACACGCCGTTCGTATAATGGGGGTCCGATTTCGGCGTATCATAGTGGTGCGGATTTTGCTTCTGCGCCAGGAACGTCGATTTTTGCGGCGGCGAATGGCACAGTTGTCTTAGCGGACACACTGAACATACGTGGTAACGCTGTTGTGTTGGATCATGGCTGGGGTATTTATAGTTTGTATGCCCATTTAACGACTATCAATGTGGCATTAGGAAATTCGGTGGCGACAGGTGATATTATCGGCACGGCCGGGTCTACTGGACGGGTGACGGGTCCGCATTTGCACTGGGAAATATGGGTGAATGGTGTACCCGTTAATCCGTTGACGTGGACACAAACCATTTTTGTCGAGTGAGATGTGTATTTTCACCCTCACCCTAACCCCTCTCCCATCAAGGGCGAGGGGCTTTTATATTTAGAAGTAGAAGCCAGTCCTTATTTTTTGGTTGTCAGTGGATGTTGGTTTGCAAGTGTTCTAATCGTAAAATGTATAGTCATGGGCAGGTGTTGTTTGCTAGTGATAGTTTTCAACGATAGATATTTTCAGTTTTTGGAAAGCGCGTAATTATGGGTGATGATTCTAAGCAGATGAATGATGAGGGACAGGAACAATCCTTTGTGGTGCGTACTGTGGGCGACTTTGAACAGCAGATTTTAGATAATGATGCTGTCATGCGCGAAAAAGATGCCTTATTCGCTAAAGACATAAACCATGATGCGTCTTGGGCTGTGTTTGGGCGTGTGATGAACTGGAAACATGCCAATCAAAAAGTGATGCTGACGCTCGAAAATGGTGAAGCGGAGTTGGTGTGGTTTTCAGCTGAAATTTTGCGAGTACGGGTCAATAGCACCGTTGTTGAGCAAAATCTATATTTCTCATATTTTTTGCAAGAACAAGTCGAGCTGGATGCTGTTTCGTTGGATATTCGGCATGATGAGGCGACGCTTTTTATACATGTGGGTGAGTATGTGTATCACATCGGGCGTGAGGCATTCACGATTCAATGCTGGCGGGGTGAGGTATTGTGCTGGCAAGTGAATGGTTTTGACATACGCGAGGATAAGCATGCTGTGGGTACGCGGTTGCATTTGCACGATGATGAGGCGTGCTATGGGACGGGTGAACGTGCTTTTGGGCTAAATTTGCGCGGACGGGTTTTGCCCATGTGGAATACTGACCCCGGTGGGTATAAACGTGGCGATGACCCGATTAATACGTGCATTTCGTTTTATACGGGTGTGTATGATGATGGATGTTATGGGGTGCTATGGGATACACCTGTACGGAGTTTATTTGATTTAGGTGCTAATGATAGCGATGTTGCACATTTGACTGGTGAGACTGACAAGATTAGCTGTTACTTCTTTGCGGGCGAGCGTGTAGAAGATGTATTGACACGCTATAGTCAGATTACGGGGTCGATGGCGATGCCACCGTTATGGGCATTGGGCTACCATCAGAGTCGCTATAGTTATATGACGGCAGATGAGGTGCTATCTGTTGCGCAAACGTTACGCGACAAGGAAATTCCATGTGATGTGATTTATTTGGATATTCACTATTTGGAGAAAAACAAAGTCTTCACATGGAACACGGAAAATTTTCCTGATTTAGCAGTTTTGATTGAAAAGTTGCACGCCATGAATA
Organism: Chloroflexota bacterium; assembly: GCA_038522085.1. Classification (GTDB taxonomy): domain Bacteria; phylum Chloroflexota; class Anaerolineae; order Aggregatilineales; family Phototrophicaceae; genus JAUZRW01. The sequence continues at coordinate 44,097 of JBCBKJ010000024.1, forward strand.
TGAAGATTGTGCCTATTCTCGACCCTGGCATCGCAGTGGAAGCGGGATATGTCGGGCATGATACAGGCATAGAAGCGGGTGTCTTCCTGACCTACCCTGATGGTGAGAATGTTGCAGGTGTTGTGTGGCCTGGATTGTGTTACTTTCCTGATTTCACAGACAGCAGTACACGAGAGTGGTGGGCGCAACAACTCGTGTCATTATTGGATTGTGGCGTTGATGGTTTTTGGAATGATATGAATGAGCCACTGATTTTTCAGGTAGATGCACCGCCAGCGGATTTACCAGATTATGTGCAACATGCGAAAGAGGGTTTGGGTGGGACGCATTTAGAGCTACACAATGTCTATGGGACATTGATGGCACAGGCATCCCTGAAAGGATTAGAACGGCATCGTCCAGACAAACGGCAATTTACATTTACGCGGGCATCGAGTGCGGGTGCGCAACGGGTAGCAAGTTCATGGACAGGCGACAATCATTCGACATGGGATGATTTACACATGGCTATCACGACGACTTTACAGATGGGTATGAGTGGACTGGCATTTACAGGGTCGGATGTTGGTGGGTTTATGGGCGATACGACAGGTGAATTGTTGACGCGCTGGATGCAAGCAGGTGCGTACATGCCCTTCTTCCGTAATCATTGTGCGGTGGATGCGATTAATCAAGAGCCTTGGTCATTTGGTGAACCGTATGAAAGTGCCATCCGTGATGCTATTACAGAACGCTATCGCTTGATGCCATATCTGTACACAGCATTTGCACAACATGCCTATTATGGCACGCCGATTATTCGCCCTGTCTTCATGGCAGAGCCCGATAATCCAGCATTGCGCGATATTGATGATTGTTTCTTATTAGGCGATGTGATGTTGATTGCGCCTGTTCTGAAGCACGGGGAGCGTCGGCGGACATTGTATTTACCGGATGGCGATTGGTACGATTTTCATACGCATATACGCTATCACGGGGGGACGGTTGTGTGCGTAGATGCGCCATTGAATCACATTCCTGTGTTTGTGAAATCAGGCGCCGTACTGCCACTTTGGGCGACACAACAGCATATGGCAGATGGTGCGCCAGAGACGACTGTGTTACGTATCTACACTGATTCGGGCGAGACAGTCATTTATGAGGATACTGGTGAGGGACTTGCGTATCAGGATGGGGCGTATCGTTGGGTGCGTTATCAGACAGATGAAGTCACTGATGCTTTGACGTTGCGCCGAACTGAGGATGGTGATTATACACCTGCATACAAGTTCGTTGAGTTGCAGTTAGTTGGGTCGCGCAGTCAGATACAGCGGATTGAGGTGGATGGGGTATCGCATTTTGATTTGACGTATCGGGATGGGATGACGATTTTGCGGGTAGATGCGGATTTTGATGTGGTTGGATTTTATGCTTGAGTAATCTGTGTTTTTCTGCAATTTAACTTTTCTCACATCCCCTTCACACAGGTCTTGGGGCTATTCTTCACTTTGGGCAAAGACATTGCCTTGCCCCTACAAATAAGCTCGCTGTTTTGACTACTAAACCTATTCTTTTTACATGCTTGTATGCCTCGGGCGCACTGTAGTACGCCCCTACAATTATTTGTACGCTAGGAACCTTATTAGCTATGTGCATAGGCATCATCGAGTGTTTCAAAGTCGGTGAATAGGAAATGGTCGTGGAAGTAGTGAATCCACAAAAATGACAGAATCGACGTGTAGTAGGCTGTATCAAAGTGCTGATGGGTATCCATATCGGGGCGGACAATACCTGCTAAGAAGTACACGAGCATAAATATCACGACTGAGCCAACGAGAAGCATGGTACTCAGCGCGTAGAGTCCTTTGCTATCGCGGGTTTGGGCGCTGAAACGTGCGACAAGGGGTGCGTCGTCTTTGAGTGTGCCATATTGCTGTTTAATTTTGATGATATAGAACGTGATAGCGAGGTATTGGAACGAGTGCCATGTATTCAAGCCTTGAAATGCTGTGTCCAAATTTGGCAAGAAGGGTGTGAAAAAAGCGACTATCACCGTGATGACAATAAAGGCTGTTTTGGGCATGTTGAGCCGATTCGTGCGCCATTCAACAAAGGTCTTCCAGATATAGGCGATGAGTGCGAGGGCAAAAATCACCGATAGGGTGACGAAGAACCAACGTTGCTCAAAAAATTCTGGAATGACGCTACCAAGATCATTCGTGCCAATTTGGAATGTGCCATGCCAGACTTTATAGGCGGCGACTGGGAACAAGCAGGTCAGGATGAGGGCATAGTCAACTAAGCGCGAGAGCTTGTCCATGTTACTTTGCGCGTCTTCGCGCCGCACATATTGACGTTCTTTATAATTATAGAGTTCGGAAATATAGGTCACTTGATGGAGTACATGGAGTGCCGCCCATGCAAAGAATACGGTCAGCAAAAGCTCTAAGTTGAGGAAGGCGAGCGAAATCACCACCATTGGAATTAGGATAGATGAGCGAATGAGCATCGGGTATTGGCGCGTGAAGGTTTTGTCGAGTCCGGTACGCAAGAAAGTAGACATCATGTGAGGTCCACCGATAGCGATGGCGACGAATCCGTTGACGAGGTTACGACTAAAATCATCGTCCAAGCCGAAGAGGTCGCGCCCAAGCAAATACATTATGTAGGGCAATGGCACGACGATGACGCTGAACGTGATGTATAGCAAATCCCATTTTTTATTGCGTAGCCAGAGCGAATTTTGGTCGATGTCGGTAGCGACGTTTTGTGGTCGGGCAGTCGTTAGGGTTGCCATGTGATGCTCCAAGTGAGTGTATTAAATTGATGCGAGTTAAGAATTAGATGCGGAGTTCGGAGTAATGCTGACAATTTGTACTTTACCCCTCCCCTAAATCCCCTCCCCCCTGCGCTTCGCTGGCGGAGAAGGGACTTCAAAGACTCTAGTAAGCAGATACTTTTAGATAGCATATTTAGGATGCGGGGATGATTTCCCAGCCTTTGGTCTGTGCGATAGTGCGCATGTTGTCATCTGGATAGGTAGCGATGCTGTGTCCGACGGCGGATAGCAAAGCACGGTCAGAGTAGCTATCTGCGTAGCCATAGCAATCCGTCAGGGCAATGTTAGGCGCGTTATCATTCAGATATTGTTGCATGTAATTGATTTTGTGCGTGCCTACACAAGGAACACCTGTGAGTTTGCCCGTAGCGATGCCGTTACTATCGAATGCCATGCGCGTACCTATGGCATCATCTACGCCAATATCTTCGGCAATGAGTTTGACCATATCGACGAAAATCCCTGATACTAGAACGACTGTGTTACCTTGTGCTTTGTGTTCTTGCAAACGAGCGACAACATCCGAGCGGAAAATCGGTTGCATTGCGCCCTGAATCGTTTCGCGGTACATGGCTTGTAGGTCATTACGGGCTATGCCTGCCAGGATTGTCGCCATACCTTCGAGCCAGCGATGGCGCATGTTCATTTCGGATACGAGACTGGTTTTACTGCCGATATAGGTTGGCAAGAATTTCAAAAATTCCCAGCGTCCACGATCTTTGTTCCAAAGTGGATGCTGTTGTAGGTGCGTCCAAGGAGCGCCCTCAAAAATAGTGCCACCAACATCAGAAAAAACAACGGTCATGGGATGTTACTCCTCAGTATCACAAGCGGATTCAAGTTGTCGGTCAAATTGCCAGTCATCTTCGGTTGTCTGACGAGTATAACACTGACAGTAGGTTGCGGGTGCAGCACTTTCGTCACTTTGCCAGAGTGCATAGCTGGTGTCGCTTTCCATACAGAGCGCTGTATCTGCGGATTGGGCGACTTGGCTACTGGTGAATTTTAGCCCACGATTGTCGATATTCATGATGAGTTCGATCTGGAAACGTGGTTGCTGGTCGGGTTCAGGCGCGTTGGGTTGTGGAATTGTAAGTGCATTGCCAAAAGCTAACCACATCATTGCCAGCGGAAGTAGCATAACGACGAGCCAGAGGGCAATCAATGCGCCACAGCCTGCCCTACCCACAGGTGAATCCGGCAGGGTAAAAAGTGGTTTGCGGGTACGTTCGTAGTATTCGTCCATTTCGGACATATCAGGATGTTGAGTCATTGTATTTCCTATAAAAGCTACCGTGTTATTCAGTGATGAAGCGCATTTGGATATTATCGTTTGTATCATAGGAGACATGCACCGAATATGGTTGGGTGATGTTGTCTTCAAGTACACGGGGTAGCAACAAGGGCAAATCTTCTACGAGGTCGTACTTGTCCAAGTCAGCGATAGGTATCCATTCGAGTGTGCCTTCGTCGTTTGCAAGCGTTTCGCGGGAATCGCTGTAGGCTGTGTAGACAAAGAGAATGATGCCTGTTTCTGCACCAGCGTCGATGTTATGAACTGAGCGTAATTGTAGGTCGTGGACATCTAAGCCTGATTCTTCTTTGATTTCACGGCGTGCGCCTGTGAGGGGGTCTTCGTCGCGTTCGATGTGTCCGCCAAGTCCATTGTATTGATTAGGGAATACTCGTTTATGTGGCGCACGTTTCATGAGTAGAACATCCTCACCATTGCGCACGAAACAGAGTGTGCGTGGGATGGTTAGCCAGCGTCCATTGGTTGCATCTGCGCCTTGTTGTTGTGCGCCCATTGTTTGCCTCAGTGTTCAGCGTGAATTTGGACTTGAGTCTAGCAAAAATGGTATGACATGCTAGGCTAAAATGTAATAATTGTGCAGTGTATAACGCGGACGACGACATAGCATCGCCCCTACAACGACTTTATGAACAAGGCATTGCGCGGAATTTGTTTCTACACACACGAAAGATTGATTTTTATGATTACGCCGGATAAGAGTGCGCCACACCCCGATTTACGCATTCTCGATATCGAGACGATATTGCCTCATGAAACGCACGATTCACAGCGGTCTTTTCCGTTGATTGCTACGCTCAAAAAAGCAGAATTTCTAACGAACCCACCGATTGTCGCACCTATGGGTGAAGATAACGAGCGATTTGTGGTGCTGGATGGTGCGAACCGCACATTCAGCTTTCGGGATTTGGGCTATCGGCATTTACTGGTACAGGTCGCGCCGTATGACGCAGGCTACGTTGATTTAGGTGTCTGGCAACATGTCGTGAGCAACTGGTCGGAAGATGCATTCAAGGAAGCCTTATATGAGCTTGAGCATGTGCATATCAAGCCCGGTTGGGATCACACGGCAGTTGCACAGATATTATTACACGATGGTAGTGTGTTGGGTGTTCATGGCGAAAATGAGACACCAGCCGAACGCAATAGTACGCTACGGGCTGTGGTGAGTGTGTATCAACGCACGGCGACACTGAGCCGAACAGCCTTGACTGACCCGACAGTTATCTGGTCGTTGTACCCTGATGCGGTGGCAGTGGTGTTGTTTCCGCCCTATTCAGCAGAAGATATTATCACAGCGGCGCGAGAGAAAGCCTTTTTACCGCCTGGTGTGAGCCGACATATCATTCAGGGGCGGGCGCTAAAGCTAAATTTCCCCCTCAATATTCTCACGGATTTGACGATGAGCCTTGAGGTGAAGAATGCCTATCTGCGACAATGGATACAGCGTAAGCTAACGAATCGTGCTGTGCGTTATTATGCGGAAAGTACTTATCAATTCGATGAATAATGAGGACGTGGTAGTATGGGGCAGACTGTAGATGAGGCATTGCGTGATGCGGTGCTGACAAGCGATGATTATGAGTATCGTTTTGTGACCTTGCCAACCAATGGCATCACGGCGGCGGCTGGGGTTGTTGCACAGGCAGGCAATCCTTTCACGGCGTTGTTGCTAGACGACAAAGAAATTACGCTGATGATTGAAGATGAAGATTTTGAGCAGTTCAAGAAACGCCTGCTCGACCACGAGGTAAGCAAGGTTCGCTATCGGCTCATCACATTTGATATTGAGCTTGAGCCGACATTAGTGGGGTTTATGGGACGTGTAGCAACTGTATTAGCAGAAGCAGGTATCAGTGTGATGCCTTTTGCCGCCTTCAAACGTGACCATATTTTTGTGGCAGTCAATGATTATGAGACTGCAATGCGCGTATTGCGTGATTTGCAAGCCAGTGTAAGTTAGATAATGAGGACAAAAACTCTCAATGGAAATCAACATATTTGATGACCCGAATAAAGTACCGAAGCCAAAAGATGAAATCAAAATCGAATCGCTTGGCACGTATGTATATAAAGACCGTTTTCGCGTGCGGGCAGATGTGACTGTGACGGCATTTCAGGAACGCCCGAATTTGTTGCTGGTGATGAAAGACAGCACGGGCAAGCTAGTCAACGAATTGAATATCATCGCTACGATGCACGCAGAGATGGATTTCACGATGCATATGCGCGGGATGGATGACCCAGCCGGTGAGTATACACTGGAAGCTGAGTTATTCTATGAGACGCGTAATCCGCCACAGGATACGGCAAGTATCACGTTTATAATTCCAGAAGCAGACGAAGGTGATGTGTAGCCGATGTGGTTGTTGCGCTTACAAGAGCAACATATTCAAGCGATGATTGACCATGCGGTGGCAGAAGCCCCACATGAAATTTGTGGTATATTGGCGGGTAATGCAAACACCGTATCGCGGGTGATTCCGATTGCGAATGTCTCTCAAGAGCCGATGACACACTACGATTTATCCCCTGTTGAGACAGCACAGGCACTCGCTGAATTAGAACGTGAAGGCTTGTCATGGATGGGTGTTTATCATTCGCATCCACAAGGCGCGCCACGACCTTCACAGACCGATATACGCGAAGCGACAGCCCATACGCCGACTCTCGTACATGTCATTGTGAGTTTGAAGCGCCCTACAGCACAGTTACAGGCGTGGCATATTCATGATGGTCAGGTTGACCCCGTTGAGATGGTAGTGGGGAAGCAACAGATTGATATACCTGCGCCATTATCACGCTCGCAGGGTTGGGCGGTGATTGTAGCGACTGTCATTGGCGTATTGACTGTGTTAGCTGTGTCTTTTGCATTGTTGCCACCTGCACCGCCTTTGCCATTGCCTTAGTTAAGTTTCGTATAAGCACGGGATTTCGCAAAATTGCTTCTGAGTGCGAAATTTTTAGGCTGTGGACAACATAGATGTTGTCCCTACAGAATTTCAAGGGCTTAGGATGATTCAAAAATCGAGCATTCTCTTATCCGACATTGCGGTTAAGTCGTATCTTGTGCTTCTTCTGGCGTTTTTGCACGATTCATAGCAAAACGTTGACTGAGTTCAAACTCTGCAATTTGCAAGCGACGAGGTGGTAATCCACGCGAAACCACTTCTAAATCATCTAGTACCATTTCCCCTATTTCCCACAAGCCTTCTTGGACAGACCCAGCGCGATGTGCTGACAACACAGCCTTTTCTGCTCGCCGAATGGGATGGTCAGCGGAAAGCGGTTCAGTTGGGAATACATCGGTAGCTACTTTGAAATCCCCGTTCAGTACCATTTCCGTCATCGCATCAAAATCGACAACATGCGCGCGACTTGCTAAGACAAGAACAGCATGCTTTTGAATCGCTTGTAGGTGTTTGCGCGAAAGCATCGCAACATTTTCTTTGGTTGGGCTTGCCAGCACAAAAATTACCTGCGAGCGTTCTAAAAGGTCAACGAGTGTGGTTGGTTCAACACCTTGTTGCAAGAGGTAGCGATCACCTAACCAAGGGTCATACGCCAGCACATTAACGCCAAAGGGTTTAATTAGCGGATGCAATTCACGCGCAATATTGCCATACCCAATGATACCAACCGTCTTTCCATAGAGCATAAATGTATTTTTGTTACCATCATGCAAGTAGGGTTCGCCACCTGCCCGCATTTGCCTATCGCCTGTTGCAATATCACGCGAGGCAGACAGTGCCAATCCTAAGCACATCTCTGCCACTTGTCGTCCAAATGCAGGGGCAGCACTTAGCACACGAATATAATTTTTATGGCAATAGTCATAATCAAGCTCTAGTGGAAAGCCACCAGAAATCGTGAAAATAGCCCGCAGTTTCTTAGCGTGTGCCAATACATCCCCATAACGCCAATCTGCACACACAACCACCTCAGCTTCTGGTAAGGCTTGTAGGAAATCGTCTTGTGGCATGGGATCATTTTTCCCCCAGATGACATCCACAATATCACCTAATCGCTCTCTATCTTGTGGGGAGAACGCTTCGCTCATGGTTCTAAAATGTGGGTCAACAATAACTTTTGGTTTTGTACTCATCTCATATATCTCTTTTCAAAGCAGAAGAGACGCTATCCACGCCCCTTCTGAATTACTAGTTGATAGTCGATTACCCTTTGATACCCGTTGATGCGATGCTTTCAATGAAGGCACGTTGCAAGCTCAGATAGAACAACAACACTGGCACAGTGATAAGTGTGAGATATGCCATGATTTCGCCCCATAAGGTATCCAATTGGAAGAAGTACTGTAGACCAACCATCACGGGACGTAGTTCTTCTCTTTGAACGACCATTAAGGGCCATAAATACGCATTCCACATGGGTAAGAATTTGAGGATAGCAACAGTGGCTAAAACAGGTCCTGAAATGGGCATAATAACACGGTAAAAAATCTGGAAGATACTTGCCCCATCAATACGTGCCGCTTCGACCAACTCTTTTGGTAAATCTTTGAAGTAGGTATAGAACAAGAAAATGGAAAGCGGATCGACTATGAACGGAATGATTTGAACGTGATATGTGTTGAGCCACCCGAATTCTAAGCCTTGTGGACCTATCCATGGCAACTGATTGACCAGCATCAACATTGGAATCACAATCACATCAGGAGGAATGATAAGCGTCGCAATGATGACGCTCAAGACGATTCCTTTGCCACGCATATCAATAATCGCAAGTGAGAAGGCAGCCATTGCATTCACGATTATAGATAGTACAACAGTTGTACCTGTCACTAACAATGAGTTGCCAACAAAACGCATAATCGGTACACGCTCAAATGCAGATTCATAATTATCTAAACTGATATCACCGACTGGCAAGATAGCACGGATCGAACTTGAATCTCGTAATAATTGTGGATCAGGTTTGAATGACGATACAATCATGAATATAAGTGGCAAGATAAATATCGATGCCACAAGTATCAAGATGAGATATCGTAAAGCCACATTTAGATTCTTCTGTGTTTGTGTAATTTCATGAACTTGAGCCATGGCTTATTTCTCCCGTGTTAGATAACGTTGAATGAGTGAAATGATGAGTACCATGACGAATAGGACAACCGAAATCGCAGAGCCATCGGCAATATCTTGTTGCTCAAATCCACGTATCACTGCTTGAAAGACAGGTGTTTGTGTTGAATCTAGTGGACCACCACGGGTCATGACATCAATCTGTGCAAAAAGTCCAAAAGCCTGAATAGTGATCAAGATAAGAACTAAAACGGCTGTACTGCGAAGACCTGGCCATGTTACATAACGGAATTTCTGCCATGCGTTCGCGCCATTTACTTCAGCTGCTTCGTACAATACAAAAGGTATTGTTTGCAAACCAGAGAGCCAAATAACCATGTGGAAGCCAACTGCCTGCCAGATTGACATCGCAATAATCGAATTCATAGCGGTTTCGGGCTGTCCCAGCCAATCGACAGGCTCAAAATTACCGAAGGTGATGGCACTTAATACCGCATTCAATAAACCATTCTGACCATCATAGATAAACTCCCACAAAATCGACACAACAACAATCGAAATAACCACCGGCATGAAATAAATCATGCGGAAGATATTAATCCCTTGTAGTTGTTGGTTCACCATCATTGCAAGTAACAGAGCTAGACCACCCTGCACTGGTGCAACGATAATCACAAAATAGAAAATGTTCAGAATCGACCTTATAAAAACAGGGTCACTGGCAAGTAATACCAACCGATTCTCACCTCGTTGCCACGACTGAAACTCACGCAGTCCATCTAGCTGAGGGTAATCAGGGTTATTACGCGTAAATTCACGTAGTCGTGGGTATTCGATATTGCCATCTTCGTCTCTAATAATGTCGCCAGTCTCTTCATCCACAAGGGGTTCGAGCGTGAATAGACGCATGGTCAGCAGACGATCAAAATTACGCATACCAACAAATTCAGTTGGATTCGGTGAAATCAAACGCTGATTTGTGAAAGAGAAATAGAAGCCTGTAAAAAAGGGATATAGTAAAAACAGGGTTAGCAAGATTAATGCAGGCGTCAGCATTAACCAGCCAATGATAGCTTCTGTTCGCTTATATCCGAGTCCAGATTGATTCTTGCGTTTGGATTCTGCCATCGGAAATAACTTTCTTTAATATTGTCTGTGGGAGAGAGGGTACGCTCGGATGAACGTACCCATAAAAGGAATCTATTCTAGTTGATTACGGTTTACTCAAAACCATAACCACCATTGTCTTCGATGTCTTGTTCGATGTCATCGACAGCCGCATCTAGTGTGTCAAGCACATCAGCACCGTTTGCGATGTCTGCCAAGGCACGCTCAAAGACGAGTGCTGCATTCAGGTACGCAGGTGTTACAGGGCGCACAAGTGCCTGCTCTTCACTGAGTTCAAAGAAGATTTCTAGAGGACCACCGTCTGCATAATTTTCGGTCAATTGTGCTGCACTGGTGGTTGCAGGAATCAGCCCTACTGCATCGCTGAAAGCAGCAAGGTACTCATCTTGCATTGCGAATTCAATGAAGGCATTTGCGCCTTCTGGTGAATCACTGCTTGCGGCAACTGCCCATTGCCATGATGCTGCACCAATTGTCGAACCGTTGCCGAAGTCTGGTGCAGGTAAAAAGACCACATCATCACCCATTGCATCTAGTGCAGCAGCAGCAGCCCAGTTACCGTTCCATTGTAAACCATATAGACCATCAATGAAGCCTGTGTCACGGTCTGCACCATCTTGTGATGTACCTGGAGCATAACCATTGTCAAAGAGACTTTGCCACCATTCACCAAAAGCAATCGCCTCATCACCATTGAGAACACCTTCAGCGGTCAAGTAGGTTTCGCGGTCAATGATGTCGCCACCAAAGGATTGCAAGAACGGTGAGAAAGCGTATGGATACCATTCACCTGTCCATGCCATACCAGGATCGAAAGCAAATTCATACAGACCACTAGCATCATAGGCTTCGAGGATGCTGTTAAATTCTTCGAGTGTCCAAGGGTCATCAAGCGTTGGGGTACGGATACCCAATGCTTCTAAGTCGGATGGACGAGCATATATTGCCAATGCAGCATCCCACAAACCAACTGAATAAAGTTCGCCATCCCAATAGCCAAGCGCGCCTGGAAGGAAATTCTCAACGAGGGTTTCGTCAATATCGAGGGGTTGCAAGTAGCCAGCCCATGCCCAGTTTGGCATCACAGGACCATCAACATCAATGATGTCAGGTAATTCATCGGAGAGCGCAGCTGCAACGATAGATTCGTTATATGCCCCCTGTGGAAATTCTTCCAAAACTACTTCGTATTCATCTTGTGATGCGTTGAAGTCTTCAATGATACCCACCAGAACAGCACGTTCTTCAGGGTTGCCAGCACCGTGATACCACAGGTCGATAGTTTCTTGAGCGGATACGACTCCACTCGCCAATACGAGCATGGCACTCGCAATGACAAATACAAAAAGACGTTTGATACTCATTATGTACTCCCATTTACTGTTAATAAAACAAAAGACGATTTGGATGTAGCTGTATCCGATGTGATACATGTTTCCCAATAGCGTGTGCAAACAGGTATCTATACCTGCTCCCATTTATTAACTAGTCGTTGCCGACCAGATTGAGGGCATTTCATAAATATCCAATGTCTGTAATGTAGAAGGCGCAATGACATGGATATGCTGATTATCGTCGTGTTGGGAATAAACTCGGCTCGTAATACTACTGCGACCATTCGCTATAACTTCTAATACCGAGCCATCTAGTAGAATCAAGAGGTTAAGTGTTTCATCTTTATCAAGGTGATGAGGCATACCTTGCCAGTTTGTTTCGAGGTCATCTGATGCTGTGCTGTATTGACGTTGGACGCGAAGTACTTGTGCATCAACGTCATATGAAATACGTGTTTGCGCTTTACCATCAGGAGCAACAGCTACTGCGATCCCACATTCAGATGCATCTGTCACATCAAATGATACATGCATTTCGATTGACATACTGCTCACAGGTACAGCATTACCATGCAAGTCATTTGCTGTGATGACATGGTGTGTGCCACGGATACTTTTTAATTCATCAACTGGCGACATAACGAGGCGATTTTGACTATCTAGTGATAAGATACGCGGAATAGCTTGTACACCTGACCATCCAGCTTCTACTTGTGCCTCAACACTGCGTCCTTCGCGTATCCAGCCATACATGATGCGACGATTTTGGTTATCCAAATGGGTCAGAGGTGCATAGTAATAACCACTATCGAGCACGCCCTGAATTTCTGGCTTAAAACGATGGTTCTCATATTCGCCAACGAAATACAGCACCGTTCCCGTCGCATAGCCAATATGCGATGAGATAATCAGCACCCATTTATCGCCTAGCTGAAAGAAATTCGGACATTCCCACATAACCCCTGTAGTTGCTAATTCACCTACAAGAAGCGGATTGAGATAATCCCAATGCACCAAATCATCGGACTGATAAAGCAGAATAGCTCCCCCTACCCCTTCCATACGTGCGCCAACTGCCATGTACCACGCATCCTCTTCCCGCCATACGAAGGGGTCACGGAAGGCATCTTCTTGAACAAACGCTGGAGGGGGTGTTGCGATGATAGGATTACTTGAGTGCTTCTCCCATTTAGTCAAATCGCTACTACCTATCGCAAGACATTGTGTCTGCACTAAGTAGCCAATATTTACTCCGGTATAGAACATCTTTGGCGTGCCGTTATCATTCACAATAGAACCGGAGAAAATACCCCCTTCATCACTTGTGTTTGGAGTGGGAGCTATGGCAACAGGCAAATCTTCCCAATGAATCAGGTCGTTGCTTGCGGCATGTCCCCAGTGCATGTTAGCGTGGTTCGCACCATATGGGTTGTATTGGTAGAAAAGATGGTATTGGTCACCCCACTGGATAACACCATTAGGGTCGTTCATCCAATTGGTAGGTGGAAGGTAATGGTATTTGGGGCGATGATAATCTGCGATGAATTGTTGGCGTGTAATTTGCACATTATCGAGTGTCATTGCGTTTCCTAAGTTAAGAATATCAATCCAAATAATTTTGTATGGTAACGTTACCATATAGTATGGTAACGATACCATATGGGATTATCTGATGCAAGAATTTGGTATAAATCAAATCTTGTTTTGTACAATCTGTACGATTTTTTTGTATTTTAGGATAAAGCTGTGGGGAACAATTACACTATCAAAGATATTGCGAAACGTGCTCAAGTTGGGACAACAACGGTATCTCGTGTGCTCAATAACCATCCATATGTCAGTGATGAGAAACGACAACGTGTATTAAATGCGATGGATGAACTCAATTATCGGCAAAATCTTGGGGCGAAATGGCTACGGTCAGCAAGTACTGGTTTAATCGGCTTTCTCACAGATGAAGTTGCTACCACGCCATATGCGGTAGATATTATTCGTGGCGCACAGGACGCTGCTGCTGAAAATGATATGGTTATTATTGTTGTCAGTGTCGGAGGCGACCTTCCAGAAATCGAGGAAGCCATCGAATTCTTATTAGAGCGACAAGTGATGGGCATTATTTATGCCGCAATGTATCACCGAGAAGTTCACTTGCCAGATAACATAACCAATGTTCCCACTGCCCTTGCGAATTGTTTTTCAGTAGATGCTTCGCTTCCATCAGCTGTACCCGATGAAGAAACAGGTGCCTATCGGGCTACGAAAGTCTTGCTAGAAGCAGGACACACCCGCATTGGTTTTATCAACGTCATCCCACCATCAACACCTGCTATGAACGGTAGGCTTAGAGGATACCAGCGGGCATTGAGTGACTACGGCATTCCATTTGATGAACAATTAATCGGTACATCTGACTTTGCTCTGCATAATTACAATGAGACACAACGACTGCTCAATTTGAAGAATCCTCCAACTGCATTTTTCAGTGGGACAGACCGTACCGCAATGGCGACTTACGCGGCACTTCGAGATGCAGGCTTACGTGTTCCAGAGGATATAAGTGTGGTGGGATTCGACAATCAAATAGATGTTGCCCTGAACCTTTTACCAAACCTGACCACAGTCCAACTGCCCCACTATGAGATGGGAGCATGGGCAGTACGCAAATTACTTTCTGGTGATAACGAAATCATTCAAGAAAAAATTGATTGTCCTTTGGTTGAACGCCAATCAGTTAGTGTCTTAGATTCGGTGAATATTCAAAGTTAGCATATGCGTTGAGCGCATTTAGATATGCGAATTTGAACAGCCTGAAGATGATTTTTGATGTCACATATTTTGTTATCGACTTTGCAGAATATGTGAATAATAATGGCTTCGGTAGCTATAGAGGGCTTCTTAACCTCATTTTTTATCCAGACAAGTTCAAGACTTACACCTAGCGCCCATTAATAGCAGCACACACCCTATGAACCGGAGATTTTTATGCTAGACCTCATCATCGTGGCTATCGTCGGCATTATTGTAGGCGGGCTTGTGAATGTACTTGCGGATGAATTGCCTTATCGCACATTTTTTCGTGGTGCGATTGAACCACCAGACGATGCAGCAGATGAAGAACGTGCCGAATACGCAAAATTCAATGCGATATTGGAGAAAAGAAATAAGCGCGGGTATATGCCAGCCTATCCTGATGGCACGTTGCGCCCGATAACGGCATGGCTAGGACTGAGTGCGTTTGCGTTGGGATTGCGCGAGCCACAAAAAGCTGAACCAGATGAGATTCGAGCACGTCCACACAGAGAGGTGTCTGCACTAGAGTGGCGTCATCCACTGACAGAGATTATGACGGCGTTTTTCTTTGTGTTGGCGGCAAATGCGGCTGGCTCAATTGATGGCATGAATACGATGCAGTACGTGCTGAATTTTGTATACATGGCGATTTTTGCGCTTATTATCGTGGTTGATGTTGAGCATAAGTTGATTCTGTTCATTGTGATGATACCGTCGATTGCGCTGGGCTTGGCTGATGCAGTGTTTGTCAGTCCACCAAATCCTGTTTTAGGGGATGCGTTATTAGGGGGAGCGATTGGCTTCGGTTCGTTTTTCTCAATTTACCTGATGGGTTTTGTATTCCGCTGGTACATGAATAATGTTCGGGGGCGCAACATCAATACGACTGTTTTCGGCTATGGTGATGTGGTGATGCTGACATTTACAGGTGTACTGGTTGGAGGATTGCACACGATAGTGGCGATTGTTATCACGATTATGCTGGGTGCGGTTGGGGCGATACTCTTTTTGTTGGCACAGCGATTTTTGAAGGGCGATGGTGGGATGACTTCCGCGATTCCATATGGTCCATATATTGTCATGGCGACCATTATCATGCACTTGTATGGTCCACAGACGTATAATCTGATGTTTGGATAGTTGATACCGCGACATTTCATTGAGGGAAAGTAATCATATGATGCCATCATCAACACGGCGAGATAGCGTGCTGTATTTATTGCTATTTGTGCCTGTCATTTTGCTTGCGTTCTGGATGCGGGGGCATGCACTGAATGAGTATCCACCGGGACTGAGTAACGATGAAGCGGTAAATACGATTGATGCCTTGCATATCGCACGCACAGGTAATTTTGTGATGTACGAAGAAAGTCAGGGACGGGTCGAACCGCTTTTCCGGTTAGCAGAAGCAATCGGCATGACCTTTTTCGGGCGCACGATTTGGGCCATGCGTTTTATGTCGGCATTGATGAGTGTGTTGGTGATTGCGCTGGCTGTTTGGATTACGCGGGAGATGCTTTATGAGTATCCACACGA
Organism: Chloroflexota bacterium; assembly: GCA_038522085.1. GTDB lineage: Bacteria > Chloroflexota > Anaerolineae > Aggregatilineales > Phototrophicaceae > JAUZRW01. The sequence continues at coordinate 60,057 of JBCBKJ010000024.1, forward strand.
GATACAATTGATTGCAGGTCTATGCGCGGGCATTGCGATTGCGACGATGATTGGGCATGTGACACTCAGTCGGTCACTATTTCGGGGGGTGATGCAATTACCAACAATGATGCTCTCGATGGGCTTTGTGTTGCGGGGTTTACGGCGCAATCGTTGGTCAGATTTTGTTTGGTCAGGCATGTGGGGTGGTATCACCTTACATGTATACACGGCAGCATGGTTCTATCCGCCGGCTTTTATTGTGCTGGGTGTGATGCTGTTGGTGTTGCGCTTCAAGGCATGGCGTCAATGGTTGCCGAAGATGGCTGTTTTGGGCGTTGTTGCGGGTATCATTGCCTCACCATTGATATACATGTTGCTCTTTGTACCGGAAGCCTTACTCAATCGTGCGGATGATGTTGCAGGTGGGGGAAATCTTGCGCAAGATATTTCTACGATGATTGGACAATTCTTGGTGCAGGGTGATGAGAATCCACAGTATAATGCTGCTGATATGCCAATTATCCCGCGCATATTACAACCTCTTTTTTACGTCGGGTTGCTCGCATTAGCTATCCGCGCACGGAAACCGATTACGTGGTTTTTAGCTGTTCTGTTGCCCCTATTGGCGCTACCTGCCCTATTGAGCAATGAAATCACGCATGGTCTGCGTATTGTAGGCGAATTTGCTGTTGTGCCTGTAATTATTGGTATGGGGGCAGGTCTGATTGCGTGGGGTGTGCATATTGTGCTAAAGCGTCCACAGTGGATTTTGTTAGCATCACTTGTTCCCTTGGGATGGTTGGCTTGGGATAATGGTACAGAAACATGGTCATGGTACACAGTTTATTACGATGAACCGGAACGTTGGCGCTTGTGGGAGATTCATGCCCAACGACTGAACCATAACGAGTGGTTTTTTCGGGTTGATAGAGAAGATTTTGTAGCGTGGGTCAACACACAGACGCAACCCATGTTGATGCCACTAGAGGAAGCTGGGCGTAAATCCACACGAGCTTGGTTGATGGATGCGTATCCAGCCGTGACGTCTGCGAGTGCTGATATTGTGTTGCCGGATGAGATTTTGTTAGTGATGCCGTGGTCATTGGAGCAAGGTGATTTGCTAGATGAGACACACGATTATGTTTTGTTGCAGGATGGCGTGATTACGTTGTTGCCACCGATAACCGAAGCATCACGCGAGAGCTTGGTTGCTAACATAGACACTGGTGAGCGTATCGAACGAGATGGTCAGATTAATTTTCTTGGGTATGCGCAGGTCGTTGATAGTGGCGTGATTGATTTTGAAACATCAAATAGCATGGATACTGAGCTTGCTGTGTTTGGTGGGGATGATATTGCCCTAACTGGCTGGATTGGTGAAAATACGCTTGTGCCAGATAGTAGCTACGAGGTGGTGCTGAACTGGGAATCAAGGCGCTTGATTGGGCATGAGTATTTCAGCCCATTACAATTACAGACTCAAGATTATGAGCGTCTTACTAGTACGCAAGATTTACTCCAGCGATGGGTGTATCCAACCAGTATTTGGGATGAAAATTCACCTATATCGCAACGGCAACGGTTAGAGATTCCAGTGGATATTATGCCAGGTGCGTATCGCCTGACAACGGGTTTAGCATATGATATTTATCCCTTGATTGAGGCGACCAGTAACACACAAGCGATAGAGGGCAATCGCGTAACAGTTGCATGGTTAAAAGTGCCGCAGGAGAGCCAGCCGACGATACCTGAAAGTGCTAATGAGGTGGATGTGCGCTATGCAGATAGTTTCGCGGTGACACACATTGAGTTTGCAGATGGGAGCGAGGGGCAGTTGTTGGCGCAGTTACATTGGCGCGGTCTAGTGGATAGACCGTCTATTGATGCGACAATATTTGTGCATCTAGTGGATGCTGCAGGCAACATTGTCGCGCAGAGTGATGTGCGTCCTTGGAATGGGCAGTATCCGACATTCATTTGGGATGCTGATGAGGTTGTGCAGACAGATCATGTGTTAGGATTTGATACTGGTAGTGTCGAGCTTGCAGATTATACGGTGCGAGTGGGGATGTATACGTTTCCAGGTCCGGTGAATTTGTCTGCTGTAATTGCTGGTGAGGCACGGGATGATGGATTGGTGGCGGTTGGGACGCTGGAGGAATTTTTCACACCAGCAGAGTAATTTCGGCGTGGTTAAGGCGGACGGCACAGATGCCGTCCGCCATAGAAACCCCATATTATGTGAGAATTTTTTCCTCGAATTTTTCAATTTGTCCGCCGCCGAGACACTCGACACCGTTGTAGATGACTGCGCCTTGTCCGGGTGTGATGTCACGGAGCGGGTCATCAAACTGGACATGGAAACGGTCTTCGCCCATTGGTGTGATGAGCGCATCTTTGGCGCGTGCTTTGTAGCGAATCTGTACTTGTGCGCGGAACGGCTGGGTAGGTGCGGTATCACTGACCCAATTAACACGATTCGCAGTCAGTTCATCATGTCCGAGTTCGTCTTTTGTGCCGACGATGAGCGCGTTGCGATACGGATTTTTGGCAATGACGTAGATTGGCACGTTATAGCTAATGCCGAGTCCGCGTCGTTGCCCAATCGTATAATTTACTAAGCCATCATGTGTTCCTATTTGCTCGCCGTTACTCAGCACAACAGGACCCGGCACTTGGGTTTCTGGCGCGTGAATATCGAGGAAATCACGGTAATCACGATTGCCTAAGAAGCATAAATCTTGGCTATCTTTTTTGCTCTCTACTTGTAGCCCAAATTTTGCGGCGAGTTCACGCACCTCGGACTTAGGAAATTCGCCAATCGGAAACATAGCATGGCTGAGTTCGTACTGCCCCATCACGCTAAGGACATAGCTCTGGTCTTTGTTTTCGTCTATACCACGTTTGAGGGTATGTACGCCGTCTTCATCTTTGTGAATGCGGGCGTAGTGACCTGTGGCGAGATAATCAGCATCCATTGCGAGCGCATTTTGCTGTAAGAACTCGAAGCGAATATGACGATTACACTCGATGCACGGATTGGGTGTAAAGCCATCGCGGTGGGCATCAATGAAAAATTGGACGACTGTCGAGCGAAAGACATCTTTCGTATCGAGTACGTAAAATGGAATGCCAAGATGGTCGGCAATACGACGGGCATCCGCCATTTGTTCGGGTGTGCAACAACGATTGTGTTCGGGTCCGCCCATAGCATCATCTGACCATAGGCGCATCATCATCCCAACAACATCGTAGCCCTGTTCGACGAGCAAAGCCGCCGCAACAGAGCTGTCGACGCCACCCGACATGGCAACCACAACGCGCGTATCAGCGTTTGACATGGTAGCTTTTACCTCTTGTTTATTTACTGTTTGCGTTCGTGCAAGAAACTCATCTATATAGTGATAGATGGATGGGAAGAAATTTTATAGCTAATAATACGACTCCTATGTATTCGTATCGTTGATTCTTTACCACAGAGACACAAAGAACACAGAGAAAATCGTAGAAAGAGATTTTTTAGTTGCAGAATTTAGAGCAAGGGACGCCAAGGATGGCGACCCTGCTACCTAGCGAGCGAGTGCTTTTTGTAATTTGTAAAGTGACTCCGCAGAGTCTGCGATGACGTCAATAGCATAGGCGATGTCATCTTCAGTGGTGTGATGGCTGACCGTACATCGCAAGCTACCAGCGGCTTTGCTCGTTTCATAGCCGAGTGCCATCAGTATACCAGACGGTTCAGGATTGCCGGTCTTACATGCGGATGCACTACTGGCGGCAACCCCTTTCAAATCCATGTGCATGATGAGCTTATTGGCATCTAAGCCATCGAATACGAAGCTGGCATGCGAGGGCAAGCGTTGTTCGGGATGCCCCGTTGTCTCGGCTTGTGGCACTTTCGCAAGAACGCCTTCAGTGAGCATTTTGCGCAGTTTGGTGACGTGTGCAAGGCGTTCATCGTGTTCTTCGTAGGCGAGTTCGAGAGCTTTTGCCATGCCCACGATAAAGGGCGTGTTGTGCGTGCCTGCGCGGCGTCCGCGCTCATGACTGCCACCGGATTGACTGGGTACGAGTTCGATACCTTCGCGGACATAAAGCGCACCCACGCCTTTGGGTCCGTAAAATTTATGACCTGAAATACTCATCAAATCGACATTGAGTGCTTGTACATCAAGTGAGAGTTGCCCTGCCCCTTGTACAGCATCGGTATGGAACAGGATGCCATTTTCACGAGCGATTGCGCCGAGTTCAGCGAGTGGTTGCACAGTGCCGACTTCGTTATTGGCGTAGATGATGCTGGCGACGCTGGTCTGGTCGGTGATAGCATCGCGGAAAGCATCTGGGTGTACCATGCCCATTTTATCGACTGCGACGTAGGTCATCTCGAAGCCCATGTGTTCCGCGAGTTGTGCCATCGTTTTGCCAACTGCGCTATGTTCGATGGGTGTGGTGAGCAAATGATTACCTTTGCCTGCCTGTTGCATTGTCCATGCCGCACCGCGCACTGCTAAGTTATCACTTTCTGAGCCACCGCTGGTAAATACTATTTCGGTTGCTTTGCAATTAAGACATTTGGCAATTTTGCGCCGTGCATCTTCGATAGCATCTTCGGCTTTGCGTCCGAAAGAATGCGCAGACGATGCGTTGCCAAAAAATTCAGTAAAATAAGGCATCATTGCTTCGACTACACGAGGGTCGGTGGGGGTTGTCGCAGAATAATCGAGGTAAACCGTGCGCTTACTCATCAAATTCACTCCAAATAGGTCACATTATAGGCTCATATTTTAACTGAACTTTATGATTCTGTCATGATTCGATGGTGGTGTGTGGTAGAACTGGACTATTTTTTGTAGACTAGTGTCGTATTAGTGAAACATGAGTGTGTGTATTTTTCTCATTGTTGAACAACTTTGCATTGTTTACACGCAATTGGAGGCAACATAGATGACAATTATTGACCATATTTACGGACGCGAAGTATTAGATTCACGCGGGAATCCCACGGTAGAAGTTGAAGTCGTGCTGGAAGATGGTGCTTTTGGTAGTGCCATTGTACCGAGTGGGGCATCAACGGGCGAACATGAAGCAGTAGAATTGCGCGATGGTGACAAAAGCCGTTACGGTGGTAAAGGTGTGCTGAAAGCTGTTGACTCTGTTAATAGCGTATTGGCAGACGAATTGATTGGTATGTCAGCACTTGACCAAAAGTTGATTGATGAATTGATGCTAGAAATTGATGGCACGCCAAATAAAGGCAAACTCGGCGCGAATGCAATTTTGGGTGTGTCGATGGCGGTTGCAAAGGCGGCAGCTGAAAGTTGCGGTTTGCCCCTATACGCCTACATGGGTGGGGCGCATGCGCATGTATTGCCTGTACCGATGATGAATATCATGAACGGCGGTAAGCACGCTGTCGGTAGTACAGATTTCCAAGAATTTATGGTGATGCCTGTCGGTGCGCCAACCTTCCGTGAAGCGGTTCGCTGGGGTGCGGAGATTTATCAGGCACTCAAAAAAGTGATACATGATATGGGGCATTCAACAGCTGTCGGTGATGAAGGTGGGTTTGCGCCGAGCTTAGGTAGCAATCAAGCGGCGTTGGACGTTATCATGCAAGCGATTGAAAAAGCAGGTTATGAACCTGGCGAGCAAATTATGATTGCGCTTGACCCCGCGAACTCTGAAATTTATGAAGATGGTAAATATAAGCTCGCTATCGAAGGGCGCGAACTGACTGGCGACGAGATGGTCGATTTCTGGGCAGATTGGTGTGACCGCTACCCTATCATCAGCATTGAAGATGGGCTGGATGAAAATGACTGGGAGAACTGGTCGAAGATGGTTGCCAAAGTCGGCGATAAAGTACAAATTGTCGGTGATGATTTGCTGGTAACGAACACTGAAAAAGTCAAACGTGCTATCAAAGAAAAAGCCGCGACATCTCTGCTGTTCAAGGTCAATCAAATTGGGTCACTGACAGAAGCCTTTGCAGCGGCACAATTGGCACAGCGTCATAATATGACTGTCGTCACCAGCCATCGCAGCGGTGAAACAGAAGACACGACGATTAGTGACCTTGCCGTTGCCTTGAACGCGGGTCAAATTAAGACTGGCGCACCTGCGCGTAGTGACCGCGTAGCAAAATACAATCAGTTGATGCGGATTGAAGAACAATTAGGCGATGCGGCTGTGTATGCGGGTCGTGCGGCATTTACCAACTTGAACATGGATATTTAGGACGGTGCCTATGGCGAACCGAGAAATGTTGAGAGATATACATAGCAAGCACACGAAAGTTGTCGCTACGATTGGTCCAGCGTCGAGTGATGAAGAAACGTTACGTGCGATGATACGGGGTGGCATGGATGTTGCCCGTATCAACTTCTCGCATGGCGACCATGAAACACACGGCGAAGTCATTGCACGGGTGCGGAAAGTTGCGGAAGAAGAAAATGCGACGATAGCGATTTTGTGTGATATTCAGGGTCCAAAAATACGTATTGGAACTGTTTCCGACGAACCGTTGATGGTTGAAGAAGGCGACAAAATCACGCTGACGCTGGATGAGGTACCGGGAGAAGATTATCTGATCTCTCTGCCCCATCCTGAGTTTGTGCAAGATATTGAAGCAGGTACAACGCTGTTGCTAGATGATGGCAATTTACAGTTTGAAGTTAAGCAGACGACGAACCGCAATATGGTATGTGAAGTGGTGATTGGGGGTCCGTTGAAATCGCGTAAGGGGGTCAGTGCGCCGAATGCGAAGTTGACGCTCTCTGCGATTACTGAAAAAGATAAAAAAGACATCGAGTTCGCGTTGAAACAGAACACGGACTATATTGCGATGTCTTTTGTGCGGACAGCCGACGACATCCGGCAATTGCGCTGGATGATGAATTTCTTCGGGGGCGATGCGGCGATTATCGCTAAGATAGAGATGCGCGAAGCCCTAGAAAATATCGAAGCGATTATCGAAGTGGTAGAAGGCATTATGGTGGCGCGTGGTGATTTGGGTGTAGAAACTCCAGCCGAGCGCGTGCCATATGAGCAAAAACGTATCATTTCGATGTGTAATAAAGCAGGTAAGCCCGTTATCACTGCGACACAGATGCTAGAGAGCATGACACGCAACCCGCGCCCGACCCGGGCAGAGGCAAGTGATGTGTATAACGCTATCATCGACGGCACAGATGCGGTCATGTTGAGTGCGGAGAGTGCGTCGGGTGATTATCCTATCCGAGCCGTTGAAGTGATGTCCGAAATTGCACGGACTGCGGAAGCCCATATCTGGGACAACCGCACAGCACAGAAAACGTTTGAGGCGAACGCAGATGGTAACGAGGGCATTTCTAATGTGATTGGAGAGGCAACTTTCCATATTGCGGAAGCCTTAAAACCAGCCGCTATTATCACTACAACGATTAGCGGGTACACGGCACGTCGGGTAGCGAAAGAGCGTCCGCAGGCGGCAATTTTGTGTATGACACCCAATCCGGTTACAGCGCGTCGAATGGCATTAGTATGGGGCGTTTTGCCTTTGTTGGTGCAAGAATTTGATAGCATTGACGAGATGATTGGTGTGACGATTCGTGCCGCGCATGATGCGGGTCTGTTGCACTTGGACGATATTGTCGTCGTAATTGCAGGTGTACCTTTTGGGGTGCAGGGACAGACGAACTTGCTGAAAGTGCATCGCGTGGGTGAAGCTGGCGAGATTTGAGTTAGGTGTCAGTAGACAGTTGTTAGTCGTCAGTTTTCAGTTTGAGATAGTGAATCCCCATCCTGATTGTGAGGATGGGGATTTTTGTTTACACATTTACTCTGCCATGTCTACGTATTCAAAGTGGAGGGCTTCTTCGAGTTCGATGCCGAGAATGTCCATCATCTCGCGGATGAAGGTCGCTTTGTTGTCAGCGTCGGATTCTGACCATGTACGTGCTTTGATTTCGACGTAGATGTTATCATCGGCTGGTTTGAGTAGGCGGTCAATGTTGACGTAAAATAGCACGCCTTTGTAGATTACGCGCCACCGACGACGCTCTTTGTGAAGTTCACGGGTGTGTTCCGGCTGGAAGTATTCTTCGTAGAACCGTAATGGTTGGCTTGCAGGTGCGATGAATCGTGAATGTGATAGCACAGCGGCATCTTTGAAAGTACGTTCTTTTTCGGCTGTCGTGTACGTCAAGCGCATACGAACGGACTCCACGTTGCCATCAGAGCCGATACGGTCATCTTCACGGTAGCGGATACGGTGTGCTTCTGGCTCGTCGAATAAGAAGTACGTATCGTACTGGCGATAATGCACGGCGCGGGTCACTTCCACATCCTCATGGCTGAGAAGTTCTTCGATGGTGGAGGGGTCTGGCATTTTCGCTTTCATCTGAATTTCAAAGGATTCAGAGCGTTCGACATCTACGGCAACCGCGACGAGTTTGTGAATCGGATTTTGTTCGATTTTGCCGAGGAAATCACCGACTTCATTGGCGTAGGCTGTGGCGCGGTCACGGAGCGCAGATTCGTCTATGGTGGTCAGGTTTCTATCACGCATGAGGAAACGACCATGCACGATGGTGTGTTGCACATCACTGCTTTGGGCGGCGTAGACGAGTTGTGAGTAGGGCGCATCAGGGTTGCTATCGAAACGGGGCATGTTGTGGAGTGGGTTGGCATTCAAAACAACCACATCGGCGCGTTTGCCCACTTCTAGGCTTCCTGTGATGTTTTCCATACCGAGGGCGCGTGCGCCGTTGATGGTTGCCATCTGAAAGGCGGTTTTTGCGGGTAGTGCTGTGGGGTCATGTGGATTGACTTTGGCGATGAGTGCTGCGAGACGCATCTCCTCGAACATATCAAGGTCGTTGTTGCTGGCAGGTCCATCTGTGCCAATAGCTACGTTCAGACCAAGTTCCAGCATCTGAGCAATTGGTGCGATACCACTAGCAAGTTTGAGATTCGCCGACGGGCAATGCGCGACTGAGCCGTTGGCTTTTTTGAGCATGCGCATTTCGTGTTCATCAATGTGGACACAGTGCGCGGCAATGATAGGTACATCGAGAATACCTTGATCTTTAACCCAAGGGACGACTGTTTTGCCGTATTGTTCAAGGCTATCATCGACTTCGCGGCGTGTTTCGGCGATGTGAATCATGAGCGGACGGTCAAGCTCTTTGGCAAGTTGGGCGCTCTGGCTGAGTGTCTCTTCGGTGTTGGAATAGGGCGCGTGCGGGGCGACTGTTGGCTTGATTAGCGGATGGTCGCGCCATTCAGAGATAAATTCACGGGTATAAGCAAGGCTATCTTCATAGGTAGCCGCGTCCGGCGTTGGAAATTTCAGGATAGATTCACACAGCAACGCCCGCATACCTGCTTTAGCTGTTGCTTCGGCAATATCAGATTCAAAATAGTACATATCAGAGAAGGTGGTTGTACCGCCACGAATCATCTCTGCACAGGCAAGTGTCGTTCCAAGTTTGACGAACTCCGGCGAAACAAATTCACGTTCAACAGGCATGATATAGCCCATGAGCCACACATCAAGGCGCAGGTCATCTGCCATACCCCGTAGAAGCGTCATGGGGACATGCGTATGTGCGTTAATGAGTCCGGGAATGATGTATTGGTCGGTACAGTCGATAATTTCTTCAGCGTCGTATTCTGCGAGGATGCTATCTGTCTGTCCGATAGCGGTGATGTCTGAGCCAGTGATGACGACTGCCCCATCGTGGATAATATCGTAGGTTGCATTCATGGTCATGATGATGCCATGCGTTAGAATGTAGTCTGCGTGTATCAAATTGTTCCCCTTTGCACTTTCGACAAACCTTTTGTCTGTTTATACTGTTCTAGTTAAAACCTGTCCACAAGCGTGATAGCATATCTGCGCCTTTGCGGGACGACACGCAGGTCGTCCCCTACTATATATTTCTTGGATAGGTGGTTAATCTGTGCATGATAATGAGAAACACCATTAAGGAACAAGAGTCGGTATGTTCGCACGCTTTCGCCCTACCCTAATATTGCTTGAAGCTGGTTTGCTTGGCTTGTTTTTTGTGCAGGCATTGCGCTATCTGATTGGCGCGTTGTACAGCCGTGTGTCGAGCGCGGCACTGTTAAGTACATATCCAACCGGCAGTTATGATGAAACACTACCTGGTATCGTTGACCCCGCTATCGTGAGTGCAGAAATTGTGTTATTGAGCCTAGTTGTTGCCTTGCCTTTGTTCACGCTGATTTTAGGGCGCTGGCGATATGCGCCGTTTGTAGGGGCTATGTTGGTGGTTTTCGGACGGGCGCTGATGACCTTCCCCTTACTTGACGCTATCACACCTGCGATGGGCGCGACGATTGCTGTAGCTGGTGGGTTATTTACGGTATGCGTGCTGGTGGCGCAACGCACAAAGACCTTGCCTTTTTTCTTTGTGCTGGGCTTTGCATTCGACCAAGTGATACGGGCGTATGGCGACACGATGGATCCGACAGTGTTTGAGGCTTCGCGTCAATGGACACAGGTTATCGGCACGAGCTTACTCACAATTGATTTTTTTGTGGTGCTGGGTGTGTTGATGGGTCTGGCATTAGTAGCGAGCTTGGTCAATGTGGTTGTAGAATCCGCAGACGAAGAAGAACGCTTACGTGGGGGCAGAACCATTGACCCGAATCGTGGTCTGCTGACGATTTGGGGCGCGTTGGGGATGGCAGGCTTGTTATTTGTGGAGCTATCACTATTGGCATTGCCGAATGCGATTATGGGACGCTCTGGGACAGAACTCTACACACTATTCGTTACGTTGACTTTAGTTGCGACTTTGTTGCCGATTATTCCGTCGGTACGGGAGCAAGCGCGTAGTTTCATTGCGCCGTTTGATTCCAACACACGGGGTTGGATATGGCTTATATTTGTGGCGTTGATGCTGGTTTTGGGGATGCGATTGCAAGCGTTACCTCTGGGGGGACTATCACAAGTGCCATTGGGGGGTATCGCGCTCGTGATTGCACAGTTAGCTGTCAGCATGATGTGGTGGTGGTTGGCACGTCCGAAATCGGATGAGCAACGCAATTGGGGTGGCTTATGGATGATTGTAATGGTCATCATGTTTGGCTTGTTGCTAGCTGGAGATATTTTCACGTATGAATATGCTTTTGTACGTGAATTTGCAGTAGCTGGTAATCCGTCACTCACTGAAACACTGAATAGTACGATTTTGCCGTTGTTACGCGGATTTAGAGGCTTGGGCTTAGGGCTGATATTGTTCGCTGTGTTGCTGGCTAGTTTACCAATGATTCAGGCAACGCGGCGCATCCCTTGGACAGGCGGAAAATTGATGCAATCAGTATTGAGCGTGTTATTTGTTGCGTTTACGGCGACGGCTGGATGGTTTGCAGCACGTCCGGTATTGGCGCAGAGTGTGACGGATGTGGAGACATTGCGCATTGGAACATATAATTTGCACGCAGGTTACAGTGAATTTTATGCGCCGACGCTTGATTTAGTCTTACGTGACGTGTTATCAAGTGGTGCAGCAGTCGTGATGTTGCAAGATGTGGAAGCCGGACGCTTGACGAGCTTCGGCGTAGACCAGCCACTATGGTTGGCGCGTCAGTTGGGCATGGATAAGCGTTTTTATGCTACAAACGAGGGCATTTTAGGCTTGGCAGTATTATCAAGAGTGCCAATTGTATTTGATGATGGCGAGTTACTGCCGAGTATAGACCGTCAAACAGGCTTACAACGGGTGCAGATTCAGCCGACGCTGAACGCAACAAGTGTCATCACACTGTATAACACGGAGTTGGGCTTTTTGTTGCAGGGTGATGGGCTGAGTGATTTGGAAGCGAATCAGGTGACGCAGGTACAGAGCATTCTGGGCATTTTGGAGCAACACCGAACACAAGAGTATGGGGGTCAATTTGGGCGTATGGTTCTCGGAGGCACATTTCATAATGTAGCGAGTGCGCCTGTGATGAATTTCTTGCGTAATTATGGCTTCAATGACCCGTTTGCAGGTACAAATTTGACGCTGACAGCAACACTAAATCGCTCTAATTTAGACCCTGCACGGGTTGATTATCTGTGGGTATGGCAACAGTCACTACCGCAAGTGGGTCCGAATGTGGTGAATAGCGTCGCATCTGACCATCGGATGGCATATGTTGAGTTTCAAATTTCGGTAGGAGATTGATTGTCGGTAGACAGTTGTCAGTCATCAGTTTTCAGTTGATGTAAGCCTGTGGAAGTCGTAAAGTCATTAATTTGGCAGTTTTAATTGTGTGTTGGGCGTACTGTAAGCAGTACGCCCCTACGGTTAGTTAGTACGTTTGATTAGCGACGGCGCGGGATGTAGCTAGTTCGTAGTTTGTTGAGTAGTGCTTCGTCGATACGGTCTGACCATTCGCGGCGTGCCTCTTGTACTGGTGTAAAGTCTGCGCCGAAGTCTCTAAATTCATTGCGGTATGCCAGCCAGAGGTAAACATCCGCGCAAGCAATACACATTTCGATATAATCGAGGTCGCCAGTATTGTTGATGGTCACGGGTGGTGCTGGTGGCACAGGCATTGGGACTTCATGGATGATGCACATTGCGCAATCGTACCAGTAATCTCGGGTACTTTTGCGGGTAGGCGCATTCACGAGTTGTACTGCATCAGCAATGCCAAGTTTTTCCACTTGCTGATCTGTCAGCATAGACGCCAATTCAACACGTTCGGTCATATCAGCGGTTTTCACTGTCCGACGCAGTTCGGGCGGGATAGATTCGAGTTGCGCCCACTCTTCTAATTTCTCTGAGAGGCTACCAGGAATTAGTTCAAGGTCGTTAACAGAGGGTGCAACACGAGCATGTGTGAGGTCTGGTGGTGTTTGGTAGAACAGATTACGCAAGAGGCGTAGGTCATTTTTGCGGGTTGCGCCGACCAAGCCTGTCTCTGAAAAGCCATAACGTCCAGCACGTCCGCCGATTTGTTGTACTTCGGAAGATTTGAGCGTGCGAATCGTGCGCCCATCGAATTTTTCCATTTCCCAGAAGCAAACATGGTCGGCAGGGAGATTCAAGCCCATGCCGACAGCATCGGTAGCTACGCAAATTTCAGTTTCGCCAGCCGCGAAACGCTCCGCTTGTTTGCGCCGTACTTCCGGCGGTAAGCCACCATAGACAACAGAGATATTACTTCCTTGCGCTTCGAGCCGTGTTTTAAGCGTGAGTACCATCTTGCGCGAGAAAGCGACGAGAATGGTTTTATCAGGCATGTTCTCGATTGACCATGTTTTGTTAGCGACACTAATTGGCGTTAGGCGTTCGTGTTCAACAGTTCCCATCGGGATATTAGCGGCTTCTGCCATTTTCTGAATGAGTCCGCGTGCCGTATGTGGTGCGATGACGTGCATTTCAGGTGCTGTGGAACTCATGAGAGCGCGTGTCCATGCCCAGCCTCTATCAGGGTCGGCAAGCATTTGTGCCTCATCAATAATGACCACTTCGCCAGGACGATTTGGGTTGAACATCTCGATTGTAGAAGCCGTAATTTCTGCGCCTTCGACAGGAATGTGTTCTTCACCTGTGAGCAGGTTACACGGTACGCCCCGCGCATTGAGACGGTCATAGACTTCCCATGCGAGTAAACGCAAGGGGGCGAGATACCAACCGGAGCCTGCTTCGGCAAGGCGATTGAGCGAATCATGGGTTTTACCACTATTCGGTGGTCCAACGTGAAGCATCATCATTTGTCGTGAACGGTCTAATTCTGACCATGCGGGGAAACTGGCAACGAGTTTCGCACTGAGTTCAGCACGACGTTGACGTTCTTCCTCGCGTTGTTCACGTTTACGTTGTTTTTTAAATTCCCGTTGTTCGCGTTTTTGTATGCGCCGTGCCTCACGGTTTTCACGAATGCGCATGCGAAACTCAGCAAGGGTTTCTGGTAAACCCCATGTGCCACGCATTTGATACCAATGTGCTTTTTTGATTTCTAAGCCATGTTTGCGCATGCGTTTACGTGCTTCGTTTTTGCGCACACCCAGCGCATCCGCTAAGTCGTAGACAGAGATACGTTCCATCTCCGCTATTTGCTCGAAATCTGCTGTGTCTTGTAGCAAACGTTCAACTTCGCCGGCTGGGATACGCATGTTCCCGTGCGGGTCAATAAACGCGCTGAGGTGTCCATTGTCAATAGCGATACTGAGCGTCGTTTTGTGTAAATCGAGGTAGCGACGAGCGCGGTTTACGGTGTATGTGCGGGCAATGGCTCGTTTCTCTGCTGTGTCACCATCATTGCCATCGAGGCGCACAACCTCACCTGCGAGGGTGAGGGCTTCTTCCCATGTGGCGACTGTTGGTACGTTATTATTT
>JBCBKJ010000025.1:0-73430 GCA_038522085.1 Chloroflexota bacterium
GGGTATCATGCCACTAGCATCCAAGACATCGCTGATGCAGCGGGTATGCCCAAAGGGTCATTTTACCATTACTTCAAATCCATGTTGTAAGATTTTTTGTTTCTTGTCTTTTTTTACCATACCAAAATTATATGACTAGTCGACTAGTTTGTCAAGCATATTGGAATGTGCATTGTTGTGATTCATGTCAGGAAGACAAATCACAACAACCCTTTTTGTCTATTCAAGCTCTTAGGCTTCAACCTTGTAATGAATTGTACCTTGCTTCTAAGGTACAAGGTTAAATCCAAAGCGCCCCTCACAAAGTGGCTTAGGAGAAAGATAAAGGAGCGAGTGAAAAACTATGTCACGATTTTCACATCCATTTTCTCTTCGACAACCGTCTCACCATCCCACGAAATCGCATATGCCGCCGCATCATCCCGCTCGGCAATGACCTTGTGTAGCTCTCCATTCATGTAATGAACAGCGCAATCATTATCAATAGCAATACCCGCGCCCAACTCACCTGCACTCATCAGTCGTGCCACCGACGGACGCCGCTCTGCTTCGCCATCATAATGCGGACATGCACTCCCACTCAGCCAGCCTAAGCTATCAATGACCCCGATTGGTGCGTAACTATCAGTCACAGCTTGCTCAAACCAGCAAATTGCGCCCGCACTCACCCCCGTCAGGATTACACCGTTTGCTAGTGCGTCTTTCAGCACAGCATCCATGCCCCAATCACGCCAGATAGCCAACATCGACTTCGTATTCCCGCCCCCGACGTAGATAATGTCCTGCGCGAGAATTGTCTCCCGATAATTTCTATCTGTAGAGCGAAACAACGTGAACCAACTGGGGTCAGCATCCGCCACCGCATACGCCGTCATGAAGCGCAACACATAATCAGGATGCTCCGCGCTTGCCTGCCCCAAAAAACACACCTTCGGACGCGCTTTGCCTGTCAACGCCATCACATAGCGGTCAATCGCTGTGATGCCATTACCGTCAGAAAATCCGCCACCACCTAACGCGATAATATGCTGGTCACTCATTCGCCTGTTGTCCCTTCTGTGCCTGTCTCAAAACCAAATTCTGTTAAATCAACGTCGAAGATAGTCTCACAATTGATTTGTGCCGTAATATCCACACCCAGCGATGTAAATGGTGCAAATTGTGTGGCTTGCTCAGATTCTGTGACGACTGTTAAATCAGCCAGAGCATCCAGCGCCCGCCCTAAACCCTGTCGCTGACGCACCTCTGCCCGCAAGAAATATAGCATCGTATAATCCGGCGCAATGTTAATTGCTTCTGTATAGGATGCTTCTGCTGATTCGTAATCTTGTAAATTACACTGTGCAAATCCCCGCAACATATACGGGTCAGGGTGGATAACCCCTGTCTCGATAATAGCATTCGCATCGTTGATGACCGCTTGCCAGCGCCCCAACGAGAAATTACTGAACGCGGAGACAAACGGCGTCAGTGGAGAAGACACCGCTTCTTCATTGAACGTAGCCGAGAGAATCTGTTCTAGTACCGATGGATTTGGGAATTTGCGTTGGGCTTCTTGGATTAATGCCTGTGTACGCACAAAATCCGCATCGCGTAATGCCAAGCCAACACCCGACGCATAAGGAATATTCGAGACAGGGTTTAAAGCGAGAGCTTGCTCAATATCAAGGCGTGCGAGGTCGTAATTTTGTAACAGATAATGCACTGACCCGCGATACGTATATGGAAACCATGCGTCAGGGCGTGTGCTGATATAAGTATCCAATAAACCTACCGCAGACTCATAATCTTGCTGAAAATAAACAGCCTCATTTGCCAACATAATGTCGGGCATCGCCCAATTTTCGGGTCCTAGTCGCCTTGCTGTATCAATATCTTCTTGTGCTGCATCAATATCACTAACACGCTGATAACCGAGCGCACGCCCAAGATATAGCAAGGCATTGCCACCATTGGTTACAATCGCTTGGTCTAAAAATGTGATAGCTAATTCCGGTTCATTGACATAATTTGCAATATATTGGTGATACCGCGCACTTGCTGTACTCCCAACAATCTCAGGTTGCGGGTCACTGATGAGTTGGGTAATTGTCAATCCCTCTACAAGATTGTAGGCTTCGTTGATAGATGCCCATGCCAAATTCATTGAGCCAATTACACCGACTGCAAGCGTCTGTTGGCGTTCATTCGTTAGGTGATAGCGCCCATCCGCGATAACCCTCGTTTCATCATAAGGAATAATAAACGGAGCTGGGAAAGCGTCTTCTGCGCCAAGCTGAATGGTTATCTCCACGCGCTGGCTATCGTAATTTCCCCACAAAATGACAACGGCATTACATAACTCAGCAACTTGTTCCGCAATATCGCTATCGCGCACAATCGTCTCTGTATTCCGCACCCGATAGCGTGCGTTCGGAATCGTCTGTTCCAGATGCTCCGTCAAATCATCGGTGATAAAACGTTGTACATCACGTTCGTCGCCGTCGATATACTCTGGCTGTGCGACCAGAATCATGAACTCACCCTCAGCAATTGGCTCTGCATCACAGTCACGCGGGACAGCAAACGCCGCCGAGTTTGTATTACCACTATTTAAGAAAGCAAACCCAGCCGCGCCCAGCAAGATAATCGCTATCACCACACCAACGGCTACTATTGCCGTACGATTCTGTGCTTGCGAGCGTTCTTTTTGAATGACTTGCTGTGCTTCGACAACGGTTTCTGTTGTGCGCAGTGATGCCGCTATATCAGCATTTGCCAATTGCTCATTGAGCTTCTCCACAGAAAACCCAGCCGTCGTATAGCTACGGGCGAGTTCAGCCGCCGTTTCCGGTGCTAATTCAGCATCTTCTGTATCGCCTTTGTAATTCGATAGCGCATTCAATTGAGGTAATTCACGTCCCGCCATTAAATGCTCGACCATCGCGCCAACCAGCCGTGCGCTCGCCGGACGCTTCTCACGGTCTTTTTCCATCATCCAGTAAATTAAACCAGGTAAGCCCCATGAGCCAAAATCTTCATAATCTCGCAAAGACAAAATATCGGGTGGGTCATTCTTCACAATAGAAAACAGCATCTCAGCCGTGCTTTCGCCGACAAACGGATGTCGTCCTGTTACCATCTCATAGAGCATCACACCAAATGACCAAATATCCCCACGCACATCCACTGCTTTACCAGCGAGGGCTTCCGGTGGCATATACGCCATTGTCCCAATAATCGAGCCTTCCTGCGTCATCCGGCTGGTATCCCCAATATGTGCGATACCAAAATCCGTCAGGCGGGGTGTGCCATCCTCTGCCAGCAAGACATTCGCAGGCTTAATATCCCGATGCACAATATTCAGACGGTGCGCCCGTCCCAAAGCATCGGATAAATCAATCGCAATTTCGAGTACCTGTGAAATTGGCATTTGGGGGGTCTTTTCGAGATAGTCTCGCAACGACCCACCCTGCACATACTCCAAAATAATATAGTGATTGCCATTTTCTTCTACTGTGCCAAGTACCTTTACAATCGTCGGATGATTCAAACGGCGCAAAGCATCGCCTTCACGCTCGAATCGCTCTAGTAAATCTGGCGTATCCCGCACAATATCCGGCTTCAATACTTTGATAGCAACTTGTTCGCCAGTTTGTGTATCCATTCCTAGATACACCGTTCCCATCCCCCCGACGCCAATCTCTTTCCCTTGCCGAAACCGTCCCGCAATGAGTTGTGTCTGTGCCATGACTTGCCTTTACCGTCCGTCTACCAGACGACTATCTTAACGATTCTTAGTTGCCATTAACATACTGCCCACCGCAAATTGTCGCAAGCAAAATTGCCTATTTTCAGCCTGAAGGCAATAATTTTCATTCCTCCTTGCAGACTTCCAATATGCTCTTTATGTAATTGTGATACGATACATACAACTTATGACTACAATAGACGTATACACTACTGACCTGTGATTGGGCGTCGATATGGCAACCACACCCAATTCAGCTTATAATTGACCAAAATAGCAATAATTACCGGGATACCTATGATTCGGTTTAAGAGACGTAACATCGTATGGCTCGCTGCTCTTGCTATCATGACCGCTATCGGCTTGGCAGGCGCGGCATCTTTATCTGCAAACGTAATCGCTTTGCAATTCATGCTGATTGCTGTATTTGCATTGGCAACCGTCGCATCGACTGTCGAAATTGGGCGCGAGCGCGAAACACTCATTGATGCACTACGCCGTGCGCCCATTCGCAATCGTGTTAGCCCCGATGCCCGTGAAGCAATTGATCGTGCAAAGGGACGGGGTGGCTACGAAAATGCCGACCTCATGATGCTCGATGTGGGCTTGATCGCTGTCCAGAGCAGTATCGAAGGCATGGCAATGCGCCGTACCCGTAGCATCTCCAAAGATGACGACGGCGTGCGACCCTTTATCGCGCTCAATGTCGAACCCTCCGAAGCAGAACGCCACGCGACCATCCGCTTTGAAATTTACAATCAATTTGGCGAAGAAAAATTCGTTCATGAGATGCGTGCCTACTTGCGCGAAGGCGAAATGAACATCATGACCGACCATCATCTGCCACTCGCAGGCAACCGTGACATCACAGGGGCGGGCGATTGGGATTTGCGGGTTTACGTTGATGGCAACTTGCTCGGCATGCACAATTTCAATCTGTCCCCATCCATGACCGAACGCCAACGTCGCCTTGCCGCCGAGCAAGATGTGGATATGGGCGTATACAACATCGTGGACGAAGTTGAACAAGAAGTGACCCCGCGCTTGCAAGATTTACTACAATCTCAGCGCGATAACCAACAAAATGGCAATGACAGTCGTTTGAGTGATAGTGACGTTCGTAGTGATACGGCGAGCGACACAGGCGTAACCCGTCGCCGACGCTCAAGAACGACAACCCGCAGACGGAGGTAACGTTCCAGAATGGACTTTCGCAATAACCGCAATACAATTTTACTGGCGTTCATCCTGCTGATGTTGGCAGGGGTCGCCTTGCTTGAATCCAGTGCTTTAGTCGTGATGATTTTGCTGGGTTTGCTCTTTCTAGTGCGCCAATTCGACAACAACCAACTGCAGTCATCTAGTAGCGAAGAAACTAACTACGATTATAACTATGACTACGATTATGATTATGACTATGGCGCAAGCACCACCAACGACTACGAATACGGCATTGAAGAAGAACGTATGCCCCGTCAAGCACAATCTGACCCCGTATATCGCCATGCACTGGAAGCAGTCGAACGGGTTGGACACGACCCCGACAACGTACAAGTATTGACTGTTGATATTGGCGTGATGGCATTCAAAGAAGGGGGTGAACCGACTGTATTTAGGACATGGTCACTACCCGATGATGTAGATTACATTCAGCCATTTGTACAATTGCGCTTACCCAGCAAAGCACAGGGTAATATCAAATTTGAATTACTAGATGCCAATGGCAATGCTGTTTTCGTGCGCGAAGATTTGCATAATCTCGAACGCGGACGCAATTTCATTACCCCAGCCGCCCGCTTGCCCATCCATGATGAAACGATGACAGGTGGACAATGGGGCATTCGCGTCAGTGCTGATGACATGGTGATTGCTGAACATCTCTTTGAATTTAGCGAAGCCGCTGACCAAGCGATTCGCCGGCATATAGGCGAAGATGGCGAAATTAATGCGGAACTCCGTGCTGTGATGGCAGAAAGTCGCTTGCCCAAGATGTCACTTGATGAATTACTAGAATTTGAAGAACAACAAGACGACGAACGTCAGCAGGGTAGACTGTAATGCCAACACTTGATAGCCTCACCCTCAAATATGGTGCCGCCGCCTACGAACGTCAGGTACATTTTGCTGATATTGTAGGCGATGCCATGCCATCTTATAAAGTAGACCTCAACAAAGGTATACTCACACTCAACGAGACAGCTTTTGCGATTCAATTACTCGGGACAGAATCAGAAGCGACTGAATCGTGGTTGTGGGCATGGGCGATGAATGACGATGGCAGTGTGCCGGAGATAGTACTGAATGTTGCCTTGCAAATTCGCGCCTTTGGTGAAGAAAACAACGTGCCAGAGTTTACCAGCGACGATACGATTCCTGTTGATGACCGAGTGAGCGGACAGCGTTTTGGCTTAATTGCCTGCGTGCTATGTGATGGCAATGCTTATTTTCGTATGCCATACGAAGGCGGGGCGATTTTCTTGCTCATCAAAGATAGTACCTTGCCAACTGACGAACGGCATCTCATCACGCGCATGACCAGTAGCTTCCCGCAATTCATCCAGAACATGCAAATTTTTGACCATCTGACAGCGATGGAACATTACGCCAAGCATCACAATCTCAAAGTAACAAAAACCCGCGAGAGTGGCTTAATCGTTCTCAATTGCGCTCATGAAGACGGCACAACCCTTCGTGCGACCTTTGATGCGCGTAGCCGTCTGACACAATTACAATCTACCCTCAAAGAATCTGATGCCTGAGATTCAAAAAACAAACAGGGCGACATCTCCTATATTCTTTTCTGCCCCCTATCTATCGGACGCGCCGTTGCGCGTCCTTACAAAATATAATGTGCGATTAGTCTAGGCTGAAGCCAATATCTTCGAGTGTGTTACGGAGTTCGGGACGGCGGGGGGTGCTGAATTTATCGGATACCACGCCTGTCCATGCGGCGGAATTGAGGTTACGCCCGAGACTGCGATAATGTTCAGCGAGTTCTTCATCGTGTGCTTGCAATTTTTCGGTGGGGTCGCTGGTGTCGTATTGTTCATAATGAATGATGAGGTCTTCGGGTAGGCGTGGTTTTTGGGGCGGGATGTCGTCGGCATCAGGGAATCCTAAGCACATGCCATATACTACATAGACACCATCCGGCAAACTGAGTGCCTCTGCGTTGCCTTTGGGGTCGTTGCGCATCCCGCCAATCATCACATGCCCTAGCCCAAAGGATTCGGCGGCTGTCGCTAATGACATGCCTGCGATAGCGGCATCCACAGTTGCAACGAGCAGATTTTCTGTATTTTTAGCAAGCGTTGTACCGTGCATCTCACAGGCTTTTTCAAGGCGGGTGATGTCTGCACAGCACGCGATGAATACGTCGCAGGTTTCGATGTGCTTCTGGTTGCCTGCGAGAACCGCGAGTTTCTTCTTTGTCTCTGGATTACGGACGATCACATAAGTGTATGCTTGCATGTTGCTACTGGTCGGTGAACGGCGCGAGGCATTGAGAATTTCGCGCAACATCTCGTCGGGGATGCGTTCGCCGTTGTATTTACGGATAGAGACATGGTCTTTGAGTGTTTTGGTGACGGGTGTTTCGTAGTTGGTGGTGGATGTTGATTGGTTCGTGGTCATTTTTCGCTCGTTCGGTATAGTTAGCTGATTGAATCGCGCATAGCATAATGAAACTCAATGAGTGGGAGTTAAAAATCACATGGATTTCACAGGACAAAAGGTATTGGTTACAGGTGGCTCACGCGGGATTGGGCGTGCGGTGTGTCGGCAATTTGCAGATGCGGGTGCCATGGTCGCAGTGCATTATCGGGGCAACGAAGATGCCGCAAACGAAACACTGGCGAGTCTCGCTAGTGAGGGGCATATCAGCGTGCAAGCGGATATGGGCGATGCGGATGCGGTGCAAGCAATGGTCAACACGACGATTGAGTCACTTGGCGGGCTGGATATTCTCGTGAACAACGCGGGGGTCTTTGAAGAACACAAAATCGCAGATGTAGACTACGCGACGTGGCAAGCGGCATGGCGACGCACGATTGAAGTCAATTTGTTTGGGGCGGCGAATACGATGTGGTGTGCGGGTCAGCATATGATGAAAAATGGTGGCGGACGGATTGTGAATGTCTCGTCACGGGGAGCATTTCGGGGTGAGCCGGCTGCACCTGCGTATGGAGCGTCTAAATCAGGTATGAACAGCATGAGTCAGTCGCTGGCACGGGCGCTTGCTCCGCATGGCATTTATGTGACAGCTGTTGCACCTGGCTGGGTCGATACGGATATGGCAGAGGGCTATACACATGAAGGCGCGAAGCAATCGCCATTGAATCGGGTAGCGACGCCGGATGAGATTGCGCATGCCGTGTTATATCTGGCGAGTAGCGGGTCGGAATTCACGACAGGAGCGATTTTGGATGTGAATGGGGCATCATTCTTTAGGAATTAGGTTTTCAGTAGTCAGTTTTCAGGGTTCAGTAATCATTTGCTGTAGGGGGCTGAGTAGCTCATTTTTCCTCACCACGAAGGCACAAAGGACTCGAAGAAAAGAGCGAGTTATAGCGTATGTCTGAGGAAATCAGGTCTGTTCTTCTCAATGGTTATGGTTTGATGTTTGTCGCTGTCACATTTCGGTAGTCCTTTGTGCTTTTTTTCGGATGTCCTACAGGACACCCCTACTTTTTAGAATGGCGCAAGACGAAAAAACTATCGCAGATGTGGCATTTAGGAAGGGTGAGCAATTTACTGACGAAGTTCTGAGATAGTGCTGACATTGTTCTTACGCCCCGTTGGTAATATGACATCATGTAAAAGTATCCGTATTCATACGAAGCACGGCGCTATGCTGTGCGATTATCGGGTACAATAAACCTGTCGTGACAGACATGCTAAGGATTACACATGCCAGGATTTGAACGCTTTACGGAACGGGCGCAAGATGCAGCAACACGCGCCTACGAAATCCTTCAACGTTATGGACACAACCAAGTCGATACCGAGCATATTTTGCTTGCCCTGCTCGAACAGCAGGATGGGGTTGTGCCACAGATTATCGAACGCTTAACTGTCGATGTGAGCATTTTGCGCACGCGCATTGATGATGTGCTACGGCGCAATCCGCGCACGGCGGCAATTTACGGGGCTGGTGGGCAGAATCAGGTATTTTTTACCCCGCGTGTAAAACGTGTGCTCGACCTCGCCAACGAAGAAGCGAATCGTCTTGAAGATGAGTACATCAGCACAGAGCATATGTTTCTGGCAATTCTCGCAGAGCGTGGGACACCGATTGCCAAGATTCTGACGGATTACAAAATCACACGTGACCGTGTGATGGACGCCGTTAAAGACATTCGTGGGGGTCAGCGCGTGACCGACCCACAAGCGGAAAGTCGCTATCAGACGCTGGAAAAATACAGCACCGATTTAACACGGCTGGCACTCTCTGGCAAACTCGACCCTGTTATCGGGCGGGATGATGAGATTTTGCGCGTGATGCAGATTTTGAGCCGACGCACGAAAAACAATCCGGTGCTGATTGGTGAAGCAGGCGTTGGTAAAACGGCGATTGTCGAAGGGCTTGCACAGAAAATAGCGAGTGCTGATGTGCCAGAACCGTTGCTGAATAAAACACTCCTGAGCCTCGATTTGACCGCGATGCTGGCGGGCAGTCGTTTTCGGGGTGAATTTGAGGAACGCCTCAAAACGGTGATTGATGAAGTACAGAACGCTGGTGGTGATGTGATTCTCTTTATTGATGAATTGCATCAAGTAGTCGGTGCTGGTGCGGCGGCTGGGTCATTGGATGCGGCGAATATCATGAAACCTGCCCTCGCCCGTGGTGAGTTACAGACGATTGGCGCAACCACAAATGATGAGTATCGCCAATTTATCGAAAAAGATAGTGCGTTAGACCGTCGGTTTGCACCGGTCTATGTCGATGAGCCAGATGTCGAAACCACGATTGAGATGCTCTATGGCTTGCGTGACCGCTACGAAGCGCATCATAACGTGACCATCAGTGACCAAGCCGTAGAAGCATCAGCGCGGTTATC
This sequence comes from Chloroflexota bacterium, assembly GCA_038522085.1. Classification (GTDB taxonomy): domain Bacteria; phylum Chloroflexota; class Anaerolineae; order Aggregatilineales; family Phototrophicaceae; genus JAUZRW01. The sequence goes on from JBCBKJ010000025.1 coordinate 9,790, forward strand.
CGCACGTTATCTGACAGCGCGTCGTTTGCCAGATAAGGCGATTGATTTGCTGGACGAAGCGGCGGCGAAATTGCGTGTGGCACTCTATTCGATGCCTGCGCGTCTGAAAGAGATGAAAGAGGCGCTTGACCGCCTGACAATGGAAGAAGAGTCCGCTGGTTTATCGCGCGATTACGAACGGGCGGCAGACCTCAAAATGCAACGTTTGCAACTGGAAAGTGAATACGAGCAAGCCTTGTATCAGTGGAAGCAAGATAACACGCTGGATGAGGTCGTGGACGAAGACGATATTGCGGGGGTTATCGCGCAATGGACAGGTATTCCTATTCAGCAAATGCTGGAAACCGAGAGCGAAAAATTGCTCCGTATGGAAGAGGTTTTGCATGAGCGCGTGGTGGGTCAAGAACCGGCTATCGCTGCCCTATCGGATGCCATTCGTCGCGCCCGCAGTGGCTTGAAAGACCCGAAACGTCCGATTGGCTCGTTTATCTTCTTGGGGTCATCGGGTGTCGGTAAGACCGAATTGGCAAAAGCACTCGCAGAATTTATGTTTGAGGATGAAGACGCGCTCTTACGCATCGACATGAGCGAGTATCGAGAGCAACACGCGACCAGCCGTCTATTTGGTGCACCTCCGGGATATGTCGGGTATGAGCAAGGTGGTCAGTTGACAGAGGCTGTCCGTCGCCGTCCGTATCGTGTGATTCTGTTTGATGAAATCGAAAAAGCACACCCTGATGTATGGAACACGCTATTGCAGATTCTGGATGATGGACGCATGACAGATGGTCAGGGGCGCACGGTTGATTTCCGCAACACAGTCATCATCATGACGAGCAACTTAGGCACGAGTTTTGCAAAACGTGGGGGTGCGCTGGGCTTCATCCGCGATGGTAGCGAAGAAGCGATTGCTGACCATCAACGGATTGAAAAAGCGATGCGCGATACCTTCCGTCCAGAGTTCTTGAATCGTATTGACGAGATTATCATCTTCTCACCATTGAATCAAGATGAGGTTGAAGAAATTGTCGAGATTCAGATGCAGGGCGTCCATAAACGCTTGCTAGAAGGCGGACTAGAAATTCACTTGAGCGCAACCGCCCGCGAGTGGTTAGCGGGCAAGGGTTTTGATGCGCAGTATGGTGCGCGTCCATTGCGCCGGACGATTCAGCGATACGTAGAGAATCCACTGTCGATTAAGTTGCTCAAAGGCGATTTTAAGCCCGGTGATGTGGTGCTGATTGATGTGGATGCAGAGGCTGGCGAGTTGGTATTTGCCAAGCCAGAGAACGCGCCGATGATGCCACCTAATATGCCGGAGATGTCTGGCAATGGTAACGGTGAATCGACGTTTCCAACGGATGCCTTCAGGGATGATTGATACCGCACAATGAATGACGTGGCTAAGAGTCGATAGATACAAGGCACTCACTAAAATGGTGGGTGTCTTTTTTGTTTTTTGGAAGCGGGAAAGTGTGAGCGGTGCTATTATCCCAGTTGATGATTGGCATATGGCACAAGAGGGAACGATATGACACAGCGACAAAGCTCACGCGGGTGTTTCCGTGCTTTTAGCACGATTTGGATGGTCATTTTTGCGACGATATTGCTTTCCTTGACGACATTCAACGTGGTGTTCTCTAACATTTTGGGTGAGACGTGCGGGTTTATTCATCCGTTCATTTTTGAGGTGCAAGCGAGTTTTGTAGATGACGAGGGCTTGGCGCTGACGAATGTGGGAGCGATTCCTGTCTCCGGCAATGGCGACGTACAGATGATGATTGAGGATGGTTCATTACAATCTGCTGTTGCGAATGAACTCGATACTACTTTGCGTATATATGATGAGAGCGGGACTGTGTTGCTGGCAATCAACGATGATAGGGATAGAGGCGGAAGTTTAACGTCGCTGGTGAATGGGTTCAGCGTGGAAATAGACCAGACAATTATCATTGAGGTGGCGACATTTGTTGATGGCATCGAAGGACGCTATGAACTGCTAGTCGAGACAACTGGTGATGCGGATACGGTCACGGCTGGCGAAGATGTACCAGACATTTACGAAGGGGCGATTATCACAGGTGGCACGCTGTCCGTAGGGTCAACGTTTGAAGGAGAAATCCGACGTGATGAGCGTGTGCAATATCGCTTACCTGTGAATGCGGGGGTATTTTATCGGATTGACCTTGATGGCGTAGAAGGTTTTGTGGATGTAGAACGCACGGCGTCTACATGGTCGGCATGTTTGCAGTATTACGGCTTTGTATCGGACGGTGGTTTTGTCATCAATCGCAACGGATTCAATTGGTTTTTAACAGGCACAGTTGCTAACGAAGCGTTGGAGGCGTGTGATACTTCTGAGGGAACGTTCCGCGATACATTAGAACAGTGTGTACAGTCCAGTGTGCGACTCTCCGCGACAGGACGTATTTTCTTCTTTGTTATGTTGGCAATTCTCGTCGTTTCACTACCGATTTTTATTGTAGACGTCATTGAAGCCTATGGGGAAATCGTGTGGTATATCTTCCTCATGTTAGTCGTGGTACAAGCGACCACAACCGCGATGCTCTTTTTGCATTTGGGCGCGGTATCTGGCATTGATGCGCTGTCTGAGTTTGGTTATAGCATCTTCGGGGGTATTACAGTAGGTGCGGCGCTGGTATTCATTGACCGTGTGGCGAGCCGGACGCGGGATTATGTGGAGTGATAAAGTTCTGAGGACTGAGTGCTGGGTGCTGAGTTTGTTGGGTCAAAACAAGTTAGGCAATTCACAGTAGAGGGCATCTATAAAATGTATCTGAAACCCATATGTGGCGTTTGTGCATCATCTACGCTCCAAATCGTGGTTTGCGGGGACTATCCAGACTATTTCTTTGTTATCTGTGAGGAGTGTGATTCAGCTTGGGAGACACCTGAACTCTTGGGCGAACCCTATTACCCTGAATATAATGAATGGCGATGTCCAAACGGCAAGGGGACAGCTAAAGTTCCACCTTCCTATGCAGCAAGTGAGGCACAAATCAGGGCATTAGGCTGGTGGCAATACGTAGACGAGAAAACCATAAAGTGAGTAAGGTTATCAAGGGCAACGACATTGCGTTGCCCCTACGGTGCTTATCCGAGAATGATTAGCCGAGACTGCTGGCAGATGCCATGAGAACAACTGCGATGATGGTTAGTACGGCGCTGATGTTGCCGTGCAGGAAGAGTTTACTGCGTGCTTCGGTGATTTCGGCGTTGCCTGCTTCGGCTTCGCCTTCTTCGACTGCGCGGGCGAGTTTAGCAAACTGGGCGCTAAAACGTCCGGTTGCGCCTGCCCCATGTCCAAAAGCGAGTAAGCCAGCAACTGCGCCAATGCTCATAACAAGGTCGCCTGTATCGCCATAATTTATCAGACCGGATCCCTCTTGCAACGCGCCCCAGAGGATGATACCTGCCAGCGTCGTGACAATTGCGGCGATAGGGAAAATTTTGTTGTAGGCACTGTAAGCATAGAAAACACGGAGAACTTTATTGCCACTTTCACCTGTGCTTTGTGAGAGTGGGTGAATGACGAATGCCGCAACGATGCCGAAGCCGACCCAAACTAAGCCGAAAATGATATGTGCAAGGCGGAGTGATGTGTAGATAGCAGGTTGTAATAGAAAATCCATGTGTGTTCCTCTCTTGGATTTGTATATGTGATTTATTGTGACAGTAAGAACGCCATCAAGTCTGCTAAATCTTGCTCAGATAATCTAGCCTCATAACTGCGGGGCATCAAATTTGCATAACCACTGACGATATGGCTGGCTGGTGAAACGATGGATTGGTAGGTATATTCTTCGGCAGTCAGCCCTTCTACCCGTGTACCTGCTATCTCGCTATAGCCTTGAAATGTGGGTCCTGCCATATCACTACCATCAAGCGAATGACAACTGGCACAATTTGCTGCGTTGCCTGAGCCTTCGTTATGGATAGTTTCGCCGCGTGTGACATCCCCTTCTGGCAAACTAGCAATCACGTCGCTGAGTGGGATTTCGGGTTCGCTTGTGCCACCGCAGGCTGTCAGTAGAAGGATGGCTGTAAGTGCAGTGAGCATCATTTTGAAACGCATAGTGAGGTGGTTTACCTTTCATTATTCTCATCTGTGATTCATTGTAGGTGTCATTATAGCGGTTTTGTGTCAAATTCAACCCGTAGTCGATTTATATGCGCCCTTAAGAACCCATGAATATATTGATTTTGGACTTAGGGCGTTTGAATATTCTTATGTAGTAGGTATAATTAGCATTCCAAGCAAAAATAAAGGAAAACTCAACGCATGGAACAGCCAGAACTGGGCAACGAAGAAGAAGTAGTAGAGGAGTCTTCGTCTGTCGAGTTGTCGGAATCAGAGACGGCTGCTACACCGGAAGCATCAGCAGATGATGTTAACGGGGTGGGAGAAGCACCCACCGAAGTTGATGAACCAACTTCGGAAGCAGGTGGCGACAATGACGCCGCAGAATCCACTGATGATACCGACGATTCGGACGATGACAGCAACGAAGGTGACGATACGTCGGCATCTGATGAAGACGACGATGATGCAGATACAGGTGATGAAGACGAAGCAGATGGCTTGCGTCGTGGGCAAGTCGTTCTAGGGACAATCACAACTAGTTCGCCAAGCGAGCTTGTGGTTGACTTAGGTGAAGGGCGCGAAGGTATCGTCCCGAAACGCGAAGTCGAACTCCTGACACGCAAAACCATCGAAGGCATGGAAGAAGGCAAAGAAATTCACGTTTATATCGTGAATCCACGTAACCATCGTGGCAAAACGATTTTGTCAATCAACCATGCACAAGAAGAACTCGATTGGCGTCGTGCCGAAGAATTTATCGAAAACAAGCAAGTTTACGATGGCAAAATCGGTGGATACAACAAAGGTGGCTTGATTGTACGTTTCGGGCGTTTGCGCGGGTTTGTGCCACAGAGCCAAATCAGCGATAAGCGGATGCTTGATGTCAATGGTGATACACCTGAGGAACGCTTCAGTGGGTTGGTCAACGATAAAATCAGCGTGAAGGTGATGGAAGTTGACCGCAGTCGTAACCGTCTGATTTTGAGCGAACGGGCTGCTATGCGCGAAGTTCGTCAACGACGCAAAGAAGCATTGATTACCGAAATTGAAGTCGGTGAAATTCGTGATGGTCGTGTTGTGAGCCTCGAAAACTTCGGCGCATTTGTCGATATTGGTGGCGCAGAAGGTTTGGTACACATCACGGAACTCTCTTGGCAACATGTCACACATCCGAAACAGGTGTTGGAAGTCGGTCAGGAAATCGAAGTGAAGGTCATCAGCATTGATGAGCGCAAAAACCGCATCGGTTTGAGCATCAAGCAATTGTTGGCTGACCCTTGGGATGAACTGGCAACACGCTTCGGTACGGGGTCACTTTTGCAAGCGACGGTCACAAAATTGACGAAATTCGGTGCGTTTGCGAAAGTTATCAAGATACCAGCCGTCGAAGGCTTGATTCATATTTCAGAGTTGAGTGATGAGCGTGTTGAACACCCGCGTGATGTTGTGAACACAGGCGATAAGCTCACCTTGCGCGTGGTCAAAATTGATGTTGCGAACCGTCGCTTGGGTTTGAGTCTGCGTCGTGTGAATAGTCCTGAATTTTTGGATGAAGACCTCAAACGTGCTTACCGTGAGCTTGAGGAATTTCAAGAAGACGAGGACGCCCCATCTGCAACTGGTGATGATGACGACATCGTAGAGGTAGAAGACGATGAAGAAGAAGAAAGCATCGTAGAAGAAGTTGTTGACGAAATCGAAGAAACTGTCGAAGAAGTCGAAGAAGCAGTGGAAGATGCTGTTGAGGAAGTCGAAGAAGCCGTTGAAGAAATTGTCGAGGAAGTTGAAGATGCGCTCGATGACGACGATGATGATGGTGACGATGATGACGACGACGATGACGACGACGACGATGATGATGACGACGACGATGATGACGATTAATCTCTAAGTTAGCTCGATTTAACATCAAAATGGCAGCGATAGGATGACCTATCGCTGTTTTTGTTCATAAGTGCGCCTATCACACGCCCAAAATGATTATTTGATGAGTGGTGACTAGCCATTCGTTTAGTTTTAACGAGTGTGTTAGGCTTTTAATATATACTTGTACGAATGACAGATGTGATGTGTACCAAATGCGCTGAGTATTTCTAACGGAGTGCTGACGTAAACATCTGTTTCGGAATCGTGAGTACCTGATATAATACGATATACAACTGGCAGTATAATCAACAGTGGGCTTTTACCTTTAAAAGTTCAACTGGCGACGGAGGTGTAACCGTGCCAAACAAAATGGAACGCTTTACCCAGCGTGCGCGTCGTGTTCTAAGCCTCGCTCAAGAGGAAGCGGAACGACTTCAACACGGGCAAATCGGCACTGAGCATTTGTTGCTTGGTCTGATGCGTGAAGAAGGGGGTGTGGCAGGACGTGTCCTGCGTGACCTTGGAATGGAACAACGTCGTGTAGAAGAGCTGGTTAACCGCTTAACTGATTCGGGCAATCGAACCACAGGTGGCAGTCTTGACCTGTCGCCGGGGACAAAGAAAGTGCTTGAACTCGCAGTCGATGAAGCCCGCCGAATGGGACATCACTATATTGGGACTGAACACTTGCTGTTGGGCTTAGTGCGCCAACAAGACGGCATCGCAATTGAAGTATTGCGCCGTTTGGGTATCAGTCCAGAAGAAGTGCGCCGTCAAACGCGCCGTGTGTTGCAAGAAAGTCCTCTGCAAACACAGAATAAAGACACAGAACAAGAACAACCCAAAACACGTCAATCACGCTCGTCATCACGCGGGGAGAAAACACCCCTCGTTGACCAATTGGCAACTGACCTAACGCAGATGGCAGCCGAGAACAAACTCGACCCTGTGGTTGGGCGTGAGATGGAAATTGAGCGTGTGATTCAAGTTCTCAGCCGTCGTCGTAAGAACAACCCTGCCCTCATTGGGGAACCGGGTGTTGGTAAAACGGCGATTGTCGAAGGCTTGGCACAGCGCATTGTAGCGGGCGACACGCCACGTCAATTGCTTAACAAACGTGTTTTGCAGTTAGATGTTGGTTCACTGGTTGCGGGTACGATGTATCGTGGTCAATTTGAGGAACGTCTGAAACGTGTCATCGAAGAATTGAAATCGTCCGATACGATTTTGTTCATTGATGAGGTTCATATGCTGGTCGGTGCGGGTAGCGCCGGTAGCAGTGTTGATGCCGCGAATATCCTCAAGCCTGCCCTTGCGCGTGGTGAGTTGCAGACGATTGGTGCAACGACACTCGATGAGTATCGCAAGAACATCGAAAATGATGCGGCGCTGGAACGTCGTTTCCAACAGATTTTGGTGGATGAACCAACCATCGAAGAAACCATCGAAATTTTGCAGGGTATCAAACTGCCCTACCAAGAACATCACAGCGTAGAAATCACCGATGAAGCGATTGAGTCCGCGTCGAATTTGTCGGCACGGTATATTCCAGACCGCTTCTTGCCGGATAAAGCGATTGATTTGATTGATGAAGCATCGGCACGTTTGCGGATGTATAAATCACCGGAATCCGCGCAAGTGCGTCGCATCACGGAAGAGATTGAACACGTACAAGGTGAAATCAGTCGTGGTGAAGATGATAATGTTGACCCACAAGTCATCGAAGATTACAAATTGCGCCTCGAAAATCTACAGCAAACGCTGGAAGATTATCAGAGCAACTGGAACGAAGAAACGGGTCAGCCGCGCTTGATGGCAGAAGACATCGCAGAAGTTGTTGCTATGTGGACGGGTATTCCGGTCACACGGATGGCAAGCGATGAAGCTGAACGCCTGATGGGTATGGAAGATGCCATGCACAAGCGCATTGTTGGTCAAGACGAAGCGATTGTCTCGATTAGTAAAGCGGTGCGTCGTGCGCGTGCAGGCTTGAAAGACCCACGTCGTCCGATTGGTAGCTTCATGTTCTTAGGTCCAACAGGTGTTGGTAAAACCGAATTGACAAAAACGCTTGCTGAATTTTTGTTTGGTAGCGAAGAAGCGCTGATTCAGCTTGATATGAGCGAGTTCATGGAACGTCATAGCGTGGCACGCCTCGTCGGTGCGCCTCCGGGATATGTCGGTTACGAAGATGCAGGTCAATTGACCGAAGCTGTGCGCCGTCGTCCATACAGCATTGTGGTATTCGATGAAATCGAGAAAGCGCATCCTGAAGCCTTCAACATGCTGTTGCAGGTGATGGAAGAAGGTAAACTGACCGATGCACGCGGGCGTAGCGTTGATTTCCGTAACACGATTGTCGTCATGACGAGCAATGTTGGTGCGGATATGATTAAGCGTCAGAGTCGTCTTGGTTTTGCGCCGATTGATACGAACAAGAAAGACGAAGAAGACTACACGGATATGTCCAAGAACGTGATGGATCGGGTACGTAGAACCTTCCGTCCAGAGTTCTTGAACCGTGTCGATGCAACAATCATCTTCCGTCCATTGACGCAAGAAGAAATCAAGTCCATTGTTGACCTTGAACTCGATAAACTGCGTGCGCGTCTGATTGAACACGCGATTACGCTCGACATCACCGAAGAAGCGTTGACGTGGTTAGCAACTGAAGGCTACGACAGCGAATACGGTGCGCGTCCATTGCGTCGCTTGATTGTGAGCGCGATTGAGGATGAGCTTTCGGAAGGCATCTTGAGTGGTGCGTATCCGGTGGCAAGCACGGTGACTGTCACCACGAATGAGGAAAGCAACGAGCTGAAACTCATCGGTGAAGGTAGTACAGAGACAGAGCCGGAAGAACCCGAACCAACGGCGTAATGTCGGCTGGTAGCTAGATAATACGAGAGCGTGACTGTGATGGTTGCGCTCTTTTTTGTTTGTTGGTGTTTTTACCTCTCTTCACAGGAAAAGCATCGCGGACGCGCCGTTGCGCGTCCCTACGATAATTCATATTGTAGAGATATAGGATGGGAGGCGAGTATAAAAGAACATTCACTTTGTTCGCCCCAGAAAACAGTGTCCAGAGCTATCCATCATAAGAGCGGGCGCAACGAAAACCGATGAAGTCGGAATTCACGAGTGACTGGATATTCCTGTCACGAACCGCAGATCGCAGGTAGTACCTATAGTTGTAGGCAGAACCACCCCGCAAAACACGAATCGAAATTTCATTTTCCATATTTTCTCGCCCATCTGTTTCAACATAAGGATAATCTGCATACATCGTGCTTGTCCATTCCCAGACATTACCACTCATATCCAATGCACCAACCCATGATGCACCATCAGGACGACTACCCACAGATGCCGTAGATTCGCCACCATATTCTTCATCAAATACACCAATGACATTGGTTGAAAGATACTCATCACCCCATGGAAAGGCTAGTGAATCAGATCCAGCAGCCGCATATTCCCATTCTGCTTCCGTTGGTAAAAGTGCGCCGCGCACTTGACAATGTGCTAGTGCCTCAAGCCAAGCCACACAATTACGGGGTTGCGCTGGTTCTGATGATGTACTTTCGCACCCAGTTGAACCATATTGTTCATTAGTCACTTCATATTTATCGATCCAGAAAGAGTCTTCAAAACATACTTCATGAATGGGTTGTTCATTACTATGCACATTGCTACCCATGTAGAAGCAACCAGCTGGCACAAGTACCATCTCTACGCCCTCAAATACTTCAATTACGGGTTCCCATCTAGGTAAATCGGCATAAGCAGTGGCTGTGGCAAGAAAGTCCATCGCAGGAGTTTGGGTAATATCAAAGGGCGAAACACCAAATTCACGAGTCGCGGCAAAATTTACTTGTGCCTGTGCGTAGTTACTCTGGTATTCAGAGGTCATTGCAATAGCTTGTAGGTTCTCTGCTTCGGCTTGCAAATCTGCGTTATTTTGGGCAAAAATCAAGGCGAGTCCGACGGATGCTAGTATTACGACAATACCCAACCCTATAAAAGCATAACGTAAGTTACGGACACCACGTTTTTCTTGTGCTTTGCGTTCTTGCTCAAGTCGCTGGCTCTCGTTGATGAACATCGTTTCGTCACGGCTGGCAGTATTACGGTCAGCCCATACTTGCGCTTCGGTGAGTACCGTCCCGCGATAGAGCATATCATCCGATTTACCACGTCTTTGCCATTCTGCTACATCTGCGGAGAGTGATTTTTGCAGACGTAAATCTTCGCGTGCATCATGCAACCACGTCCCTAAGCGTTCCCATTCGCGTATCAGAGCTTCGTGTGAGACTTCGATGGTTCTACTCTCGTCACTCTGGTCAGTGACCAGCAAGCGTGCATCCACAAAAGTATTCGCTACCTCTTGCAAGATGCGCGTTTGCTCGGCATCAGGCAAGGTCAACTCGCTGTAGGTGGCGCGACGGCGGGTGGTATCTTGTTCGGTTTGTCCGGCTTCGATTAAGCGTAGAAATAGCGCCCGTGCTAAGGCTCTGTGCTGGTCTGAGGGCAGATTGTTGTATGTTGCTTCAGCATGTTGCGCCAACGCCCCCTGTATCCCACCCATGTCATCGTAGGCAGATTTCGTGAGCGTGTTACCTTCTCGTCGCTGGAAAAGTTGGTCGAGCGTGAATTGTAGCAAGGGCAATGCCGCCACTTCTTCGCGCACCGCAAAGACCATCTCTGTCACTAGATTGTCATCAAAGGTCAGACTGACATCTGGCAATTGCGCCGGTTGTTGGATGACATCGTATAAATCAGCTAATGTCATAGGCGTGATGAGCTTATGCTGTTTTTCGATGAGTTCGCCAAACTCGCGGTATTGGGCGGGTCTATCGTAGAAATCTGCCCGCATGGATAACAAAACGGTCAGCACGCCATCCGATTCTGTCACAGCCGTAATTATCAAATCAATGAACTGACGGCGCTCTGATTCTTTTTCAACTAAGGTGAAGACCTCCTCAAATTGGTCGATGTACAGCACTACAGGCGTATCGGCTAACTCACTGATGAGACGATGTAAACCGCGTGTACTACGGTCTAGCAAATCTTCTCGGATGCCCGAGTGTGATTTTTGTGGCAGTTGTCGTGCGAGTGTAATCGTCAATTTTTCGAGTGGGTTCGCACTCGGCACGATGGGGTCAAGGAATAGCCAATCGGGATGTGCTTGGCGTAATTGAGGCAAGACACCTGCCATCATCACGGATGACTTCCCGCTACCTGATGCCCCTAAGTAAGCGTGCTTTGTTGGCTGTGTTGTCAATAGCACTCAGCAATTCTTCAATCAGAATACTTCGTCCGAAGAAATCGGCTGTGTCGGCTTCGCGGAAGGCACGCAAGCCTTTGTATGGGTTACGCGGATTGGCAACGGGTTTAACTGGTGGGTCAGGCAGGACAGGTTCAACTATCTGCGTTTCTTGCTCATTGTCTATATTGCCATTCAGCGCACCAATCAGGCGGGGTAGGTTCTGTGCGTAACTTTCGCCACGCAAATCAACATTTTGGGTGCTACCGAGTCCCATCGGCACAGCATCCATCCAATTATCACCATCCACCCACACCGGATAGATTGGTTTCTTGCCATCTTTCGCCAGTGCAATCTCATCACGGACATAGGCAGAGCGCCGTGACGCAGGCGAGGCTATGAAAAGCACCGCATCACACGCACGAATCGCTTCGCGCAATGCTTCATCCCAATCGGGGGTGCCAGGTTGTAATCCAACTTTATCAATCCAGAGATTAACCCCTGCGGTCTGTAAATCGTTACGCAGACGCTCAACAATCTCTATATTCTCTCTCGAATATGATATGAAATACTGTGCCATGAACTTGTGCCTATTATATTCTGTTGTTAGCGTGCATTATGACCTGATATAGCAGACCTCGCAAGCAAACAAAAACGGGATACTGCTCAAGGCAATATCCCGCAATCATGTAGAAAGGCGTTGGGTTACTCGTCAGATTCAGCAGTGGGTTCGGGGGCGGGGTCGCCTGTGATGTCGGTTTGGAGTGCCGTGATGCTGAATGTCTGGTCAATGATGCCAACCGATGTTTCGTATGTTAGCAAGCTCTCGACTGTGGCATCAATGAGTGTGATGAAAGCCGTATCGCCCAATACACGCACAACACTCTGGCGCACGATGCCCTCTTCGTTATCGAAACCACCTTCCCAATTAATGATAATCACCTCGTCCAGCCCGCCGAGACGTACTGGGTCGGTGATGGTCGTCACGGCATCGCTTTCGGCGTCAAAAGTTGAACTGAAATCGGGGTCAACTTGTAGCCAAAATGCTTCGACTGCCGCATCAGGGTCATCTGTTTGTACGGCATCGACATAGACGGTTGCTGTGCCATCGGTTGCGGTCAGGACACCGTATTCATCCGCAGTGTCGTCCTCGCCTACGGTGACGGCTTCGGAAGTCCAGAGAGACGGCACATTGACAGAAAATGATTCGTCAGGCGCAGTGTAAAGCTGGGTGGGTCCAAACCATTGCACGGCTGGCATAAAGACAGATTCATGTAAGGTATCATAAAAGGCATCTACCGTTTGCATCAGCACGTAATAAACACGTTCATCATCAACGGATTCAGCAACAGCAATATCAATTAGGATTGAACCCTCGCCACGCGGACGTTCTAACTGATAATAATCAAAGGTGAAAAATTCGCCTTCAATCGTGCTTTCGCTGGTAGGGATATTTTCAATACTGAAGCTACCCGCAAATTCACGAAGCAATTCATCAGCCGTGCCGGGACGTGCTTGCATGATAATCCCTGTAATATCGAGGGGGTCACTGCCACGCAGGAATACGCCAGGCGCATCTTGTCGTTCAACCCATGTCGCTGGACGCAAGCCCTGTACATCTAGCGCCGGTGCGACAAAGGCAACCATCTCTTCTGTGCCATCACCAGCAATCTGCGCTGATACGGGCAATCCAAATACCAAGAGTACACACAATAAAAGCCATTTACGCATACGTATCATCTCCTATTTCGCTATGTATTCACTTTACAAGTCGTAAACGCGGTTAGCATAGCAGACGATTGTGAAGGCACAATGAACATTATTCGGTGGATGTATTTGGTAGTGGCAAATGGGGATTATCTGGGTCGATTATATTGACGTTCTCTTGTTTGATGAGTGCTTGATTGCCGGAAACTGGTAAATCGAGTGTGTAGAGGGTGCGACCTTGTTTGGTAGCAGCGCGGGCAGCGTGCATGGCGCCTCCGTTGATGGCACTTTCTACGACAATGACATGCTGACACAAACCCGCGATGATACGGTTGCGGATGACAAGTCGAGAAGCCGCCGCAGTTGCATCCGGCGCATTTTCGCTGATGAGTGCGCCATGTTGGGCAATTTGCTCTGCGAGTTGTTTATTCTGTGGCGGATAGATATTCAGGACGCCACCCCCTAACACAGCAATTGGTGGTGCTTTAGGCGATTTTAGCGAGCCTTGATGGGCTTTAGTGTCGATACCGAGTGCGAGTCCGCTGACGATGGTATAGCCAGCTTGCGCGTAGAATGCCCCTAGTTCATGCGCAATATCTAATGATTTTTGTTTTGCATTCCGTGTGCCGACAATAGCAACTGATTTCGGAATCGTTGTTAGGTCAAGGCTACCACGTACAAACAATGTGAGGGGTGCATCTTCTATACCAGCTAGGGATGAAGGGTATTCTAACGAATTTCTGGTGATGATGCGGACACCATATTTTTGCCACTTTTGAATCTGAAGCGCAATTTGAACTTGATCCATACTGGCAATACGATATGCCGTTTTCTGACCCACACCTTGTACTTTTTTGAGGTCTTCAATAGATTGCTCAAACACTTTTTCAGGAGAGCCGAATTTTTGGAGTAAATTCTCCAGCGTTTTCTTACCCACTTGCGGGACAAGTGAGAGAATAACATAGGCAAGATTAGGCGTTTCTGACACTATTCGCCTTCATCGTCTTCGTAGTATTCAATGATGGAGAGCAACATCGTATGGATGAATGAATTTACCTGCCGGAGCAAATTGCCCCACTCCGATGAGCTACGCGGTTGTGATAATTCTGACCATGTGAGAATCGAGTTGATGACAAAATCGCTGAAATAGAAAAACCCGCGTGTCGCTTGTGGCAAACTGAGTCCATCGTCGCTCAGGAATTGGGCGTATTCTTTACCGAGCCGAATTGCATCTGTGAGCTTTTCGTCTGGGGCGTCTTTCGCTAGGTAGCTCCGCAACGATTCTAGCACCTTGCGTCCTTGTTTACGCATTTGCATGCGTGCCGTATCGCTCATGGCGTTGTACCACGGGATATTATCAAAATTATCTTCGCTCATGTGCATACGGGTACTACCGAGCGCATTTTGGATAATGACTTGTAACTCCATGGGTTGAAGTTCACCCTGCGATTGGGCATAGCGCATCAAATCATCTTTGTTGAAGCGTCGATGTCCGCCGGGTGTGCGACGGGTAGGCAACTCGCCTTTATCTGACCAATTGCGCACAGTGGCAGGGTGTACACCAAGAATATCCGCTGCTTTGCGTAGGCTTACCCATTCTGTTGGCTCGTTTTTGCTCATAATCGTAGTATGACCCATGTGTGCTGATGCGTGTCTGTGTCACTATTATACACCGCGTCCTCATTTTCAGCAGGTGAAAACCCGCAATGGGTGCATTCGAGTTCAGGGGCGAGTTGTCAATTACGGGCAACGATATTGCATTGTCCCTACAAAAGTGTTTACTTTTGAGCGTGATTTTTTGATATAGATTTGTTAGCCATTTTGTGTGTAAAAGTATGACAGATAATCTGTCCCCATTTCTGAATACTTCCCTCGCAACACATAGGATAGCAAATCTGATATAATTCTAAGAGCATTTTTCATTATTACTTGATTGCGTTTCTTAGTGTATATGCTGTAGCTAGATGATAAAGGAATTTTATGACTCAAAACCTGCTTTGGATACCATTTTCATTGCTGATGAGCGTTGCAGTGGTATCCGCACAGATGGCGCAGTGTGCGCCTTTGATATTGGAATCATTTGAAGAAATAGGAGATTATTGTGCGCAATTAGGGCGTAACCAAGTGTGCTATGGACATGACTTGGTAGATGCGGAATTTAATATAGATACCCCACCTGAATTTGATACCCCCTCTGACCGTGCCGATGTTATAGACTTAAGTGTATTGAACCTTCAAGCACTGGATTTAGAAAGCGAAGAATGGGGCATCGCGTTGTTCAATGTGCAAGCGGATTTACCCGAAACCATTCCGGGACAAAATGTGAGTATTTTAGCCATTGGTAACATGCGTGTTGAAAATGCTGTCAGCGAAGAAGAGGCACATACATTAGATAGCGAAATACGTATCGAAGCCATTGTGAACAGTAATTTGCGCGATGAGCCTGATGCAGGGTCAGCGGTGATGGATGGCGTCGTTGCTGGTACAGAATTGGTCGCTTATGGTATAGATGACACAGGCAATTGGTTACGTGTCCAGCGTGAGCCAACACCTTTATGGATTTCGCGTGAAGTAATTGAAACAGACGGCGATTTGAGCAGTCTACCGGTGCTAACAGGCAATAATTATAGTGCTATGCAAGCCTTCCGCTTGAGCAGTGGTATCGGGCGCGTGAATTGCGAGAGTATTACTGAAGGCGTGATTATTCAAACCTCCGAAAACACAGAAACACGCTTGAATATCAACGGTAGCGATATTGAAGTTGGCTCAACGGTGATGCTAACAATTGACGATGCCCTGATGCGCTTGTACGTGTTGGATGGTCAAGCGACAGTCAATGAGACAGACGGCATCCCAGCGGGTTATGCTGTGCAAACAGATTTGGACGAAAATGGCGATGTGGGTATTTGGTACGGTTTCCAAGAAATGGATGATGCAACCATTAGCCAACTTGAGATTTACATGAATGTGCCTGCCTCATTGTTGCATTACCCAATTACGATGCCTACCCCTGTTGACCTGACAACGCCATGGGATGAAACCACATCCTCCGATGAGCCGAACAGTGACATTCGTCCTGATGATGACACAGGTACGACAAACAATGTGCCAGCCGAGGGTAACGACGATGATAGTGATGAAGATGATAGTGATGAGGATGCAGACAGTGACGATAGTCATGACGACTAAACGTCAAATATCACGGATGAAGATGATAAATTCTTTACCCGAATTACTAGCGGTGAAGCGAGATTGCTCTTGAAAGCCATTATTCGTGGTGGCTTTTTGGGCGCGGGTATTCCATGCGGCGATGGTTGCTCGCAAACGCTTTGCATCGTAATGCACGATACCAAATTCCACGATTGCGCCAATAATATTTGCGCCTTTGCCTTGTCCTGTCCAATCAGGGCGCATGCCTGCTCCTACGTCCAGTGCATCTTCTGAGTAATCCCCACCTGGCACACGCGCTTCTGCATGAAATACAGCATGCCCTACCAACTCGCTATTCGCATAAATACCAAAATAATGATTAGGTGGGTCAGTGAGATAAGCGATTTCTTCTACAAGCGCATCGTCTGCTATTTCGATGTTGTACATGGCATAGTCATCTGGATAGCGCCAAGATATTACCTGACGAGCAGATTCGGCTGTGAGTGGCTTAAATGTCAATTTCATTGGCACGATTTTCCTTGCTGTACAAATTCAATGTGACCCGTAGATACCTATCTTAATATATACACACAAATTATGCTATGTTATCACCTACACACATTGATTTATTCATTTAACGGGTTATTTGGAAAACCTTATGAAAGGCGACTACTTATGGTACTCTCATGTCAAAGAATTTTTGGGGAGGTAATACCATGTCTGACAAATATTATGTACACGACTGCCAAACACACGGACACGGTTGCCAGAATACATACACAATGCTCTACGATGTACGCGGTTCAGGGGTGCGCTCAGAAGATAAACATACACGCACTGAGCGCGAAGACCGTCAGTCAAATTGGTTGATGCGTCTCTTTGGTCAGAAAACACGCTCTGCCAAAGTATAAATACAGGCTAACAGTGCCTAGCGAAAAAGAGTCACCTACAGTAGGTGGCTCTTTTTTGTTACGAAACTGTGCGTTAGTATCGACATATTATTTTTGTTGAGGAGACTATTCTTTCATGCAATATCGGTACGATTATAAAGGCGAGACACATAGCATCCGGCTAGAAAAACAGCCTGATGGTAGCTATGTGGCGATGATTGGCGAAACAGCCTTCTCTTTTAAAGCAAGCCAACTCAAGGATGGTACATGGCTGATTGACCATGACAACCAGCGTACGGCGGTCTATACGGCACGGGCAGATGGCGAACGCTATGTGCAAGTCGATGGTGAACAGTACGCACTGACAGTTGCGAATTTACGCCGACGCGGTAGCCAAGCGGGTGGCACGCCGGATGATTTGGTTTCGGAAATGCCGGGACAGGTGATTGATGTACGTATCAGTGAAGGTGATAGTGTGCAAGCCGGTGATGTGATTGTGGTATTGGAAGCGATGAAAATGGAAATTCGTATGACAGCCCCACATGATGGTGTCGTCGCTAAACTACTCGTTGCGCAAGGCGATGTGGTTGATAGAGGGCAACTGTTGGCAGAGGTCAAAGCGCCTGACACAGACAAATAAGTTTTTTGTGATATCGTGAATAACCTGTGATGATTAAGATGCTCTACTTGACAATGCAGGTAGAGGTGGGTATGATTTTAACATTGCAGATGGGGGCCTATAGCTCAGTTGGGAGAGCGCTTCAATGGCATTGAAGAGGTCATGAGTTCAAGTCTCATTAGGTCCACTTTTCATCTCACACAAACATCTGATAGCTGTGAATTAGTATGCTGCGATTATTGAAAGGCAGCCATTGTGAGCGATAAAAAACGCACTCTCTGGGATGACATCGTTGAGCTAGGACGCGATATTGTCGAAACACTCGACGAGGCACTCCATCCAGAGAAGAAACGGAAACCTGCCCCTGTACCCATTCCGGTACGGCAACATCCACCGCGTCGTAATCCACACAATGAGTCTTATTGACAGCGCATCAACATAGCCATTATTGAAGCACATCCATATATCGGATGTGCTTTTTTTGTTTATGTAGTTACTCCATGAGGAGTACCCCACCCTGCAACGCGATAATCTGCCATTCGGAGATATAGATAATATCTATTTGGTCGTCGTTGAGGTCAGTGAGAATAATTTCGAGCATGTAGCCGTTATTCTGGCGATAGATAATACGATTGCCAATGGGGTCTACATCACATCCATACGGCATCCCGTCATCGGTGACGCCGTTGATAGCCTCTGGTGCGGCGACGGTATAGAGTAATTCTTCAAATGATAAACCTTCTTGTTCTTCTTGTATTTCTGTTTCACGGAAGAGAATGCGCGTGGTGACATCATCGCGCACCTGCAGTTCACTACCGGCAACTGCCCAGCGCAAGTTTGGGTTGGGTGAAATCCACATGAGGTTGATAATAAGCTGTACGAAGACTTCATTGGAGGTATCGTCTATAGCACGGTCTGGGGGGATACTGCTCACTTGTGGGAGGTTGTCACATGCCTCTGCACGGAGCAAGTCAATATCGAGGGGTTCGTTTGCCCCACTACAGGCAGTCAGCAGAAGAACAGCTAAGCACAATATGACGACTTGCATACGATGACGCATCATACACCACTTTTCATTCAGTTAATGGATATGATGCTATGCTAACAGGCAATTATGAAAACATGATGGGAAAGGGATACGATGCCGATTTCACCGTGGATGGCGGCAGTGCGGGAAAAAGTAGGGCATGATTTGGTGGTGACAGTGGGTGTGTCTGCGATTGTCTATAACGACGATAAAACACAGATTTTGCTCCAGCGACGGAGTGACAATGGTAAATGGGGTGTGCCAGGTGGTGGTATTGAGCCGGGTGAGCATCCAGCAGAGGCGGCTGTGCGCGAAACATACGAAGAAACGGGTATGCGGGTTGAAGTGACCGATTTAGTCGGGGTATTCGGGGGCAAAGAGCAGATAAAAGCCTATCCGAATGGTGATAGGTTCGCGTATATAGCGATTTCATTTGCGTGTCGGGTAGTCGGTGGCACAATTGACCCTGACCCCGACGAGACGCTCGAAGCCCGCTGGTGGGATGTCGATGCGTTACCAACAAATTTCAGTGAGGTGCATCACCGTCGGTTGGATGCGTGGCGTGCAGGAAAGATACCTGCATTTCCTGTGCCAGAGCCAATTGTACCGATTGAGACACGCTCGAATTATATCCGTGAGATACGGGACAAAGTCGGGACGCTGATGTTACTGAGTCCGGGCGCGACGATGTTGATTTTCAACGATGCAGGAGAGGTATTGGTGCAACGGCGCACCGATGACGGACTATGGAATTTTCCTGGTGGCGCGTATGAACCGGGTGAAGAAATTGCCGAGACTGCGATTCGTGAAGCGTATGAAGAAACAGGTTTGCTGATAAAGCCTGTGCGCTTGGTGGGTGTGTATGGGGGTGAGGATTATATTCATACCTATGCGAACGGGGAGACAATGGCGTATATCAACGTTGTGTTTGTTTGCAAGATTGCGGGTGGTACGTTGCAGAAAGATAGTGAATCATCGGCGTTGCGTTTTGTAGCACCGGATGCCTTACCTGAGCCTTTCACCGATAAGCATCGGGAACTGATTGTGCATGCGATGACGCGGGACGCTGATGAGCCGTATTTTGTGAGATAGATGCCACGCAATGAATTACGTGGCTATGATTACTTTGAGGAGAATGATATATGTCAACACACAAATTACTCATTCATCCACTCTCCACTGAGACTAAATTTGTAGGTGGAGAAGACTTTGTAAAATATCTTAGCGATATCGAATTTATTGGAAGCCCCAACGAACGAGGTGCTTATAGACTCGGTAAGCGTTTTTTTGAGCTACTACAATTTGATAAGCCACACAAACCTCTTCTTATGTCAGTTGACAATGGCAAGGTGATATTATCTGAGCCAGAAGAACCAATTTTTGTTGTCGAATTAACTAATTATGAAAAACCCGAGTTTTTAGCCAGTGCGTATACAAGAGAGCCTTATTGTAGAAATTGTAAACATAAAATTCCTGATTTCTTCAATATCGCTGGCGAGGCATATGAAGTAAACCTATTAAATCCAAATTCTTTCAATTGGAAATGCCCAGAATGCGAAACTATGTTGAAAATACATGAGCTAGAATGGCAACATACTTTTAGTATTTTTTGGTATTCGATAACTGTGTGGCACATCCATTGGAAAGAGGCTATCCCAACTGGAAGATTGTTATCACTGCTACAGGAATATTCTGGTCAACGTTGGTCATATACTTACTATCGCTTTTAAACTGCCTTCTTCAAGGAGCTAACGCCAGTTTTCAAGCATGTTAAAATCAGTAAAGCCTTGTGTTCACTATCTGATTATCAAAACCATTTGTTGACTAAGCGCGGAAAACCCGTTATTGTGTAGTCATCTGTAAACAATAGCGGAGTCATCCTCATGACAAACACAATGACATATCCGCAGGGTGCGGTGGTCGCCCGCTCTTTCCTTATGTAGTCACGCAGGTATGCCGTGACCCTCCTTTCCCTACTTATCTAAAATTCATCGCTGATATGCACACTTATGGTAGATTTTGCCGTTGGTGGATGTTTTTGGTTGGCATATTTGGTCACCAGACGTTGAAACGTCCGGCTAGAGGTTTTCGCATGCCGATGTGCATTAAGAATTAGCCCGTGCGGGACGACAGATAGGTCGTCCCCTACAGAATGAATATCTATCGGACACGGAGCAATTAGCCAACACCTTGTTTGCGGGTGGCAGACCTGCCACCCCTACATCGGACGTAATTGATTAACACACATACACAACACAGAAAGACATAAACAACCATGACAGATTACAATCCTGAAGTGATTGAGAGCAAGTGGCAGAAAAAATGGGAAGAAACGGCGCTGTATCGCAGTGAGGTTGACTGGGATAAGCCGAAATTTTATGCGCTGACGATGTTGCCCTATCCATCGGGTGACCTGCATATCGGACATTGGTTTGCGATGACGCCGGCTGATGCCCGCGCACGTTATAAACGCATGAAGGGCTTCAATGTGCTGTTCCCGATGGGCTTTGATGCGTTTGGGCTACCCGCAGAGCAAGCGGCTATCAGCCGGAACATTGACCCTGGCGAATGGACAGAAAAGAATATCGAACGCATGCGTTCCCAGATGAAAAGCATGGGCGCGATGTTCGATTGGGAACGCGAGGCAATTTCTTGTACGCCAGAATATTACAAATGGTCACAGTGGTTCTTCAAGCTGTTCTACGAAAATGGGCTGGCGTATCGTGGCGAAGCACTGCTGAACTGGTCAGAGGCGCTACAAACCGTGCTGGCAAATGCGCAGGTTATCGACGGCAAAGACGAACGGCTGGGTCAGCCAGTGGTACAAAAACTGATGACGCAATGGTTCTTCAAATACAAAGAATATGCCGATGAGATGCTGGACTTTGACAAGCTGGATTGGCCCGAACCCATCAAGCTGATGCAAACCAATTGGATTGGGCGTAGTGAAGGCGCGAAAATCACCTTCCAAGTAGATGGGCATGATGCAGACATCACCGTGTTCACGACCCGTCCTGATACGCTATGGGGTGCGACCTTTATGGTACTAGCACCAGAGCATAAGCTGGTCGATAAAATCACTACCGATGCACAACGGGAATCTGTAGACGCCTATATTGACGCCGCATCACGCGCAACGGAAATTGAGCGCATGAGCGAAGACCGCGAGAAAACAGGCGTTGCGACAGGCGCGTATGCAATCAATCCGGTATCGGGTGCGAAAGTACCAATTTGGATAGCGGATTACGTAATGATTAGCTACGGCACAGGCGCGATTATGGCTGTTCCATTTGGCGACCAGCGCGATTTCGAGTTCGCACGCAAATTTAACTTGGACATCATCGCAGTCGTGAAACCTGATGATGCAGACGAGGTGCCGAATCCTGATGAAATGCAAGAGGCATATGCTGGTAGCGGTACGATGGTGAACAGTGGCGCGATTAATGGCACGATTCATAATGGCGAAAAAGGGCGTAAGTCACCTGCGATTGCAGCAGCCATTGACCATCTGGAAGCAGAGGGCATCGGTGAAGAGAATGTCAACTATCGCCTGAATGATTGGGTGATTGGGCGTCAGCGGTATTGGGGTGGTCCGATTCCGGTAATTCACCGTGAAGATGGCACGATTGAAATTGTCAAAGATGAAGATCTGCCTGTCGAATTGCCAAAAAATGTAGATTTCATACCGACAGGGCGTAGTCCACTGACCTACCATGAGCCATTCCTGAACACAACGGATAGTGATGGCAATCCCGCGAAGCGCGAAACAGACACGCTGGATACGTTCATGTGTTCGTCGTGGTATCACCTGCGGTATCTATCACCACAAAATGATGATGCGCCATTTGACCCCGAGGAAGCGGCGTATTGGCTACCTGTCGATACGTATACAGGCGGTGCGGAACATGCGACGATGCACCTGCTGTATGCGCGGTGGTTTAACAAGGCGATTCGGGATAATGGTGTCTTTGACGAAACTATCAAGATTGCGAAAAAACACGGACGCGATGTTGAGGGGCTGTTTGATGAGCCGTATATGCAACTGCGCAATCAGGGACAAGTGCTGGGCGGTGAACGTCCGGGCGACCAGATTGTTGCTTTCGGGCAGATGGAGGGCGATAAGCTGATAGCTGACCATGTAGAAGTCGTCAATGGAGACCATCCAGCGATACCAATGGATGTTGCCGTAGTACAAGGCGAACTGATGCGCCGTGTAGAAAAGACACTGTGGCTGGGTGACGATATGCAGATGGTAGAGGTTGCGCCACACGGCACTGTCGAAATTCCAGACATCAGTGGCACGAACAATGTGAATCAACTGAAACATCATCTGGAAATTCAGCGCATGTCGAAATCCAAAGGCAATGTCGTCAATCCTGATGAACTGGTTGATAAGTACGGCGCGGATGTCGTGCGGGCTTACCTGATGTTCGGGTTTGATTGGCAACAAGGCGGTCCGTGGGATGAATCTCAGATTTCAGGTCCTAGAGGCTTGGTCAAGGATGTATGGTCAATCGTGACTGAGGGCGTTTCCGGCGATAGTGTGGACGAAAAGGCAGAACGCGCTGTCGAACGGGTTGCGCATCAGACGATTGAAAAAGTTGACCAGAATATGGACAACTTCAAATTCAATGTCGTGGTAGCAGGGTTGTTCGAGCTACGCAATGCTATCAAAGAGGGTGTGAAAGCGGGTATCAGCCAAGAGAAGTTTGAAGACGTTGTCAGCATTCTGCTACGTCTGATGGCACCTGTTATGCCACACGTCAGTGAAGAACTGTGGGAGGCGATGGGCTGGGAATACAGTGTGCACCAGCAAGCATTCCCTGAATACGACGCCGAAAAAGCCAAAGAAGATGAAATTGCGCTGGTTATCATGATTAATGGTAAACCACGCGAGAACATCATGGTATCACCGGAAATTGAAGAAGCCGCCGCAAAAGACAAAGCGTTGGCATCGCAAGCGGCACAAGACGCGCTGAATGGCAATGAGCCGCGCCGTGTGATTTTCATTCCGGGGCGTGGGCGTGAGCCAAAAGTGAATATTGTGGTGTGACCCCTCCCCTAAATCCCCTCCCCTCGCGCTTCGCTTGCGGAGAGGGGACTTCAATAGCTCTTTGGGTATGATAATAGAGCTTGAAAATAGTCGTAATCACGCGGGATATTGCTTTAGGCGGTATCCCGTTTTTGCTATTCTGACATTGCTTGATGTATTCAGCCTGTGTTAGCCTGACTGACATGGGCATTTTTGTTGATAGCCAAGAGGATTTTTGATGGTAGAGATTGCTGATAATTTGATTGATTTGACGAAAGACCTGATTAATTTGCGCAAGAAGCCGACGACAGAAGCACGCTTCAAAGCATATCCGGCGATGTTGCAGAAGTTCAATGAATTGCTGGTTGAATGCACGGACGAAACTAT
Source organism: Chloroflexota bacterium (assembly GCA_038522085.1). Classification (GTDB taxonomy): domain Bacteria; phylum Chloroflexota; class Anaerolineae; order Aggregatilineales; family Phototrophicaceae; genus JAUZRW01. The sequence goes on from JBCBKJ010000025.1 coordinate 33,839, forward strand.
TTTGCGTGAGGTATTGCGCTTGGATAGCGGGTATTTTTTGCTGGCGGGGTATCGTCAGCGGGTGATAGAAAAGTTACTAGCCATCAAGCGGACACCTGCGATGTTGCGCACGTATGCGATGCAGTTAGAGTTGTTTGGCGATGTGGATGAATACGGCGAAGCGAACCTCGATATTGATGATAAGGTGGAGGCGCTGTATGCAGAGGCAGATAACCTAGAGAATAGGTGAAATTTTAAAGGTGAAAGGTGAAGGATAGCGTCCGTGTGTGGATTTCCCTTCTACCTTTCACCTCAAAAGTAATTGATGATAGCAATCAAGATCATGTCGCTGATTGACCTGCTCAAGCTACCGACCTTACTTCAAGCGTTCGATAGCATCTGCAAGGGTGTTTAAGCCGAGGGTGGCATCGCTATCAGGGGCGTTAACTGCCATCTTGCGCAAGCCGTTTGCAATCGTATCTATTTCGCTTACGGTGAGGACATCCCCCAAAGATTTACCAGAGGGTCCAGTGAGGCTTTCAAGTTCTGAACGTGGTATTTTTTCGGTAGCGAGAATCGTTGGGTCATCAGCAGGGTCGGGTTCTGTGTTAGATGGGGTGCCGAGAACAGGCGCAGGGATACCATTGTTTGCAATGGCTTCCAAGCTGATTTCATAAATGAAAAGGTCGCATTTATTCCCTGCATAAAATGACCGCGCCCAAAACGTGAGCGATGCAGTGGTTGCTTGCGCGACATCAAATACAAAATCAAAGGTTTCGATGTGTTTGAAGCGGTCTTTACCTGTCATTGCCCAGTTTTGTTCGAGTGTGCCTGCATCCGATACGACTACAAAGCGCCATGTAATCGCTGTGAGGTCTTCGCGTTGTCCGCCGGGGAAATTGACATCAGGCTTGAAGCGCACATGCGCACGGTAGCGTTGTCCAGCACTGAGGGCGATGCCTGCTTGTTTGTAGCCCCCTTCCCATGCACGGTAGCCTGCTGAAATCAAAAAGCCATCATCACGATGTATGCTTTCAGGGAGTTTGTTGGGGTCATCTCCGAGTGATTTGGCAACGAACTCCCATTCGGCTGGGGCTTCGATGGTGCCGGATTTGCCTTCTTTATCGTGGAAATAAGTAACATGACGCCAATCACCAAGATTGGGGTTTCTGAGCATATTTGCCATAACACTATTCTTTCGCTGGGTTGGTTGTTATGAACATTGTACTGTGAAATGAGGGGAGATGTGGGTTAATGTGAGTAGCAGTATGATGAATGGCGGACAGGGCAAGCCACCGTCCCTACCAAGTATTGGTTTATTGAATTTTTCACAAGGCAGTAAGTGAGATAGCTATTTTTATGTGTTTTGGGCGCTGTATACAACGCCCCTACATTTGCTTGGTGGTACTACTCCGATTCAGTAATCGTTTGCTGAACAGTGAGGTTGAAGCTCCCTGTGGTCGTACCGTCACGGACGCCGAAGCGAGTCACACTGATGACGTAACGACCATCTGCTGGAAGTGTATAGGTAATTTGCGAATTTCGATTGTCGGTACTGATGTCGTCATTGATAGCGAGATTGGTATCGAAGGCATCACGTAGCACCACAATGGGGTCGAGGTCGCCTGTTTGACGTTCCACTGTGATGGTCACGGTATCACCTTCGTTGCCCTCAAATTGATAAAAGCGTGCAAAAACTGTATCGCTGATGCTCCCTGCGATGGTATCCCCATAGACAATGAGCGTGTCTCCTCCTTGACTAGCCGTTTGTTGCTCGGAAGGCGTGGAGACTGTACCTCGATTAACCACACTCGCGCCTGCATTTGTAACGCGGATTCCTGCTTCAAAACGTTCATCAGGATTGAGTGTGAGGTCAGCTTGGGTACTCGAACTTGCTGTGAAGATATTTTCGTCTTGGTAAGCGAGTGTCAGCGTGAAATCGGTTGGTTGCGCCGACCCGCAATCATTCTGATACCAAACCCAGACAGTATAATCGCCTTGCGCGGGTAGCTCATTCCAGTAAATGTGCTCAATCGGTTGCGCGGTTGGTGTTTCACAACCAGTATTACTATCAATTTGGAGTTGCCCACCATCAGGCTCAGCAGGGTTTGCCCAAGAGATGATGAAATTGCTCTCTGTTCGCACAAACAAATTGAGGTCTGCACTACCCTCCCAAGTGAGTGTCGCAGTGAGGTCACCTGCTTCTAGCTTGATTTCGCCAACAGTGATTTCCATCTCGTATGCACCAGCCGTCATGCCCCGACTAAGCCCTGCGCGGGTCGCAAGGATGAAATAGTCACCATCGGCTGGTAATGAAAATTGTGCTATACGCGCTGTTCTTGAAGCACTGACATTATCATTGAAGATAAGTTCATCGAGTTCAGCATCTGCCAAAATAACATAGGGGTCGAGGGGGTTACTCGCACCAACGGTTGCCATCTGCACGGTGACGAGTTCGCCTGCGCTACCACTGAAACGGTAATAATCAATCGGGTTATCGTCACTGATGAAACCGAGATAATCTTCGTTGTATTCTGCGGGGCGTATGGTGAGCTTAGTAATATCAGCAGGGATACGGCGCAACTGTAGCTGAACGGTTCCTGTGCCATTGCTGAGGCTATCAACACGGACGATATAGGGCGCACTACGCGGGGCAGTAAGCGAAACGCGTGCCTGTGACCCACGCGAAGAACGTTGTTCAAGCTGTGTCTGGCTGAGGTCAAGGATGGTGAGTTGTGGCTGTATGTTGGCATTGTCATTGACGCTCAGGTTGACGTCAACGCGCTCGTTGATGGTGGCGTTGAAAACAAAAAAGAGCGTATCTGTATCGCGTGTGAAATCAGCTTCGGTGGGTGTTTCTGCGGAGAGCAAGGTATCAGAGACAACATTCGGGCGGAGCGTGTAATTGCCTGCGCCAGATTCACGTTCAATTTCGATGAGATACCAGCCTGTTTGGGCGATGGTCGCAAAAATGACATCATTTGTCGGTGTGCTTTCCACTGTCTGGCTAACCACGCTCAGGGTCTGGTTGATGCGTGCGAGTAAACGGATAGAGGCATCGAGTGTATCATCTGTATTGAGTTCAATACGCAGGAAATCCCCTTGTCGCACCCCTACCGCGATGTATTCAAGGCTATCTGTTTCTGCGAGGCTATTTATGCGCGAGCCACCCACAGCCATCTCCGTGAATTCGACAGTGAACGGCGGTGGTTGATTGAGTACAGCATCGTCTATAGTCGTATCCACATCTGTAATTACCAGCGTGAGGGTGTATGCACCGCTGGTTGTGCCGACGTTCTGGCGGAAGCGCGTTGCTTCAATGATGAATGTGCCAGAGGTTTCAGGTGTGAAGACAATTTCAGCATTACGATTACCTGCGCTGTCGTCATCTTCAGAAAGGGGTTGGTCGTTGGCATCGAACAAGAATAACTGAGCATCGAGGGCGCTATTCACCGTGCTATCCGCTTCCATGCGAATCGTGACGGTTTGCCCAGCCGTCGCCGTGAAGCTATAACGGTCAGTGACATTATCGTTGTCGATGATGCCGGATACGGTGCTAGGTTCGAGAGCGATGGGTGTGTTGTCGTCTTGGGCAAGCGCGACCATCGCCAGCAAGGATACTCCCAGTAAGCCACATATACTTGCTATCCGCAGGCGCAAACGCATTCTCGTCCCCTTGATGATGTGTGATGATTACAGATGTCATTATAGAGCATAAAGAGGGCCATGCAATGAAACGGTGGTGCTAAATTTTACTCACCACAAAGTCACAGAGGAAACAGAGGAAACCATAAGTATGTTTCTTCAGTTGATTGTACTATGTGGTTAGGCAATCCAAATATGAGATGACTTGCCGATGTTGACACATGCACAGATAATAGGGACTATGTGTGATAGTGTATGCTAGGTGATGAGCGATGAGTGATAACAATAAAAAAGACAATTTAATTGGCGCGGATTTAGGTCCATTCACGATTTTGGAAGAGATTGGTCGTGGGGGGATGGCGACAGTTTATAGTGCGATGCAACATTCGATGAATCGCAAGGTTGCTGTCAAGATTTTGCCACGCCATTTTATGCATGACCCTGATTTTATCGAACGCTTCGAGCGCGAAGTCGAGGTGATTAGTGCGCTGGAGCATCCGCATATTTTGCCGATTTACGATTATGGTGAAGCGGATGGTGTGCCTTATATTGCGATGCGTTATCTGGGTGGCGGGAGTATGGCACAGATGATTCGTCGTGGGACTGTGCCATTGAAAGAACTCGTGAAGCCCTTTGACCAAATTACACAAGCCCTCGATTATGCACACCAGCAAGGCATCATCCACCGTGATTTAAAGCCAGGTAATATCATGCTGGATGAATATGGCAATGCGTATCTGAGCGATTTCGGGATTGCGCGGGTGATGGGCAGTAATTTAACAGGCAGCGCGATTATCGGGACACCTGCATATATGTCACCGGAACAAGCGCACGGGCAAAATATCGACGCTCGCAGTGATATTTATGCGATGGGTATTGTGTTATTCGAGTTGATTACTGGGCGTGAACCTTTCCAAGCAGAGACGCCGATGAGCTTGCTATTGATGCACATCAATGAGCCAATTCCGCCGATTTCTAAGTATCGGGAAGGCGTGCCGGAGATTGTGCAAGATGTGATTAATACGGCAGTTGCCAAAGACCCAGACCAACGATATGCATCGGCTGGAGCGCTTTCAGAAGCCTTCAAAGAAGCTCTGCAAGGCAAACGCACATCGTCAACGTTGATGGGGATTCAGTCAAAACTTGCACCTATTGGTGCTGTACCTGCGGATGCCTCAGACGAAGGTGCAACAATGATGGGCAATGTCACACCTTTAGCAAATGTCGGTGGCACACTGGTAGGGATGGCAGATAATCCAACTGAAGCCGTTAAATCACCGATTCCAACCGATATGCGCGGTCAGGCAGTACAACAAAGTGCAGGTGGTGGTGTATCACCTATTCTATTGGTTGCTGGGTTGCTCCTCGTTGTGGGCTTGATTGGTGGTGGGTTATTTTTCTTCACGGATATATTTACGCCGAGTGCGCCTGAGTATGTTGCGCCGGCTGGTTTCCAAACGGTAGAGACAGATAATTATCGAATTGCGATTCCGCAGGATATGTTGCCGGCTGTGGCGGACTTCATTGATGAATCTGATAGTGACCGTATTTTGCATCGCTGGCAAAACGATGATGACTTATTCGTGACTGTAGCACTGGTCAATGCAGAGCGTGTGTCGATTCAGGAATACAACGAAACATATTACGAAGCCTATATGCCAACCAGTGCCGATGATGAACGCGCATCGTGGCAATTGGTGAGCAGTGAGACAGGCGAGAATGGTATGTTGCGCGAGAGTTACCGTGTAGGCGCGAGTGAAGATTACGATAATGGACAAATCGACATTTTCTATACGATACAAGACGATTTCTTGGTCGTAATTGAGATGTATACGGCGGATAGTGTCGCAGGCAATGCTGCTCTGATAGCAGAGTTGCAGAGTATTTTGGATAGTCTGCTCGTGCAAGTGGAAGCATAATTTTCAACGTACATAAAAAACTTGTAAAAACGCTGTAAGAGCTTACGCAAAATATCGTCGCAATCTGATATAGTAATAACATCTATAAACGAGTTTATGAGGTATTTAAACAATATGGACTTTGGCAAGGCAGTTGCGTTTCCGTTCAGTGGACGGAACATGAACAAGATTTTACAAATTGCGCTGGTTTTCGGCATCATCACAGCGATGCAACTCATTCTGAACGGCAATAACGAGTACGGACCTGGTACATTTTTCGGGGTGATAGGTGGGCTTGCGTTTGGCTTATTCATGTCGGGTTATGGTGTGACGATTATTCGCGCTATCAACAAGGGTGAGGATGCCTTACCAGCGTTCCAGATTGGCAAAAATATCAGTGATGGTTTCCGTATTTTCCTCGCTGGTTTGATTTACATGTTGCCTATTATCATTTTGGTGGTGATTGTAGCAATGATGATGACAGCTTCCATGTCGGATGCTTTCATGAATGATATGTTGTACACACTGGAAACAGGCAGAGAACCTGCATACAGCTCAGATTATGAACAAGCGATGGGTGGCGCAGTGCTGATGCTGTGTGGCACGATGATCGTCATGGTGCCATTAGCTATTATTCTTAGTTTTGCGGCGCAAATTGGTATTGTGCGCTATGCCATCGAAGAAGAGAGTCGTGTGCTGTTCCAATTTGGCACGAACACACAGCTAGTTTTCAGTAACTTTGGCAAAGTATTCAAGTTACTCATCCTTATGATCGTTCTCGGGCTGGCATACGGTCTCATGGGTGGCATCCTCGGTGGTATTGTAGGTGTTGTTCTGGGTGCAGGCGTAAGCAGTGGCATCGGTCTAATCATCTTCGCTGTTGTACTCAATATCGTGTCTCAATTACTTGGTACGATGCAACAGGTGACAAATTTCCACTTGCTGGCTGGGTTCGCGCAAGAAACAGGTTTAGCCCCGACTCGTAAGCAAAAAGAAGTTTACGCTTTTGACTAAGCAGTAAAACAGTCTTAGCAGTCAATTGGCAGCGTGGTATCCAGTGGATACCACGCTGTTTGCTTTTTAGGACAAAGAGGGGTCTATTTATACTTAGTGCTTCATGCGGTAAATAATCATAAAACTTTTTGTGTATTTCGGGCGCAGACACCGCAACGCCCCTACAAAAAGATTTATCAGACAAGGCACTTAGCTTATCGCGGACAGCATGGATGCTGTCCCTGCAATAGTAACCAATTCGGATGAGAATATTGAAGGGAACACGACACATGGCAATTGGAGAGACAATTCGCTGGGGCATTTTGAGTACAGGTGATATTGCACGGCAATTCACACAAGATTTGGCACTTGTAGAAGATGCAGAAGTACTTGCTGTCGGGTCGCGTTCGCAGGAAAGTGCGGATGCCTTTGCACAGACACACGGTATCCCACGCGCCTATAGCAGTTATCAGGCACTTGCTGATGACCCTGATGTGGATGTGATATATATCGGCACGCCACATGTATTCCACAAAGAAAATACACTCATGTGCTTGCATGCAGGTAAGCATGTGCTATGTGAGAAGCCCTTTACGATTAATGCGCAAGAAGCAGACGAATGTATTGCTTTAGCACGAGAGAAAAATCTATTTCTGATGGAGGCTGTCTGGACGCGCTTCATCCCTGCAATCATTAAGGTACAAGATGCACTTAACAATGATGTAATAGGAAAACAATTGTCTGTGCAAGCGAATTTAAGTTTTCATATGCCGTTTGACCCTGAGCATCGCTTATTCAATAAGGCATTAGGGGGTGGCGCATTGTTGGATGTCGGTGTTTATCCCCTGACTATTGCGACGATGTTGTTGGGCATGCCGGATGGGATTGAATCGCACGCATTGATAGGCGAAAGCGGTGTCGATGAGCAAGTTTCAATGCTTTTGAAGTATGAAAGTGGTGCAAGTGCTATTTTACATGCGGGCATTAATGGTAATTTGACAAACCATGCCATGATAAAAGGCACAACTGGCACGCTCACGATTCATGAGCCATTCTGGCATCCAGAAAGCTATACTGTACGACAGTATGGCAGTGAGGATGCTGAAACAGTCGAGATTCCATATGATGGATTTGGTTATGCCGACGAGGCTCGGGCTGTCCATGCGCAATTACGCGCTGGGGCAATTGAACATCCACGTATGTCACACCAAATGACACGCGACATGATGCAACTATGCGATGAGTTACGTCGTTCTTGGGGCTTAGTTTATCCTCAGGAGGCGATATAAGAGGAGAGATATGCCGAGTGAGTTAACATGGTTTGACGATAGTAAGACAATTGCCTACCAGCGTATATACACGGCTGGGGTTAAATCGTGATATTGTCTTTGTGAAAACCATAGACGATGCTGTGGCATGTATAGAACAACATCGCCAAGAATACGCAGAAAATGCTTAGACGGGACTATCTTCTAAACATAGTCCCGTGTAAATTCACGTAATTTATACAAATTTTTGAGCAACCAACGTTGTAATTCAGGTGTTTTGATATTGAGCGCCCGAATGCTTTCGTAACACAGTTCAATCGCATCAGGGATATACTTTCCGCGTGCGGGGTCGTCAAATTCAGGACCATGACGCTGGGTAAGGTCGTAATCTACCAACCGACAGATGTAGAACACCTCATAGAGATTCTTGTCCGCTTTTTGGTGACGCAACTCAAAGCCCACATCTAAGACTTCGCAGGTCGCCCCTAATTCTTCATATAATTCGCGTTCGAGCGCATCGAGCAAGGTATTATCCTCCCCTTCAACACCCCCACCAGGCGCAACCCAGTACGGGTCTGGTTTGTTGGGTTTAATACGTTTTATGAACAATATACGATTATCATTTGTCAGTAAAATAGCCCGCACGCGCTCGCTTACGGGTGTGTCTTGTAACGATAGATACACTGTTTTTAATTACCTTCTAATTTACCAATACCGAACACATCATACCATGAAATCACGTTTCTGAGCGTAATGAAGCGTCTTGAACCGTTAACATCTCTTATTTTTTACGTAAAATTTATGAACAAGAGGTTAAGAAAACTATGATGAGTGCGTTAATTTTCGAGGACTTCGACAAGTATGGTTTCTGCGACACTGAAGCCTATGACCGTTTGTGTGTCATTGAGCTTGACGGTGATAGGTCCTTGAAACGGGTCGCGGGCGATGACTTCAACATTCGTGTGTAGGCTGAATCCCCTATCAAGTGTGTGCTGAAGCATGTCGGAATCGGTTGCGATGAAGCGTGAGACACGTCCGAGTTTTGTCAGAGGGAGTTCGCTCAGTGGTTGAAGCTCGCGGGTCGTAAATGTACCGTCTGCATCTGGGATGGGGTCGCCGTGTGGGTCGAATTGTGGGTTGCCGAGTTTGGCGTCAATCGCTTCTATGAAACGTTCGGAAACAGCATGTTCGAGGCTCTCGGCTTCGCTATGGACTTCGTGTAACTCGTAATTGAGTTCGCGCACGAGGTAGAGTTCAATCAGGCGATGACGACGAATAAGGTTGAGCGCAAGAGCCTCGCCTACTGCGGTCAGCCGAACGCCACGATAGCGTAGGTAATCTATCAAGCCATTATCCGCAAGACGCTTTGCCATATCGGTGACAGATGGCGCTTTTACACCCAGTACCGATGTGAGCGCATTGGTAGACACACGCGGTATCTCGCCTTGTTCGCTATTATCATCATTTGTATCAGCATCATCCATATCAACTTGTAGAATATATACTGCCTTGATGAAATTTTCTACTGGCTCGGATAGGTCGTGGTGTGTCATTGCCTGCCCTAAGTTTTGTGTCTGAATCTAACAACTTGTCTTAATTATGATAGCACAAAAGGGAGAGCGTGCGTATACAGACAGGGTAGTTGCTTGACGGATTGACACGCACCGTTTACTATTCAGATAACTATTTACCCACTTTATTGAATAATGTGAATAAGCAAATATAAGGAGAGCGGTATGCGGTATCAATTACTTGGTAAAAGTGGTTTGCGCGTTAGTGAATTATGTTTAGGGACGATGACTTTTGGCGAAGATTGGGGATGGGGCGCGGATAAAGCCACCAGCCAAACGCTGTTTGATATGTTTGCGAACGCGGGTGGTAATTTTATCGACACGGCGAATTTGTATACCAATGGCACAAGCGAAGAATATGTTGGCGAGTTTATCGCGTCTGAGCGTGAAGCATTTGTGGTAGCGACGAAGTATACGTTAACGCCAACACCTAACCAAGAAGACAATCCAAACGAAACACGCCCGAACATGGTCGGGAATCATCGCAAGAATATGATACAAGCGGTGGAACACAGTTTGCGCCGTTTGAAAACCGATTATATTGATATTTTATACGTGCATGCATGGGATTATACGACACCCGTAGAAGAAGTCATGCGGGCGATGGATGACCTCATCCGGCAAGGGAAAGTAATGTATGTGGCGGCATCGGATACCCCTGCGTGGATTTTCTCAGAAGCGAATACCCGTGCGGAACTGATGGGCTGGTCGCGCTTTTTGGGGATTCAAGCGCCCTACTCGCTACTGCGTCGGGATTTAGAACAGGCGATTTTGCCAGCGGCGCGTCATCACAATATGGCTGTGTTGCCTTGGGGCATTTTGGGCGCGGGCATCCTGACAGGTAAGTTCTTGGCAGATTTCGATGAACCCAGCCGTGTAAATCCCAAAGTGATGGAGAACTTGGGCGAAGATAAAGTGGCGATTGTGCGCGAAGTCGTCGCTATAGCGGAAGAAGTGGGCAAACCTGCCGCGCAAGTCGCTATCAATTGGGTGCGCCAGCAACAGCATCGGGCGCAGATTATCCCGATTTTGGGCGCACGCACGCAAGCACAGATGGAAGACAATCTCGCTTGTATGGAATGGGAACTCTCGCAAGACCAGCTAGACCGTCTGGATACCGTGAGTGATTTTGATTTAGGCTTCCCCTTCACGTTCACGTATAGCAATCCATTTGTGTATGGTGATACGTTTGATAAATTGGATATTCCAGCACAGCATCGCCAAGTGCCAACGGTGCGTCCAGAGGCGTAAATAGCAGAAAACCATAGATACAGCCATATTTCGTATCATCACAGAATCTCTCCTGAAATCTAAAGGAGAGATTTTTTTGTCGTCTATTAGTAGGCACATTTGTGAACAGTTTTCGCGTGTTGAGCTATACTAAGACAATGAATCGTTCATTCAACAAGCTGTTCACCACAGCACAAGCAAGCGAACCATTTTGCGAGATGAGGAAAACCCATGCAGTTCCACGCTTTTTTGAGTTATAGCCATAAAGACCGTGATATTATGCGTCGGGTGCGTCATGATTTGGGCGCGATGGGTCTAAATATCTGGTCGGATGAGAATTTAGTGCCAGGAACTGCCTCATGGAAAGATGCGATTGAAGAGGCTATTCAGCAGTCATTGACACTAGTGGTGCTATTATCGCCGGATGCAAAACGTTCGGAGTGGATTGAGCGTGAAATTGAGTATGCACGGGCATGTGATGTAAAAGTGATTCCGGTACTGGCACGCGGGTCGCACGACATCAGCACCATTCCATTTGAGTTGATAAATGTACAGCGCATCGACCTCCGTGCAGATTACACGGCTGGATTACGGCAACTGGCAGAAACGATTCAATCCGAAGGCACACTCGACGCCCAACCTAGCAATCCGGTTGTGCATGGCAGTGGCAATGTGATTGAACGCTTGAATCCCAATAGCTTTTATGACCATGTACGCTTATTCGTGTGGATTTTCTGGCAACCGCAAAAATTGATAGTGTACCAAGAACGATATGACGATGACTCCTTGCGCCAAACAACGGCTTGGGTGGTTGGTAATTTAGTGTGGGTAGCGATGCTTGCACCTGCGATTGGTTATGTGCTAGGGCTGGTGACTGTTGAGGGGGCAAATCCTGAAACAGCGAGTATCTTGCAGGCACTGGCAGGCGTTGTATTTTTCTTGTGTTGGTTTTTGACGGGCTGGATTGGTTGGCGGGAAGAACAACAGTATGCGGCGGTGTTACTCCTACCTGTGACTTTGTTAGTAGCAGGTACATTTTATGTTGTAGCGACCTATTCCAATGTAATTTTGTCACAGGGCGAGGGGTTTTCAGGGTCTATTTTCCTGATATTGACAGGCATCCTGATAAGTACGGGCGCAGGGATTGGCTTTCGGATAACGCCACCTGTTGTTGGGTCGGTGGCGGGTATCATTCTCGGATCGTTGCTATTCAATGCGTTCACGAATACACAACTAGGCATTGCAGGCGGTGTGATGGCATTCATCATGTTCGTGACGACGATTTTGGTCGCGTGGGTGGTGGATAATAGTCTGAAAACAGGCACACGAACACCTTTTCATATGATTGCGCTGGGTTGGGTTGGCTTTGGGGGTGGGGGTCTAATTTTTGTGTATTTCTTGGGTGGCTGGTTGCTGTTACGGGGTATTTGACGGTTACAGTAAGATAGTCTCATATCGCTAGTTCGGTGACAGTGCTATACTAATTACAATATTGATTACAAATTATGAAGGTGCGTGTTATGCGTCGTGTATTCATTTCTATTTTGTTGCTGATGTTGGGTGTATCGCTGGTGCAAGCACAGACAGATACGACGCCGTCTGAGCCTGTACCTGTTGAACCTGTTGATTTGCCGGATAGCATCATTGTCCCCTATCCTGAGGTTGCACCACTTGACCCAGCAAATGTAGATGATGCGTCAGCTTTCCCCGCGCCACAGTACGCGACGGATGAAATTTTCGCGTTGGTATCTGTGAATCGGGCGAATTTACGCACTGCGCCGAACACGACAACGAGTACTGTCGTCGGCATTGCCATATTTGGGGATCGGTTTCAGATTGTCGATTTCTTCTTTCCAGAAACAAGTACCGTGCGTGAGCCTGTGCCAGAAGGTGTGGATGTTGACCCTGATGAAGAGCAACCGTTTGTTTACGATGACCCTGGCGAGCAGGAAGTCTGGTATCTAGTAGAGGTCAACGGTGGACAAGCATGGATTTTTGGTGGCTTGGTGCTGGTAGCCAACGAAGACGATTTTGATTTCAGTTTAGAAGAGGAATTAACACCCGAGCAACTAGCATTTATAGACGCACAATTGGCAGTGAACGCCAATTCTTTAGGGACAATTGCTACGGTGCGTATGCGGAGTGGTCCCGGTACAGAATTTGGGCAAGTGACGATTGTGCCGTATCTGGCGCGGGTCGTTGTCGTCGGGCGCAATGAATTCAGCACATGGTTCTACGTTGACTACAATGGGACACTCGGCTGGGTGAGCGTGAGTTTGCTGGCAATACCCGAAGGCTATAATGGACAAGCTGTGCCTGTCATTCGGTAAAGCACATTACAACGGTTTTCAAACAAGACCATGACGTAAGCACTATTTGATAATAATACAAAACACATTACACTGTAGACGTTGTATAAAGAAACACATTACGGAGAAATCAATGTCTAAATTATGGCGTTTTGTATTTATGCTGGGGGCAATCGCCCTTTTTGCTTTCCCAACGATGGCACAAACAGGGGATATTTTTGTTGTGCAGACAACGAGCCTCAATGCGCGGACAGGTCCTGGTATTGAATATCCTGTCGTCGCACAACTGGGTCAGGGTGCGATGTATGATGTGCTGGCGTATTCGCCCACGCGCAACTGGATTCAGCTTGATTTAGGCTTCACAACCGCGTGGGTATTCCGTCATCTAGGCACGGTTTACTCAACATCTGGTGTTGTCAGCGAAGCCAACACGCCGACAACAACTGTCACCGTAACGAACGCTAGTTTAGGGCAAGGTGGCGGTGGCGAACCCGCGCCTGTGGTTGTGAACACCGTAATTGATGCGCAAACATCCGCAGAATTTAACAGCACAATTGGCGTATTAGGTAATTTGAATTTGCGTGCGGGTCCGAGTACGACTTTCCGTATTTTGTGGCGCATTCCATATGGCGAACGTGCAACACCGATTGGGCGCACAGCAACTGGCTCATGGATTCAGATTGATTACGAAGGTACTGTCGGTTGGGTGTCGGCGCGGTATATCGCTGTGCCACCGAGCATCAATATTGCTGGGTTGCCTGTGACGGGATAAGATATTGGCAAAATTTTAGTTGGGCGGATTGTAATCCGCCCCTACAGGAACATGATTACTCAGTTGCTGAGGTGATGAATGCCTCGGCATTTTTTATGTGGGTGTTGAGCTTATCGTCGCTCATGCGGTTGAGGTGGCTGGTCATGACGGCGAGGCGTGGGTTGCCTTTGAAGAAATCAACATGCTTATGGATAAAGCGCCAATACAGCCCGTCCCATGTATCGCTCCACTCCCCTTTTTTATAGTAGCTCATTTTGCGCACGTAATTCGATGAACTGATATAGGGCTTGGTCGTGATTAAGCCCCCGTCTGCGTATTGGCTCATGCCATAAACATTCGGTACCATTACCCAATCATAGGCATCAATGAACATCTCCATGAACCATGTGTACACATCGTTAGGATGAATTTCTGTTAGGAGCATGAGATTGCCGACCAGCATCAAGCGTTCGATATGATGGTTATAGGCATATTTTTGTGCTTTCTTGATAGCATCATCTACAGGTGGGATACCGAGTTCACCTGTATACCATGCGTCTGCGAGTTGGCGATTGTTGCGGAAAAAATTGTCGTTGCGCTCGATGTTGCCATCACGCACATAGATTGCTCGCATAAATTCACGCCAGCCGATGACTTGTCGGATGAAGCCTTCGACAGAGGCAAGACGTATATTAGGATTATTTTGTTTGTAATCCAGCACAGCATCCACAACTTGCATGGGCGCAAGCAAGCCACTATTGAGTGATGAACTCAATAACGAATGGAACATGAACACGCCACGTTGCGAGATAGCATCTTGGTATGTGCCGTAGTCATCGAGCTTGATACGCACGAATGTATCCAGAAAATCGGATGCTTCGGCATGGTTGGTCGGGTAGATGAAATCGTCTGTGCAACCGGGATTATCAGGGAAGTGTTTTTCGACGTAAGCGCGTGCTTCTGTGATGTACTCATGGTCAAATACCGTAGGTTTATCCGGCAGAGAAACATCTTTCTTGAGCTTCTGACGGTTAGCCGTGTCATATGTCCATTTGCCCCCGATAGGCTTGCCCTCCTCTGTCAGCAGAATATCCAGCCGTTCGCGTTGCCATGTATAGAAATCGGTCTGGAAGTAATCATGGTCGTCTTTGTCATCCCAAAAACTGAGCATGGTCGCTTTATCAGTGACAAAATTGGGTGATTCGTACCAAACCAATTCAAGGTCATACTGTTTGACATACCGCCGAATGCGTCGTTCCAGCATATAGTCGGTGGGGTCAACAACATGCACTTCAGTGATGCCTGCGTCTTGCAATTGCTGAAATACGTAATCGAGTTGGTCGTCAATTTCGCCGTGTTCGATATAACGATACTGATAGCGTCCTGCGCCCAAAATTTCGTCAGCGTAACGTTTCATGCTGGCGCGATGGAGCATGAGTTTCATCTTGTGGAAGCGGGTTGGATAACGGGAATCACCAAAATATAGCAGGTCTTCTATTAGCCAATGTGTGTGCTCTTTGTGGATGGCGGGATGGTCAGCGTAAAGTTGATGTGGATAAATCAGAACAGCCGACGTTGTCATGGGTATCATTCTACTTTCATGTTGGTTTTCAGACGTGATAGCACCTTAGCAAAACGCACTTAACATCCCATGAGGACACCATGCAAACTCGCTATGAATGCGTTAGGCTCTATGTCTCAGCGATTCACAACTAGGAGGAAATATCATGAAAGTATGTGCGATTGTGGGTGCAGGTCCCCAGATGGGCTTATCTATTGCGCGGGTGTTTGGTGCGGCTGGCTATAAACTAGCATTGATTTCGCGCAGTGCTGACCATCTGGTAGCCGAAGCACGCGAACTAGAGCATATGGTAGATTACGAAGTTTTGGGTTTTCCTGCGGATGCTAGCGACCCCGAATCACTCAAAAATGCTTTTGAACACATCAAGATGCAACTCGCTGTCCCCGAAGTGATGGTCTATAACGCCGCTGCCCGTACATTCGAACCTCCCTCTGCGATTGACCCTAACGCCGTTTTGGAGAATTTCCGTGTGAATGTCATTGGCGCATTAGCCAGCGCCCAGCAAGTTATCCCGACTATGAAAGAGCGTGGTGCAGGGACATTGTTGTTCACAGGTGGCGGATTATCGCTCAATCCACGTCCTGAATATACATCGCTTGCACTTGGGAAAGCCGCCTTGCGAAACCTTGTTGGGAGCATGGCAATTGAACTGACTGAACACGGTATCAAAGTAGGAACGGTGACGATTGCTGGTTACGTCAACAAAGAAGAGGGTCACGACCCTGATGTGATTGCTAAACATTATATTGAGCTACACAATGCACCACCCAGCACAGATGATTGGGAAATTATTTATCCAAGCTAAATAATTTATCTAAAAGTAGTGATTTGACTATGAAATCACTACCTGAACTTTTAGTCGATTATGCTTTTTACTGAAATCATTTATCAGAGCCTGTCGATTTTTAATCACTTTATCAGGGTCATAGATATAAAAGTATAACGTTTTTACATCTGGATGTGACTGATAACGTTGTATGTCTATACTCAGTTGTTCGCCTAGTTTTTTGTCTGTTAAATTCGACTTAGAATATTTAACTTCAATACCTACTTTTTCTTTCTTGAGTATGAAATCGATGCGTGATGATGCGCCTGCTTGTTGAGGCATGTAATCTTCTGAGCGAACGTCCTCGAAATGTATTACAAGCATCGCTGCAAGAAGATCTTGTATATCGTACTCATCTTTTACAGTGAATGCTGGTCTGTTGTCATGTCTGCTTTGTAATTTCTGTATTGCAAGTGGTAGTCGTGAGAATATCCGTTCCAATACTATGCTAGCTTTGAGGCTTTTGTTGTTATTTGCCATAATATCTATGGTTTCAAGATTTGATTTATCTTTATCAACCCAAGATAGCTTAGATAATTCAGTCTTTGCACGATTAGAAAAATTACCGTGTACAGCCATAGCATTAAGACTCCAAGTAATACCATCTTGATTGAATTTCAGAGTATCTTCATTGATAACGAATCCATAGTAGGCATCATCTATTTTGTCTCTTGATGACCATATAACCTGAACTGTCGCACTTTGCCATTTCTCGGTATCGCTACCAATAATTTTAATTTCACATCCTAGCCCATTTGCAATACGCTCAAGAACTGATATTACATCATTAAATTTGGATTTCATGTTTGGTATCTCTTAGTTCGATATTGTCGTTTATCTACCCACCCGGACGAATGACCTCTACTGTGATTTCGTCGCTTGCTTGATTACCTGCTTCGTCAAAGACAGTTGCCGTAAATATCTCGTCGCCTGTGTTGTCGATGGTGTAAATCCACTCGAAAGGCGCGTCGGTCACTTCACCAATGAGTGTGCCATTGTTATAGAACTCTACGCGATTGACTTCTAAGTTATCGTTCACGTCTGCCACCAGTGGAATCACAGTTTCGGTGGGCCAACGGAAGAGGGTTGGATTGCCTTCGCCTGTCGTGAGTTCGATGCTTGGTGCGGTATTATCAACGGTGACACGCACACCGGCTGAGTCCACTGTGCCATCGGTATTGAGAACAGAAATTTGTACAACGTAGGGTCCGTTAAGCGATGCAGTATCCCATAAGCCTAAACTGACGCCTTCGGTGTAGGTTGTGCGAGGCTCACCTATATCAACAAATTCAGTTGGGCGTGACCCTGCTCCATAGCGCACGCGATAGGACTGCATGTTGCTCGTATCGACGCTACCGCGAATATCAACGATGCCACTGACATAGGCAAAATCTTCCGGCACAAAAATCTGTGTTCCACTGAGAGCTTCTGGTAAGCTGGCAGAATCATAATCTGTGGGAGGTAGTGGCAGGTTGTTCGTCCGCCACCATTCCAGCGCATCCGGTGGCGGAATGAAATATTGCTGTTCAACAACGAGAAAATCAGGCGTCGAACTACTGGCACGCTGTCCAGTTTGGCTATTCACCGCGACGGATTGCCAATACAAATCTTGTTGTGCTGGCAAAACAGACGGATGGAAAATTTCGGTGCGCGTGGGGCAAGCGTTATCATCGGCTGGGAGCAAGCCACTGACACTGCATACATTCAACTGTGTAATGCTCTCAGGAGGCGTCCATGATGCGGGTTGATAACTGTAGCGGTCATGCGCAAGTTGTGAAACTGCTTGCCATACAGGTGCAGCCCCATCTAAGCCATAATTATCGAGTGACATACGCCCGTCATCTTCACGGCTGAGTTGCACACCCACCACTAACTGCGGTGTGTAGCCAATTGTCCAACTATGGGTAGTATCGCCTGTTAGACCGTTTGTGAGGGCTACTGGACGCTCAATATCAAGCACATCAGCAGTGATGTCTAGTATGTTACGGCGTGTGCCGCTATCCGACAAAATATCTGTGACGAGATAAGCAAAATTCACGTCAATAACGGTGGTGTTACTGATGGCAATTTGTTCCTCGTTGTAGTCCCAAAGGACATTCCCTTGTGCATCTGCGATGCGCCGTACAGCCACTGGATGACGGGTGCGGTCATCACTGGATTGCGGTGGTAAATCGACCCCACGCAACGTACCCAAGGTTGCCAAGCCCGAATAACTATAGGTCATATCCAGTACGGAAACATTCGCCCCTCTATCCACGACAGCGAGGTCGTAACGGTCAATATCATCTAAGTTCATGACACCGAAATACTGTGCCGTTTCGATGATGCTATTCAGCCCTTCACGGTTAGCGACTGCAATAGCGGGTGTGCGGATACTACTCGCCATCGCATCGCGCAAGTTCATGGGTCCGCGATATTGCCCATCCGCGTTGATAGGCGTGTAGATAGAGCCTTCGGTGGGACCTGGAAATTGCGTCGGAATATCGAGTACCATGCGGGCAGGTGTGTAATTGCCGGATAAGAAGCCTGTCAGGTAGACAAAGGGATAGATAGCGGGTCCCGGTTGGTAAGCATGTGCGGTGGCATCACCGACTAAAGCACGGATTTCGCCTGTGCGGACATCATGCACGACGACAGCCCCTTGATTCGGGAGTGAAGTTAAATTCACGTTGAACACATCGGATAAATAAGCTGTCGCTGTACACGGTTGGGCAGTTAGTGTGAGCGTATCATCAGCATTTTGCCCGTTCAATTGGGCGACATGCGCCCTAAGCAGACACTCTGTTTGATAATACAAGTCGAGGTCAAGCGTGGTCGTCACCTGCAAGCCCCCGCGTGAAACCAAGCGTGCGCCGTCTAAATCAAGCGAATCGAGAATCGCTTCGGTTTGCTCACGGGCATAGATAGCAAATTCAGGCGCGACGAGTGGCGGTTGAGCAAGGTCTGTCCGAATCGATGTATCAATTGACGCAACGGCATCAAATTCATCTTGTGTAATAAGGTCTGCGGTACGCATAGCACGCAGTAAATTCAGTTGACGGTCTTCGGCGGCTTGCTCATTGTCTATCGGGTTGAATTGAGGTGCGAGTGGGATAGCAGCAAGCAATGCCGATTCATCTAGTGTAAGGTCAGTGGCGGGTTTACCAAAGTAGACCTGTGAAGCCGCTTCGATTCCGTAGGCATCGTTGCCATAAAAGGCTGTATTGAGATACCACTCAACGACACGACGCGGGGTATAACGGCGTTGTACTTCTGCTGAAAACGAAAAATGTAGCAAGCGTGGGTCAATGCCATTATTACCAGCATTTGGCACCAGTGTTTGGTCAGCTAAACGTCCAGCTAGTGACCTATCGCGTGCGAGCGGCAAGCCCAAGCCATAGCGCCATAATTGGTTCGTGACGCGCCAAAAATCAAACTGGCTGGTGGTCAAAAAATCGGGGTCTTCCATTTGAAGCGTCGCAGAGACGATATGCTCTGGCAAAGATTCAATATTCACCCATGCACGGTCATCGCCAAGCGGGTCTTGCACGGCATAGAGCAAGGTTGTTTCATCTGCATCGTAGAAATTGGTCGCGGCAATGATGGGGTCAAGGTAGATAGTGTCGGCTGGTTCGGGCATTGTAGAAACTGCCAGCGCGTATAAATAGCCTGTGAAGCCCAATATCACCACAATGGGACCGAGCAAAATGAGCGCCGTGCCTCCGAAAACAATCGCTGACCAGATGCGACTGCGGGTATCGGCTGCTTGTTGGCGATGTTTGCGATTACGACGACGGCGAATAATATGTGCGACGGAGGGCATGGGTTAGCCTCAGAATAAACAACAATATACGATGAGAAATCATAACCTAGTTTGCGGATAAACAAATAGTACTTGAATACACGCACCTTTCAGTGCTTCAGCAAGTTTAGAATTAAATACGGAGATTAGAGCAATATTGGGAGGTTACTCTTAACCCCTCTCCTAAATCCCCTCCCCCCTGCGCTTCGCTGGCGGAGAGGGGACTTCAAAAGCTCTATTTAGGGAGATTTGGGAGCTAGGTTTATTTCCGTACTCATTTTTTAAACAACATCAGCAAAGTAAGGCAAGCAAACAAATATCCTAGCTATGATAAACGCTAGTTTAGGAGCTTAAAGGAAAATGTGCAACGCAATGTCTATGAATTTAATTACAGATGGCATGAATTAAGGAAAATCCTTTGACTTAATATTACACGTCGGGTATATTTGTTACAACTTATTTAAGAAATTCATATTGTAATACATATTGCGGAGAAGCTGAGAGGCGACAGCTAATGAAGAAGTCTAAAGTTCTGCTTATTGAAGATGAAGAAACAGTCAGTAAGCTCATAGTCGATTTCCTGAGTAAACATGGTTATGAGGTAACGGCATTCAACGATGGTCCTGATGCGTTGGAACATGTTGCCACGCGGGGTCTGCCCCATATTGCCCTCCTCGACCTTGATTTGCCAACGATGCACGGGTTTGAAATTGCAAGCAAGCTCAAAACGATGGCTGATGTGCCTATTATTTTCGTGACCTCCAGTGGTGATACCGAAATCATCGTGCAAGGTCTGAAAAAATACGCCGAAGATTTTATCGTCAAGCCATTTGAATTACGTGAGCTTGAAGCGCGGGTAGAAGTTGTGTTATCGCGCATGCCAAGCCTTGATTATGCGAGTGAGCCGATTGTGCATGTTGATGATTCGCTCGATATTGATTTTGCGCATAACCGCATTGTCGTGAATGGCAAATCAGTGGGTCTGACACCTACCGAATCTATTTTGTTGCATGTCCTTTTGCGCAATGCCGGACGTGTGGTGGAAAATCGGATGCTGATTGCGCGGGTATGGCCCAGCGAAGATGTCTTTGAGGATACCTTGCGCGTCCATATGCACCGTCTGCGTCGCAAATTAGAGGCAGATAGTCACCATCCACACTACATTCGGACAGAGCGTGGCGTCGGCTATATGTTCACGATTCGTCCGCCAGAGCTATTTGAGGATGCGACGACCTAAGCAGTTACGTATGTAACGGCAATGAGAGATGCTACGGCATCTCTTTTTTGTTGCTATCTGCTGATGAGCTTGATAAGCTCTTTATGGCACTTTATCTTACTTTGCGGACAGCATGGATGCTGCTCCTACAACGGGTGAAGGTGTAGAAAGGTCAATACAATGAGCGAACGAAAAGCGAAACGGCGTCCTGACCAGCCGGACAATATCACAATTAAACACGAGGGAACCCGCTTGACGCTTGCGCAACAGCAACCAACATGTTTACGACGTGTGGTGAATTTCGGCATGGTGCTATTGGCGTTTGGCGCAGGGATTGTTGGCTTAGTGGCATTCACTGTCGGCGCGTTGCTGTACGCGGCTGGGTCGGTTGTGGTCGGCATATTGGCAATTTATACGCTATTGAATTGGGGCATGAGTACGCGCTATTTCAAGGTGGATGACCGACAGTTTTCATACGATTACAACGATGACACATTGCGTTTGCCAGCCAAGGCGATACGCGGGTTTGATATTCGTCCAATGGAATTTGACTTTGGTATTTTCGTGGAACTAGCAAATGGTCAGGTAGAACGTATCACAGATGGGCTAATTTTAGCGGATGCCAAGTTCATTGTGCGCGTGTTGGAAGAAGAATTGGACATCGAAGCACCGAGCCGATTGATGGATGGTGCAGACGCCGATGACGATGATGATATGTTTGCATGGGCGGATGAGCAGGAACAGTTTTTTGATGAATCGTGAGGGCATTCATAATCAAATGCCCCCATTTTTGTAATTTAGCGGGAGTAGCGGACGGTGTAGGTGATGACGACTTCTTCACCTGGTGGCACATCAGCACGAAATTCGATAGTAAAAGCATTGAGTTGGGTGTATTCCATGCTGGCATCTAAGATTTCCCAATTTGAACCGCGTGTCAGACGTTCTGGGACACGGATTTGGACTGTTTCATCATCTTTGCGATTACGGAGACGGATTTCATAGGTTTCTTCTACGGTATCGCCACCGAAAAATTCAAACTCAGTCTGGGTACGTTCGCCAACGAGGTCGAATGCATTACCGAGATAAATCTGCACGGATTCCCCTTCTGGCGTGTGGTCAATGCGATTTTCGCCAATGAGCAATGCCGCCCCATCGGTATCTTCTTGATAGACACGGATACGTCCGGCTGGCAAATCTGCGCCTAAGCCACCTTGTTCGGCTGTACTAAATTCCAGGAAATTTTGTACATCGGTGATACCTGTTTGCCCGTAGAATTGGTCGGTATATAAGCCACTGTAGCCAAAGAAACGTTGGCTGGCGTCGTAGACAAAGAAGGTCGTTGCAGGGACAGACGCGCCGTTCACAAATTCGACTTGTTTAGTTTCGTTATTGCCGACAGTCACATTACGGGCAATTTCGTAGAGTTGATACTCAAAGAACTCACGTTGTTCAACCCGCGCTTCACTCTCAGCCATAAGTGGCTCATCAAAAGCGAATGCTTCTTGTACTACCATATCAGGTTGAACACGGTTCACATCCCCTGCCACCAGCTTGACCGTTGCATCTGCGTATGCTGTACCACTGTTGTTATTGAGCGTTACCCAGCCGTTGAGGTCAAGTTGGCTATTATCGGTAGCAAGCAAAATATTATAATCGGCTGTCCAGTTAATGCCCGAAGTGAGATAAGTCAGCGCGACTTGTTGGTCGCCTTCTGCGGCACTATCGACCAACCAACGGAGTGTCGGACGGGTAATCAAGCCAGATGGCAATTCTGGAAATTGAATATCTTGCACATCATCTTGGGAAACCACGACTACGCCACCGTTATCCATCTGGAGGATGATTTCGCCTGCGCCACTGAGTAGCGTACCTTCGTAGGTGCTACCGTCCATTGTGGTCACGCGAATGGTTTCATCAATATAACGACGTAAAAGCGCGGACGTGCCAACAAGGTCGTAGATATAATTCTGTTCGAGAACACTCGTGCCCGTGGGGTCAGTGAGTGAGACGAAATTCACAGATGTGGGGTCAATTTGGGAGGCAACATCAGTGAAATTAACGAGATTCGTGCCTGGCACAAAACTATAGGTGCGTAAATCTTGGATGAGCGCCGTGCCTTGATTGTAAATCGTCACAGAGACGCTATCGCGCTCGGCTGGGGTATCGGCTTGGGTGGTGCTATCTACATCATCTTGCGCACTGACGAATGCCAATGTACCTAGAATGACAGCGACCAGCCCAACGGTCAGGGCGAGAGTGAGCTTACGAAAACGAGTATTGAGCATGGGTGTGTATCTCCTATACGTTTTAACTGAGAATCTGCCCGAACGAGCGCAGACACAGCTACGCCCTTACAGATAAAAATTCACGGACACATTCAAATTTACAAATCGACGCTGGTGCTGAAATCGTTGATGTTGATGGTGATTGTGCCACCTTCAAAGCTACCGTCTATGTCGATAGTTTCTTCATACGGCAACAAAACAGCCGGACACATCACATCAAGCGGGACATCCCGATAAATTTCCACTGTCACCACATCATCTTCGACAGTCTGTTCAACTTGGACTGGCAAATCACAACCATCGGGTTGTGAGCCTGTGACGGTCACTTGCAGTTGCATCGGGAAAGATTCCAACACAATAACGTCTACACTGTCGATAACGGTATCCACACGCATAAAGTTCCCTTCGTCTGAATTTTGGTCGGATTGGGCTGTTGCTTGGGGCGATATGATGCCATTTTCATCATATGCTGTGCCATTGATGAAGATAGGCAAAGTTGGTGTTCTGAATGATAGTGTTTCGGATACGAGGTCACCATCACAATCTGATTCGCTATTCGCACGAACGACGATAGCAACTTCGGAGAAAAAGTCACTTGTACGCGCACCTGTGAGTGATTGGCAATTTTCGGGTACGTCTAATTCTAAAGAGATGTTGTTTTGCGAAACAGATACATCAGTGACAGCAACAGGTATCTCAGTCATTGCTTCCCACGCATCATCGAAACGGGTGTAAATCACATCATCGACGACAAAACTGGCAAGGCTAACGGGTGCAAATGTGCTGTTACGATTCACTTCTGCACTGATGTCATAAGGTTGTAAGGCTGATGGGCAGGCAACGCCTTGTGGCAAAAGACGCATGACCTCCGTTACATATTCGTTAGTGAATGGATGGTTTGGACGTATCACAGTGAACGTATCCGTCTCGCAACCATCGGGATGGTCGCCGGAGAGAGTTAGGCTGACGGTTTCATCGTCTAGGAGGTCAATGTCTACGTCATTGATAAACGATGTACTACGTTCAAAGGGAATGAGGGAGCTGTCTGCATCCCATGCAACAGCAAACGGCTCGCTGGATGTGCCATCCTCACGCGAAGGCAAGTAAAATTGTGAGCTAAAGTTATTGACGAGGACAATATAGCGTTGGTCTTCTGTAAAACGTGATAGCTCAACAGACTGTTCAGAGGGCGCAGGTTCGTCGCATACATAATCTTCGTACGCCCCATAGACATTGACGGCAAGGGTGCCGAGTGCCATCACCCGACTATCAAATTCGATATTTACTTCGCAAACGGTTTCGTTGACAACAAAATGCAATTCTGGGAACTCGATGCTATCAGTAGCTGGTAGACGAATCTCTACATTGCTGACAGTCAGATTCTCAAAAATAGTGGCAGGTAAGTCGTTCGGTATGGTATCGGTTTGGGCAGAAAGCGGTATCGTGAACAATAAGCAAAATAGTATCCATAAACGGCGCATGACATTTCCTTATGTGGTGTGTCTGATAAACAGAGATTAACAGATTACATCTAAGATGATACGCGCATTAATGAGATTGTGCATGTACCCCCCAATTATTAGGGGGTTCGTGTGTGTCTCGTATGAAATTCTAATAACCCTTTGAAACTCGTCTGCTATACTTACGTAGATGAGTATGACAGAAAAGGCTATTAGGAGTTGAAATGGGTATTGAGGCATTCTTAGGCGTTATCGCTACCGGTGGTTTTTTAATCGGCTTGGCAGGTATCGCCTTTATCGTAGTAAACGCATCGCGTGGTCAAGGTGTGCGCAACGGCATCGTGATGGCAGTCGCCGGTTTTGTGCTAGGCTTGGTCTTCTTGGTCATTTCCGAAGGTTTGGTAACAGTCCAACCAACACAGCGCGTCGTCGTCTTTAACGTATTGACTGGTAACTTGGAAGAACCACTCGAACCAGGTATCCACATTGTTATTCCTGGTATTGAGCAAACCACCCCTTACCGTGTGAGTCGTCAAGAATATACGATGAGCGGTATCAGTGGCGAAGGCAACCGTTCAACCGATGATGCGATTGAAGCGCGTTCGATTGATGGTCAGGAAGTATCGTTGGATGTAACTATCATCTTCACGATTGACCCTGAAAATGTGAACCGTGTACACGAGAACTGGTCAGATTCGGAACAAGGTTTCTTAGAAGGTCTGATTCGTCCGACGATTCGTTCGATTACCCGTGATGTGGTCGCTACTGCACGCGCAGAGCAAATTTTCGGTAGTGCGCAACTTTCCGCAGATACCCCTGAAACAGATGAACCAGCCAACGCAGATGCGCCACAAGCTGGCATTCCAGTGGATGCAGACGGTAATGTATTGCCAAACCCATCCCCAGAAAGTCGTGCGGAAGTGCAAGCAGAGATTGAACGTCTGGTAACGATTGAACTTGCAGAAGAAGGTTTCACCACGGTAGAACTCTTACTGCGTGAAATTAACTTCTCGGTAGACTTCATTCAAGCGATTGAGAACCGTCAGGTAGCGGAACTTGAACGTGACCGCGCGGAAATCCAAGCAGAAACCACTCGTATTGAAGCAGGTGGTCGTGCGGATGCGCGTATTGAAGAAGCGCGTGGTGAAGCGGAAGCAATTCGTATTCAAGCAGAAGCGGAAGCAGAAGCTCTGAGCCTTGTGAGTGCGCAGATTGCAGCGAACCCGAACTTGATTCAGTACACTTACGTGACAAACTTGAGCGACAATATCTCGGTTGCGTTGCTCCCAAGTAACTCGCCGTTTTTGTTCGATGCCAACACATTCACCGATTTGGGTGACGATTTCGAGACGCCAGCCGTGCCACAGTCGAGTAGTTCTTCGACTAGCCCAGTTGTTGTCCCAACGAATACCCCAGATACCAGCAACGATAGCAACAGTGGCGACTAAGCTCTCGTAGCTATTTGACAAAACTCCTCTCTGTGAGAATACGCAGAGGGGAGTTTTTTGTTTGTAAGGATTAAGAGGGTGTTTGCAAATACCGTTTTCGTGTCGTTTTGCCTGCTTTATGTCGCACGTCGGTTCAAAACCTCGCCGCCGGACAGTTTTCATGAATAAAGCCTAAAGAATATGGGAATCTTGCGCTGATTAATCAATTGATTGATCAGCCAGTCCCATCCGATACGAAAGATGCTTAGATGCCGTTTTTTCTTCGCATCTACCCGTGACCGTTGTCCTATCTTGCACAGCCAACGTCCAAAGCATACACTCCACAAATAGAGCAAAGCAAGAAGTACTAAAAGACTATCTTGACGGGCGGGATGGGCTAACCGCGAGTCAGTGACATGCCATCCAGAGGATTTATAGTCCCGATAGAATGGTTCAGTCCCCCAGCGTCGCCTTCCAAGACGTTGTAGACCTGCCCCCAATGGAAGCGAGGTGGCAATATAGCAAAAATCACGTTTATGACTGCTTCCACGCACGTAATGACGCTGATGAAAGGCTAGGATATTGATGCCACCTAAGGACTTGGTTGCCAATAAGTCAACCTGCTTGAGTTGGCAACTACGGCGTCGTGAGATAACTAGGCTCGATAGGCTTTTTGACCGTTTCATGCCAGCTTGTTTGTAATGAACAAGACCCCGTTGAGCGAGCATGAAGTCCCAGCCAATGAGTCGCACAGCTTGTATC
The DNA here is from genome assembly GCA_038522085.1 of Chloroflexota bacterium. Taxonomy (GTDB): domain Bacteria; phylum Chloroflexota; class Anaerolineae; order Aggregatilineales; family Phototrophicaceae; genus JAUZRW01. The sequence goes on from JBCBKJ010000025.1 coordinate 60,822, forward strand.
ATATCGCGTCCGCCAAACTCAACATCACCATGAAAAACAACCTTCACATGAGCAGGAATTACAGGCACACAGCGTTTTACCACAGCTACATAAGTTAACAATGGAGCACCCCCAAAGGGAACTTTCTGCCAGATCAGCGGAATGGCTCGCTTTCGATAGTTGAGCGAAATAGTGACCAAATCAATTTTACCTTGCCACAATGTCGTACGGTCTATCACCAAATGCCATGTCTTATCACGAATATACGACAAACTATGTGCTAAGATAGGTTGGTAAACTAACTCAGGGGTTAAGAAACGGGCTTGCAAAAGGCGACATATCCACCGAATACGGCTATCTTGTTGTGTATTGCCTTTGAGAAAGCGGGCAATTTTACTCAAATGCACCTCTCCTGCTAACAAAATGCCGATGCATAACATTGCAATTCGACTAATTTGCGCTTCGCTCAAGGGAACAATCCCTTTCAGTGCCTCTTGCAGACTTGCTTCGACTGATAGATACTTCATCTGGGGACTCTTCTCAGCTTTTTTCTTGTTGGTTACTTGAAACTTAGCTGATTTGTCCCCTTTTGTTTATACTATCTTTGTCAAAATTGTCCCTCCGCGAGGTTTTGAACCTTTGTCCCGTTTTTCTTGCCACAGCGGTGTATGGCAAACGGCGCATTCGCGCTGTCCTTTCTTGAGCCACGTTTTGCTCGCGACCACCACTGTCCCTTTACGTTCGTAGGTGACTGTCGTGCCACAGCACGGACATTGCGGGATCGTCTGACGCTGGATGCGTTCTTCGGGTTCATAACCATCCGGTGTTGGCTGGTCTTTGCGCCAGAGTGCAACGCCTTTCGTGCGCCAGATGACAGCAGGTTCGTAGCCGCTACCGAGTTTAGTCATATCGCGTTTGATGAGACCGATCTTAGGGATACCAGCGCCAATACGCTTTGCTTTGCGCATGAAGCCCTTGATATCTTCGTGGCGTTTTAAGTGCTGGACAAAGATATTGGGATTGATGCTGACCAGTTCGCGTTGCCATTTTTCCACCAAATGCGGCGGACAGATAATCAACACCACCTGATCATCGGCGATATCCGGTTGCATTTCTTGTACGATTTGCCCCGCGATAGCGATGGCGGCACTGCCTCCGATGGCGGTCTTACCAACCCCCATTTGACCCACGAGCAGTTGCCCTTTGATCGAACGGAAGCCAGCGCTGACGGCAGCAACGACGTGTTTTTGTGGCGTGTAGAGCGGATACTTGCCTTTGAGACGAATCCGATCCAGATAGCGTTTGATGCCTGCAAAGTCGAACTTGTAGAGCGGGTCGAATTTATCATTCATATACTGCGCGAGTGCTGTACGGTTGTTCTTGATGAAGGACAATAAGGCATCATCGCCTTCCATCTCGACCAGATTGCCATCGTGAGCCAGTAAGGTCAGTTGGGTTGCCGGACGCAGGCGCATCGTGGTCTTCTTGATGACACGATCCGGGTCGTTGGGATCTTCTTCGGTTTCAACGCGGGCAATCTCTTCGCGAATCTCGATTTTCGAGCGCAGTGCCACTTCACCGTGTTCAACCGTGTCAATCACCGCACCATTGGCAACCCCTGCTGAGAGAACCAGCGCGGTATGTCCGGGACGGGGCATTACGAGTGGTTCGGATTGGGCTGCGCGTTCGGGAACAGCAAGCAAGGTCTGGAAACCTGCATTGCCGAATGCCCCGTATTCATCGACCAGTACCAGACCCGTTTGAGCATCGATATCATCGGGCGCAAAATAGAAACGCTTGTCTTTGGGAGGTGGCAGTTTGTAGACAGGCTCTGCCTGCACCGTCAATTCAATCGGATCTTGTTTCTGCTTGACCAGCTTGTTGTAGGTCTGCATCTCATGGACAGATTTGCCCTGCCCCACGGTTGCTACCAGCACGATCTGGTCATACTCCCCTTGATGCTTGCCGGGCAATGCCCAGATATCCGCATCTGCCGCGTACTGTGCGAAGAACGCCATCGCATCTTCAGTGACATGCGATTTGTAGACGCACCACATCACGATGCCACCGGTCTGAATCCATTTCCAGGCATGGCGCAACATCGTGAATTCGACACGCTTGTTGCCTTTAGCAGCACGATCATGGTCATACGGCGGATTGATCCAGCCCATCGCAAAGGCATTGTTGGTCGCACGCAAGCGCATGGCATCGCCACGAACCGCTTGCTTCGGACCAAATCGTGCGATACACTTATCAGCACGCGTTTGATCCAGTTCGTTCGCATACGGTGTCAGGTTCCAGTGTTTTGCGGCAACCTCAAGAAATACACCATCCCCTGCGAACGGGTCGATCATCTTGTAACCGGGATGAGCGGGTTGAACGAGTGAGAGAATTGCCTCATGATGTTTGGCTTCGATGGGCAGATAGCCCATGATTTGCTTCGATTCTGACCGTGCCATGGTTGTCTGCTCCTATAAAAGCTTATATTGGCGAGTAAAATTTTCGTTGAATTCATGAACGGGTTCGACATCGGTATGAAGATAGGCATATGTGTGCTGTTTAGGTGGTTTGTTTGCAGAAAAGTTCAGCATCCTCGCGACAGCAGGCATCTTGTTCTTGAAACAAACCACTTGCTAACATTGGGGTAAAAAGTGTAAGTGAGGTGCCTCTATGGATACTGAAACCCGTCGTATTTATGACCGACTCCGGCTACAGGAACTCATCGAACAACATCCCGAATGGACTGTGACTCAGCTCGCTCGTGAGCTAGGTCGAACGCGTGATTTTGTTTACACATGGCGCGAGCGGATATTTGATCCAGAAAACAAGACCTTCAAAGAGAAGTACATGAGCCGATCTTGTGCGCCTAAATCAAACGAGAAGTGGGTTCATCCCGACGTTGAAAAGGTCATTATCGAACTACGGGAAGAATTGAGTGAGAAATATGCACGACGCGCAGGTGCGCATCTGATTATCGGTGAACTGCTTAAGCGAGAAGATCTCAAAGATGCGGGTCACTATCTTCCCACCTCACCAACGACCATCTACGATGTTCTTCGCCGTCACGGTTACATCTTGCCACCCATCAAGTTTGAGTATCATCCCATCATCCTTCCTGCACCGAATGAAGAGTGGGAAGTCGATTTTGGTCTGACACAACTCGGAGATCGGAGTTGGTTTGAGTTCTTCGTTGTTGTAGATCGTGGAACATCTCGTATCGTGTATCTGGAAGGCGATGAACGCTACAACGCAGAAACTAGTTTGGAGGCGTTTGCGCGCCTGTTCATTCATCATGGTATACCCAAGCGGATTCGCATGGATCGGGACAGTCGCTTTGTTGCCTCGTGGACGAGTGATGGTTATTCATCTGCCTTGATTCGTTTTCTGAGGGTGCTGGGCATTGAGGTTGTTGTATGTCCACCGCGTCAGCCGTGGAAGAAGCCATTCGTAGAAAGAGCGATTTATACTATAAAGCATGAAGGCTTCCCCAAGTATGCAATGAACGACATTGCTGAGGCTCGCGAAGCACTTGAACACTTCAAGCATTTCTATCACGAAGAACGCCCACATCAAGGGCGTGCCTGTGGGGGTAAAACACCTAACCAAGCATTTCCAACTTTGCCATCGTTGCCCCATGTTCCAGACCTAGTTCAACCTAATTCATGGTTGGAACACGATCATGGGCGCGTCTTTCGCCGCTCAGTCAACAGTCGCGGCTTCATCCAGATTGATAAGAATCGTTACTACGTTGGCAAAAACCATGCCAAAAAACGCGTTCTTGTTCACCTGGATGCTCTCAATCAGCGATTTCTTGTCAACGATGGAGAGATGTTGATTGCAGAACTCGCAATCGAAGGCTTATCTGATGAGGAGTCAATCAGCTTCAATCAATACCTCAAGCTGATGTGCATTGAGGCACGCTCAATTGAGCTACATCGCTTCATGATGTGGCATCGGCGAGACGATGAAGCTGCTTAGGTTATTCAGACAACTTCATACAATTATGTTAAGCCAGCAATTTGCTGGACTTCAACTTCACATTGCTCAATCGCTTCGGTTTAGGCTGATATCAAGTCAAAATCATAAATTTGTTCTCTTCATAACAGAAAAACTCCCCATCTACAGGTGAAAACCGAACGTTCACACTTCATTTTTGTCCGACAACTGGATTTGTCGCAACCTTGCTGGACAGATTCAGTCTTAAACACACTAAACAGCACAATATGCCCCACAACTCAATTTACGCGCACCCTGTGTCGGGTCGGCATAGATCAAGTCACTGGCTTGTGGTACAAGCACGAGATTGGTATGAATGGCTTTGCCCGACCTGCCCTTGCGGACTGCCAGCACAGGCAATAACGGTAGAGGCAGTTGTTCGCGGATGCGTTTGCGATTGCTGCGATGGTGACCGGTGTGTGTGCTGATACATCATCGATGATGGCGTGGTGGCAACAGGGGTGCTGCCAGAATAGCAAGGGGATCTGCTGTTTCAATCCAGACATCGGGGTCATTGCCCGGCAGATAGTGAATCGTGCAGCTACCCGCCAAACGAACACTGAAGGCAAGGTGGATGGTCTGTTTGTCGTGAATTTCGAGGATCGGGACGAGGGTGTTGGGGTCGGTACAATGGATGTTGTGCCGGATGGCATGACCCCGAATGCGGAGAATGGTGATTGCCATAGGCTTATCCTGTATTATGACTATATGAAATGAATTTTGGGATCGGGCAGACGTTTCCAGCGACCTGCCCTGTTTGTAGGTGTCACGGATGAACAGATAACCGTTCACCTCGACTGCGGCTGACAAGCCGCCCTATTCGCCTGCTGGCACAGGCAAGCTCCCACCGCTATCGTCACTGCTATCGCCCGGATGATTGCTTGCCTCAAGCAGTTTGTGCACCAGCAAAATCCAGTCGATCAGGGTATGCGGGGTATCAAACCAATCTGTTTGCGCGGTCAACCAATCATAGGTGGCAGCAACACGCTCCTCAGCATGTTGATACAGGCAGTAGATTTTCCAGTCCTCCATCAACTCAGGATTGTCGGTAATCAGGTCGATGAGTTCTTGCGTGACGACCAGCATCTCTGCCAGTTGTGCATTCCAGATATTCAGGTTGCCCATCGGGAAATGTTTGATCGAGATGCTACCGTCCTCCATCCAGTTCAGCAGGTCTTGCAATGGCAAGCAGACAGCATCGTGGTCTTCGAGCGGTAGCATCTGAATCTCGATGCAGGCAGCCCTGTTTGTGCTTGCCGGATAGATCGCTTGCACGATGCCGTACCAGTGATGCGGGATGTTGTGCGTGTGGCAGATGGTGTCCGGGATTGACGTAAAGCCATAGATTTCACCCAATCGGAGTGAGCTGTCGTGGAGGGAAGCACCATCGCCACCAGTTGGTGTTAGGTTGAGCATGATGAAATTGTCTCCAGTTGTGGATGCGCGTGTGATTAAGAGGAATTGCTGAGAGCTTGTGGGATGTGGATGATGTCTGTCGCTTCCAGCAGAAGCGCGAAATGAAACACCCGAAATAAGACGTAAAAAGGTCTAAATTCAGATGATTTCCACTTAATTTCCGCACTGTAACCGCGAAAAATGTGGTCGATTCTTTTGTAACCGCGAAAAAAATTTTGAGTTCAAAGGAGGGATTTTGAGCACAAAACACAATCGTTTATTTCGCAGTTATGCTGGAATCTTATTTCATTTCGCAGTTGTATTAAAAGCGATAATGTCGTTAGCAACCCCACCGGTGATGATTCTTTTCCATGCGGTAGCGTCCAAATCAAGCGATTTAAGCGTGATTCCGCCGTCTGCTTTGCAGTTACGAAGCAACATCGCGGTCTGCCCTGCTTGCCACAGATAGTCAATCCATTGCGGAAAGACCGGCACACTGACTAACTCGCGGATATGATGCAACAATTGCCCTTTCGCTTGTGCGTCATCGAGGTGCATGATGTAGGTTGTCGCCTTGCCACCATAGTCGGGATCGACCCAGTGTTCGTGCGCGAGAATCATGCTGACAAAACGGGCTTCGCTCATGTTGTTGATGTATGCGGTATACATGCCCGTAATGCCTTCGCCCGGCGTCAACTCGACCGATGGTCCGTCGTCAAGAATGAGATTGATCGCCTGCCCCTTCGCGAGTTTGGCGCGAATGGCTTCAACACCCGAGCGCGGTCCGCCCATATTCAGATAGATCAGTGTTCCCGCGTGAGTGGCATAGCCATAACAGAACACATTCGCAATCACCGAGCCGGTCAGTTCACCTACACAGGCTTGTGCAATGCGACGCACATGGCGTGTCTGCAAAACTGGTGTGGTCATGGTCATTGATGCTAAAGGCATCTTCGTTGCATAACGAATCGCGCTGGTAACGGCATCATCGGTGGTGGCATCTTCGTTGAGTTTAGCCACTTGAATGATACGTACTGCTGGTGGTTCTTCCGCATCTGGATCGGTTGGATCTGATTTAGGCATATGCGCTCCATCCGGGTTGCAAACACCACAGGCAATCCATGTCCCTAAGTGTTCGGCTGGCAACCAGCCTTTCGGTCCAGCGTGTGCTTCACAGGGGCAATCGTATTGTTCGGCTGGTGGCGTTGCTAATGCTTCGGATTTGACACCTGCCTCAACGAGCGCTTTTCGTTCATCTGACGGCGATGTGCCCTGCTCACCAGCCAGTGTGACGCTACGGCGTGTGATCTGAATACCTGAGAGTGTAGGTTCGGATGTGAGTTCATCCTCGAACATCCACTCGATACCGATATCTTGCCAATCGACATCGTAGGTATGTCCGCGCAACGTGCCCAGATTCGGATTGAAGCGGTACAGTTTGGTGATTGTCCTGTTGTGTCCGGTTGCAATCTGCTTGCCATCTGAGGTTTCGCTATCCTGACGGGCATACACGGTTTGTCCGGTGCTGAATAAGCGTTGCGGTAACACCTCTTCTTCCTGTACACGCACCTGTTCGCCACTCACAAGCTCAATCACGTAGACCGGATTTTGTGGATCACCGCTGAAGTCGATATCACGGATGGTGTATTTGGTTCCCGATGAGATCGGGTTTGTGCGTCCTTCAATGCCTGCTGGCAGATTACGTGTTGTCCATGCTGTGCGTCCGCGTTCGTAAGCAGCTGATGGCTCATCGCGTTGTACCTTGTTGATACCAAGAACAGCCACCGCTTCGTCGAGGGTGCATGGATCGTGAGCATCTTCATCCATGCTCGTTTCATCAGTCAACGTGCTGAGAAATTCATCCAGCACATCAATCTCTTGCTCATTGTTGAACAACCAGCGCCGGGTTGTATGTGACCAGCCTGCTTCTGTGGTATGGACGATCTGGATCTGTTCGGCTTGCAATGCTCCTGCCAGATACCAGACCCGTTTGGGATTCTCTACGCCCACCACATCCTGCCCTGCTACGATGCCTTCTGTGGTTGTCAGGGTTGGGAATTCGCCGTCCGTTTTGATGGTCTCAATGCGGTCACGGAGCATCTTATCGATGAGACGGTCTATCGGGGTCAGTTGTGTATTAGATGATGAATCCACATGGCGAAACGTCTGTTTGGCTTCTTCAGGAGACATACCTGCCATGATTGCACGACATTCTTCCGCGTTATCCAGAATTGCCAACAAACGCTCGGGAAGTTGGTCACCGACATAGCTGTAGGCACGACGATTGCGTCGCCAGCGACATCCTGCACGTTTGAGTGTGCTACGATGGGTGTAGGTTGCATCATTACCGGGAATCCACCACCATGCAGATTTATCCGGATTGAGCTTGGAGTATTCGGCAATCAGGGCATCGGGATCATCGCCACCACCGGTGGCAGATGTCTCCCCTGCCGAGTTGATCGACCAGTAACCATGGGGACTGCCTTTCGGGATATCATACGGGCTACTTGCAGCATGATATTCAGGATTGTCCAGACAGGGAAAGAGAACCCAACCATCGTCGCCCCAGCGTGCGATACCGCGACTGGAACGATTTGCCATCGTAATTTTCTCCGCAGAAACCAATTCCTCAGCCGTAACTTCGACGAATAACCAATTCTGGCGGAGTTTGGGTTTGTTCGGAAGATGGATGTACACATAACTATCTCGTTTGCTTGAGATGTTTTTGGCAGTCGGGATCAGTGCCAGCAACACCTCCGTGACGGCATTTGTGTACCCGATTTTGAGTGCAGAGAGACGTTTACCCTTCCGCGTCTTGGTATGTGTTCCGTATGTGCCTAATGCGACAATGTGCTTTTCTGACATCGTGTATAACCTCCTAAAAAATGAGATGCTGTGTGCGGTTTAGCAGTGGATGTATTGGCTGTTGACGAGTAGCCTACCACAGCCATCGCTGGCGATGATGACGGCATTGTCCAGTTCGATTTCAATCACACGATCGCCATAACAGGCGGCGGTATATGGATCGAGGGCGACCCATGCACAATGCTTTGCTGATTGTTCAAGGACAGTGTGCTGTTTAGTATGTTTAAGACTGAATTTGTCCAGCAAGGTCGCGACAAATTCAGCTATCAGACAAAAATGATGGATAAAACTCGTTTTTCACATGCAGATAGGTCGTTTTCCTTTCATGAAGAGAAGAAATTTATGATTTTGACTTGATCTCAGCCTAAACCGAAGCGACTAAGCAATGCGAAGTTGAAGTCCAGCAAATTGCTAGCTCAACATGCGAGTATGCAGTTGTCTGAATAGCCTAAGCTGCCTCATCACCGCGCTGATGCCACATCATGAAGCGATGCAGCTCAATCGAGCGTGCCTCAATGCACATCGCCTTAAGGTACTGATTGAAACTGAGCGAATCCTCATCAGATAATCCTTCGATTGCGAGTTCTGCAATCAAGGTCTCTCCATCGTTGACAAGAAATCGTTGATTCGGAGCATCCAAGTGAACAAGAATACGTTTCTTAGCATGGTTTTTGCCAACGTAGTAACGATTCTTATCGATCTGGATGAAGCCTCGACTGTTGACTGAGCGGCGGAAGACACGCCCGTGATCGTGTTCCAACCATGAATTGGGTTGAACTAAGTCAGGAACATGTGGCAAAGATGGCAAGGTTGGAAATGCTTTGTTGGGTGTTTTACCCCCACAGGCACGTCCTTGATGTGGACGCTCTTCGTGATAGAAATGCTTGAATTGTTCGAGTGCTTCGCGAGCCTCAGCAATGTCATTCATTGGATACTTGGGAAAACCTTCATGTTTGATGGTGTAAATCGCTCTTTCTACGAATGGCTTCTTCCAAGGCTGACGTGGTGGACATACAACAACCTCAATGCCCAGCACCCGGAGAAAACGGATCAAGGCAGACGAATATCCGTCACTTGTCCATGAGGCAACAAAGCGAGTATCCCGATCCATGCGAATCCGCTTGGGCATTCCATGGTGGATGAACAGGCGAGCAAACGCTTCTAAACTGGTTTCTGCATTGTAGCGTTCGTCGCCTTCCAGATACACGATACGAGATGTCCCACGATCCACGACAACGAAGAACTCAAACCAACTACGATCTCCGAGCTGTGTCAAACCAAAATCAACTTCCCACTCTTCATTGGGTGCAGGAAGGATGACAGGATGATACTCGAATTTGATTGGTGGCAAGATGTAACCATGACGGCGAAGAACATCGTAGATGGTCGTTGGTGAAGTCGGGAGATAGTGACCTGCATCTTTGAGATCTTCTCGCTTGAGTAGCTCGCCGATAATCAGGTGAGCACCCGCGCGACGCGCATACTTTTCACTCAGTTCTTCCCTTAACTCCAAGATAACCTTTTCAATATCGGGATGAACCCACTTCGCGTTTGATTTAGGCGCACAAGACCGACTCATGTACTTCTCTTTGAAGGTCTTGTTGTCTGGATTGAATATCCGCTCGCACCATGTGTAAACAAAATCACGCGTTCGACCTAGCACAGAAGCAAGCTGGGTCACTGTCCATTCGGGATGTTGTTCGATGAGTTCCTGTAGCCGGAGTCGGTCATAGATACGACGGGTTTCAGTATCCATTGAGGCACCTCGCTTAAACTTTTATCCCAAATGTTAGCAAATGGTTTGTTTAAAGGAAAATATCCTCACTGTCGCGAGGATGCTGAACTTTTTTGCAAACAAACCGCCTAAACAGCACAAACAGTTTCGGGGACATCTGGCAGTTGATCTTCGTTGCTGAGTTCTTCCCGTTCAAAGGCAAGAACATCGGCGATGGTCGTGTCGCGACAATACCAGTAGCCACTGGGCGCACAGTACACCGTGCCTGAGAGTGTTTTCATGCTGACCTTGCTGTTTTGAGTGTGGAAATAAAAAAAGCGCGTGCAACATGATCTCGTTGCACACGCTTATCGGAAGTTATTTCAAAGGCAAAGTTGCGAAATTTCGCTATCCTTGCCTCACAAAGATTTTAGCCGACAGGCTAATCGCTCTAATTGATGGTTGTATCTATCCCGATGCCATCTGTGGGTTATCTGACACCAGCCCTTCTAATCGCTCACCTACAGCTAGAAGTTGTTCATCGCGTAAAGCATGCGTTGGTAAAACTCGAATTTGTGTGGGATGACTGGAACCAAAGGTGGTGACTTCATAAACGATGTCATCTTCTGCCTGTTTGAAAGCATCTCGTAGTGTGATCTTGCCCAACCTGCGCGAAACGTTCAGCAGATAAAGCGACATACAGCCAGACCTCTGATTGATCAGTTTCATCGAGCAAGACAACCAGATACTGTGTTTGTGCGGCATTGTGACACGAAAACAAAACGGGCTTATCGTAGTATTCATACACAGTCTGTATCGTCAGTTTGCCCAGAAAGGTATCGGTTGGTAAAGTGCTCATGTTTCATCCTCAATATTCACTACGACAAAGAATGTCCAAGGTTCGACATCCTCTGCCAGCCACCGAGTATGATGGGATTCATGTTCGCAACTGATCCCTTCACGACTGCATTAAATTCAGCAAAACATTAATTCGTCTATATCGTAAACATACTAATACGTTTTTTTGTAACATTATCTAGATGTTGTTTCGCTAGCTTCTGAACGTAACTGAAGTTACTTGGATCTATTTTATAGTGTTTTACGGCGAATTCATCGCGACTACGAATTTGTTTGAAGTTTAACCCGAAGCGCCTTAACAAACGTTTTGCAACATTCCACGGATCTTGACTGTGATCATGACGGTATTTGAAATATAGCCTAACATCTTCTTTGTGATCTTCTAAGAATCGGTTTGTCTTCTCAGCAATATCTCGCTTACTCATAACTGGATTTTCTAAGAACTGATTTCTGTTTCCCCATACAGCCTCAATAAATGCATTAATTGTTTTGGCTTTCATAGTTCGGAATTCGCGAGCTGTGAGAGGTGTCTCGTTATTACTTTCTTCCCAGTCAAAATTACATAATACTTCTGGATCCATTAGGATGGCTTGAACAAAGTTTGTTACACGATAGCGACCTTTTCCATCTTTATCAAACTGATACAGTCTGTGTGTAATTTTCATATCATAAAAGGTCTCGATGTGAAATCGTGTGTTTCCGGCAAAGTGAATATCAATTGCGGTGTTACTGCGAATCATCTTTTCCAGCATTTCGTCATCAACTGGTTTTACAGTGCAAACAAGGTGATCCCACTGATCCTTTCGGGCTTTGGCGGCCTCTATAATTGCTTGTTTGTGGATTCCAGTAGTGCCTTCATATGGCTGAATCTTATAATTACGTGCAAGTAGGTTGAGTAGATTTTCATACAAGTTGTTCCGACTGATGTTATCTCTTGCAATTAGTTGAGATTGAATCTCATGAATTTCTTTTGTTACTCCCGATAAGTTTAAGATACCTGCTTTATCAATTTCGAGTCCCATAAGGAATGCATCTGAGCGCAGAGCTGCAAGTCGATATTCTTCGTAAATCACTTCTGGATCTTCTTCAGATTTGCCGTTTGCTTGCTCTATCCAGATATGAGTAATATTGCTATTACGAGACCGTTCTAGTAGTTGTGCACATCCAGTTGCAGATGGTGTATGATGTGGTGAATATGCAAAATTACCGAATTTTGCATAAACCTTTGTTTGTATATCAATCCCTGTCATCGCAGATGGAGAGATCAGCACAGCATCATATTTTGCAATATTTTTATCAGGGTTTTTGAGAAATTCTTGTTGTTCTCTGTTACTACTATTTTGGCTATGAATTGAGAGAATCTGGTAAGATGTTTTATCCTTGAGATAAACTTCGAGAGTTTGGATCTCTGACGCTGTATTCGCACAGAATACAGTAGGTCGATTTTTTCGCTCTTTGTTATTGAGAATACTTATGAATTTATCGCGAAGTGAGTCACGTGTTGGATGAACAAATAAACTTCCACTATTGCGGTCAAATGTATTCATCACAACATATACATCTGCACGAATGTTCCTGAGCCAATTCACTTCTACATCAGTAATATCAGCATCCATAATCAGAACTTGTTTAGCATTAGAAATCATGTGTTTTAGTACTGTATAAACTTTCGATGCTTCATTTTTCTGGTAGATGTTACTATGAAGTTGTTCAAGCATTTTTGAGAATTCATCTAGCACTAGTAGATCTGGATTAGGTATTTTACCTATGGTGCTAAAGTTACAGATGGACTTTAGAGTAAT
>JBCBKJ010000026.1:0-71685 GCA_038522085.1 Chloroflexota bacterium
TCGTACCTATAAAAATCACCCCTGAAGCACCCCGTTAGGGGTGATTTTTATTTAGCTATGCGCTTGTCTTCTGCAACTTATATGTAAACGTTGAATTAATGGTGCTATACGAAGCATCTACAGTTTGCCTATACTATATAAATTCAGACCCAGCCGGTAAGCGTATATGCAGGAGCAATCCCATTAGCCAACACACCGATGCATCACCTGACCAAGACACATCAGGTTCGGTTTTAGATAAACGCCTCATTGTCATTTTACTCATCGTGTTTGTACAACTCATCGGCGCGGCAATGGTTTTGCCAATTTTGCCCCTGTACGCTTCGCGTGAGTTCAACATGACGCCGACAACAATCACATTGCTAAATACATCATTTTTCGCGGCTCAATTCATAGCAGGTCCGTTCATCGGGCGCTTGTCGGATACCTACGGGCGCGTACCCGTTCTGCTAGTGAGCCAAATTGGGACGGTCATTGCCTTTTTGATGTTAGGCTTTGGACAGTCGATATGGATACTCTTTGCCGCACGTATACTCGATGGCATCACAGGCGGGAACATCATTGTGGCACAAGCCTATATCACGGATGTGACAAAGCCAGAAGACAGAACCAAAGCACTCGGTTATCTGTTTGCTGCATTTGGTGTTGGCTTCGTAATTGGTCCGGCTGTGGGTGGCATACTATCGAGTACCTTCAGTTACCAAACCCCCTATATATTCGCTGCGACTGCTGCCGCGATTGTCGTCGTGTTGACGTATCTTATTTTGGAAGAAACGGTCACGGATGAGCAAAAAGAAGAAAACAAGAACAGTGGCAAAGCCGGTATGTCATTCATGGGTGTGATACAGAATATTCCGCTGGTTGGCATTCTGGTTATCACATTTGGCGCACAGATTGCGTTTGCGATGCTTCAATCTACATTTTCTCTCTTTGGTGAAGCCGTCTTATTCGTCGATGATCCTGAGCGTGCAGAACTCGGCGTCGGATTGTTGTTTGCGATGGTTGGTGTCGGGCAGATCGTTACACAAGGCGCATTACTCGGGCGCTTAGTAAAGCGGTTTGGTGATGGCGCAGTCGTATTAATCGGCACGATTATTCGTAGCATCTCAATGTTTGTGCTGGTGATTATCGCGGTCCCGTTGTCGGCTGCTGTAACCCTATTTCTGTTTGCAATGGGAACTGGCTTACAGATGCCTGCGCTCCAATCTATCATCACTGAAACTGTACCCAAAAATCAGCGCGGGGGTGCGCTTGGCTTGTATCAATCAGCCAATAGTCTCGCTATCATTGTAGGCAGTGCGATTGCGGGTATTATTTTTGAGCTTGACCCTGCCATGCCGTATATTTTTGGTGGCGTGCTTTTCGCTGTGATGACGGCGCCCTCGTATCTGCTGATGCAATGGGGACGGAAGCAGAAGCGCGAGTCAGACATTATTGCTAACTCATCTGTTCCTGCTCCTGTGGGCGACTGACAATCACGTAGTCAGGCTTTCCCAAAATTCATCAAGTGCTTCGGTTGTTTTATCTAGGCGCTCGAAATGTGGTAAGCCTCGTGTATCCACAATACGTCTTGCACGCCAATTCTCACTTTGATTGAGTACCTTGGGTAGCAAGTCAAAATTCACATTAGGGTCTGTATCGTAGAGTACAAGCACTGGCGCAGTGAGTTTGCTGTAAGCACGGTCAAAAATATCGGATGTGAACAGCAAGCCACTAACGAAACTGAGTGGTGCGTAGCGTGCGCCCCCTTGGTGTGTGCTTCGATAGTGATAATCGAATAAGCCCTCGTCAATATCTCCTGCAAAATTCAGCGAGAGGAAGAAACGCAGACTTGGCTTTGTGACGAGCAAATCGTAGAGTGCTTGACTCCAGATAGGGTTGGTGAAGAATTTGTAGAAGCCATCACTCTGGTTATTTTCGCTTGCACTCTGGGATGTCGGCTTAGCACGGCTGGGCGTGAACCCTGTGGGTGAGATGAATGTTAGTGAACGCATAGATTCTGGCGATTCGAGGTTAGCAAGCGCCATAAATTCACTAGTAAGTGACAAACCAACGACGTCCGCTGGTTCGCTAATGACCGTCTGTAGAAAATCAAGAATTGCTGCAATATATAATTCTGGTGAGTAGAGACGTTTACTGCGTTCAGAGAATCCGAAGCCGGGTAAATCAAGTGCATAAACCGGACGTTTGCCTCGATAATGCTCAAAGAGGGGACGGACTTCGTAAGCATTAGCCGCCGCATTTATACTATGTAGGAGCAGAATGGGTACACCTTCGCCACTGGTATCCGCGTAATAGCTCAAAAAGGTTGAATTTGCGCCATGAAACTCTTCACGCGGAGCATCTACAGCAGGACCAATCGGCATATCGTGATCGACTGCTACGCTACTATATGCCCGCCATGCACTGAATGCACCAACACCTGCTATTAATCCCTTACCTATCGTTCTCAAAAAGCCCAACGCTATCTCCTCTTTCGCTCATATTTTAGGGAAATAAATGGTGAATGTGCTACCTTCACCTTCGACACTCGCTACTTTGATTGTACCACCGTGTTGCTCGACAATTGCTTGTACCATTGATAGCCCCAAGCCAGAACCCGCACGGCTGGCATGTTCTTTTTTCTTCACGCGATAAAAAGCATCAAACAAATTTGGTATCGCATCTTCTGGGATACCTAAACCTGTATCTTGAACAGCTATCTCAAAGCTACCCTCATCATATATTGTCATGGTGACAGTTACTTTACCGCCATCAGGTGTATATTTAATCGCATTCGAGACGAGATTATCAATCATACGCTCAAAATAATTCTTATCAATAGGATACGATAAGGTTTCATCCGGCACATGCGCTGATAGATCTATTTTTTGTGATTCGGCAATAACTTTAAGATTCTTTACCGAATCCTTTACAACTGGATTCACAGGTAAGTCTATGAGACGTACTTGATTAGCTATTTGAATCTGTGCAATATCAAGAATATCTGTGACGAGACGTTGCATCTTCCGGCTGGCACTGGTGATACCATCTGCGACTTCTTCCATCTCTTCTTTATTTTCCGGTGGCATTCCACGTAATTTTTGAGCATATAGTGTCATACCTGTGAGCGGACTTTTGAGATCATGTACTGTGCCATGCAGAAACTTAGATCTAAGTTCTGAAAGGGTATCGAATTGTTGTTTATCTTGCTCACGTAAGGCTTCTATCTCTTCGCGTTGTTGGGCGAGTGCTAATTGGCTTTCTACTCGTGCCAGCACTTCACGGTACTTGAACGGCTTACTGACGTAATCTACCCCACCGACCTCAAAGCCTTTGACAATGTCTTTGGTATCAGAGAGCGCACTGAGAAAAATAATGGGAATATCTTCTGTATCTTCATCGTCTTTAATTTTCTCACATACTTCGTAACCATTCATACCTGGCATTTGTATATCGAGCAAAATCAAATCAGGTCGTTTCTCATCTACTTTTTCGAGTGCTTCTTTACCATTGAGGGCTATCACAACCTCATGTCCTTGGTTCTTGAGCATATCTGTGAGCATGTGTAAATTCTGGATGACATCATCCACTAGCAGGATAAATCCGGGATTCGCTTTACGTCGTACCATGCCTACCGTTCCTCAGTGATGTTACACTAATATTTAATCTTATCTAATCCTTATGCATAGTGATTGTAACGTACATTGGAATTTTCGGGCATTAGGATTCGGGAATTTTCCATATTTGCGTAAATTGCATCCGCAACTGGCAGTTTGTGTTTCATCACTTTATTGACAATGTCCGTTTATGGTTGCTATACTGCGAAACATGAAAACAATATTGGCAATACACACAGCACATCATCATACACTTTATAAAAAGGTGGGGTCGGGAATCTGACGCGACGATGTGTTGTTATTGCATAGTTATCATTTACCCTGCTCCGGCAGGGTTTTTTGTTTTTGGAGAGAGGATGTATGAATGTTAGCCGTCATTGATTATGGTGCAGGTAATTTACGGAGTGTGTTGCATGCACTTTCACATTTAGAGGCTGAAAATGTTCAGTTGGTAACTGAACCAAGCCAGCTAGAAGGTGCAGAGAAAATTATTCTGCCCGGCGTAGGCGCGTTTGGCGCAGGGATGCAAAAGTTGCATGAACAAGAACTGGTCAAGCCGTTACAAGATGCGATAGCAAGCGGTATCCCTTATTTGGGCATCTGCTTAGGGATGCAATTTTTGTTTGAAAGCAGTGATGAGATGGGGAATCACGAAGGCTTGGGTATTCTTTCTGGCACAGTGACCCGTTTTCCAGCGTTTACAGACCGTAAAGTCCCGCACATGGGATGGAATGTATTAACACAAAACAAGGCGTCTATCCTACTTGATGATTTGCCAGCGAACCCGTATGCGTATTTTGTACACAGCTATTATTGTGTGCCAGAAGATGAAAGTGATGTTCTCATCAGTGTTGATTATGGCATCCCATTCACAGCGGCTGTATCGCGTGATAATGTCTACGGGGTACAATTTCACCCTGAAAAGAGCCAACAAGTTGGCTTACAAATTCTGACTAATTTTCTAGCACTTGATGTGTAGTGAGAGAGGCACACATGATTATTTATCCGGCAATTGATTTACGTGGTGGTAAAGTGGTTCGTCTGATGGAAGGTGATCCTAATCGGCAGACGGTATTCAGCGATGAACCTGTAAAAACAGCACAAAAATGGGTTGATAATGGCGCTGAGTGGATTCATATGGTTAATTTAGATGGGGCGTTTGGTGATGCAAACGAAAATATGAGCATCCTAGAAAAAGTTTCCAAGCTCAATGTGAAAGTACAGTTTGGCGGCGGATTGCGCTCGGTAGCTGATGTGGAGCGTGTATTTGAACTAGGTGCTTCTCGGGCAGTGCTGGGAACAATGGCGGCAAAACAGCCTGATACCGTCAGCGAACTCATCGAAAAATTTGGTGCAGAGCGCATTTGTATCGCTATGGATATGAAAAATGGGTTTGTCACTACAGAGGGCTGGACGGAGCAAATCAACCTAACGCCCACTGAGTTCGGTCACCTGATGCGTGAGCGTGGTGTGGAATATGCGTTGTTCACAGATGTCAGCCGCGATGGGAGTATGCTAGGTTCAAATATTGAAGCGACGGTTGCGCTTGCACGTAACACGGATTTGAAAGTGATTGCCTCCGGTGGCGTCAGCAAAATGATTGAAATTGCGCAACTTGCAAAAAGCCACGTCATACACGGTGTCATCATCGGCATGGCACTATACCGTGATGAAATCGCACTCGATGAAGCCATAGCCGCCGCAAAGGAGCGCAAGTGATGTTAGCGAAACGCATTATCCCCTGTTTAGATGTAAAAGATGGGCGAGTCGTGAAAGGCGTCAATTTTGTTGACCTTGTAGATGCTGGCGACCCTGTAGAGCAAGCAATTGTCTATGACCGCGAAGGCGCAGATGAACTGGTTTTTCTGGACATTACGGCATCGCACGAAAAACGCGAGACAACACTCGATATGGTGCGACGAGTAGCCGATAGCATCTTCATTCCGTTTGCAGTTGGGGGTGGCATTCGCACGGTAGAAAATATCCGTGAGACCTTGCTAGCTGGCGCGGACAAAGTGAGTATTAACAGCGCGGCTGTCCGCAATCCGCAGATTATCAACGATGGTGCATGGGCATTTGGTAGCCAGTGCATTGTGGTTGCAATTGATCCAAAGCGCATAGATGGCAAATGGGTCGTTCATATTAGTGGAGGTCGGATTCCAACTGAGCGTGAAGCGGTGGAATGGGCAAAAGAGGTTGAAGACCGTGGCGCAGGCGAAATTTTGCTGACGAGTATGGATAAAGATGGCACGAAATCCGGCTATGACCTCGAACTAACACAGGCAATTGCGGATGCGGTTTCAATTCCGATGATTGCGTCCGGTGGTGCGGGAGAAATGTCACATTTCAAGGATGCACTCAGCAAAGGCAAAGCGGATGCTGCCCTCGCCGCGAGTGTATTTCACTTCAATGAGATGCGTATTGGCGACCTCAAAGCGTATTTGGCAGATGAGCAGATTCCCGTACGCATGAATGGCTGGGAGCAGATTGATGCTCAGTGAAAAAGCCATCGAAACCATTAAGTGGGATGCACAAGGCTTGATGCCAGCTATCGTACAGGATGCAGAAACCAAAGATGTGCTGATGATGGCATACATGAACGACGAGGCGCTCAAGCGAACATTGGATACTGGCGAAACGGTATTTTGGTCGCGGAGTCGGCAAGCGTTCTGGCATAAAGGCGAGACGAGTGGCAATACGCAACGGGTGGTTGATATACGGATTGATTGCGATGCAGATACGTTGCTCATTTTAGTTGAACCAGCTGGACCAGCTTGCCATACAGGGCAAACCCATTGTTTTTATCGCACACTGACTGACTTTAATGAGAATCCGAAGCGAGACTAGGATGACAGTAGAAATTCCAACTTTTGACGAATTTATGAATCCACTATTGCAGGCTCTTCACGCTTTAGGAGGTTCTGGCACAATTGATGAAATAAACGACAAAACAGCCGAGATTTATGGTTTAACCAATGAACAATTAGAGCACCTACACAATCCAGAGAAAGATACACGAACAGAAGTTGAATATAGACTCGCTTGGACACGTACATATTTAAAAAAATATGGTGTATTAGAAAATTCAAGTCGAGGTGTATGGGCATTAGCACCCAATGCAAGAGATATTCGAGAAGTTAATCCCGCTGATGTTGTGCAAACAATGAGACAGACGCAAACAAATCAAGTTGATGAAAACTTAAAAGATGAAGTAGAACAAGAGATTGAAGAAGATACAAATTGGCGCACAATCCTACTGACCACTCTACTTCAACTTGAGCCTGATGCGTTCGAGCGTCTTACTCAAAGATTATTACGTGAAGCAGGCTTTGTACAAGTTGAAGTTTTAGGTAAATCCGGTGATGGTGGTATAGAAGGGAAAGGGCTAATGCGTCTCGGAGGTTTGTTGAGCTTTCATGTGCTGTTTCAATGTAAGAGGTATAAGGGTTCAGTAGGTGCGAGAGAAATGCGCGATTTTCGCGGAGCATTAGTTGGAAGAGCGGATAAGGGTTTATTCATTACTACCGGAAACTTCACTCAAGGAGCGCGAGACGAAGCAACACGCGATGGTGCGCCAGCAATTGACCTCATTGATGGCGACCAATTAATTGAAAAACTCAAAGAACTTAGTTTAGGTGTAGAAACTGAACTCGTAGAAAAAGTTACTGTCAATTCAGATTGGTTTAGGAACATATAATATGACAGATATGCTGACACAATTGGAAGCAATTATTGCGGAACGCAAAGCAACAATGCCAGAAGGTAGTTATACAACAACGCTCTTTCAGAAAGGCAGACACAAAATTGCCCAAAAAGTTGGTGAGGAAGCAACCGAAGTTGTAGTGGCGGCGTTGGCAGAAGGGCGCGATGAGCAAGTTGGCGAATTAGCTGACCTGTTCTATCACACCCTCGTGTTGATGGCAGAGATGGATATTTCGCTAGACGACATCAATGCCGAATTAGAAAAACGTCATCGTTAGTTATCGCCGTATAAAGCAATGAGTTCTCCAATTTGGTCTGCCGTAGGTTGTGGTGGAATGATATCGGAGCGCAAGTCGCCACCATCTAAGCGCCAGCGTATGGTGGGAGTGCCTATCACATTGTTATCAGAAGCGAGTTGCTGGTCAATTATGTATTGATCAGCATCTTCAGCACACTCACGTAAATCATCCAGTGGAATACCAAGTGTAGAAGCGAATTCCGCGTCATCGAATGCACTATCTGTAAACATAGAGAACACAACATCATGTGCATACCAGAACATCAGCGGGTCATCTTCGACCACAGCGGCACATTCTACCATCTCGAAGAGAAATACAGACGGAGGAAAAATTAAAAGCATACGGAATTCAAAGCGTGCTTGTCCTGTCTCCACATACTCAGTGATAAACTCTTGAATAGTTGGTTGGAAATCTTGGCAGTGCGGACATAAAAAGTCTTCAAACGCAACAATCGTAATTGGGGCATCAGGATCGCCTAAGATGAACCCTCCATCTTCTGTACGTTCGGCAGAAATGCCTTCATAACGTTCAAAATCTATATCTGTACCTGTGCTAATTGGCGGTGCAGATGTTGAACTCACACCCAAAAAGAGCAATACGATTGCGCTGAAAAAACTACCTACCCATCCTAAACATCCCATACTAAACTCCCTCACCTCTATTCTTGTCACATGATAGTACACTGTTGATTTTATGCGCATGCGATTATCATGCAACACAATCGTAAGCTAAATTTGTAAACTTCAGTTAGGTAATGATGACAGATAAACAACCCTTCATTGCAGAAACCTCTTTTCACGTTCGGTATGCCGAGACAGATGCCCAGCAGATAGTGCATCATGCGGCGTACATCGTCTATTTTGAAGAAGGGCGCAGTGCGTATTTGCGTCAACAAGGAACGAGTTATGCAGAATTTGAGCGTAGTGGGTTCTATTTAGCAGTCACGGGTGTTGAAGCAAGTTATAAGCAAGCCTCACGCTATGATGAATTGCTGACTGTACGCTGTTGGATTGAGAAGGCACGCAGTCGGGGCATGACCTTTGCCTATGAAATTTTTCATGCGGATAGTGGTGAATTACGGGTTACAGGGAAAACCAAGCATATTTGCCTGAATCGTGAAGGTGACATTGCACGCATTCCTGAAGCATGGCAGCAGTGGTGACTATCAGGCAACCGTTGACCCGCTCCCGATTAAGGTTATACTAAGATAAATTAATCAAATACGGATTAGATTATTCAACGGAGACTATATGACTGTTACATATGCTGATAAGCCGTGGGTCAATTCTTATGATGAAGGTATACCTGCATCTATAGATTACCCCAACGTGCCAATACATCAATTCTTGGCAGATGCAGCAAAAAAATATGCCAATAAGACGGCGCTCATCACCAGTGCAAGGTTGCCAGTAGTTGGACGTTTGTCTAAGCCCTTCACCTACTCTGAATTGCACCAAGCAAGCGATGCGCTGGCGGCTGCGCTGGTCGATTTGGGTTTGAAAAAAGGTGATCGTGTTGCCATTGTAATGCCGAACAGCGTTGCTTTTGCAGTGAGCTTCTTTGCAGTGTTGAAAGCAGGTGGTGTTGTCGCGGCGACCAACCCAACCTACCCTGAAAAGAAGATGGCGTACCAGATTGATGATTGCGACGCCGAGATTGTCATCACACTAACAATGTTCTATGACTTAGTTAAAAAGATTCAACCGGAAACTAAAGTCAAGCATGTCATCGCCAGCAATATCAAAGAATACTTGCCAGGACCTGCTAAGTTATTGTTCACGCTCGCTCGTGAAAAGAAAGATGGTCACTATTTAGAAGCCGTACAAGCTGGTGACCACTGGTTTCAAGATTTACTCCTCCGTTATGAAGGCAAAAAAGCGTCGGTTGATGTCACGGCTGATGATTTGGCGCTTTTCCAATACACTGGTGGTACAACAGGCGTCAGCAAGGCGGCGATGGCAAAACACAGTGCCTTAGTTGCTAATTTGACACAGATGCAAATCATCATTGAATCATTGCCGATTAAGCCAGAAGACCATATCTTCGTCGGTGGGATTCCGATGTTCCATGTATACGGGCTGGTTGCGATGTTGAGCTTGAGCGTTCGCCTAGGTTCAGAAGTGGTGCTTATCCCGAATGCACGCGATATTGACGAAGTGGTAGATATTATTGACCATTTCAAAACGACACTGTTTCCAGGTGTACCTGCACTCTATAACGCTATCAACAATCATCCGCGTGTCGTTTCAGGTGATGCCAGCTTGAAATCACTCATTTTCTGCCTCAGTGGGTCTGCCCCATTGCCACGGTCAACCAAAGATGAATTTGAGCGTTTGAGTGGTTCGGCATTGCGTGAAGGCTTCGGCATGAGTGAAGCGCCAACCTCTACCCACACAAATCCTATCAATGGTGAAAACCGTGCTGGGTCAATTGGCTTGCCTTTGCCTGATGTAGAAATCCGCATCGTGAGCCTCGATGATGGCGAAACGGATGTACCAGTTGGTGAAGTTGGCGAACTGGTAATGGCGGGTCCGAATATCATGCAGGGCTATCATAAGATGCCAACAGAAACCAACAATGTTTTACGCGAGAAAAATGGCAAAAAATGGTTGTTTACGGGCGATATAGCGCGTATGGATGAAGAAGGCTATTTCTACATTGTTGACCGTAAGAAAGATATGGCACTTATCGGTGGCTTCAATGTATACCCAACAGAAGTTGAAGATGCGCTTAAATCGCACCCAGCCGTGTTGGAGGTAGGGGTCGCTGCAATTCCGCACCCAACAAAAGAAGGACAAGAGGCGCTTAAAGCATGGGTGGTCACAAAACCTGACCAGAGTGCAACAGAAGATGAGCTAATCAAATTCTGTGAAGATAAGCTCGCCCCATATGCAATTCCGCGTCGTATCAGTTTCATAGATGAGCTACCTAAGAGTGCAGTGGGTAAAACATTGCGCCGCGAGCTTGTTCGCTTAGAAACTGAAACCGTTGTTACAGAGTAGTTACATTCTTCTACCGTGCATCTACATCAAATTCTCCGATGTAGATGTGCGGTAAATTTAATTTACCAAGTCTCATCGTGTAATATCGCTTACTGCGTCATGATATATGAAAAAAAGCCATTAAGTGTAAGAATAATTGATTATTGTCAGAAAAATTGACCAAAGTACAGTTCTCATGGTGAATTGAAGCTCTAATTTACGTTTCCTCATTGCTATTTCGTTAGATTGTGTGTTATTCGTATGTAATATAGGGTGGTCAGTAGAAGCAGACTGACCTTTCAGACGTACTAAAACGGCTATTTATACGCCTTATTACAACTAAATACACATCCACAATATGTCAGTAGTTCTGGGAGCGTAATTATCGCATGTAGGTATGCAAGACACGCACATCTCGAAACACTGACGTTCCTAAAGAAGGGACTGTCATTATGAATCTGAACGAAGTCATGAATAACGCTTATGATGCTTTTATGCATTATGTTATGCAGACGCCTATTTTGCTATTACATCCTGATGGACGTTACCGATCTATTGTAATTGCAAAATTAATTAGCACAGACGATGCAAATATTTTTTACTATAGTTTGCGTTCAGACGATATTAACCTACAGGCGTTCATCGAGAGCTTGTCGCATGAGATGATCAATCAGCATCCTACATTTGGACGGCATCTGAATATGCTTCCAAGCGAAGTCTATGATGATGTTGAAGGCAATATGGAATTACTCACAACGACGTTTGCACGCGAATTACATGAGTTGAGTGACCAGCCGTTTGCTTTTGTTCTCGACGAGTATGACCGTAGCGACGATGCGGATGATTTGCATATCTTCACAGAACAACTCGCAAGCGTTTTGCCTGAACACGCACATCTTGTACTCAATGGTCGTACTTTGCCCCGTTTGCCGTGGGTTGCCCTCATTGCTAAAAATCAGGCGCTTATGTTACGAGATGACGAACTGATCCAGCGTAATTTCAATGGTGTAACAGAATCTGATAGTTATGATTTGGAAGTTTTCGCACTCGGTCCGGGGACAGTCAAACTCAATGGTGAACCAATTAACGTTTGGGAGGGGCATTTACCGCGCCTCTTGTTCTTTTTTGCCCTTGATAAACCTGTTGTGACCCGTTCTGAAATTTGTAGTGCTTTCTGGCCTGACCTCGCTACTGACCAAGCCGTCAACGTTTTTCATGTTACTAAGAGGCGTCTACACAAAGCATTAGGTATTGATGTACTTGTACATGAAGATAGCCATTACCGTGTAAATCCAGACCTCAATGTATACTATGATGTTTTAGATTTTGTAGAGACATTGATGGAAGGGCGCGATTCAGAAACGGAAGAACCCTTTGAATCTTGGCAGAAGGCATCGAAACTTTATGAAGGTGCTTTCTTGATGGGGCATAATGACAAATGGATTGTCAATAGACGACAAGCATTCCGTGCAGGTTATTTGGAAGCACTAACCAATATGGCAGAAGCATGGGTTGGCAAAGACCGTAAAGAGATTGCGCTTAAGCTGTATCGTCAAGCACTTGATGAAGATTATTCGCGTCAAGATATTCATCGCAATATCATGCAATTGTATTCAGAATTAGGTCGCCAAAGTGAAGCTGTCGCACATTATCAAGAATTAGAGAAATCATTCAATGATTCAGGTATGGTCATTGAAAATGAAACTTCAGATATGTATGGGCAAGTTGTTGGCTAATTCGTAAATCAAATTCAAAATTGCAGTAAGCAAAACCCCTCGTGATAGAGGGGTTTTTAATTCTGTATCTTCTCGCGTGCGCCCCCGGTAGGACTCGAACCTACGACCTTAGCTTTAGAAGAGCTCTGCTCTATTCCACTGAGCTACGGAGGCAATTACTCATGGAAAGCATACGCACAGCAGGCGATTATGTCAACGGTGTGGCAAATTCTTTAACCTGACTATCCCCTGACGCTCTATATCAAGGCTTGTGCATTTGAGCGTAGCAGGTTAACAATCTACATATGAAAAGCTATAGGGGATTATGTGACCACAAACGATACATGGCACAAAAATGTGCAGATTGGGCGACGCATCATAGCGCAATACTGGCTATGGACGATACGAATAGCTAGTCTGTTTATTTTGTTGTCGGTACTGCATCCACCCTCGCCTCGCGCTGTGCTAGAGACACCTAATCGCACAGTTGATGCGGTGCATGACCATGTGTGCGTGCATACGCGATTGATAGATGAGCCTGTCGAATGGGTGATTCAGCGTTCTTTACAGTTGGTGCGCGAGATGGGCGCAACTACGATAGTAGAATTTTTCCCTTGGGCATACATCGAAAATCAACGCGGACAATATAATTGGCAACAGACAGACCGCATTGTGCGCCATGCTGAAAATCAAGGGATAGAGATCATTGCGCGAATGGGTTTTGTGCCTGAGTGGGCGCGTCCTGATGAGTCTACGTTGAATTATTTACCAGATGATTCTTATGATGAATTTGCGGATTTTGTAGCGACTTTTGCTGAACGTTATGCAGGGCGCATTGACGACATTATCATCTGGAACGAGCCGAATTTAGCATTTGAGTGGGGCTTTCGTGTGCCAGACCCGATGGACTATGTGCGTTTGCTGGAAGCTGTATATGCACCTGCGCATGAGGCAAACCCAAACGTGACGATTCATGCGGGTGCGCTTGCGCCGACCTTAGAGCCAGCAGGAAGCCCTAATGGATTAATGGACACACGCTATCTTGAAGGGATGTATGCTGGTGGCGCTGGTGAATATTTTGATGCGCTTGCTATACATACGTACGGATTTAAATACCCAGCTGATGCGCCTCCAGACGAAAATGTCCTGAATTTCCGGCGTGCAGAGTTACTATTGGACATCATGGCAGAAAATGGCGATGCAGATAAACCTGTGTATATCACAGAAATGGGCTGGAATGACCATCCGCGCTGGGTACAAGCGGTGCGCCCCTCCCAACGTAGTCAGTACACGATAGATGCGTTTGAGCTTGTTGATAGTGAATGGGAGCAAGTAGAGGCGATGTGTGTTTGGTCATTTCGTTATCCGGTACCCACATTGAGCTATCCTGATAATTACACCCTTGTGACAACTGATTTCCAAATTCGTCCAATTTATTATGCTTTACAAGCCTATGCACGCGGGGAAAGTAGCGAAGGGGCGTTATGGCTTCCACCACCAGCAAATCGTTGATAGCTATTAAATTACCTTCTAATTGGCGTTGGTTGATGACTATGTATTGCCTGTGTTTAGCAGGCGTAGCCTTATTTACAGGAATGCAGGAATGGCTGAATTACCAGTTACCTGCTCTGGATAGCGCATTCCCAACAAGCACGCTTACTGTCGCAGTTGACCCGACATTTCCGCCGTTTGCAGTCGATACAGGGGGACGCTATGAAGGCATTGATATTGACCTTGCCAACGAGATTGGGGCGCGGTTAGGTGTGGATGTTCAATTTGTCGGTATGAGTTTTGATAGCTTATATGATGCCTTACAAGAAGAACGAGTCGATGTGATTATCAGTGCGCTGTTGTTTAATCCTGCGCAAACACGCGACGTACACTACACGCGACATTACTTTAATAATGGTCTGCTTCTGGTGACAGATAGTGAAAGACCAACTATCTCTCGTAGCACAGATTTACCCTCCCATGCGCTAGCATTGGAATATGGAAGTGTTGCACATGGTACAGCAAATACATGGGCGCAAAGGCTCGCCCCCTTCACATTACGCCCGTATGAACTCCCCTCTTATGCGCTGGATGCGGTGCGTTTGGGTGACGCAGACGTTGCTTTAGTCGATGCAAGCACTTTATTTGCCTATCAGGCACGTTATCCCAATTGGCAAAATCACACATCGCAGGTAACAGACGCTTTTTATGCTATTGGGGTGAAGCATGAACGGGATGCCCTGTGGCGCTGGATAGACGTGACCCTACGTGATATTCAAAATGATGGTACGCTAGGGCGCATTATCGAGACAGGTTTTAATCGCTTGCAATCTGAATGAGCTTATATGGGACGCATTGGCATCGACGCACGCTTGCTCTATTACCGTGATGGGGGTATTAGCACATACATCCGACAACTGATTAGCGCACTCGCACAAAGCAGCCGTAATAACGAGTACACCGTATTTTATAGTCGTAAAGACACGAATCATGTTACAGATGCCACTGAGTCGGGTGTGCTGTGGACACCTGCCCACCATCGGATAGAACGGCTGGCTCTTTCAGTGGAGTTAGCGTGGCGTGGGCTGGATATTTTTCATAGTCCAGATTTTATTCCGCCATACCGTGCGGCGAAAAAGCATGTTATCACCGTACATGACCTCACTTTTTTGCATTATCCGCAGTATCTTACGGCTGATAGTCAACGTTACTATAACAAGCAAATTGCAGGTGCGTGCCAGCATGCCGACCATATTTTAGCGGTCAGTAAAGCAACGAAGTACGACCTGATTAACATGTTGAACGTACCCGAGAGCAAAATCACGGTGCAACCACATGGCGTAGATGAGCGTTATAGATCGATGCGCTATGAAGAGACACAATCGGTTGTGGAAACACTCGCTCTACCAGAAACATATATTTTGCATGTTGGCACATGGGAGCCGCGCAAGAATATCGTCGGGTTATTACGGGGATACAAACATTTGTTGACTGAGTATCCTGATGCACCACCTGTTGTTTTGGTTGGGCGTGAAGGCTGGTTATTTGAGCAAACACGCACTGAAATAGAGGAATTGGCACTTGGCGAGCGTGTGCTATGGCGAGATACGGTCACTGATGAGCAATTGCCGGCTGTCTATAATAGAGCGATGCTAAACGTGACTGTTTCACATTATGAGGGTTTTGGCATGCCTGCACTCGAAGGCATGGCGTGTGGGGCTGTACCGATAGTGAGTAATCGTTCGTCTTTGCCGGAAGTGGTTGATGATGTCGGTTTACTCATTGAGCCAGATAATCCAGAACATATCGCTGACGCACTGGCAAAAGGGCTAAATGACAGTGCATGGCGGAATGAACAAAGCGAGAAAGCGATTGCACGCGCCTCACAGTTCACATGGGCGCGTTCAGTAGACATCGCACGCCACACCTATACATCATTGTTGTGACCTCCTATAATGCGCGTGATCCAGTCATAGGCAAGGATGTTTTCATTGCATATTCTCATCGTCACTGCAAGTCTGCCCTATCCGCTTGCTTCAGGAGGAGCGATACGGGTATTCGGGATGCTCAAAGGCTTGCACGATGCCGGACACAAACTCACGCTCATGAGCTTTAGTGACAAGCAATCTGAAGCAACACCGCTCAATGACGTTTGTGAGTCAATTATCATTTTGCCTTACCCGCAACGTAGTCTGACAGACCGTTTGCAAACGCTTTTTTTCACTTCGCAACCAGACATTCAGACACGATTTTACAGTCCTGTGTTTGAAAAAGAATTACTTGCCTTGATTAGTGAAAACGAGTTTGACCTTGTGCAATTTGAGGCGATTGAATCTGCTTGTTATCTGCCCACTGTACGAGAACATTTTCCAGAGCAAGCTATCTGTTTTGACACGTTCAATGCAGAAGCTGATTTACAGCATGTCATCTTTGAGATAGATAGACAAACCCCTTCACGTTTTCCACAGGCAGTTTATTCATGGATTCAGAGCAAGCGCATTGCTCAATACGAAGGCGATTTGTGTCGGGCGGCTGATTTAGTGATTGCAGTGTCGGAAGAAGATCATACTCTACTGAGCGCGTATCGTGAGGATGACTGTACTAGAATTGTACCAAGTGGTATCACCGTTGCCGATTACACAACAACAGATGAGACAATCTCCTTGCCGAAAAATAGTATCATTTTTACAGGCAAGATGGACTATCGCCCGAATGTCGATGCGATGCTGTGGTTCACCGACGAGATTTTGCCACAGTTGCCGGACACGCACCTGACGATTGTGGGACAAAAACCTCATCCGCGTATTCAGCATTTGCCGGAACAAGCCAATATCACGCTTACAGGTTGGGTCGACAGTGTTTTACCGTATTTACACGCGACGGATGTGTATATTGCGCCCCTACGGATGGGCAGTGGCACACGCTTGAAGATACTGGAAGCGATGGCGGCGGGATGTGCCATTGTCTGTACAGAAACGGCGGCGGCAGGACTTTCGGATAGGTTAAAATCTGCTTTAGTGATTACAGATACACCGGACACTTTCGCTGATGCTATCCAACAATTACTACATGACAAGACAAAGCGACGAGCGATGAGTAAACAGGCACAAAAAAGTGTCGCAGAGCAATATGATTGGTCGGTGCTAATTCCTCGCTTGCTGAATGCTTACAAGGAGATTGGTCTTGGATAGAGAAGCCCTTGTACGACGCAACAAACAGCTTGCAGATGCGTTTCATCAGCCACCGGTACAACACCGCGTACGACGCTTCATGATAAATGCTATCTCTAAATTTCCGTTTTGGGCGCTGACTAAAGGATGGAATCGGGTCTTGTTCATCAAGCCGGATCATCTTGGCGATATGTTGCTGGCTATTCCGGCAATTCGGGCGTTGAAAGAGGCGCAACCTTATACAGAGATTCATGTTTTGGCGGGTCCTTGGTCGGCGAGTGTGCTGAAAAATGTGCCAGAAGTTGACCTCGTGCTGACGATTGAGTTTCCAGGTTTTGTGCGAGAAGTCGAGAAATCGAATTATCTTGCTCCCTACATGCAGTTGATGCGGGTGTCCCAGCAGTTACGGCAGATTGGATACGGACACGCGATTATTTTGCGCCCTGACCATTGGTGGGGAGCGATGTTAGCATACGTAGCGGGTATCAGTGAGCGGATTGGCTACGATGTAGATAATGTGAGTCAATTTTTGACGCAAGCGATTCCGCATGACTATGATCATGCTATCCGCCAAAATTTACGGTTAGTTGAGAACTGGGTTGGCACAGTAGATGATGCCGATGTGCCATATTGGTTAGATGTTTACGAAAGTGACCGTGAATCTATTCAAGAATATCTGAGTAGTTATGATGTTGACCCGCAAGATGCTTATTTTTGTATTCATCCGGGTAGTGGTGCATGGGTTAAACGTTGGGAAAATGACCAATGGGCAAAAGTCGCAGATACGCTCACTGAACAATTAGACGCTACTGTGATATTCACAGGCGTGCATAGCGAACGGGCGATGATTGATGATATTCAGAATCGGATGATGCACAAAAGTTATACAACCGCAGGGGATTTATCTATAGAACAATTGGCGGCATTGTATGAACGTGCATTAGTGGTAATGGGACCGGATAGTGGTCCGTTACATTTGGCGGCGGCTGTCGATACACCAACAGTTGCCCTATTTGGTCCGGCTGACCCTGTTGAATTTGCGCCGTGGGGGAGTAAAGATAAGCATCGGGTCGTCACATTTCCGATTGGATGCCGTCCATGTCGGGTTTTGGACTGGGGTGATGACGACCCTCAATTTCATCCGTGTATGCGCGACATCACGATTGGCGATGTGCTAGAGGCGGCACGCACAGTTGTTAACCAACTATGATGCTGTCAATCAGGTATCACGACCTCGTCCAGACCTTCTTCTTCTGGAGGATACTCTAAGGGCATGGATTCCAACGTTTCAACCAAAATTTTCGTCACGAGATAATTGCGCACCCATTTGCGGTTTGCGGGAATGATATGCCAAGGGGCGTAATCTGTGTTGCATTCGGTGAGAGCATCTTGGAATGCTAACATGTAATCATCCCACTGTTCACGTACAGGTAAATCGCCTTTGGAGAATTTCCAGTGTTTTGACGGGTCGTCCAGACGGTCTTGGAAACGTTCTTTTTGTTCGTCTTTGCTGATATGTAAGTAAAATTTACGGATAACCACGCCACTATCCGCAAGTAATTTCTCAAAGTTGTTGATATGAGCATAACGTCCGCGCCAAACGTCTGGTGGAACAATATTATTGACGCGTACGACCAGCACATCCTCATAATGGCTACGATTGAAAATACCTATGTAGCCTTTCGCTGGCACTTGTTGATGCACACGCCATAGAAAATCGTGGTCAAGTTCGTGTTCTGTCGGTTTCTTGAAGCTGGCAATTTTGAAGCCCTGCGGATTAACCCCCGTAAACACTTTTTTAATCGTGCTGTCTTTGCCACCTGCGTCCATTGCTTGTAAAACGACGAGAAGCGCATATTTGCCCTGTGCATAGAGAACATTCTGTAGCTCTGCCAGACGCTCGCGCAAGATTTTTGTCTGGGCTTTGGTTGCCTCTCTTTCCATGCCCCCATTGTAATGAGCATCGACGAAGGAAAGGTCTATACTTGTATGAGGTGCAGGGCTAATGAGTTCAGTTGTGTTAGTCATCTTGTAAAATCTCCTCGTTTTGTGGGACAACGGTCAGCGTACGTTCGTTGCGAAATATCACCATACCAGGACCCGCGTTTTTGATGGGCTTGACATATTTACAGCGCGTGATGATGACATCTGCGCGTTTTTCATCACGTTTAGGGCTGTAGTACGCCGCGATAGCCGCTGCTGATTCGATGAGTTCATCGGGGATACGGCGCCCATCATTACGGATAACGACATGTGAACCTGGCACATCACGGGCGTGTAACCAGAGGTCATCGCTATTCGCTTTGCGGAAGGTCACTTCATCATTTTGGCGCGAATTGCGTCCGACCCAGATGATATAGCCATCTTTAGTCAGGCGCAGAGGTGCAGAGCGTTCGCCACCACCAAGCCGTTTCACTTTTTTGTTGAGAACGTCGAACCCTTGATTTTGTAGTGACTGAATCACATCATCAATTTCGAGCCAGTTGACTGCATTTTCGATATCAGATTCAAGTTGGAGAATATAATCAAGATCTTGTTTTGCTTCGGTGATGAGTTGTGGAACATTGGCACGCGCTCGTTTTGCCCGTTTGTACTTGTCGAAATACTTTTGTGCATTTTCGAGTGGCGTCAATGTAGGGTCGAGTTTGATTTCTAATGGTGGATCATCAGGCATGTATTGCGCGACAAGTTGCACCTGCCCTTCGTCCATTTGGTACTGATGCGCGAGAATGAGTTCGCCACTGTGCTGTAATTTTTCGAGTTCGGCATCATCACGGAGACTATTTTCTAAGCCTTCGAGTTTTTTGCTGTACTTGATTTTGGCTTCTTCAATAGCTTCGCGGACGGGTTTCTTAGCTTGCTCATATGCTTCTTCACCGACAGCCGCACCATAGTAATCCGTGACGGCTGTGCTGGTATTGGCTGTTTTTTGCCAATCATCGGTATAGGTGAGTGGATAGACACTGAATGCCTCTACGACGCCATCAATAGTGCCAACGCCTGGTTGCCAATCCCGTTTTTTGAGCGATTCTGCGAAGTCTTGCATGACGAAAAAGAGTTCGTCCGCATGAAAGGCGTCTAGTGTTGCGCTGGTATCGCCTACAGCACGATAGGCAATTTCGCGTCCCATGAGCGGACTAAAGCCGAACATCCGTCGGGGCAAAATACGTTCGAGCTTATTTTTATGTGGTTTGTCGGTGCTATCAAGAATGCCTTCGACATCTTCCAGCGTGAGCGCAAAAGGGTCAACACGGTCAGTAAGTGGCGGGGGCATCTGATATTCATAGTTGGGCAAGCTCTGGCGATAGCGATTATCCTCTGCGCTGACGCGATGCACGCAATCTAAGATAATGTCATTACGCACAAGCAGTACATTGGCACGGCGGGGCATCGGCTCAATGATGATGCGTATCTCGCCGTGTTCAGGATGCTCAAAATCCAGAAAGAGAATACGCTCCCATTTTGGTTGGCTGACATGCATCAGGATTGCGCCCCTGATGTAACGACGCAGGAGCAAGCCCATCTGACGGGGTTTGTACATACCTCTACGCAGGGTATCACCCACGCGATGCACACGCGGTGCTTGTTGGTCGGCGCTCATGTAGAGGTAATTTCGCCGTTGATTATTGTAAATTTCTAAACCATAGCCTGTTGGGTCAACATCTATGGTATTTTGCACGCGCCCGCCGACCAATTCATCCATAAATTCATCAACTAGCGCGGACATCGTCATCGCATCAAAGTACATTTTGTCACCTTTCTGACAACAAAAAAGGCACGTCTGCTAGAGACGCACCCTTTATTATATCATGTTATGTGAGCGTGTTTTCAGAGAATCAAGCGATCCAGAATCATCGCCAAAAACAGGAATGCAAGGTACATTGACGAATACTTGTAGACTTGGCGTGCCATCGGCTTGCTTGGTGAACGCATGAGCTTGACAGACAAGTAAATCATGAAGAAGCCCAAGACAGCCGCCGCCAATACATACAAGATACCGAGCATCTCGACACCTAACCATAGTGCGATTGCTGGAATGAGGGTAATAGCGACCAATTGAATTGAATACAAGACAATCTGTACACGGGTCGTCTCTTCGCCACGCGCAACAGGCATCATAGGCACACCAGCGGCGGCGTAATCCTTATTGACCAGAATCGCCAATGCCCAACTATGCGGCGGTGTCCAGTAGAAAATGATGGCAAAGAGCAACCACGCTTCGATACTCAGTGTTCCGGTGACTGCCGCCCAGCCAACGAGAACAGGCATCGCGCCAGCGCCCCCACCAATGATGATATTGACGACGGTATTGCGCTTGAGCAACATGGTATACACCACAACATAGTAAATACAGCCGATGAATGCGAGTAATGCCGATAGCCAGTTAACGAAAATACCGAGTATCAATACCGACCAAGCAATGAGCGCCAAGCCAAAAATGAGCGCGTTAACAGGTCGGATGCGCCCAGATGGAATTGGACGGCGTGCCGTGCGTTGCATTTTGCCATCCATATCGCGGTCAATATATTGATTGAGTGCGCTAGAGCCACCTGCGGCGAGGACGCCTGCTAGGGTCGTCGCAAAAAATACACTGATAGTTGGCAAACCATTTGCGGCGACAATCATGGCGGTAATGGTCGTAAATACGAGTAACAGGACGATGCGCCACTTCATCAAGTCGCTGTAGGTTTTCAGAATGTCCCGTAGCGATTGTTCTGGCGTGGTTGTTTGGAGTGAAGTTTGCATAAGATACGATTTACCTTTATATGCCCCTCTCATATGCTATTAATCATAGCACATGTTTGTAGTTTCTTATAGCTTTACACAGTTTATGCTGATGGTTCAGCAAGCTGTTCTGCTTCTTGTTCTCGGCGTTCTTCAAGTGTTGGCATCTCTTTTGCCAAGCGTACCTGACGCCCCAAGAACCAGAATATAACAGCAATAGTCAAACCAGCACCTACGACATTGAACAGAATGAATCCAACCAACAAGAAGAAATCAAGCGCCTGACTACTTGTCGCGCCGAAAACCGACCCAGCCGGATTGGTCGTCTGTTGAATCGTCGGCAACTCGAAGCCGACACCTGCAGTCAATACGCCCCCACCAATCATCACAGCTACCAATAAACCTAATACGATTACACCACGTCTCACGATGCGTCTCCTCTATTACTTATCACATGACTGTGCTAATGATTTCAGTCTAGTAAAAACACTCTCGGCATTGAGCAAAAGTGTGTATTGTAAGTGTTTATGGGAAAGAACACCCGACACACAATGAACAGATATGCAGGGTTCTGTGTCGGATGCTCCTATTATGTCCCCTTGATTGTGCATTTCTGCACAACTTGAAATTATTATAAGCCGAATTGTCCAAAACGACCATGATGAATCGGAGATTAATGTAGCGCTTCTAGCATACTCTCTATAGATTGCTCTGTTGCGTCAATCGTTTTCTTTGCTTGTTCAATTTCTGCATCAATTAGGTCAAGTTTATCTTGCGAGTTTTCAAGGTCTTTGAGGATGCGATTACGCAAAGTAGCTTCGTTGCCCGTTGGTTGGAGTGCTGTGAGGTTGGCGCGTAGTTGTTCTTGGCGCTGATAGATGCGTTCACGTTCTAGCTCATTAAAGCTAATTTGCTGATTCAGGGTGGTCAGACGTTCTTCTGCCTTGAGAATATCCCGAATTTCATTGAATTTGCGTTCATCAAGCCAGTTATTCTTAAAATAGCGATAGAGATTGTCGTATTGCATCCCACGTATGTTCACGCGCTGTTGCTGAGACATGCGTACTTTGCGTACAAAAGTCGTCGATTCTCCGGTTGGAACGTCAACATGCCAACGTTGTTCGTTATCCGTTTGAGCATCGGGCGTTGGGGTATCAAATAACTCATAGGATGTCTGTATGGGTGCTTCAACTGTAACAATCTTAGGCGTATTGGTATTATTTCTGATGATATAGACTGTTTCTTGCACGCGATACGTTTGCTCCATGAGAAATTTATCACGCACGGATACACCATACAGTTCATGATTTGAGCGACGTTTTTCCGTCACTTTCACGCCTAATTCAACAGCATATGGCACATAAACCTGTTGCTTATCTTTGGTAAAGGGAATGACCGCCTCACCTTTATAATCACCATCTTCAACAACCGTCACGGGACCGCGTTCGAGGGTTAAACCTGAGTTGTTTTCAAAACGGAGGGTAGCAACCGGATGATTCGGCAACTTTTGACCGTTGTAGAGTAATTCGCGCTCATAATTTGCTGTTTCACCAATGATGGGAACGAGTGCTGATTCACCCCGTTTGACAGAGACAGGTGTGGTCACTTTGTATTGGAAGGTTTCACCACTATCGACACCTTCCGCCTGAGTTTCAACAGATACCGATTCTGAACTGAAGTCCATACTTCGTAATGTACTGTGAGGTCTGTCTGTCAAAGGAGACATTGAACTCATTGCCATCCTTGCCTCTTTGCCATTTAGTCTTCTACGGCGCTCTTCAATTTCTTCATCAATTTGACGTTCAAAAGAAGATTTATACAGAATCGGTCCCGGTGCTATGCGACTTTCGTCTTCAACTTTTGGGCGTTGTGGAATGCGTGAGGCGTAGAGTTCATAGATAAATGAAATTGGCTGTCCGGCGACAAGGGTCACGCGCACATTGTCGAGGTCTTCTTCAAGACGATTATCAAATAAGCCCCACCCTTGCAGGAGTGCTGTTCCTGTTTTGCCGTCTTCGTCACTATCCGCAACGAGGCGATAACTGACGCGCCAAGTCGGAGAGGGTGCAACATAGTAAACGGCTAAATCATGTTCACCTTCGCTCAAGCGCACATTTACCACGCGCCTATCGTCTTCTGCCATGCTAGTATCAAGAAAATAGCTCAAATCTTGGGCGGATTGGTCATCTTGGATAGTAACGCTACGGATGGTGTGATACTGCAAAATACGCACGCCACTGTCTGTCAGGATAGAGACATTCGTAAGCAACTGATTTTTTTCACCCTGCATTTCGTCTAAGCCGATGATGCGTCCAGTGACTTTTTGTTGGCTACCGGGTGTCACCTCGTAGAGTACGTTGCAAAGGCGTCCGCGCAAATCGCGGATGAGGTCGCGGAGGCTCATATTCTCTGATAGCCACACAGAACTGCTTGCCAGTCGTGCGGCTTTGTCCATCGGTGTCTGGTAATGAATGCCAAGTACCTGTCCGCCTGCTTGGTCAAAAACAGCAAGGCTTTTCAGCACATCGTTGATTTCATCACTGCGGAAGGTCAGCGCGACAGTATCGCCCTCAACTTCGCCTTGTCGCACGAAAAAGCCGACGCCGTGTTTGTATAACACCATCTCTCTTACGGGTAAATTCGCCATAGTGTCCCCTGTTATATATTTGTGTGTATGTAATCTCTATTTGAGTATACGCGAAGGATGGCGAATAGGTAGCGATTGATAGGGCTTAGGCATATTCTGTGAGCATATCACCAATTGCCAAACCGATTTCACGATGATGGGTTGCCATGACAAAATGTGTACCCCCGTCGATAGTCAAGAAACGCGAAGTTGGCAGATTAGAGGCTGTTTCGCGGGCATTTTCGTAGCTGGCGGCGAGGTCATCTGTGCCATGAATGAACAAAGAGGGTGCGGTTATGTCAGTGATGCTATCAGGATTGAAGGCTTTGAGAATACGGATGTCATTTTGTAAACCAGACGACCATACGCTAGGCGGGAAGACCGTATCGCGTACTGTATCAATGATGGCGAAGGCTTTATCGTCGGGTAAATCTGATGGTGATGCGCCGTTACTGCGTAATACAGCCGAACGTCCACCGAGATTGAGTGCTAACCAGAATAGAAAATCTTGCTGGGTCGCCCATGATATGAATTGCTCGGCAGTATCGGCTAAATCGGGTGTGCTGTAGAGAGGCGTCACAGCCGAGAGCATGGTCAGTGTCAGGCAACGATCACGATGACGTTGCGCAAATGAAAGTGCGGGCAATCCACCAGAAGAAATGGCGATGATGTGAGCGTCGTAGCATCCGTTGGCATCCAGTACAGCCGCGGCTAAATCAGCTTGTTCCCCTGCTGAGGGCGCAACATTTTGTAGGGTGCGTAAATAGCCAGGACGCGAAAAGGACATCAGGCGATAGACGCTGGTATCGTAAAAATGAGGGAGTAAATCAAGATGTTGATAGCCTGTACCTAACCCATGAAAGAGCAAAACGGGAATCCCTGTACCACGCTCTGCATATTCGACGGTGCCAAGCCGTGTTTCGATTAAGCGACTGCCTAAGCGTCGTGTGCGGTCAGCATCGGCTCTATCTTGCTGATATTGCCTGTAAAGCATTGCCGCACCTGCCCCACCGAGTAGTAAAGGCAAGACATAACGTGATAAGCCGCGTTGTTTATTTTGCTTGCGCTTAGTCATTTTCAATCCTCAGTATGCGTCGCCTGCGTCGCTGTCTTCATGGTGGTCACGGGCTTCTTGATAACGGTCATCAAGCCCATCGGTAGGTTCGCGGTTGTAATCGGGTGATGATGTGCTGGCGATGGGAAGCGTGAAGTAAAAGGTGCTACCTTCATCAAGAACACTATCGAGACCAATTTCGCCACCATGTTTCATGATGATGCCCTTCACGATTGCCAACCCGATTCCTGTCCCGTCTATCCGCATATGTTCTTTTTCTTCTACACGGAAGAAACGATCAAACACACGGTCTTGTACCTTTTCGGGTATGCCCAGTCCAGTATCACGAACACTAATGCGGATAAATTCACCGACTATCTCCGTCGTGATGAAAATATCGCCGTTGGGGCTATTGTACTTGATGGCATTGCTGACGAGATTGGTCAGCACGCGGTCAAGCATGTCTTCATCAGCTTGGACAAACTGGGCATCGGCTGAGACATTGATATGAAAAGTGATGCGCCGTTCATCAGCAACACTCTTGAGGGTTTCGACGACCTCTTGAACTTGTTCCAAAACATCGCATACTTCTAGCGATAAAATATCCTCACGTTCCAGAATAGCAAATTCGAGCAAGGCATGAATGCTAGAGGTAACCCGTTCAAGGTTGGAATATGCCCGATGAACGAAATGTTGCTGACGTTCGTTCATATCGCCTGATTTTTCTGCCAACTCAATAAAGCTCATAGCGGCACTCAGGGGTGCTTTGAGGTCGTGGGCGAAATTTTGCAAGAGTTCGAGGTCGTCGTTTTGTGCCATAATCACGTCACTTGTAATAATTTGGGCAATCCATTTAGCGCATAAGCGAGGCGTGTACCATGCCAAGTAAGCCACGATCCATCGACAAGATGAATGCGATCATGTTTGGCAGCCGGCACATCCAACGCTTGAAAAATAGGGATATGGTCTGCGGTGAACGCAAAAGGTTCACTTGGTAACAATATCACATCTGGCTGTGCTGCTTCAACTTCTGCAAGTGAAATGCGTGGATAGCGGGTGTCACGCCCTACCGCACGCGTCTCGTCTGCTTCAGTATCGCCTAAATCTGCTGATAAAGGAAATTGGCGTTCGCGTTCAGCAAAAACGTTATTCGCACCACAGACATTCAACAGGTCGTGCATGTAGGTTTCGCCGTTGATAGTCATGAGGGGGTCATACCAGATTGGCACAAACACACTCGGCAATTCAGCATCCATGAGCATTGCCATCAAATGGTCATACACCTGTTCGATGATGCGCACACGCACGACAGCATCCGTTTCTTCAAAAAGCTCCATGATATTCCAAAGCAGGGTAAAGACTTCGGCTACTTTGGTCGGCATAGACGCCCAAACAGCGATACCTGCTTCGCGCAGAGCTTCGGCATCTTCTTTGCGATTTTCTTCCACATTCATGAAGACCAAATCAGGATTGAGCGCGATAATGCGCTGAATGTCTGGATTTTTTGTGCCGCCCAATGTGGGAATGCTATCCACTTTGCCTTCGGGATAAATACAATACTCAGTACGCCCGACCAAGTGATGACCGACGTTGAGGTCAAACAAGGACTCGGTAATGCTTGGCACGAGCGAGACAACCGAGCGCGGTTTCTCGCTGATGGGTGCTTCTAAGCTATGTACGAGCGCGTCGTCACTCATAGTTGCACAACCTGTTTACGGTGTGGACCAACGCTGACCACTTCAATTGGCACGCCGCAGAGTTCTTCTATGCGCTTGATGTAATCAATAGCGGCTTGTGGCAGGTCATCCAGTGTACGGGCATCCATGATGTCTTCTTGCCAGCCCGATAGCGTCTCGTAGAT
Source organism: Chloroflexota bacterium (assembly GCA_038522085.1). GTDB lineage: Bacteria > Chloroflexota > Anaerolineae > Aggregatilineales > Phototrophicaceae > JAUZRW01. The sequence goes on from JBCBKJ010000026.1 coordinate 27,224, forward strand.
GGGTTTGGCACGTTGGAGTTGTGTAATGGTCGTTGGTGGCAAATCAAGACGTTCCCCATCGACTTCATAGGCAACTGCGATTTTGAGTTCATCCAAGCCACTCAGAATATCGAGCTTTGTGAGCATAATTTTCGTGAAGCCATTAACCATCATGCTATAGCGCAGAAGCACAGCATCAAGCCATCCACAACGGCGTTCGCGTCCGGTGGTTGTGCCGAATTCATCCCAGAAATTATCGCCTGTCCCGCGTAATTTGGCGGCAACTTCACCGTTCAGTTCGGTTGGCATTGGTCCACTACCTACGCGCGTGCTGAATGATTTTGCAACGCCTACAACATCTTTCACATAGGTTGGTCCGATACCTAAGCCTGTCAATACACCGCCTGATGTAGGTGATGAACTCGTGACAAACGGATAGCTACCATGATCGACATCGAGGAGTGTGCCTTGTGCGCCTTCTGCAACGACTTTTGCACCTTCTTGAAGTGCTTTATTGAGCAGAAGCGTTGTATCTTTGATGTAGGGGCGCATATCGTTGATAGCGGACATGTACTCGTCGCGCACGGCATCTAAATCGACAGGGGTAACACCCGCCGCGACTAGCGTCTCATTGTGTGATGCGACAGATGCTTCAAACTCTTCTGCGAAGGTTTCAATATCTAGAATTTGCCCCACACGCAAGCCACGTCGCCCAACTTTATCGAGATACGCAGGTCCGATGCCACGAAGCGTAGTACCAATCGCATCATCGCCACGCGCAGATTCTTTGAAGCGGTCTAGTTCAATGTGTGCGGGGGTTACAAGATGTGCGCGTGAACTAATGACAAGGTTTTCAGGGGTGATGCTGACACCTTGTTCGCGTAGGCGGTTCACTTCTTTACGTAAACTGATGGGATTGATGACCATCCCATTACCCAGTAGCGCAATCACGCCGTCATGCAATATACCGGATGGAATGAGGTGCATTTTGTAGACGGTATCGCCAACAGCAACCGTGTGTCCGGCATTATCGCCGCCGGAGAAGCGTGCTACAAAACGAGCGTCGGTGGCAGAATTATCGACAAAACGACCTTTGCCTTCGTCGCCCCACTGTGCGCCAATAATAATCGTAACTGGCATTCCTGAAAGTCTCCCGAATGTGACATTTTTGGTAAGAAAAAAGCAAGGGTGCGTAAAAGCACCCTGCATAGCGTTTTTACTTATAGAGTCTACCACATCGGCTATGAAATCACACACAAGATTTGTGTGAACAAACAGGTCTATGACTTGCTTTTATCTGCGAAATTACGTCCGAGTGAAATTGTCACGTTTTGCCCTTCGCCCCAGACTTCTACCGCGCCATCGGGACCCAGTGCGAGTGCCGAGCCACTTTCGATGTTGATAGCAACCGCGTCTGCGATTTCATTGAGAACGGCACGCACAGCACGCGAATCTTCCGCCCCAGCCGACTGTGGCTCAACAAAGGCATTGTTTACCCAATTCAGCCCATCAACAATATCGCCACTATCTGTCACGACCCAGCGACCAAAGATATTGCCTGCTAAACCTTCAATGAGGACGACAGCACCACGCTCGTATGCTTGTTTGATGCCTTCAATAACCGGACCCTTGAGTAAACGATATAGCGCATTGATACTCGTTCCCATCTCGACAATGACGAGGCTCGCTGTTTTGAGGTCGGCAATGATGTCGGTTGGGTCATCGTATTCAGGGTCAATGAAGTAGCCTGAACGTGCGCCTAAATCTTCCATATCTTCGAGCAGGGAATCACCACCATCATCAGCCGTAGAGATATACGCTGTGATACCATATGCCCGCGCACGCGCTAATGCCCGCGCACGTATCGGACTTCCTGCTGTGTGTCCGCCAGAAAAAACGAGCCATCCATTTCCTGAAAGATATTGCAGTGTTTTCTCTGCCATAGTGTCTCCTAGTTACTCTTGTATCAGATACGATGCAACTGCCGCCGAGAGTAATTCTACACCGATAGGCAGGACATCTTCATCAAAATCGAAGCGTGGGTGATGATGTGGATACGCCAAATCACGTTCCTCATTACCGCTTCCTAGTAAAAAATACATTCCTGGAATATCGTCCATAAACCAGCCAACATCTTCTGATGCAGTGGTGCGTGTCAGCGTGAAATCATCTTCTCTACCGAGTTTGCGCCATGTTTCTTTCGCTTTCTCGACTACATCATCATGATTATTCACTGCCATACCGGGATGTGTAATGTCTAAACTCGCGGTACAGCCTGATGCCAAAGCCGTATGTTCAGCAATAGTTGCCATACGCTCACATACGAGGTCACGCATTTCTAACGTATAGGTGCGGAATGTGCCTGTGATGCGTGCTGTATCAGGGATGATGTTGTCGGCTGTGCCAGCGTGTACTTGAGCGACAGACAACACTGCTGATTCGAGCGGATTAGCATTGCGAGAGACAATAGTCTGTAATGCAAGAATCATCTGAGATGCAGATACAATCGGGTCGGCTGTCTCATGTGGCATTGCGCCATGCCCGCCCATGCCTTGAATGTCGATTTCAAAGCGCGAGATACCTGCCATCACGGGACCTGATTGCACATTGATTTTGCCGACAGGTAGCGGATTCCACAAATGCAAACCTAGCGATACATCAGGACGTGGATCGTTTAGGACACCATCATCGACCATCGCTTTCGCACCTGCGCCAATTTCTTCGGCTGGTTGGAATACAAACTTGATACGCCCTGCGAGTTGGTCACGATTATTAGCGAACAATTTTGCCACACCAAGTGCAATCGCCGTATGTCCATCGTGTCCGCAAGCGTGCATTTTGCCATCAATTGTCGAGAGATAATCAACCTGATTTTCTTCTGTGATAGGTAGCGCGTCCATATCCGCACGCACGAGAACCGTTGGTCCGTCTGTATCACCTTCAAGGATACCCACAACACCTGTTTTACCAACGCCTGTCTGAACTTCCATGCCGAGTGCTTGTAGCTCTTTGGCGACGATGCCAGCCGTGCGAACTTCTTCAAATGCTATTTCGGGATGTTGGTGAAAATCACGGCGACGGGCAATAAGTTCATTGCGCATTGCCTCTGCCTGTGCTTTAAAATCTATGGTCACTTGTATTTGCCTTTGTATGCTCAAAGTGCTAAACATTATCCTCGTAATTGTATCACGCGGAAGCGCTCAATATTACGGGGATATTCAGGTGGGGCATCAGGGTCTAGCGAGCGTTCAAAAATACGGTCATAGAGTTTATCAGGTTCGCCAATCTGGCTTTTGTGTTCGACTAATGCTTCGACTTGTTTTTCGATACACCCTGTCACATCGACAGTCATGGTCGGCTCTTCCGCACCTGCAATGTATATAGTCAGCACATTGTGGGTTTCTAAGCCCTCATCGCGTTCTAGCTCAATGAAATTTAGGCGGTCACGCGCTGTTGGGAACACAGATTCTAAGGTTGCCGCACCGATTGCACGATGGTCAGGGTGGTTAATGCTGCGTGTCCCATACCAAAAGCGTGTTGGATCGAGTGTGACGATGACATCCGGTTTTTTGATGCGAATCATGCGCGTAATGTCACGGCGCAGTTCAATATTTGGGGATAGTTCGCCATCGGTATAGCGCAAAAAGACAACATCCTTAACACCGAGAATATTGGCAGCATTTTTGGTTTCTTCTTCGCGGATTTGTGCCAATTTTTCGGAGGTCATTTCTGGGTCGGAGCTGCCTTTGTCGCCACTGGTTGCCAACACAAAGGTAATATCCGCACCATCGGCTGCCCATTTTGCGAATGTACCACCTGCGAAAAATTCTGCGTCGTCGGGATGTGCAAACACACCCATCACACGGCGCGGCGTTTGGGTTTCTTTTTCTTCTGACATCAATCATGTGTCCTTTCAGTTTAGCGAGGTTTTTATGAGAGAATAAAACACAGAGAAGCATAATGTGCCTCTCTGTGTACGTGTAGTCTGATGTAGAAGGGTCTAATCAATTGCTTAGTTACTCGTCAGCGCGGCGCTCACCTTTGGGTTTGCCACAATCGCATTCACCATCACCGTGTTTATCGCAAGGTTCTTGCGCTTTTTTCTGTAACGCACGCAGTTCCTCTAAAGGTATGATGTCTTCACGTTGTACCATCTTACGCCCGACTTCTTCGTGATAGATGGTAACGGCATCAGCTAAGGGATGCACGTCAATCACTTTTGCTTCGCCATAGGGCGTGCCGATTTTTTTATTGCGACGTGGGAGTTGCTTACGCGCCGCGACATACTGCTCATATTCATAGACGAGGCAACAGCGTAAACGTCCGCACATGCCTGTAATTTCAGTTGGGTTGAGCGAGATACCCTGTGCTTTTGCCATCTTAATCGAGATAGGGCTAAAGTCGGTAAGGAAAGTAGAGCAACAGCGTTCTGCCCCACACGCGCCATAGCCACCCAGTAATTTTGCAACATCACGGGGTCCTATTTGGCGCATATCTACTTTAGCTGGCATGATGCGCTGTAGCTCTTTGCCCAGCCGTGATGTATCCACTTTGTCTTCTGAGCTATAGAGAAATGTCACAGACGAACCATCATAGTTGTATTTTGCTGCCAAGAATTTCACATCGCGGAAACCACCGATGGCTTGGGCTTTTTCTTCACATTTTTCGAGTGCTTGTGGCTCTTTGCTTTCCCATTCTTGGCGCAATACGAGGTCGCGCGCCGTTGCGGGACGCAGAATACGACGGTAATTGTGCTTGGGGTCTGGGTTAGTGAAGCCCATCACCTGCCCCATTTGCCGACCACGCACTGTCTCTACAATCACGTAATCGCCACGTTGAATATCGGGATGCTCATCATAAAGAAAATGATAGAGCTTACCCACTTTCGTAAAGCGGATACCGACTATTTCGCCTTGCGTTGTTTCGGCTGGGATTTGTTCCGCAGGTCGATCTGTCATAATATCTTGACCCTTATCTAAGCAGTCTCGTTGGACTGGTAACTTTAATTTTAGTGGCAACAGCCGTACTTATTGTGCCACAATCACTGTAATTGAAAAGCGCACAGCACGCAATAGATTGCATTATGCACTTTTTTACTTTAGAAAAGACAAATATAGCCCTTATACAAACACATTTCGCAAATGAGTCTGTTATAATTCATCTCTAATGACTTTACACACACCATCGTAGCAGGAGTTAAGTACCCGATGTCCACATTGGTAATGAAATTTGGTGGGTCGGCAGTTGGCACGGTGTCGGCGCTCACACAAGTGTTGAGTATCGTGTTGCACGAACACAAACATTGGCAAAATTTGGTGCTGGTGGCATCAGCGCTAGATGGTGTGACGGATATGTTATTGGAAGCCGCGCATCTGGCACAGGCGGCGAATCAACGCGGGTATCGACGGATTGCCGCTAATTTACGCACCCGTCATCTTGCGCTTGCCGAAAATTTACCACTTGGCACACAAGAACGTAACGCGCTCAATGCGGCGATTGAGAACTTGCTGTTTGAGATGCTGGATGAATGCCAGAATATTGCCAATAAACCCAGTGATGGGTTATCACCGGAAGTCAGTGACCGAATTATCGGCGTTGGTGAGCGTTTGTCGGCACGGGTAATTGCGGCACTCTTGCGAAATAACGATCTGCGTGGGGTTGCTATTGATGGCACAGATGTTATTCTGACAAATGATGTTCATGGGAATGCGACGCCCTATTTTGATAAAACCCGTGAGCGCGTACAACAACATCTCGTTCCGATGCTTGAGCGTCAGATTGTACCTGTTGTGACGGGTTTCATCGGTGCGACGCTGGCAGGAAAGCCAACGACGATGGGACGGGGTGGCAGTGATTACACGGCGTCTGTGTTGGCAGCGTGCATCAATGCAGATGAAGTTTGGGTGTGGTCTGATGTGGATGGTATGATGTCGGCTGACCCGCGTGAAGTGGCGGATGCGGTCATCATTGAAGAGATGTCTTATAACGAAGTCGCAGAACTGGCGTATTTTGGCGCACGGATTTTACACGCACGGATGGTTCAGCCTTTGCAAGAACGCCGTATACCCTTGCATGTGAAAAATGTGTATAAGCCTCAGATGCCAGGAACACTCATTCGGCAATCGAGTCCCAAATACGAAGACCGTGTGATTGCTGTAGCGACTATTTCGGGCATTAGTTTGACTGCACAACGTAGCGGATCGTTAGTACAGATAACGCAAATCATTGATAACACACTTCTCGAAACAACAGGTAACGAAACTGATATTCTCATCACCTCGCAATCCGCAATGCAGAGTTTTCTGTGTTTCATAGTACCGACACACGCTGGTGGCTATGAAATTGTGAATACTATTTTGAACAAATTACGCGAGAATATCACGAACTCAAGCGAGGCAACACATTGGCAGGTCGAGCAAGTGACACTTGTTTCTGCTATTGGAGAAAGCCTTAGCCAACATCATCGGCTGGAGGCTTCTATATTGGAGCAACTGGGTACAGTGCGTGTTCATGGTTATACACGCGGGTCGGCTACTTGTAGCTTGAGCGTGATTGTGCCACCCGAAGACGCAATGATTGCCTTACAACGTATTCATGACCTCACGCTATCAGCAAAGTAAGCTCAGTAACGACTGAGATAGCGGTCAAGTTCCCATTGGGTGATTTGCTGGTTATAGGCATCTATCTCTTGTCGTTTTGCCGCCATGTAACGGTCACTGATATAGGGACCGAGTGCGTTCATCACCACATCATCCCGCGACATTACATCAAGGGCTTCTTCTAGCGAACTCGGTAAGGTTTCTACTTGGCGCAGTCGGCTACGATTGCGTGTGAGTAATGTTTCTTCGAGTGGGTCAGGCAATTGGAGTTTTTGCTTGATGCCATCAATACCAGCCATCAACATGACAGCTAAGGCAAGATAGGGATTTGCGCTAGGGTCTGGACAGCGTAATTCGAGGCGGGCGTGGTCTTCTCTGCCGGGTGCCGTACTGGGTACACGAATGAGTGCGCCACGATTGATATGCGCCCATGTAACATAGACAGGGGCTTCAAAACTCGTACCAAGCCGTTTGTAGCTGTTGACGATAGGCGCGAGAACTGCCGACATCCCCCGTGCATGGGCGAGTTGTCCCGCAAGAAAATGCCGTGCCGTGGATGATAGGTGATATTCATGCGCAGGGTCAGCGAAGACATTGCTATCATCATCACAATCGTGCAAGCTCTGATGGGTGTGCATACCGGAACCTGGCTGATTCGCTATTGGGCGAGGCATAAATGTACAGTGTAAGCCATTTTGGTGCGCGATGGTGCGAAGCGCGACTCTGGCTGTCAGCAATTGGTCTGCTGCGACAAGTGCATGTGCATACTGAAAATCAATTTCGTGCTGACCGCGTCCTGTTTCAGAATGCGCGGTATTCACGTTAATGCCCATATCCAAAAGTGCGCGAACCATCTTACGGCGGACGACCTGTGCTTTTTCGTCAGCGTGGTCAAAATAGCCGGCATTATCTTGTGGAGCATCGAGAACAGGTTTGCCATAGGCATCGGTATAAAACAGGAAAAATTCGAGTTCCATACCTGTTTTGAATGACAGGTTCATCTCTGCCGCCGCGTGTAAAGCACGGATGAGCGCATTACGGGGATCGCCATTGAACGGATCACCTTGTGGGGTATGAACGCCACAGATAATGCGTGCTGTACGCTCTTCGTCGTTATTGTTCCATGGCAAGAGCGTGAAGGTGTTGATGTCCGGCAGGAGAATCATGTCACTTTCTGCTACCCGTGCAAAGCCTTCAATCGCAGAGCCATCGAATGGCACGCCATTGTTAATAACACTTTCGAGTTGTGCGGCTGGCACGACAACACTTTTCACTGCGCCTGTAATATCTGTGAACCACAGCGAAATATAACGAATATTTTGGTCTTTAACTAAATCAAAAATATCTTCTTTGGTCATAGGGCTATAATTTCTGGTTTCATCTAAAGGCATCGTCTATCCTCATTATAGAATTGATGCTGACACATTTTTATCACTGCAATTCACAACATTTTACGCTTTCTATTGGCAATCACCACCAATTAAGGGGCTGAATTGTCCTCAAGATAGCCGAGCAAGGCATCTAAGCCGAGTAGATAGCTACGCCAACCGAAGCCACTAATTTGTCCTACACAGACTGGCGCAAGATACGAATGATGCCGGAATGATTCGCGGGCATGAACATTCGACATATGTACTTCAATGACAGGAATTTCTATCGCGCTGATGGCATCACGCAGTGCAACGGAGGTATGCGTGTATGCGCCTGGATTGAAGACCACCCCACTCGCCCATTCACGTGCTTCATGGAGCGTGTCTATTAGCACACCTTCATGATTGCTCTGTTCAGCACGGATGCTGACATTTGGCGCGTGTGCTTGCATTTTGGCATGGATGTCTACAAGGGTCATTGTGCCGTAAACTTCGGGTTCACGTGTGCCGAGTAGGTTCAGGTTGGATCCATTGAGAAGTAAAATGTCTGTCATCTTTGCATGCCTTCAAGAACATCAACAACTTGGGCGCGTTCGATACCCCGCACAATGGTCGGTTGGTTCATGCCTTCGAGTAAGATGAAGCGTGATTCGCCATTTTTCCACTTTTTATCCGTGAGCATGGCATCCCAAATGGCATCGGGTGAAATATCACGCAAATAACGCGGTAGTTCGGCTTCTGCGAGTACACGACGCACCCGTTTGACTAGATTGCTATCTACCATCCCTAATTTTTGTGAGAGATTCGCCGCCGCCATCAAGCCAAAGCCAACAGCATCGCCATGTAGCCATTCGTATTCTGTGACCTGTTCAATGGCATGGGCGAAGGTGTGTCCTAAGTTGAGATGGGCGCGAACGCCATACTCATAGGGGTCTTGCTGGACAATATTCACTTTGACTTTTACAGCCCGCGCTACGAGTTCTTCTGCATGCTTCTTGCGATGTAATTTTTCGTCGAGCAAGCCTTCATCTGCTAAAAAACCATGTTTGAGGATTTCACCCATCCCACAGCGCCATTGCTCTTTAGGGAGTGTCTCCAGCACATCGGGGTCAATGATGACAACTTCAGGTTGTTTGAACGCGCCGACCAAATTTTTGCCTTGTGGTAAATCAACACCAACTTTCCCACCGACACTGCTATCGACCATTGCCAGCAAAGAGGTCGGCATCTGCACGAGTTTGACACCCCGCATGAAAGATGCGGCGACATAGCCAACGGTATCCCCGACGACACCGCCGCCGAGTGCAACAACTGTTGTGTGACGGTCAGCGCCTTGTTTTAGGAATTGGTCGTAAAAGCGCCGTATTGTATCTAAGTTTTTGTAGACCTCGCCATCTTCCATGTAGGTGATAGCCGCATTGGGTAAACGGGTTACGAGTTGTTGCCCATAGAGCGGGGCAAGGGTTGTATTTGTGCCGACAATGACACGGCTATCCAAGCCGAACTCGACCGCATCATCGACAAGGCGTTGCAAAATGCCCCGTTCGATGATGATGTCATATGATGGATGATCAGGGATGTTTACGCTGATGCGTTCTGCCACAGTTGGCGTGCCTCCTGTGTAACTTGGGCGATTGTTTTATCTGTCGTGTCGATTTTATTGGGCATCGCCTCGTAAATAGGCAAACGCTCATCATAGAGTCTGCGCCATTCACCCGCTAGCGGACGGGCATCAGAGGCTTGTAGACGCTCTTCTACTGCCTCCGGCGATGCTAACAAGCAAATCACAAACGATGTTTCAAGAAGTATCTTACGACTATCATCATCAACTATCGCACCGCCTCCAGTAGCCACGACTAAATTTTTCTGTAGGGCAATTTCGTGACAAATCCCTTTTTCGATAGCACGAAAAAAAGGTTCACTGAAATTAGCGAAAATGCGCGGAATAGTTAGCCCCGTACGATGTTCTATGGCGGTATCCACATCGAAAAATACCCGACCCAGTTCAGCGGCAAGTGATTGTCCGACTGTTGATTTACCTGTTCCCATGAAACCCGTCAGGACAATATTCTGAGTGCTATTTTCACTCATAGCCAAAGCGCCACTCGACATTATCCATTGGCAAATCTGCGAAGGTATTGCGTGGCAAATTTTCAAAACGCGGACGCATCTCGGCTAGGCTATCACCACCTAATTTTTCGATGAGGGCATCGGTGAGTGCAATTGCCATCATCGCTTCGCCAACAGGGACAGCACGCGGGACTGCACAAAAATCACTGCGTTCGTAGACAGTGCGTTCGGCTTCACCTGTTGCGAGGTCAACGGTATCCGCCCCCTGCAACATGGTCGAAATGGGTTTCATAGCTATGCGCACAATAATGGGGTCGCCTGTGGTGATGCCCCCTTCTAAGCCACCTGCACGATTTGTCCGGCGCTGAATGCCACCATTGCCATCGGGTTCCATGTGGTCATGTACTTGACTGCCGGGTTTGCCAGCATTATCAAAGGCATGCCCAATTTCTGCACCTTTCATGGCTTGGATGCTGGTCATCATCGCCACGAGTTTCGCATCTAGGCGACGGTCATAATGAACGTGTGAGCCGAGTCCGGGCGGGACATTCAGCGCAATCACTTCAAATACACCACCGAGTGTATCTTTGTCAATTTTCGCCTGTCGGATTTCTGCGTGCATCTCTTCGGCTGCTACTGCATCCGGCGAACGAACATCGTTGCTTTCTGCACATGCAAACAAGGCACGATAATCTGGATTTTCGCCTATTTGTGCTTTGATAGCGCCAATTTGCGTGACGTAGCCGAGAATCTCGATGCCAAATTGTGCGAGAAATTGTTTGCAAACTGCGCCAACTGCCACGCGCATCGCTGTTTCACGCGCACTGGCACGTTCTAGCGAGAGTCGTAATTCACGATACCCATATTTAAGTGCGCCTGTGAGGTCAGCGTGTCCGGGACGAGGGGTGGTGATGGGAACGATGTCTTTTTCTTTCCAATTCTTGAAATCACGGTTTTCAAGCGACATCGCAATGGGTCCACCTGTTGTTTCGCCATTCATGAAGCCAGCCGTGACGCGCACACCATCTTTTTCAATTTGCATGCGACCACCACTACCATAGCCTTTCTGACGCCGTGCCATATCAAGATTGATGGCATCTACGTCGAGTGGAATTCCGGCGGGCATTCCTTCTAAAATCGTCGTCAGCATGGGACCATGACTTTCCCCTGCGGTTAAAAATCGTATTGGCATACCTATAATCCTCTTGAATTACCTAAACAACTTACGTATCTGAATTATCTTTTGTATCTGATTTAATTGCCCATGCTGGCAGGGCGAAGATTGCTTTTAACGTGAGTCCTTGCATATCTGGGAACAAATCTGTTTCGATATTATCCTGACCCATATATTTGCGAATAGTGGCGGGTGTCGCTTGCCGATATTGATGTACGGTTTGGGTTTTTGGAAATACCAACCACACTTCGTGTGTGCCTTGCGCTAGGTAAGTTTCAACCTTGGTTTGTACAATCTCAACATTATCATTGGGGGAGATGATTTCTACAGCTAAATCGGGTGCGCCCGGATGTGGTTTATTTATGTCGAAGTCCGCCGGAATATTATCTGTGGCTACAAATGACACATCAGGGATAAAAGAATCTTTCAAACCTGTTGTTGGCGAGTTCATCAGAAAAGTCATACCATCGGGCAATACATTACCCATATCTCTCTCAGATACATATGTATCTATGATTCTGAGAATATTCATTGCTATAATTTGATGAGCCATACCAGCCGCAACCATATCAATTCTCTCCCATTCGACAATCTCGAAACGCGCATCGTCACCTGTAGCGAGTAGCTCTTCTAGGCTCATTGCTTGTTTTTCAATGACCATGATTATTTAGCCTTTCGCCTCACGGGTGGCAAGTTCTTCACGGAGTGTATTGAGCATGACATCTATGGGAGGGTCTACATCTGTCCAGATTTTGAACGCGACAGCACCTTGTCGTGCCAGCATCCCCAAACCACCAATAGCACGCCCACCAGCGTCCTCTGCTTGGGACATAAGTTTGGTTTTGGCAGGTGTATAGACCATATCGTAGACCGTTGCATTTTTGGGAAATGGCACCCCTGCTATCCATGGCGTGTTATCTACTTTAGGATACATACCAGCCGATGTTGCGTTAACAACTAGTGATGCCCCTCTTTCAGCGGCTTCATCAAGCGTTAGCACAGAGACCCCCTGTACACCCGCAGAAATTGTGAGTTGCATGAGCATATCATCGGCACGTTGTTTGGTACGATTTACAACGACTATATCTGCGCCACGTTGCCACAAACCATAAACAGCCGCCCGTGCCGCACCCCCTGCCCCTAATACAATCACTTTTTCGCCTTTGAGCGTAACATCATGAGCGTCTAAATCACCGAGAAAGCCATCTACATCTGTGTTGGTTGCGGTATCGTCACGGAAATTCAGCGTATTTACCGCACCGATTGCCCGTGCCTTGTCGTCTGGACGTCCCCATTGGAGTGCCTGTTCTTTGAAGGGAATCGTCACATTAAGTCCGATATAGCCATGGCGTTTCGGCTCTTTGACGGCGTAATCAGCAATATCGGGTGGGATTGCCATCGCATCATAGAGCCACTCATCGCCCATACCGAGTGCTTTGAATGCCGCGTTATGCATAGCTGGACTGAGGCTATGTTCAATTGGATAGCCCACTACACCTACACGATTCATGCGACGACGCCTTCTTCTGCATTCGGGTTTTTGAGCTTGTCATCATTTTTGCGTTTTTCGAGTTCACGCTGACGATTGTAGTCATAAACACGGAAACCGTATAACACGCAGACAAGCGGAATGAGACCGACGACTAGCATAACAGGTAATGGTAAATTGAAAGACCACAGCGTGAGTTCTAGGCTGAGGTACAACAGCACGCTACTCATCATGAAGCCGAACAAGCGAACTAAATCTTGCTTTTGCAGTATGAAATACAAAGCACCGAGCCATACTAAGAAAAAAGCAATGAACACAACTATCATTAAAGGTATCCTCTAGGCTATTACACTATGCAGTCTATTATCATGCTTCATTGAGCAGGCGTCCACCGAGTTTTTCTAGTGTTTCCGAAAAGCCGGGAAAGGAATCATTGGCACATTTAGCATCTGTGACAACAGTCATTTCATCGGCAAGTAAGCCAGCTACGCTCAAGCTCATGGCAACGCGATGGTCGTCATGTCCATCAACGGTATTGCCTATGAGGGATTGCGCCCCCACAATACGGAAGCCGTCTTCACGCTCTTCGATTTCTGCGCCTAATTTACGTAATTCTTTTGCCATAACAGCGATGCGGTCTGTCTCTTTGACGCGCAATTCACGCGCATCTTTGACCAGTGTTTCGCCCTGTGCATAAAGCGCGGCGACCATCAGCACAGGAAATTCATCAATCATACGCACGACAACACCACCTTCAACAGTTGTGCCTGTTAGTTGGCTGTATTGCACACGAATATCACCTACGGGTTCGCCTGCTTCTGTGCCTGTTTCTGTGACCGTTAGGTTCGCCCCCATAGCTTGCAACACGTCGATAAGTCCTGTACGTGTATCATTTAGATTGACACCTTCAATAATGATATCACTGTCAGGCAGAATACTTGCAGCGACCATCAGGAAGGCAGCCGACGAGAAATCACCAGGAACAGTGAGATTCATCGGTTGCAGAGGTTGACCGGGTGTAAGTGTAATTTCATTATCTTCAATGACAATATCCGCACCCATGGATGCTAACATGCGCTCGGTATGGTCACGGGCGGCACCAGGTTCTACCACAGTGGTTGCGCCTTCTGCGAATAAGCCTGCTAACAAAACAGCACTTTTGACCTGTGCGCTGGCAACAGGCAATTCATAGCGAATGCCTGTCAATTTAGCAGGTGTTACTGTGAGTGGACATTTGCCATCAACGCTTTGTATATCCGCGCCCATCTCTGACAAAGGATTGGTGATGCGCTTCATGGGGCGACGGCGTAATTGTCCGCTACCGTCTAATACAGAGGGGAAATTTTGTCCTGCCATGATACCAGCTGCGAGACGAATACCCGTTCCAGCGTTGACAAAATCAAGTGGTTCAGACGGTGTATTGAGTGTGCCACCATGAATCGTCAGTGTTGTGGCATCGTGTCGTTCGATTTCAACGCCGAGTGTGCGTGCCGCGCCGAGTGTTGCTTCGGTATCGCCTGCATTGAGCCAACCCCGCACTTCTGATGTACCGTCTGCGAGCATCCCTAGTAAGATAGCACGGTGCGAAATGGATTTATCACCCGGCACACGGATATTCCCGCGCAGAGGGCTTCCCGGTTTGAGCGTCAGTGTTGACTCGTCATGTGCAGTGTTATTGTCGTTTTTGCTCATAATTCTCCACCCAATCTAAACGTGCCTCGCGTGCAGGCAGTAACATTTCCAAAAGTTTATCGTGTTCACCAGAAATTAACATTGTCTCTAATTGCGCAAGCTGAACGCGGAACATTGCCAATAGAGTCGCAACAGCGCGGGTATTGGTACTCAGAATATCGCCCATCATCTTGATGTCACTCGCCGCGAGACGCGACATATCCCGAAAGCCACCTGCCGCCAATTGCCAGAATGCCTCGTCGGATTGCGCTTCTTTGGCAACTGTCGCTACCATAGACGCACTCAGTAAGTATGGCAAGTGGCTGATACCTGCTACGATACGGTCATGACGTTCAGCTTCCATCTCAATGGGTTCTGCGCCTATTGCCTCTACAAAGAGTAAGGCACGGTCACGGGTTGCTGGTGTTGTGCGACGGGTTTTGCATAAGACAAAGGGGCGTCCTTTATAAATATGGGGGTCAGCAGATTGAATGCCGCTACTCTCTTTGCCCGCCATCGGATGTCCACCCATTGCCCCAACGCCAACCGGCAAGCGTCCCATCGCTTCACAAATATCATATTTGGTACTGCCAATGTCGATGAGTAAAGTATTGGAGCGTAAATATGTACCGATACGTAGCGTGAGTATTTCGGTGATGACACGCACAGGCGCCGCCAGCACGACAGTATCCGCTTCGTGGACGGCCGTATATAAATCGTCCGTAGCATCATCAACGATGCCTTCATTGACGGCGTATTCGCGTGTATGGGCGTCTAAATCCATGCCGATGATGTGGTCACAACGGTTACGCATTGCCATAGCGATACCGCCACCCATCAGCCCTAAGCCGACAACAGCCAATCTATTTGTACGAAAGCCTGTGGACGCCATAATCAGATTCACTCTCTTGTTTTGTTGCCATGTAGGATTCCTTTTTAATTGTTTTCTTCTGTATTTGATGTTTGTTCTTTTGCTTTTCGTACAAGGTCGGGACGTAGAGCAGACGCGCCACGTAAAAAGGCATGCGTCAACTCACTGTTGGATTTTGTGGTGTTCCAGTGAATGAGTACGCGCACGCACATTTTCAAACCTTCTGGCACATCTATTTCTTGAAAGCCCATCAGCGCGACATGTCGCCACCCCATATTACGGGCGGCTTTTGCCGGAAATGCGGCATTCAAGTCCGGTGTTGATGTGAATAAAATACTGGCAACATCATCTTCATCAATGCCGTTTTGCTCTATCAACCACTGCAACATCTCTTCTGTTGCATCGAGAATTGCCTCTGCACTATTTTCATGAACGGTGATGGCACCGCGCACACCACGTACTGTTATCATTTGGTCACTCTTGCTCCGAACCCTCATCTGAATCACTATGGCAACAAAAAAGGCGCGTGGAATGTGTCCCCGCGCCTTCGTCTCACTCGTTTAGTTTGTCTATCTAACAGGCAACAACATTCCACACTGGTCTATGTGGTTCGCAAAATAATATGCGGTTGCGTTGTTGTATGTCAGAAACATAGCATTTCACTTTGTTTAATTTGTTACCAATTCAGAGCATACCGTTTGCGAATCGCCTTGTCAACAAATTCGTTTGCTCAGTTGCCACGTACTCTGACAGTGACTTCACCATCACGGGCGTTACCGAAGAAATCTGTGATGACAGCATAAGTACGCCCTGATATAGATATGCGCTCGACAGCGGCATCGAATGTACCAAGATTAAGTTCGGTATTGTGGTCATCATTGCGTACAATAAATGTACCATTTCTGTCAACCAGTTCAAGTACAGGGTCAACATCCGAACTGCCTGTCGCTTCTGCTGTGACCGTCACTGTGCCTGAACCACGAATTTCTACGACACCAATGCCGTCATTATCCGTGATGTCAATTTCAGCACTTTCGCCAACATTTAGCGTAGCATTTACGAACGTTTCAAGGTCAATTTCAGTGATAGTGATGCGTATTTCGCCAGGATTACCCGCAAAGGTACTTACCCGCACTGTTACTTCACCATTAGAGCGCGTGAAAGGCACAGCAGCATCCAAGAAATCTAGTCCAGGATACCCCTCATGGTCATCGTTGCGTACTAATAAGTTACCTGAACTATCAAGAACTTCGAGGACAGCATCCGCACCATCTAAACCTTCAGCCGTGATACTCAAATAGCCTGTGTATTGGTAATCAATTGAGCTTGTGCCATCGCGTTCTACGTCGAGTGTCCATGTACGTTCTGAACCGCTACCATTCCCGTTTCCGCCATCTGCAATAGTCATGATAATACCAACGAGGATAGCAATCACAGCGAAGCCACCAAACGCAAAAATAGCATACATAGCGATTTTCGTGCCTGAATCTTCGCGCTTTGCCTTGCGTTTTGGTTTAGCAGGTACATCAATATCTGGTAGTGATTTTGCACCATCGGCATCAACTGCGAAGAAGTCGTCTGCATCATTGTTTGGCAATTCCTGTGGTGCAAGACGTGTCAGTAGTTTTGTCGCGCCTATGTGGTCTGGTTTTAGCTCTAAAACTTTCTTTGCCGCACGGATGCGTTTGTCGTCATCTTCCACGACCATTGCCATAAGCCACCACGCATTCGGGTTGTTGCGGTCTTCTCGCAATACGGATTTAATAAGCGTGCTGGCTTCTGCTTTGTTGCCTTGTTTGATGAGCGCAAAGGCTTGTTTCAGTTGGTCTTGTGCCATAATTTATCCCCGTTTATGCGTCTGACTGATTCCACTTTATCACACATTTGTATGATATTGCCGTTGAGCTTAGCTATACTCAACCGTGCATCATGCTAGGGCGTATGGACTATTCTTCCCATTCAATATCAGAAATATAGTACGCCTCACAGACTTTCCATTCGCCATCTATCATCCATACAAACTCACCAAAGAAATCAAGCCCAGCATCACGCGCATCTTCGTCCCAATCGTAAGAAAAATCACCAAATTCACCTTCTAGATGCGTTACGCCATGCACAGTAACTAGAGCGCGGTTATTACGCCAATCATGATTTTCTAGTTCAAAACGGGTATCAGAAAAATCAACTGTGGTTGCTGGGTAATACTCGGGATAAAAAGCTATAATGTCTCGTACATCATCATGATAATCATCGCAACTCGTATCGAATACGGCATCCACATCTTGCATGTAATCTGCACGATAAAAAGCAATCACCGCATCTTGTGGCGTATTGCCGTTGTCATCCAGTAAGTTGGCGTTTGATTGGAAGGTATCGAATAGCGTAATAATTCCACCAGCACCTAGTACAATGAGCAAAATCACCATACGAAGACCGAAACGTGTTCCTAAGAAACCCAATGCACCGAACATCCCTGCTTTGGCAAGGTCACCATTACTATTACTATTCTTGCGTTTTGCTTCTGCGGCATCGAGTTTCGCCCAATAATTAGGGTCTTGTCCTTCAACTTGTGGTGTTGCAGGTGTCGATAATCGCACAGGTTCGACTGTTTGTGCTGAACTTGAGGTTAATAAATCACCAAACGAGGTGGTATCTTCTGGTGGTTGGTTTTTTAGACGTGTGAGTTTTTCACGCGCTTTTGTGTGGTTCGGGTTGATTTTCACCACCCGTTCCAATGATTTGATGACTTTTTCTTGGTCATCGACTAAATGTGACATAAGCCACCAAGCGTTAGCATTCTGCGGGTCTTCGCGCAGAACACCCCGTACAATCATACTCGCTTGGTTAGTCTCTCCACTTTTATAGAGTGCATACGCTCGTTTAAGTTGGTCTTGTGCCATCGCCATGTCCCCTTAACTCTGATTAATGACACACTCATTTTATCATCATTAAGGGGATTATGTGTTTAAGAAGTTGCTTTTCTGAGACTTTGTGTTAATTCTCTAACAGAATCTGTACCCTCTTTACCTGCTTTAACCAGCGCACTCCCGACAATGAAGCCGTTTACCATGTCGTGCAGTTCGCGGACGTGTTCTGGTTTGCTGATACCGAAACCTAGCACGAGTGGCGTATCCGTTTTTTCACGAATTTTGGCGATAAATTCGCGCAAGTCGGCTGCCATTGATTCGCGTGCGCCGGTGATGCCTGTCAGCGATAGCACGTAAATGAATCCGGTAGCATTTTCAGCGACGAGTTCCATACGTTTATCGTTGCTGGTAGGCGCAAGGAAAAATATCAGCGCCATATTCTCTTTGCGACAAATATCTGCGAACATGCTTGCCTCTTCTGGGGGTAAGTCCGGCACAATGAGACCATCTGCCCCTGCAGCTTTTGCATCCTGTACAAATTTGTTGATGCCATAGGCAATAAGGGGGTTTGCGTAGCTCATCATCATCATCGGCTGGTCAATGCCTTTGCCACGTAGTGTTTCTACCGCTTGGAGGCAATTCTTCACCCCGATACCATTTTGCAGCGCAATCTGTGTGGCTTCTTGGATAGTCGGACCATCTGCGAGGGGGTCACTGAACGGCACACCGATTTCAAAACCATCGACACCTGCTTCTGCCATTACTTCGATAGCATCTAGTGATGCTTCGTAATCGGGATACCCAATCGGGAAATAGGGCAAAAATGCGGCGCGTCCTTCGTCATTAGCTGTTGTGAACATCTCTTGTAAGGCATCTAAGCCCTGTATGCGTGTTGGTGTTGTCATGTTATTACCTATTATGTGTTTTATGCGGAAGTATTAGGTACGTTTTCAGAGCATTCCTTTGAGTTGCTGAACGCCTTTAGCTATTGCTTCTGGCTCTGCAAATACCATCCAGCTATTGCTACTTTCGGCGTGCAGGTGTTCGGCATTATCGGAAAGCGTCAATAAATCGCGTTGTTTCTCTGCCCATTCGCGTTCACGGGCGAGAATATCATCTTCTTCGCGGGAGAGTACCACGAGTGGTTTATCCAACTTATCCGATAGATGAATACCATCTTCAAAAATTGGGCGTACTTCGGGAATCATCGCTTTATTATCGAACATCATGAAAGCAACATATTCAGCGCGTTCATCTTCCATCAGGAATTGAGCGCGGTAATTACGGCGTGTCACGAAGCGCACTAAGCCAAGTGGCTGAAAAATACGCACGTTATTTTCTAAGCGGCGAATTTCACTGGGGTCGTTTAGTTCATTGACTGCTTGCGGGTGGGATGAATCCACCAGCAAAACGCCTGCCACATCATCAGGATACAGTTCAGCAAATTTGCGCACGAACAATCCACCATACCGATGCCCTGCCAAAATATACGGAGGCGCAATATCAGCATTTTTGAGTAGCGTGTGCAACTCCTGTGCGAGACGTTCTGGCGTACGTGGTTCGGGACCTGCTTCGCTGAAGCCGTAGCCTGCGCGGTCATAGCTGACAACCAAATTATTCTCTGTCAGTAGGGGTTGTACTTTTTGCCAGTCGAGCGCATTCGCCCCAACCGTTGATTCTAATATAACGGCGGGTTCGTTGTCTGTGCGTTCGCCCGTGATGACAGCATGCAATTTGTGTCCACCTACATCAATGAGTTGTCCGGGTGGTGTCTGTTTTTTGTAGGTTGCCCTATCACGAGCGGCAGATGTTGCCTCGTAGACAACACCTGCTATCGCCACACCAGCTATTAAAATGGCTAAGATAATCAACCAAGTCATGAAAGATCTTCACCTAATTCACGGAAAATCGTATCCAAGTCTTTGTCACCACGCCCTGACAAGTTGACGAGAATAATTTCGTCTTTGCTCATTTGTGGCGCCCGTTTCATAACCTCTGCGATAGCATGGGCGCTTTCGAGTGCTGGAATGATGCCTTCTGTTTCACTCAGCAACTGTAAGGCTTCCATTGTGTCTTCGTCCGTAGCGTGGGTGTAGTAAGCACGTTCCAATGAACGCAAGTAAGCATGTTCAGGTCCCACC
The DNA here is from genome assembly GCA_038522085.1 of Chloroflexota bacterium. Taxonomy (GTDB): domain Bacteria; phylum Chloroflexota; class Anaerolineae; order Aggregatilineales; family Phototrophicaceae; genus JAUZRW01. The sequence goes on from JBCBKJ010000026.1 coordinate 47,455, forward strand.
GATGGATAATCTAGCCCTGCACTAATGCTATAGGTTTCCATCACTTGCCCATCATGATTTTGCATCACGAAGGAACGTGTGCCATGCAGAATGCCTGGTTTTGCAAGGTCGGGATCATTGAAACGTGAGGCGTGTTTATCAGTATTCATACCCATACCCCCCGCTTCGACACCAATCATGTCTACATTTTCATCATCACGGAAAGCATGGAACAAGCCAATCGCATTGCTACCCCCACCAACACACGCCATTAGCATATCAGGCAAGCGTCCCGTGAGTTCTTGAATTTGTTGACGCGCTTCTGTCCCGATGACGCTCTGGAAATCGCGCACCATCATCGGGTATGGGTGTGGACCGAGTGCTGAACCGAGCAGATAGAAAGTCGTGCGGACGTTTGTCACCCAATCACGCATCGCTTCATTGATAGCATCTTTGAGGGTGCGACTACCACTGGACACGCCTCGCACATCCCCACCCATGAGGCGCATACGGAACACATTTGGTTTTTGGCGTTCCATATCGACTTCGCCCATGTAGACGATGCAATCTAAACCGAGCATCGAACAGGCGGTCACACTCGCAACCCCGTGTTGACCTGCGCCTGTTTCTGCAATGACGCGCTGTTTGCCCATACGTTTTGCCAGCAATGCCTGTCCAAGTGCATTATTGATTTTATGTGCGCCCGTGTGAGCGAGGTCTTCACGTTTGAGATAAATTTGTGCGCCACCGAGTTTTTCAGTCAGGCGTTTGGCATAGGTGACAGGGGTTGGACGCCCTGTATACGTATGGTTGAGGTGCATGAGTTCTTGCTGGAATGCGGGGTCATTCATTGCTTCGTAGTATGCTTCTTCGAGTTCATCTAGCGCAGGAATAATCGTCTCCGGCACAAAACGTCCACCGAAATCTCCGTAGTAGCCCCGTTCGTTAGGCACAGTTGTTGATTTTGTTTTGATGTATTGGTCAGTCATACCAGTAAACCTCTTGAATTATCGTTATGTACAAAATTAAACAAAAAGATATTTTTCGCCATCAAGACAGCGTTTTGCTAGCACGAGTGCTTTTGCAAAATAGTTATCTTGGGTGGGTATAAAATCATCACGCGCAATGGTTATGATTGGTGTGTCAAAACCAACGGCTGGCACTGTGAGCGTGTCAATTTCCCCTGTGAGCAATTGCAAGCCTTTTTCTGCATTGAGGGCGATTAAGCCAGCAATCTCTGATGTTTGGTAGGCATAATCACGCAATGGCTGGTTACAAATATACAAGAAAACGTCCGAAACTTGGCGGTCTAAGATGTTGTCATAGTGTGCCACATTGACCCGTTGCCCAACAGGGATGAGGTCATCAAATATCACTACTAAACCGAGTTCTTCTTCTATTTCACGCACGCCATCTGCCACCGTTTCGCCTGCTTCATAGTGTCCGGCAGAACTGATGTCGAGGCAATTGGGATAGATGTCTTTATCAGGAACACGTTTTTGTATCACGACCCAATCTTGCCCGTCATCATCACGGTATATCACCCAGCAATGAAAGGTACGATGCCAATCCCCATCTCGATGCACATCTGCGCGGGACTTCGTGCCGATATGTCGCATAGCATCGTCGTATATATCGAACATCTCGGTCATGATTGCCCCTGTGTGTAAATGCGTGTTAATGGCTCATCAAAGCCCGTCGGATGCCATGTTAGCGGTTGCGGACGCTGTGTACGATAGGTTTCTACAAACCAACGCGCATAAGGTGATATATCGCGTTTATCTCTCGCTACTTCTGATAACGGCACGAACTCAGCCGCCGTTGCCTCGTTACCATCAGGTTGCAGGACTACGTTTGTATCAACATCACACAAAAATACGCTGTACACATTACTCGTATTGCGCTCTTGCATGTTGCGTACAAAAATAATGCCACGCGGACGAATGTCTATGCCAACTTCTTCGCGTGCCTCGCGCACGATAGCTTGGTCGAGCGTTTCACCTTCTTCGACATAGCCACTGACGAGCGTCCATAAGCCTATCGGCGGAATCCCCCGTTCTACAAGCAAGACATGGTCATCATGGATAATTAATCCACCAACCCCGATACTCGTGCGTGCAAATTGGACAAAATGCCCTTCTGGACACACATCACGCTCTCGCTGGTCAAAGTGTTTTTTCACCGTTGGGCGTCCGCAATGAGGACAAAAGTTCGCCATGTTACGCCTCTTTTGCTGTTTTGATGAACGCCCGCATTTTATCTGCTGATTTGATACCAGGTTCATCATCTTCTACACCACTAGCAACATCTACGCCCCACGGACGAATCGCTTTCACACGCTCGGCGATATTGTCGGGGTTCAAGCCACCTGCCAGCATCAGGCGTGGCACAACTTCTTTGACAGCAAGCGCGACTTCGACACTTGCTTGTTCACCTGTCCCGCCGTAGAGCTTGGGATGATAGGCATCTAGCAACAGTGACGGCACACGTTCGTCTTGGGGCATCGTTTCAGCAAAGTATTTCACGTCTTCGAGTGCCATTGCTTTGTTCATCGGGCGAATTGCTTTGAAACCCATCCCACGCAGTTCAACCAACATATTATTCGTCTCGTCTGCGCTGAGTTGTGCAAATTTCAAACCCACTTTTTCAGTGAGGATAGAAATATCACCGATGGGCATATTCACGAATACCCCGACAAGTGGCGGACAGTCGTTGCCGTATTCTTCACGCAAGGTATCACACAGGGTAGTCGCTTGGGGAATTGAAATAGAGCGCGGACTCGGTGGATAGAAATTCAATCCCAGCAAATCTGCACCTGCATCAATCGCTACACGCGCATCCTCCAGACGGGTGATACCACATATTTTGACTTTCATACGTCACTGTATCCTTCAGCACTCAGCTACGCGATTGACTGCTAAACGAGCTTACGGTTGCTCCGATGTCTTCTGCTGTGACCAAGCCTTCACCAATCAGCACCGCATGAGCGCCCATCTGACCCATTTTGGCAACATCTTCTGCTGTTTTCAGACCACTTTCAGCAACGAGTGTCACATCATCTGGTACAAGTTGGGCAATGCGTTCAGTCGTCGTGACATCCACTTCAAAGGTCTTGAGGTCACGGTTGTTGATGCCAATGAGCTTAGGCTCAATTTTCAGGGCACGTTCGAGTTCAGCTTCGTTATGGACTTCCACGAGTGCAGCCATGCCTAGTTCTGTAATGAGCGTGTGCAAATCCGCAAGTTGTGCATCATCTAGCGCGGCGACTATCAGCAACACAGCCGATGCCCGTGCCATGCGTGCCTCGTACACTTGATACGGATCAATGACGAAATCTTTGCGCAGTAGAGGCGTACTATCGAGTGCCTCATCGACTTCTTCTAAGTAGCGCAAATGCCCTTGAAAATACTGCTCGTCTGTCAGCACACTGATGGCAGATGCACCATTCTCAGCATAGGTGCGTCCGAGTGCGAGATGGTCAAAATCTTCGATAAGCACCCCACGGCTCGGTGATGCTTTCTTGATTTCTGCTATCAGCGCAACCGTGTTATCGTCTTTACGTAACGCACCAATGAAGTCATGTGGTTTTGACACACGCCCTGCCATACTACGTACGGTTTGCAAGTTGGCACGTACTTTGGCACGCGCCACCTCTTGTACTTTTGTCTCTAAAATTTCGTCAAGAATGGTATCGGTTTTTACAAATTTATCATTCATGCAAAGCTCTGGCTCATTTCTATCAACGCATCCAATTTTTGCTCTGCTGCACCGCTATCAATGCTATCTATTGCGAGTTTGATACCCTTATCAATGTTATCAGCTTTACCCGCCGCCCACAGTGCAGCACCCGCATTCAGTACCACAATATCACGTTTTGCCCCGCGTTGCTTGCCAGATACAATATCACGCAAGATTTGAGCATTATCTTCGGGTTCACCGCCTTTTAACTGACCAATGCTGGCAGGCTCAAAGCCGAGTTTCATGGGGTCGAGTTCATAGGTTTCAATATTACCATCTTCTTTGAGATGGCTGATGCGATTCGGTCCGGTGACAGTCAGTTCGTCCATGCCCCCATAGCCATTGACCACCATCGCGGAGGTACTCCCTAGATTTTTCAGCACATTTGCTAGTAAATCGGTCAGGTCAGCGGCAAAGACACCCATGAGTTGGCGATTTGCACCAGCCGGATTGGTCAAAGGACCGAGAATATTGAAAATCGTGCGGATTTTCATCTGGCGACGGGGACCAATCGCGTATTTCATTGCGGGATGTAATTTTACAGCGAACAAGAAGCCAATGCCGACTTCATCTACACATTTGCCGACCTGTTCTGGCGTTAGTTCAAGGTTAACACCCAGCGCACCGAGTACATCAGCACTGCCAGATTTACTCGTGGCGGCACGATTGCCGTGTTTTGCAACGGGAATTCCTGTACCAGCGCACACAAAGGCTGTTGTCGTGCTAATATTGAACGTGCCTGAGCCATCACCGCCTGTCCCGCAAGTATCAAGGACATCGCCTTCGACAGTCACAGGTACGGTGGCAGCCTTACTACGCATTGCCCGCGCACTGCCTGTAATTTCTTCTGGTGTTTCGCCTTTCATACGCAGTGCCATCAGATACGCGCCAATTTGTGCTTCGCTTGCATCGCCACTCATGATTTGTTCCATGACGGCTTCGGCTTCTTCAGCCTGTAAGTGACCAAAACGACTGAGTACGCCGATAGCTTTCTGAATGGTCATCTCATCTTGGGTTATGGTTGTCATCTCTATCCCCTATAAATCAATCTTGTTTGCGTTCTCGCATATTTTTCAGTTCTTCGACGCTGTAGGGTGGTGTGCGACTATGTATGGCTCGGTGGCAATTCGCACACAACAACGCAACGGCGTCGATTGTATTTTCTGTTTCACCCTCTAAGCTGGCGATTGGTTCTGTATGATGTGCCTCTATGTAGTCGATACCGTAGGACTCATCAAAGTTGAATCCGCAGACTTCACAGAATAAGCGTCCATCATGTTTTTCGCGGAAACGTGCCTTCGCATCGTTCACGAGTTTGCGACTACGTTGACGTTCGCGCACCGTACGCACGACAACTTTGCCTTCTGCGTATGCCGTGTCATCTTCTGAGAGTTCCAGAAAATCTTGGACAGATTGCGGTGTGTAAGCGTCGTTGTACCAGACATCATCCAGCAGTTGCGCGGATTGCGTCGTGAGTTGGCGTAGTGTGGTCAATTGGTTAGCGTCTACCTGTCCGTTGACCATATCTAGCATCTCAGAGACGCGACTGTTAAAGCGCAATTGTTCTGCCAAGCCTGTAATGTCAATTTCCCGCATCGGTTCAATGGCATATTTATTGCTTATGGCGTACCAATCAGCGTCTTGCCATACATCCGGCTGAGGATCAACCAATTCTTGTGCGATAGCTGTATCGTCTACAATGAACTCTACTTTGAGCCGTCCTAGCAGATACAGCCGATGCTGATGCACATTGATTATCCACAGCACATCCCCCGGTTTGACGCGACGCAGGTAATGACTCGCCGCATAGGCGGTTGTCATATGCTGGCTGATGTCTGCCCGAATCTCAGGGTCAACTTTCCAGTACAACAGATAATGTTTGACTGCCAGATAATCCGGCAACCCTTCATCATCGGTTGTATCATCCGCCTGATAGTGCCAACTCATGGCGTGCTATCCATCTAACTACACATACGTTGCTGTTTAGCCGATACCAATTTTGCGACGTACTTTGCTCACTGTGCGTCCGGCAATACGCCGTGCGAATGCCGCACCTTTTTCCAAGATGGCATCGACTTCTTTTTTGTTTGCCATCAGTTCGTTATAGCGTTCGCGTGGTTCGGCAAAGGTTTCGTCTAGCAACTCAAACAATTCTTGCTTGAGGTCGCCATAGCCCACACCACCTTCGGTATATTTCTTGCGATTTTCTGCAATCATCTCTGGCGTAGCGAAATGCTTGTAGATATTGAAAATGTTGTTTTCGTCTGGATTTTTAGGTTCTTCTGGTGTTTTGCTATCGGTAACAATCCGCATGACTTGTTTGCGCAATTTCTTCGATGGCGCAAAGAGTTCAATCGTATTGCCATAGCTCTTGCTCATTTTGCGCCCATCTAGACCAGGAACAGTGGCAACATCATCAAGAATGAGGGCGTCGGGCGGGACAAGCGTATCGCCGTATACATGGTTAAAAGCATTGGCTATATCGCGTGCAATCTCAAGATGCTGGCGTTGGTCTTGCCCGACAGGGACAACATCGGTGTTAAACAGAATGATGTCTGCTGCCATCAACACAGGATAGTTATACAAGCCTACGTTCACGCCATCGTCAGGGTCGTTTCCCTGTTCGATATTCGCATCTACTGATGCTTTATAAGCGTGCGCACGATTCAACCAGCCCTTGCCCGTGAAACACGAGAGTACCCATGTTAGTTCAAAGACTTCTGGCACATCGCTTTGGCGATAAAACACGACTTCTTCAGGGTCTAAGCCGAGTGCTAACCATGTCGCGGCGACTTCGTAGGTATGTTGCTTCATCTCTTGTTTATCACGAATAGTCGTCAAGCCGTGATAATCTGCTATGAAGTAAAATGCCTTGTAATTTTCTACTAGTTCAAGCGCGGGTTTAATCGCCCCCAAGTAATTACCGAGATGGGGTGTTCCTGTTGGCTTGATACCTGTCAGCGATGTTTTCTTCTTCTTTTTGGTTTGCTCTTCGGTCTGTGATGGTGCTGTCATCTGACAACAAACTCCTTACTTTAAATTTTGTACTTACGCTTTGCTTGGCACAGGTTGGCTGTGCATGAAATTTTCGAGCATCTTCATACCGGATGCAGTCAGGATACTCTCTGGGTGAAATTGTACGCCTACCACTGGATATTCTTCGTGGCGCACACCCATGATTTCGCCTGTTTCGGCTGTGGCAATCACTTCTAGGACATCCGGTAGTGTCTCCGGCTGGACAACGAGGCTGTGATAGCGTGTTGCGGTAAATGTTTCGTCAACATCTGCAAATAGGCTATCGCCATGATGCTGAATCTGACTCGTTTTGCCGTGCATCAGGGTAGGTGCATGAACCACTTTGCCCCCATAGACTTCGCCAATGCACTGGTGTCCTAAACAGATGCCAAGTAGTGGCGTTGTCGCGCCAAATTCACGAATGACATCGCAAGAGATACCGGCATCTTTAGGGAAGCCGGGTCCCGGTGAGATGATGATGTGTGATGGATTCAATTCACGAATGTCATCAAGCGTCACTTGGTCATTGCGCCAGACGGTCATTTCTGCGCCGAGTTCACCAAGCTCTTGTACGATGTTGTAGGTAAAGCTGTCGTAATTGTCGATTATGAGAATCATGTTTTTGCTCTGCTTTCTACCTCATCAATGTAGGTGGATGGCATACCTTCAAGGTGCATCACATCATCTAATTGTGTCACGCGCCATGTATCATCACTGCGGACAATCGTCGTGACGGACATATTGCGAAAGTGCATATCATATGGTTTGCAATCAGGCACAAATGCGCCAAGAATTGTACGGATGGCTGTTGTATGCGAGATGATGCCGATTGTCGTTGCATTGCTATCTCCCACAATGGATTCAAAGCAGGCACTCGCCCGTTTTTCGACCTCTGCACGTGATTCGCCGTTAGGCACTTTGTAGTTATGCGGGTCTTCGAGAAGCTCTTCGTATTTTTTCTTGTACCAATCCCGGATTTCATGGGTAGTTAAGCCTTGCCACACGCCCATGTCGCGTTCGCGTAAGCGTTCGTCATAGGTCACTGGCGCATTAGCATACTCCGATAAGATACTAGCCGTGTCGCGTGCGCGGCGTAAATCACTGGCAACTAGTGCGTCTAAGCCGATATTGCGCACAAATTGCGCTAGGCGTTTCGCTTGATTGATACCGTGTGCATTCAGCGGAATATTTACGATACCTTGCCAACGACCAACACGATTCCATTCTGTTTCGCCCGGACGGATGAAAACAACCCGTTCAACTGTCATTAATGTCCTCTTTCGTTCTTAAAATGTGTGCGATTAGCATCCCTCACATCAAGCCATTTTCTGCGTACCGGATGGCTTCTGCTACAGCGCGTGCTTTGTTCTGGCACTCGACATGCTCTTTGGTAGGGTCACTATCTGCAACGATACCCGCTCCGGCTTGAACATGCACGGTTTTGCCCTGCATCAGCATGGCACGAATCGTAATACACATATCCATTGAGCCATCGTAACTGAAATAGCCGACTGCCCCGCCATATGCACCCCGTCGCACGCCTTCTAAATCTTCGATGATTTCCATTGCACGAACTTTTGGCGCCCCACTGAGCGTACCAGCCGGAAAAGTCGCACGAATCAAATCAAAGGCATCCATCTCATCGCGCAATTGCCCTTCTACGTGGCTAACGATGTGCATGACGTGGCTATAGCGTTCGATGTTCATCATCTCAGAGACGCGAACTGTGCCGTAATCACATACACGCCCCAAATCATTACGCCCTAGGTCAACGAGCATGACATGTTCGGCACGTTCTTTGGGGTCAGCGAGTAGTTCATCTGCCAGCGCGTTATCTTCGGCTTCGGTTGCACCACGAGGTCGTGTGCCTGCGATGGGGCGCGTGCTGGCAATGCCATCTTCGTAGCGTACCATCATCTCTGGTGATGCGCCGAGTAGGGTGAAATCATCATCGAATTGCAGTAAAAACATATAGGGTGATGGGTTCAATGCCCGTAAAGCACGATAAATCATGAGCGGTGATGCCGTTGTCTCCCGACTGAAGCGTTGTGATAAGACAATCTGGAAGGCATCCCCGTCTTTGATGTGCTGTTTCGCGGCGCGGACATTCGCCTCAAATTTTTCTTGTGCTACGTTGGATTTGAGGTCACTTTCCGCAGGTTGGTCTGCGTAAGGGATATTTGGGAGCGAGTTACCGAGCGCCACTACAATCTGGTCAATACGTCGAATCGCTTCGTTGTATGCGGCATCGGGGTCGCCTGTGTTATGAGCATTGGCAAGCACAATGAGTTGATGTTTCGCATGGTCGAAGATAATCAGGGTATCTGGCAACATGAACGCCGCATCTGGCACGTCGAGTTCATCAACGGCTGTTTCCGGTAGGCGCTCGAAATAGCGCACGACATCGTAGCTCAAATAGCCGACTGCCCCGCCGACAAAACGCGGTAAGCCCGGCACTTCGACAGGTGTGTAGCGGTCAATTTCTGATTTGATGATATGCAAGGGGTCTTCGGCATTTGCGAGATTGCGCGTGGTCGTCTCGCCATCAACTGTGCGGGTCATGATATTATCTTGCACGGTAATCATGCCACGCGGGTTGACGCCAATGAACGAGTAGCGCCCAACCTGTTCACCACCTTCAACACTTTCTAGCAAGAAAGCAGGTAAGCCATCTTGGGTCAGCTTGAGGTAGACAGATACAGGCGTTTCGAGATCAGCCAGTAAAGTACGGTATACAGGGACTAAATCACCCTGAGCGAAATAATTTTTGACACCATCACGGGATGGACGGATGTCAGTTCTAGTACGAGGAGATGGCAAAGCCATAAGGTGTTCCCTCTCTAAATATCACCGAACGTTGTTGATGAGAGAGAAAACAAAAAACCCCCTCATCCTCAATATCAAGGACGAAAGAGTTATCTTCCGCGGTGCCACCTTGAATTCCTCAGCGCATGTCTTCATGCAAGCGAGGCGCTCCTCAGATACGACAACAACGAGTTGCCATATCCTGCGCTATGATAACGGTGCGCTTCCGTTACAGGCTACTTGTTGGACCGTTCACCTGCACAGCTCCCCAGTCCATTCCCTGTCAGCGCCCGTATCGTTTTTCCAGCCTACGAAACGACTCTCTGTGACGTTTGACTCACAGGTACTACTCTGGTTCATTGCTTTTTGTGGGTTATTTGATTATGACATTACGATACCGTGCTGAGCTGGCAATGTCAAGCATTTGCAGAAAAAGCCACAGAAACCTGTCCACAAATCGACACAGACACGCTATAATACATGTGTTCTAATTATACGTATCACATGGAAACAGTATGCTCGGTAACATCGTCTTAGTTTTCATCAAAATTAGTGTGACGTGGCTAGCGATTATCAGCCTTGTGACTCTCATTTCGCCCCAGACTGTGTGGCAAATACGGGTGTTATGGGGGCGTTTGCGTGGCACATTGGATACTTTTCCTGATGCACCGCCTGCATGGCTGAGGCAAGCGCGACTCCTGAGTGCGCTGGTATTGCCTATGTGTACCGTTTTGCTCGTTTATTGGGTACGTGCGTTACCCATTTTTTGACCATGTTTGACTATAAGGAGTTTCTATTGTCTGCGCTTACGAATCGTGATATTGCAGAAGTCTTTAGCAACATTGCTGATATTCTTGAAATCAAAGGTGAATCTCGTTTTCGCTATTTATCATATCGCCGTGCATCGGAAGAGATTGCAGAACTTCCGCGTGATTTACGTGCGTATTTAGACGATGGCACACTGCGCGATATTCCGGGTATTGGTAAAGCGATTGCCGATAAAATCACGGAATTACTAGAAACTGGTCAGCTTAAATACTACGAAAAGCGCAAAGCAGAAGTGCCATTAGGCGTGGTGCAAATCAAGCATATCAACGGCGTAGGTCCGAAAAAAGCAAAGTTGTTCTGGGAAGAATTGGGCATCACGAGTATTGAGCAACTGAAAGCGGCGGCTGAAAACGGCAAACTCGCGGAACTAGCTGGCATGGGCAAAAAAAGTCAGCAAAAAGTATTAGATGGTATTGAAGCCATTGCCCGTCGCAGTGACCGCACACCAATTGGAAATGCCCGTCCAGCAGCTGAAAAAATCCTCGCTTATCTGATGGATTTACCTGAAGCACAAGAAGGCACGATTGCTGGTAGTATCCGGCGGGCGCGTCCAACCATTGGGGATGTCGATATTTTGATTGCTAGTGACAATGCACAACCAATCATGGATGCAGTGGTCAGCATGGATGAAGTGGCGCGGGTATTGGGTCATGGGGATACAAAAAGCTCCGTTGAGTTGCACTCTGGTTTACAAGTTGATGTGCGTGTTTTGCCTAAGCAACGATGGGGAACAGCGATTCAGTATTTCACAGGTAGCCAAGCACATAATATCAAAGTGCGTGAAATCGCCCGTGAAAAAGGCTATTCACTGAATGAGGATGCCCTACGTCCGATTGATGAAAATGGTGAATTAAGAGACGAATCGACTTATGTGTACTGCGAGAGCGAAGAAGCAGTCTACGAGACGATTGGCTTGGCGTGGGTACCGCCAGAATTACGCGAGGACAATGGCGAAATTGACCTTGCGAAGGCGAATAACCTTCCCAAACTCATCACCATAAAAGACATCATCGCTGATTTACATATGCACACCACATATAGCGATGGTAAGCTGAGTATCCTCGAAATGGCAGAAGCGGCAAAAGCACGCGGGATGCAGTACATTGCAATTACTGACCATTCGCAGATGCAGGCACAAGCAGGCGGACTCAAGCCCGATGAGGCACTCGCACAAGCAGAAGCTATCCGAGAGGCGAATGCCAATATTGACGGTATTGAAATTTTGCATGGTATTGAAGTGGATATCAAAGCAGATGGCACACTTGATTTTGACGATGATGTACTAGCACAATTCGATTGGGTGGTTGCATCTCCACATGTGGCTTTACGACAGGATAGAGATGCCTTCACAGAACGTATCGTAAAAGCGATACACAATCCACATGTTGATTGCATCGGGCATCCTACAGGGCGGCTCATCGGGCGACGCGAACCCGCACAAATCAATATCGACCCCGTGATAAAGGCGGCAGTAGAAACGCGCACAGCGCTCGAAATTAATGCGAATCCGTCACGGCTTGACCTTGATGCGCAGTATGTGCGATTGGCAGTCGAAGCGGGCGTGCTTCTGAGCATCAACACGGATGCTCATGACGAAAGCATGATGGATGTGCTTGACTATGGTATCAATAATGCGCGTCGTGGTTGGTTGACCGCAGAACAGGTCATCAACACATGGTCATTTGATACATTCAAAGCGTGGCTGGCAGAGAAAGCCTGACATTCTATCGCAAGGTACACGATTTCACTGTAGGATAGAGGCATAGTGACCGACAACAGCAGAGGACACGAGAATGGGAGACAATCGCTTACCTCCCCAAAATAACAATCGACCTGGCGAAGATACCGTGCCAACAAACACGGATATGGGGCGCACACGTCCAAACTCACCCTATGAGTTTGATGATAGCGACACCGAAGCAAATGCACGGCACAAGACAGAAATGCTCCCGCGTACAGGTAACACACAACAGGTTCCGCGTGGGAATCCCGGACAACATGTTGAGCCATTGCCAAATGCACCACAGCGTCGGCAACCACCCCCGCCGTATGGTCAGCGTCCGCGTCGGGGACGACAACAAGCCCCTGATAACAGTGCGCTCTATTTGCCTTGGTGGTCAATTGCGCTGATGCTGGTGGGGGTGCTGGTGGTATCGTTTGGCATCATCGGCGTGATTTATCTGCTGGGTGGATCGAGTAATTTTCGGGCAGAAGCAACTCCTATCATCATGATTGTGACTGCGCCACCAGAAGCAATTGCTCAGAGTACCAGCGTGACATCTGATACTCAGTTGCCCGCTACGCAGATCATCATCGCGCCAGCAGGGAACGACCAACCGCTGAATTTGGATGGACCGACACTCGTGCCTGTACAGTTGTCCGCTACACCAGCGGCTATTCAAATCGGTAGCACAGTGATTGTAGAGGGTGTGGGCGAACAGCAACTTAATGTACGCGATGCCGCTACGCTGACCAATAGCAATATCCGTTTTCGGGTATCTGATGGGACGATTTTCACGGTTACAGAAGGTCCTGTACAAGAAAGTGGGTTTACATGGTGGCGCATTCAAGATCCGAATGATGTGAATCGGAATGGGTGGGCTGTATCGAATTTCTTACAGGTGACAGCGCCATAGCCAGTAAAGCGACTGAAGAATCAGACCGATGCCACTGTGCGTCGGTTTTTTATTTATTGTGCTATAATAGAACATATGTCTTAGCTAGATAAAATTAAGGACAATGCCATGCCAGAAATCGCTGACCGCGCCGCTGAACTCCGTGAGCAATTGCATTATCACAGTTATCGTTACTATATTTTGAACGACCCTATTATCACAGATGGCGAATACGACAAGCTCTATCATGAACTGGTGCAAATTGAAGATGAGCATCCTGAATTGCGCACCCCTGATTCTCCTACTCAGCGCGTAGGGAGTGACCTTGATTCTGATTTTGATAAGGTGCAACATGCCGCGCCTATTTTGAGCTTGTCAAACGCTTTTGATGATACTGATTTGCAAAAATGGGAAGACCGCAATCAAAAACTCCTGCCTGATAATATTGAACTTGATTATGTGCTAGAGCCGAAACTGGATGGTTTGTCGATTGTGCTGACATACGAGAATGGGGTATTAGTGACGGCAGCAACACGGGGTAATGGTGAAACGGGCGACGATGTTACGCTCAATGTGAAAACGATAAACACGGTGCCATTACGCATCCCAGCCGACCCTGACAGCAAATTATCTGCACCGGAGCGCTTAGTGGTGCGGGGCGAAGTGCTGTTCTTAAAACAGGCATTTGAAGCACTCAACGAAGAACAACGGGCAAAAGTCTTGCCAGAATATGTAAATGCCCGCAATACAGCGTCGGGTTCACTCAAGCAAAAAGATTCGCGCATCACGGCTGAACGTGATTTAACCGCATATATTTATAGCATCGTAGATAGCGACGGTGTGGAGGTAGATAACGAGACAGAGGTGCTTGATTATCTGACGCAAATGGGCTTTTACATCGTGCCGGAGACTAGCCATTATCCCACATTATCGCATATTATCCCACATTTGAGCGAGTGGGAAGCACGACGTCATGACCTCTCTTTTGAGATTGATGGATTGGTTATCAAAATAAATAATTTAGCTATTCAGCGCGAATTGGGTGTTTCTGGTAAAGATCCGCGTGGTGCAACAGCTTATAAATTCCCAGCCGAAGAAGGCACAACCGAGTTGATTGGCGTAACCGTGAATGTCGGACGTACAGGCAAAGTAACCCCTACGGCACAACTTGAGCCAATTTATCTGGGTGGTGTGACGGTATCCAATGCGAGTTTGCATAATTATGACCTGATTCAGCAACTTGATATTCGTATGGGCGATAGAGTCGTTATTAAACGCTCTGGTGATGTGATTCCCTATGTGATTGGTCCTGTGGAAGGCGCACGCGATGGTGATGAAACGCCGATTGAGATGCCGCAGACTTGCCCTTTCTCTGACGATGAGTTGATCCGTCCTGAAGGCGCTGTCGATTTATTCTGCCCGAATCCACGCTGTCCAGAGCGTGTATTCCGTTCGCTGGAGTTCTTCGTGTCGCGGGGAGCAATGGATATTGATGGCATGGGACCATCCACGATTGAAGCATTGATAGATGCTGACCTCATTCAAGACGAAGCTGATATTTTCTATTTGCAAGCCGAGCCAATTCTTGAACTGGAAGGTTTTGGTAATAAGAAAGTAGAAAATTTACTATCTGCTATCGAAACGGCAAAAGGACGTCCACTGGCGCAATTGCTAGCATCACTGGGCATTGATGGCATTGGTACAACAGTCGCTAATGACCTCACGAATTATTTTAAAAACATGCAGACTTTTGTTGATATTGCAACGCAGGTATCGACAAAAGAAAAGGCTTTCGTTGACGCTATGTCACCATTGCTGGCAGGTGAAAACACACTGGAAGGTCGCTTGCCGGATGTCCAGAAAGCACGCAAACGACTGCGCAATCCGCTTGTGGAACTCGCGCCCCGTTATGTTGATAGCGATGGTTTAGCGAAAAAATTAGCGCGTTTGCTCAAACCTGTGCTGGAATTGGAATTACCACATGCGCCTTCACCAGAAGTCATCGCAGAGCATTTACAGGCATTAATTGATGAATCACGTCCGTTGCTGACGATTGATGGTTTGGGTCCAATACTGGTACGCAACATTGTCGAGTGGTTCGCAGATGAGCATCATCAAAATTTGCTCCAGAAAATGCGTGAAGCGGGTGTGAACATGGAAGCTGTCGAAGGCACACAAAAGAGCGATACGTTGGTCGGCAAAAAATTCGTCCTAACAGGAACAATGAGTGTACCGCGCGACGAAATTAAGACGCTCATCGAAGCGCATGGAGGCAAAGTCTCGGGTAGCGTCAGTGGCAAGACGGATTTTGTGGTCGCGGGCGAAAGTCCTGGGAGCAAGGTGGCAAAAGCAGAGAAAAACGACGTACCAATCATCACTGAGGATGATTTGCGTGCTATGCTATAATGCCTAGCACACTGTAAAGATAACGAGCGAGACGTGGGCATACTGCGTCTCGTTTTTTGTGAGGATAAAGCACTATGGCAGAAGGTATCATTCATATTCGCAAAGGGCGCGAAAAACCAATTCGCAATCAGCATCCTTGGATTTTTAGCGGGGCAATTTACAAAGCAGAGAACGCCGAAGATGGCGATATAGTAACGGTGATTGACTACAAGAAGAATTTCTTGGGGCGTGGCTATTGGAATCACAAATCACAAATTCAGGTACGCGTGATGACGTGGCAAGACGAACCCATCAATGACGCTTGGTGGCGCAAAATGCTGAAACGTGCCATCGAAAAACGTTATCCACAACCTGAATTTTATGCTGGACACCGTATCGTAAACGCGGAGAACGACTTCGTACCGGGTTTGATTATTGACCGCTATGCACAATTTTTAGTGCTGCAAGCCCTCACTTTACACATTGACCAGCAAAAACACACGATTGCGCAACTCGCTGTGGAACTGTTCGAGGAAGCAGGCATGCCTATCAAGGGTGTCTACGAGCGGAGCGATGTTGATGTGCGCGGTAAAGAAGGTTTATCCACAGAGCAAACGGGCTTGCTATGGGGGGAAGACCCGCCCGAATTGATTCCATTTCGTGATGATAATCTGATTCGGATTGTGGATGTACGTACAGGACACAAAACGGGCTACTATCTCGACCAACGCGATAATCATGCCCTTGTAGAGCAATTATCAGAGGCGCACGGCTGGACAAAAGAAGATAACCGTATTCTGAATACATTTTGCTTCAGTGGTGGCTTTGGATTACGGGCAAATGCGCATGTGGTGAACGTGGATTCATCCGAAGAAGCCCTCGAACTCGCCAAACATAGTTATCATGGCAACGAGTGGAAAGAGCGCGATTTAACTTTTGTGCAAGCCGATGTTTTTGAGTATCTACGGGAAGCAAACGAGCAAGGCGAACAATATGACCTTGTAATTCTTGACCCGCCTAAATTCGCACATAATAAACGTCAGATAGACAGCGCCGCACGGGGCTATAAAGACATCAACTTGAACGGCTTCAAGCTCGTCAAAGAAGGGGGTTATCTGATGACCTTCTCGTGTTCCGGCGCAATCAGCCGCGATTTATTCCAGAAAATTGTATTTGGGGCGCTGGCAGATAGTGGTAGACAAGCCCAAATCGTCAAGCATCTGAGCGCAGGTAGCGACCATCCTATCGCGCTGACCTTTCCTGAAGGCGAATATCTCAAGGGCTTTTTGCTACGGGTCTACTAATTTGTCGGCATATTCTCGGCGGCGACTTGTTGTGCGATGAGGCGCCTGATTTTTTTGCTTGTTTCGTACCAAGTCGTTTCGCTGAGTCCCATGCGTTCACGGATTGCTTGTTCGTCAGCTCCTGCCCGCCATGCCCGTACTGCCATCGTCCAGCGCATGACCTCAAAAGACAGTTTGAATGGCACGCCTGCTTCCTCGCCCAGTGCTGTGAGGATATATTCGAGGTTACGCGTGGTGCAGTCAAAAAGTGTGTCATCTGGTTTATATTGCTCGATATACGCATCCAGCAAAGGTACAAAATCATCGTCTAAATCAATACGCCGTTCTTTGTAGACGTTGCGCAATTTATGACGAATCATCACAGACGGATTTACTGTTTCCACGACTTCAAAATCATCTAGGGTCAGGCGACCTGTCTCACTTTTTTTGATGCCCGTTTGCAGGAGCAGATGAAACAGCAACTCAGGGCGATAATCAGGGTCATCTTTTTTCTTTTGCCTTTGTGCAACCGCGATGACTGCATCGACTTGTTCTGGCATGAGTACATCTGACAAAGGCGCAGGTCCTGAGCGTTGTAAAACAGCCGCTGATGGGTCGTGGTTGAGGGCTTTAATTTGTTTGAGCCACTTGAAATACACTTTGAGGGTTGTCACACGACGAGCATAGGTTTTGCGACTACACGACACCCCACGCCGATGTTCCATCCAATCAAGATAATCATTGAGAATCGTTGTGGTGTATGTGCCGATAGGCGTATCATCACCTGTATGTTCAGTGAGCAAATTCATATCCCCGATGAAGGCTTTGACCGTATGCTGAGACTTGCCCTCCCGAATGAGATATTTGCGGAACAGGTCAAATGTCGCACCGATAGGCGTTATTTTACTGATGTCATCCGATGATGCAGGTTGGGATGGAAAAAGGGGTAATTGTCGCTTGCTCATCAGATAATCCTCTGCTTTTATGTGTAACAATGAGATGATTTGTTCTAATTATAGCAGATGCGATATGTGCAAAACAATCACTCAGCGTTTGTGTGTCCATGCGGCGTTAGCATAGCGCTCTGTGAGCAAAGTCTGTGCGGATACACTTTCGTTCTCTGATAATTTTTCTTCTGTGAAATCTATGTCGAATGCTTCTTCAAATCCGCACACGATGGCATCTGCGGCAGTTTGCCAAGAAACAAGCTCATCTAAAACTGATTCAAGCGTGGTAGCACGTTCTAGTAATACCGTTTTCGCTTGCTGACGTGCATATTCATTTTCGTATGCCAGCACATCACAAATACGGGTGAGGTCGCCGTGCAGAGGTAGGGTGCCATGCTGTAGAATGCCATCCCGTCGGCGTACCTGGGCGCTACCGATGAGCTTTTTACCATTGGATGTAATTTCATAGTGGGATGGCACTTCAAAGCAGACGGGTCCTAAGCCACTATTACCTTTCGCTTGTTTTTCGGATGCTGGGGTTAGCCCAAGATGTGTGAGCGCAATCATGAGCGCTTCGCTGATACGACGGTAGCTTTCGACAACATCACCTTCGGCTAAGGGATGGTCTTTGGGTATAGCAACGCTATAGGTGAGTTCATCACCGTGCAGAATAGCTTTACCACCTGTCGGACGCCGTACCAATCCCCAGCCCTGTGTTTTCAAAGCTGGCATATCAACATCACGTACACGTTGCCCGTAGCCAAGCGATAGGCACAGGGGTTGCCACGCATATAAACGCAGTGTTGGCAAACTATTTCCAGAAGCGACTGCCCCCATGATAGCATCATCAATTGCCATATTATAGCTACCCATCATTGGGGTATCGTATATCAAGCGCCATTGACGCATTTTTAATCCCTGACTTATACTGTTGATTGTACATGCCTATTGTATTGCAGAATGGCGTAAAACCTATGACAGATAGACCACAGAACGACGCTTCTTCGTTTCCAGAGGATGCGTCGATACCATCACCTGCGCCACGCCCAGTTTATAGCACTAAAGACTACACGGAAAAGCGAAAAGCGCCCCCTCCTCCACCATCACAAACGTCAGCGGTGCGAGAACGGGTACGCAAACGTCGCCGTAATCAGCGTGGCAACAGTGCGAGTGAATGGGTGTGGGTTGTCGTTGCAGGTGCGCTATTTTCAATTGTGCTAGTGATTAGTTTTGGCGCATTTGTTATTGTGCAAGCATCGAATGCAAATGAACTACCGATGGCAACGGCTAATGTTGCATTACCAACGGCTGTTGTGGCACGAAATGATTACAACACGGAACTCATTGACGATACGCTTATTCTGGAAGATGGTAGCAGTATCGCTCTCGAACCTTGGGATGGTGAATCGCGCTTCACAATGGTGCTTGTCGGGTTAGACAGACGTCCCAACGAAAGCGGACTCGCCTTCCGTACAGACACCATGATGATTGTCAGTCTTGACCCCATAACCAATTCGATTGGCGTTTTGAGCTTACCACGCGATACGTACGTCCGTGTGGATGGCTATGCATCACGCCAGCGCATCAATTCGGCGATGGTACTGGGTGAATTACGCAGTCCGGGTTTTGGACCAGAACTCATGCGCGACACGGTATCCGGCAATTTTGGTATCCGCATCAATGATTACATGGCAGTCGATTTCCAAGCCTTCATTGATGTAGTAGATGCGGTTGGCGGTGTAGAAGTTGAAATTGATTACACAATCAATGACCCGCGCTATCCAAGTATGAACTATGGCTACGACCCATTTTATTTACCAGCTGGCAATCATTTCTTGAATGGTTATGATGCTTTGCGCTTCGCCCGTACACGGCATGGTGATAGCGATATTCAGCGTGCAGAGCGTCAGCAACAGGTGATTCTTGGATTGCGTGACCGTGTGCTTGACCTCGACATGATTCCGTCACTCATCGCACAATCGCCTTTATTGTGGAGTTCATGGCAAGATAATGTCTATACAGGTTTGACATTTGAGCAGATTATTCAATTGGGCTTGTATGCGAAGGATGTACCACGCGAGAATATCACGACGGGCGTTGTCGATTATCAGTATTTACAATCGTGGTCTACGCCACAGGGCGCATCAGTGTTGATTCCCAATGTATCGCGCTTGCCTTCCCTCATGACCGAAGTTTTTGGCGAGGATTACAACCAATAAGCAACCTCGGCATCATACAGAAAATATAAAACAGCGCACTTGTTTGAGTGCGCTGTTTTTATGAGAACGAACCTGCGTATGCCGTGTGAGAGCGGTGTTTGAGACCTGAAAAATCAGGTGGGTACGCTGCGAACACGTTTCGTCTCAGCCTCGCAGGCATATCACGTCCGGCGTTCTTAACCCGCGTTCCCTTCTCGAAAGCGTTGGCCCAAATTGAAGCTAACATCACGAACATTGCAGGTTACTACTAGCATAACAAACCTATATCAAACTGCACAGGGAGAATCATTATAGTCACCTATGAATTTAGCTATTTTGCTTCGGGGTTGGTTGTTGTTAAGGTACGCCACGCCTGCTGTAAATACTGACTAAAGGCTGTATTGAGCGTTGTTTGTTCTCTGCCTTTGTGTCTTGCTGAAACAATAGTACGTGCCAGTGGATTAGACAGTTGCCGAAATACAATATCTTTATTCGCGTAGCCTTGAACTGCACAAGCAGGTACAAGCGAAATCCCCATTCCCAATCGAACCAATTCCATCACAGTTGATAGATGTGATGTTTGGTAAATAGTCGGCGGGTTTATTTTTTGGACATAACAGAAGTTATCTAGTTGGTCAGATAAGCAATCATGATCTGATAAGCGAATGAACGGTATATTGGTTAAGTCATTAATCATAATCTCAGAAGCTGATGCAAGCCCGTGATCCTGTGGCATAGCGATATAGAGTGGTTCTTCTATCAAGGGCGTGATTGCTAGTTGGTTATTCGCTATCGGCAAGCTAACAAAGGCAATATCCAGTTCAGCCGTCATCAGCTTAGCAATAAGATTATCTGTCATATCTTCATGAATATGCAATGTCGCGTTAGGATAAGCACTTTGGAATTGCGTCACTGTCTCATAGAGCAAAAATGACCCTAAAGTGGGAATAATACCGACTGACAACGTGCTATTTCCTGGCATATAACCATCGGTCAGCGCATGTTTCGCGTGTTGTACATCGGACAAAATCGCGCATGCACGAGGATACAACAACTCACCTGCTTCTGTAATCGTGATACGACGCCCAAGTCGGTTGAATAATTTGCGACCAATTTCTGTTTCTAGATTAATAATTTGCTGGCTAAGAGATGGTTGTGTGATATTGCATCGCTTAGCGGCTTTGCTGAAAGTTCCTGCTTCTACTACCGCAACAAAGTATTCCAGTTGATGCAATTCCATAGATACGACCCTCTCACTTATTATAGGATATTCCTATTGATTAATAGGCAACGATAATTCAAAACTATAGTATAAAGTGCTATGCTTATACAGACTAGTATTTTGAACAAACAAGGAGACAGTATGGCAGACGAAACAAAATGTCCATTTACAGGTGGTTCTAATACCTCGTTTGGTACGACAACCAACCGTGAATGGTGGCCCAACCAGCTAAATGTTAGAATTCTTCACCAAAACGCGCCCATGACGAATCCGATGGGCATTGATTTCGATTATGCAAACGCATTTAACAGCCTTGATTTAGATGCTGTGAAACAAGACCTCAACGACCTAATGACGGATTCTCAAGATTGGTGGCCTGCTGATTACGGTCACTATGGTCCATTCTTCATTCGGATGGCTTGGCATAGTGCTGGTACGTATCGTACTGGTGATGGTCGCGGTGGCTCATCGGCTGGTACGCAACGCTTCGCGCCACTTAATAGCTGGCCTGATAATGCCAATCTCGATAAAGCACGTCGCTTGTTGTGGCCTATCAAACAAAAATATGGTCGCAAAATCTCTTGGGCAGATTTGATGATTTTGGCAGGTAATGTCGCACTTGAATCTATGGGTTTTGAGACTTTTGGCTTCGGTGGCGGACGTGAAGACATCTGGGAACCAGAAGAAGATATTTATTGGGGACCAGAAAGCGAATGGCTCGGTGACAAACGCTACACAGGCGAACGCGAGCTTGAAAATCCACTGGCGGCTGTACAAATGGGACTTATCTATGTGAATCCAGAAGGTCCAAACGGAAAGCCTGACCCAATGGCATCCGCACAAGATATTCGTGAAACCTTTGCACGCATGGCAATGAATGACGAAGAAACCGTTGCGCTGATTGCTGGTGGTCACACATTTGGTAAAACGCACGGTGCCGCGCCCGATTCACATCTTGGTCCAGAACCAGAAGGCGCGACCATTGCTGAGCAAGGCTTGGGCTGGACAAGCAAGTACGGCACAGGCGTCGGTGTTGATACCATCACCAGTGGTTTAGAAGGTGCATGGACGCCAACCCCTATCGAATGGGATAATAGCTACTTCGATACGCTATTCGGTTACGAATGGGAACTCACAAAAAGCCCAGCCGGTGCGCAACAATGGCAACCCAAAGATGGCGCGGCGGCGGATGCTGTCCCTGATGCACATGATCCTTCTAAACGTCATGCTCCTATGATGGCGACTACGGATATTGCGCTCATCACTGACCCCGCCTATTTGGAAATCTCGAAGCGTTTCCACGAAAATATAGATGAATTTGCTGATGCGTTTGGACGTGCTTGGTACAAGTTGACACACCGTGATATGGGTCCGCGTGTGCGTTTGCTCGGTTCAGAAGTACCAGCAGAAGAATTGCTGTGGCAAGACCCGATTCCAGATGTAGACCATACATTGGTCAACGACCAAGATATTGCTGACCTGAAAGCAAAAGTACTCGCCTCTGGTTTGAGCGTATCGCAATTGGTATCAACGGCATGGGCATCCGCGGCGACATTCCGAGGCTCAGATATGCGTGGTGGTGCAAATGGCGCACGGATTCGCCTTGCCCCACAGAAAGATTGGGATGTTAATCAACCTGCCCAACTCGCAAGCGTGCTAGATGTTCTCGAAACCATTCAAGCAGAATTCAACGACGCACAATCTGGCGACAAACGTGTATCACTGGCTGACTTGATTGTGCTGGCTGGATGTGCAGGTATCGAAGTCGCAGCCAAGAAAACTGGCTATGATATCGCAGTGCCATTCAGTGCTGGACGTATGGACGCATCCCAAGAACAAACGGATGTTGAATCCTTTGAGGTACTTGAACCTTCAGCAGACGGTTTCCGCAATTATCTTAAGGGTGACTACAGCGTATCCCCAGAAGAAATGCTGATTGATAAGGCACAGTTGATGAGTTTGACCGCGCCTGAAATGACAGTTCTCGTCGGTGGTATGCGTGTTCTGAATGCGAATACAGGCAAATCACAGCATGGTGTATTCACAGAAAAGCCTGAAACACTCACCAGCGATTTCTTCACGAATTTGCTGGATATGAACACGGTTTGGACAGCAACCTCTGAAGATGAGGCAACTTTTGAGGGGCGTGACCGTTCGACAGGGGATGTCAAATGGACAGGAACGCGCGTTGATTTGATTTTCGGCTCAAATTCGCAGTTACGTGCTCTGGCAGAAGTCTATGCAAGTGCAGATGCAGAAGAACAATTCGTGCATGATTTCGTCGAAGCATGGAATAAAGTGATGAATCTTGATCGTTTCGACCTTGTCTAAGCTGTACGTTTAACAGTTTCTTAATTTCGGTCAGGTTACGTAGCAACTGACATTTGGCACAGCCATTGTTAGACTCTACGGAAAACTTGACCGATTTTTTATTGATAGGTAAGAAACTCTGAATATCAAAGAACTCGCTGCCGAATTCCTCGGCACATTCACGCTCTGTTTTGTTGGCATCGCATCTGTCATCGTTGCGCCAGTATTTGGGATTGCCACGCCTGCTTTCGCACATGGTTTGGTTGTGATTGGCATGATATACGCTTATGGACATATTTCTGGCGCACATATTAACCCAGCCGTCACAGTTGGATTGTTAGTTGGTGGGAAAATTGACTATACAAAGGCGGCTGGATATATCGTTGCGCAATTCATTGGGGGTATCGTTGCGGCGTATCTGGTTGTCTGGATTATCGGTGGTGCAGAGAGTCCTGCTTTGCTCGCATTTTTGGATGGTAATGCATTTCGTTATGGGCAAACGCTCGGATTTCTAACAGACGACTATGTATGGCAAGCGGCGACTATCGAAGCTATCCTCGTTTTTTTACTGCTCAGTGTAATCTATCAGGGTGCTATCTACGAAAAAGCAGGCAATCTCGCAGGCTTGGCAATTGGGCTGACCCTTGCCGCACTGATTTTTGCGACAGGCGCGATGTCTGGGGCGTCTATCAATCCGGCACGCACATTAGGACCTGCGCTTGTGGCGGGTGAGCTTGATTATGTGTTGCCCTATTTTGTAGGTTTATTTGCTGGTGGCGCGGTTGCTGGCACGATTCATGGGTATGTGCTAACACCAGAAGATAACAAATGAAGCCAGTAATTTACTGTAACTAATTATCTTCTAACCTATATAACATTACAGACATTACAGTAATTCGCACAAAA
>JBCBKJ010000027.1:0-67959 GCA_038522085.1 Chloroflexota bacterium
ATTATCGACTCGATAGATGCTGTGTTGTCGGGATTCAAAGCGAGTGTTGAATTATGCTTGCCTGGAACACCTGTGACCTATGAATTTTACACTAAGCGCCACACAGGGATGGTCGTGGGCTTCCCGCAGACGACGCTCTTCAAGGCGCGGAGTCCACGAACAGGGATTAAGAATGTGCGTCTCGTGGGTGATAGTATTTTTCCGGGACAGAGTACAGCAGGCGTGACTTTGGGTGGTATTCGGGTAGCGAAAGATGTACGGCGTCATTTGCCTGTCAGACAGGAAAGAACCATGAAAACGGCTGTCGCGCAGGAGGTGCAAGCATGAGTAAGCCTGTGATTCATTGGTTTCGGCGTGATTTGCGAATGCGCGATAATATTGCTTTGCATCAGGCGTGTGAGACAGATAAGCAAGTGATTCCGTTGTTCATAATCGACACAGATTTGATTCGGGCTGACCGCGTGGGTGCACCACGTATGCGCTTTTTGTTGGATGCGCTGACGGAGTTGGATCAGCAGTTGCAGGAATATGGCACACGTCTTTTGGTCAAGCATGGCAAGCCTGAAGCGATTATTCCGGCACTGGTTGAGGAGGTCAATGCGAGTGCGCTGTATTTCAATCGTGATTACTCGCCGTATGCCACGAAGCGCGACGCCGTTATTGGAGATGCCCTATCAATAGATGTACATGTCTCTGAAGATGCCATTTTGGTGCCACCGGGAAGTATCCTCAAAGGGGATGGCGACCCATATGTCGTGTATACATGGTTCTGGAAGAAGTGGCAAAAAAACGAAAAGCCAGCGGTATCAGTACGTCATTTTCGGGATGACTGGTTTTTTGCGCTTGATGATGTGGAAAATGATGGCATTCCAACACTGAGTGAGCTTGGTTTTGAGGACGTCGAGCGCACGGTAGAAGCGAGTGAAGATAAGGCGTTGGCTATGTTGGATGCGTTCATGGCAGAAGACATCAAACATTATGATGAGCGTCGGAATTGGTTGCCAAGAATGCCTTATGGTGATGAACGTCCGCAGGGGACGAGTTATTTATCGCCCTTTTTGCGTTTAGGGCTACTATCTCCCCGACAAGCCTACTGGGCGGCACGCGAAGCACACGAGAATACGCGAAGCAAGCAGTATCAGGAAAGCATCAAAACATGGGTGAGCGAATTGGCATGGCGTGAGTTTTACGTCCATATCATGCACTTCTTCCCGCATGTGCTGGAACGTGATTTTGTCGATACTTACGAGACGATGCAGTGGGATGACGACGATGAGATGTTGCAGGCGTGGAAAGATGGCATGACGGGGTATCCGGTGGTGGATGCGGCGATGCGCCAGTTGAAGGCGATTGGTTGGATGCCGAATCGGGCGCGGATGATTGTCGCAAGTTTTCTGACCAAGGACTTGTTGATACACTGGAAACATGGCGATGTCCATTTTATGCAACATTTGATTGATGGCGATCCTGCCGCGAATAACGGTGGATGGCAATGGGCGGCAGGGACAGGCACGGATGCCCAACCGTATTTCCGTATTTTCAATCCGATTAGCCAATCTGAGAAATATGCGTCGCCTGCGTACTTGCGCTATTGGATATCCGAACTCAAAAATGTATCGGACGACCATATACATGCGCCTTGGGAGATGGACTCGCCACCTGCGGATTATCCTGCGCCGATTGTTGACCACAGCGCGGCACGGGAGCGTACATTAGCGGCATTCAAGGCGGCACGAGGAGATGACTAAATATGAAACGTATAGCACTGATATTCACCCTGCTCTGGTTAGTGGGGGTTGTAGGAGCGCAAGATGATGAGATTATCACGCCTCAAGATTTAGCGGATGACAACGGCGCATTTACAATGGTGAATGGTGCGGAAATTTATTATGTCACCGAGGGCGACCCCAGCAATCCGGCTGTGATGATGATTCATGGCTTTGGGGGTTCGACGTTCACATGGCGCGATAATATCGGTGCGATTGCAGATGCGGGTTATTATGCTGTCGCGTTGGATTTGCCACCATTTGGCTTGTCTGATAAAAGTGTTGACCTCGATTATTCGCGGAGTGGATTTGCGGATATAGTCGTCGGGCTGATGGATGAACTTGGCATCGAGACAGCTACGATTATGGGACATAGTATGGGCGGAGGTGTGACAGCTTATGTGGCAGTGCGTCATACTGAGCGTGTGGATAGCCTCATATTTGTAGCAGGTGGCGTTTTTGAAACCAGCATGGTATCGGAAGAAGATGAAGAAAACACAGGCGACTCCCCTTTTGCATTTTTGGATAGCATCAACCCTGAATCTGAACAGGCGGCGGATTTGCTCCGGCTGGCATTGCGTCCGGTGACATTCGGGCAGATTATTGCAACAGCCTATTATGATGCTGAGGCAGTCACGGATGAGGTGATTGATGGCTATGCGCGTCCGTTGCAATTGGAAAATTGGGCTGAGGGTTTTCTCGCTTACTCGGTAGCAGAAGAAACCGAACCTATCACGCTAGATAGTTTTGCAGAAGCGGCAGCAGGTATTCCGGTGCAGATAATTTGGGGCGTTGAAGATACATGGGTGCCTATCGGCTTAGGAGAAGCAATGGACGCTGTTTTAGGCGGTGTGGATTTTGTGACGTATCCTGAGACAGGTCATCTGCCAATGGAAGAAAATACAGAGATGTTCAATGACGATGTCATTACTTTTTTAACGACGGTGGGTGACTCGCCTATTGCGCCAAATCTCACAAACCGTTAATATATGCTCCGTTCAGAAGAGAGATGATATTTTTGCGGAATAGGAGCTAGACCTCTATGCGTAATTTGCGTTTGTTAGTGTTTGTGCTGTTGCTGATTGGCACGGGTGTTGTTTTTGCACAAGATGAGACACAAGAGCGTACAGTTGGTGCGCTGTATGGAGAACACAGTGGCTATACACTGAGTACACCGAATGGAAATCCTTTTGTATTTTTGCTAAATGACCAAGGCGAAGTGGTACATCAGTGGTTCACCGAAGACCGTAACGATGATGTTATTTTGCTCGAAGATGGTAGCATTCTGGTTAACCAGCCGCGTTTGACTGTGCCTGAATTTGACTTTGGTGCGGATATTACGTGGTTGCAAGGTGTTGGTAGTGTTGGTAAATACAATTGGGACGGTGAACTTGTCTGGCGTTGGGAACTCGGGCGCGAGGGGTATCGTCTGCATCATGGTTTAGAGTTAATGCCGAACGGTAACTTGCTGTTGATTGCTTTTGAGTACCGGACGACTGAAGAAGCGATACAAGCAGGGCGCAATCCTGAAACGCTAGGTGACGGTCTGTGGTCGGAAGTATTCATGGAATTAGACACTGAGACACTCGAAATTGTGTGGGAATGGGTTTTGTGGGATCATCTGATTCAAGATTTCGATGAAACTAAAGATAACTACGGGGTTGTAGAAGACAATCCACAGCTAGTAGACATCAACTATTGGGAACCGCAGAACCCTGTCATTGAAGATTGGGTGCATGTTAATTCACTCGATTTCAATCCAGAACTGAATCAGATAGCGGTTAGTGCGCGGGAATTTAACGAAATTTGGGTCATTCCATATACCGAAACATCTGAAGAAGCGGCAACTGAAGCAGGTAACTTGCTATATCGCTGGGGTAATCCACGCGCTTATGGTCAAGGTACGGAAGCAGACCAAGAATTGTTCTTCCAGCATGATGTCCAGTGGATTCCAGAAGGCTATCCTGGTGCAGGTAATATGCTGACGTATAGCAACCGCAATCTTGATGAGACACTTGAAGAAGGTGAATTTTCGCGGGTGATTGAAATTATGCCTCCCCTGCTTGAAGATGGTACATATGAACTGTCCGAAGATGGGGTGTATGGTCCCTTTGAGTTGACATGGTTCTATGAGGGCAATCCACGTACTGAATTGTACTCGCGCATTACATCCGGCGCACAACGCTTGCTGAATGGCAATACGCTTATCACTGAGGGCTTTCAGGGTCGCTTGCTTGAGGTGACATCAGAAGGTGAGATTGTGTGGGAGTATATCATTCCATATAGTGGTGCAGAGATTATCCCGCAAGGTGGCAAT
Source organism: Chloroflexota bacterium (assembly GCA_038522085.1). Taxonomy (GTDB): domain Bacteria; phylum Chloroflexota; class Anaerolineae; order Aggregatilineales; family Phototrophicaceae; genus JAUZRW01. Next base: position 4,084 of record JBCBKJ010000027.1, read on the forward strand.
GCACGCGCTTTGACCTTCCGTGCGCGTCGTTTTGAGCTTGATTTCCCTGCGTTTGAGGGACGTGATTTGACGCCACTCTATACGGTGGAATCATTGGCAGAAGTTGAGCCAGAGGCTGAAGCAACGGAAGACGCAGGTGAGTAACAACTAGCACACGATAGAAATAGCTATAAAATCCCTCTCCACATGGCGGGGGATTTTTGTTAGAAATACCCCTCTATAGATTCGAGAATGGATCGTTTTATGCGGAAGCGTCTCTTTTTTTATTTTGGCATGGTGGTAGTGCTATGGATTGCATTTTGGATTCGGGTGCAGTTCATCGCGGAATTGCCACCTGGTTTACATTACGATATGGGACGTGTGAGTGAGCGTATCTGGCGATGGGAAGCAGGCTACGGCTTGCGGTTGCATTTTTTGGATATTGCCGAGCCGTTTGATACGTTGGCGCGAGGTATTTATCATCGGCTGACGGGTGGTTATGTGCAGTATATGGGACAAGTCTATACTGTATGGCTATATGTTTTGGCAACTGCGGTGACGGCAACTTGTGCACGGGTTCTGTACCGCTGGCATCCGCAGAGAGACATTATAGCTTTGGGCGCGGCGCTGACCTTGGCAACCTTGCCTCCGGCTGTGCAACTCAGTTTTCATTTTTACCGTGCGAACAGTATGCCGTTCAGTGCGATGCTGGCATTGATGTTACTCATCATTGCTTGGCGCAAAGAATCTTTAAGGGGTGCTGTGCTTACAGGTTTGGCACTTGGATTGGCGTCGATGGTGTATCTGGCTGGGTTGTTTGTGCCGTTAGCGTTGTTCATAGTGGCGTTGATTGAGTTGTTGCGTGATGACAAGTTCACAAAACGGATTGTGCAAGGCATGGTCATTGCGGTGAGCTTTGGTGTGTCGATGTTAGGCTGGCTGTATTATTATTTGCGGATACCGGATTGGCTGTTGCGGGTCAATAGTTTAAGTGAAGAAGCGAGTCCGTTATCCCAGCCGGATTTGTTTCCGACATATTTATGGACAACTGTCAGCACGATTTTTCTGCCAAGTACAGTCCATGATATGCGCTATGCACCTTTCACAACAGGATTTTTGAATCCAGTGTTAATTGGTTTATTTGCTATCGGTATTGCTGTGACGTTGTGGCGCTGGCGTGAACGGTGGGTCTTTGCGCCGTTGATTTTAGGGGTGGTGATGTTATTACCGAATGCCCTATCAAGTGAGCCGTATCAACCTGTGCGGATGGTGGGTACATTTGGGGCGTTGGCTTTGCTGGTGGGGCTTGGCGCGGGTGAAGTCTATCAGTGGGTACACAAACGGGATTCGTTGCGGGTTATCGGGGGGAGTTTATTACTCGCTATTGCTGTTGGGACACCTGTCTATACAACTTACCACCTGTGGTATCACTACTATCAGCAACCTTTAGTGACAGTGCCGGAGGCGGCGCGGAGTCATGCTTTGCATTATCGGGTTGGGTATCAAGATATGTTGGAACAAATTGCTGTGGCGGATATACCGACCTATTTGCCTCTGGTACATCTGAACACGGATTTGGCGGCGGCAACGTTACGCCCACAATATTTCCCGACTGTGACGCCGTATGATGGGCGCGAATTACCTGCGGGACAGGTTGTGCGTCCAGTAGGCGAGGTGATTTACGGATTCTTCGCTTATGGTTTGTATCCGCCTGTGCAATATGGCTTGTTGTTGCCAGACAGTGGGGAAATTATCATCTTGCCACCGCTGGCTATCGACACGGCTGAACAACTATTTGATGCGGTGCGCGATGAGGGTGAGATTTATACAAACGAATTAGGCTGGGCGTTGGGGTGGCGTGATATGGTCACCGAAACAGACAATCCATTTGCCGATTTGCGTGTGCCGGAGGTGGATACTGTGCTGGCGACATTTGATGATATGTTGGAATTGGTGGCGGTAGAAGCAAATGAGACGCTGGGAACAGGCGATTACATGCCCATTACGCTGTACTGGCGGGTGCGAGAAGCAGGTACGCCGGATTATTTTTCTCGTTTGCAGGTATGGGATAGCGCAAATTCGAGCTTTGGCGCAGAAGGCACCGCTTTGAGTGTGATTGGGTCGGCAGATTTTCCGCTGAATATTCATTACAATATTTATCCGACTGTGATGTGGGAAGTGGGCGAGATTGTGCCGGATACACGCTGGGTGCGAATCGCAGATGATACGCCAGCAGGCGCTTACCGTTTTGCCGTGAGTGTATTGGGCTATCCGGGACTTTTTCCTGTCGGCAATACATCACCCCGTTTTGAGGCATGGAGTTTGGTGGGACGGAGTGCGGTCAATCCAGTAGTGGGTGATTTTATGGTTGCGAGTACACCACCGGAGACTGAATTACGACTGGGTGATTTGTATGAATTGGTCAATTATGAGGCATCTATCGCGCTTGATGAACTAAACGCCGGTGATACTTTCAATGTGGATGTGACGTGGTATGTGCATGAGACAACACAAGTTGATTACATCACGGCTGTGCATGTTTTGGATGATACGGGAGCATTGGTGACGCAACAGGATGTGCAGGGGCTACAGGGTTTGTTCCCGACATGGGCGTGGCAGGATGGGCATACGATTACATTATCGTATACGTTGACGATACCAGATAACGCGCAAGCGCCGTTCACTGTGCAGACGTTGATGTATGATTTTGATGGGTTGGTGCGGTTGCCTGCAACTGAGGATGATGAAGCATTGGCGAATGATGTGATTGTGTTGGAGTAAGCAAGGCAGTGAAAATGGACGTGCTATTTTTTACACGCCCTCACAGAAAATCAATTAGTCGTTGTGGTTTTTGGGCATGTTGCGGGCGTGAAAAATATCGAATAAGAGCAAGAATGCGCCTTGAATGATGACACCCCAGCCGTTACCGCTTGCTTTACCATCGCCTTTGTCGCGTTTTGACCAGAGATAGCCGCCGACGACGTAAATTACATCAAGGGCGGCGTTAATCCACAGAATCCGCGTGAGGTTATCTGCTTCTTCTTTTTTGACATCTGCTTTGCCAGGATTTTCGATGTGGTCAATACGGTTGCGCTTGGCGACTTGTCCACCGATGGCGATGCCTGCATCAATGACGCCCCACGCGATGAATTGATTGCCCATATTGCGCCAGAAGGGGCTACCTGTACGCATCAAGAATCCAACGAGGATACTACCGATGCTCCACTTGAGGAGGCGTTGGGATATTTTACTTTGGAATTGCCAGACGTTCATTTGCATTTTTTGGTTGCTCCGAGAAATGATATGTAGATTTTTGCGAGTTGCAAGTGCAATACGATATTGGGAGGATGTTAACGTTTGGCGTTGACCCCTCCCCTAAATCCCCTCCCCTCGCGCTTCGCTTGCGGAGAGGGGACTTCATAAAGTTCTAAGCACGTTTGGCTTTGTCGGTTGCGCCGACTCTGCGGAGAGGTTGTAGCACAGGGCGCAAGAAAGCGTATTCTTCGAGTGCGACGGCACGCGGTAGGCTCTCTTCTGCGAGGACGAGGGTCATACCGAAGGTGACAAGCGTGTTGGTGATGAGGAAGAATATAAATTCTTCAATTGGAAGGACACCACCCAAGAAAATTGGGAGTGATTGTTCCGGGTCGATTGTCCATGTGCCACTGCTGATAGCGAGTGCGTCCGCATAACCAAGATACAGTGTTGAAATCACGATAGTTGTTATAACGACGTTGCGATGTCGCCAGATGATGTCTGCTCCAAAAGCAAACTGAATCATGATAGGAATGAGCGCCCACGATAGCTGAAGGGCTAAGTAGGTGAACGGTTTGTAACTGACATCTACAAAGGTCAGGACGAGAATAACTGTGAAAATGACCCAAACAATGGCTACGGCACTCGTTGCCCACAAGCGAATCACATTACTATCAGCACGGGTGGGATTGGTAGGCATGTAACGCGCAAGGAAAATGAACAGCAAACTGGTCATCACGGGTTGCACGAGGAAGAAGGTATATTCTTCGATAGGCACCCAGCCAATCACGATGCCACTCACTAGATTAACGTCGTACCACCAAACATTGGTCGCAACGAGGTAGTTATCCCACGGCGTGGTATAGACAAAGGCGACCACGCACAGCGCAATCATCACAATCCAAGGTTTGAAGGAATGGAGTGCTTTGGGCATCCATTTACCGCGCTGAAAGTCAATGAGAGTAATGATACTGAGTATCACAATAGGAATACCCAGAAAAAGTCCGAGAAAGCCAAAGTAGGTCATAGTGATTATTCGTCCTGTTGAGATTCTAAATCCGTAATCATCTTGCGGATAAGGGTTGCTGACTTGTGTAGTTTCTCTTGCTCGGTATCATCCAGTTTTAGTGGATGGTGACTGCCGATAACGCCATCGCCTCCGAGCATGTGTGGCATGGAAATTGTCACATCTTCGACCCCTGCAATATTACTTTCGGGTGTGCAAATGGTCATGATGGAGCGTTGATCGTGCAGAATCACATCTGTCATATAAGCGAGTGCGCTGGCGACACCATAGTAGGTTGCACCTTTGCCTTCGATGATACGATAGGCGGCATTACGCACCCCATCGTCTATCTTTGCGATGACGTCTTCCGAAAGTGATACATCGCGCTCCGTAGCAAATTCACGCAATGGCACGCCACCAACACGGACATTTGACCATGCTAATACTTCGCTATCGCCATGTTCGCCAACAACGTAAGCGTGTACGTGGCGCGAGTCTATACCGACATGACGCCCCAGTAAGGCACGAAAACGCGCTGTATCGAGCATCGTGCCTGAGCCGATCACTCGATGCGATGGCACGCCAAAATCTGCGGCATACTGGGCGGCAAGGTGTGTCATGATGTCTACAGGGTTAGTAGCGATGATTAGTATCGCTTCTGGTGCGTATTTCAGCACAGATGGAATCACCTGTTTGAAAACGGCGGCATTCCGTGCTAGCAATTGCAAACGCGTTTCGCCAGGTTTTTGCCCAACACCTGCCCCAATGATGACGACACCTGCCCCTTTGAGTGCTTCGTAGTCACCGGCGACAATTTGCAAAGGTTCTGCAAACGGCACTGCGTGATAAATATCATCTGCTTCTGCTTGTGCGCGGGCTGTGTCTAGGTCTACTAGTACGATTTCACGTCCGACGCCTTGCATAACGAGTGCGAATGCGGCTGTTGAGCCGACGTATCCTGTACCGACGATGCCAATTTTCATGCTTCTATGTCTCCTTGTGATGTAAAAATAGGCTTGCGCACTGAATATTAACATCGAGACGGCATTTATTCACATCAAATGTCATGGGTGCGGGTGTGTCTTTGGTCATCAATGTTTGGGGCATTTACCTCTCCCCCAGCCCCTCTCCCGCATTCGTTCCTCACTTCGGAGAGGGGAGTCTTGTGTGTTCTCGTAAATAGAACTGTGTATGTGATGATTGTTTTACACATCCTATCAGGGTAGTGATGCGGTGCGGCTACGCCACCAGATACCGGGCAGGCGCATGAGCTTGCCGGATGTATCGATGTGTGCGCGACGGGAAAAGACGTCGTAATCATGGTCTTCGATGTCTTTCAGGATAGCGCGATAGAGTTCAGCGGCGGCGGCAATCGCAAAGCGACCATCACTATCCAAGCTGGCAATGCCGGGCAAAGATTCATCATAGAGACGACGAGCGCGTTCGATTTGGAATTGCATAAAGGCACGCCAATTATCGGTTACGATGCCATTATCGATGTCTGCTTCGGACAGACCATATTCTGCGAGTTCGTCTTGTGGCAGGTAAACACGTCCATTACGCCAATCTTCAGCGACATCACGTAGGATATTTGTCAATTGGAGGGCGACACCCAAGCGTACGGCATATGGCAGAGCTTCTTCGCCAGCAAAGCCGACGATGTGCATTGCCATCAGCCCGACTGTGCTAGCGACCCCGTAGGAGTATTCTGCGAGGTCGGCAAAGGTTTGGTAACGTGTTTGAGCTATGTCGCGTTCACAGCCATCAATAAGCTGAGTGGCGATCCCGTTAGGAATGTTGAATTTGGCACGGGTATCTGCCCATGCCAAACAGACTAGCGAGCCATCTGGCGGACAATCTGCCATGATTTCGCCACGCCATGTATCCAAATTGGTTTGCCGTGCCGATAAATCAGCATGTGGATCATCCACAATATCATCGGTAATACGGCAGAAGGCATACAACGCCCGCGCACCCTGACGCTTCTCTATCGGGAGCAAGCTGGATGCCATGTAGAATGTCCGGCTGTGTTCATAGGTTATTTCGTCACACTGCTTGTAGGCATCTTTCAGCACTGAACTATCTGCTTGAACGTGTTCAAACAGATGCTTGGTATCCAGTGCTTCGCGTGCTGCCATGAGCAGGCGCATTTCCCAAGGTTGCGATGGCGTGTATCTCATTAGACTGGCTCGGCTTCCGTCGTGTGAATAGTCGTGGTCTGCGTTTTACCTGTTGCAGGACCGATGAGTTTTTCTGCGATGATAGATGATGATAACACACCTGGCAAACCTGCGCCTGGATGTGTACCTGCCCCAACGAAGTAGAGATTATCGAAATCTTCACTGCGATTGTGTGGGCGGAACCATGCTGATTGCGTGAGTGTTGGTTGCACCGAGAATGCTGCACCCATACGACTATTGAGTGTGTGGCGGAAGTGCAAGGGGTCTATGTGGTGCAGAGCAATGATATTCTCACGCAGGTCTGGCAAATATTCTTCTTCTAGGAAATCGAGAATCATATCACGATAGGGAATCGCTTGTTTTTCCCAGTCAATGCCAGAACCGAGATGCGGCACAGGTGACAAGACATAGAAATTCTCGCAGCCCTCTGGCGCGATACTGGGGTCAGTGATGGTTGGCATGTGCAAGTAGAGCGAGAAATCTTCTGATAGTTGTTTCTCGTTGAAAATCTCTTGCAGTAAGCCTTTGTAGCGTTCGCTAAGAATGATGTTGTGATGTGCCATGTTGTGTTCACGGTAGAGTTTCTTCGTACCAAAGTAGATGACGAAGAGTGACATACCGTATTTGAGCATGTTCATCTTAGTTTTGAGATAGGTACTCTGGTGTTTCTTGTCAATCATGTGTTCGTAGACGAAACCTACATCTGCATTTGCGACGACGTTATCCGCATTGTGTATGGTGCCATCTGCGAGGCGAACACCTGTTGTGCGCTTGTTGCTGATGAGAATTTCATCAACTTCGGTGCTGGTGTGAATTGTGCCACCGATGTCTTCAAACAGTTGTCCCATCCCTTTGACGATTGCACCTGTACCACCAATGGCATAGTGAATGCCCCACTCTCTTTCGAGGTAGTGAATCATGGCGTAGATGCTCGGTGAATCATAAGGATTACCACCAACGAGTAATGGATGGAATGAGAAGCAACGGCGCAAGAAATCATTTTCAATGAATTGCGATGCGTACTGATAGACACTCTTATAAGATTGTAGGCGCACTAAATCCGGCGCTACTTTGAGCATATCCGTGAAATTCAGGAATGGTTCGTCTGCAAGTTCTACGAAGCCTTTCTCGAAAATCGCTTTGGTTGTCCCCATGAATTTGAGGTAGCCTTCTTTATCGGCTGGGTTCCATTTTTCGATTTCGGAGAGGATAAATTCTTCGTCGTCGTTGTAATCGAATTTACGTTTGTTGTGGTCAAAAATGCGGTAGAACGGGTCGCATGGCACCATCTCGAAATAATCTTCGCGGTTTTTGCCAGCGGCTTCCCAGAGGTCATCGAACATGAACGGCGCAGTGAGGACGGTAGGTCCGCCATCAAATTTGAAGCCGTTAATTTCGTAGACGTAAGCACGTCCACCAATTTTGTCTCTTTTTTCAAAGATTGTTACATCGTGACCCTGTGCTTGTAGTCTAATAGCAGCGCCTAAGCCCCCAAAGCCGCTACCTATCACGATAATTTTGGACATTTGCTATCCCTTCATCGACATATATATGTCGTTATAGTGTACTCCCTCAGTGCTTAGTATAATTCAGATTGATAAGCATACGATGAGGGTAATTGTGTAATGTACAGATTAGAGTTCGAGTGCGCCGGATTTATCTTCGGTAATGTGTTCGATAATGGCTGTTGCAACGACATCGGGTGATTTGATGTCATCGGGTTTACTGAATGCCACTTGTTCCCAGAAATCAGTATCGACTGCACCGGGGCGGACAATGGTGAAATTGTGACGGCGATTCTCTTTTGCTAGCAGTGTCACCAGTTCATCTAAACCTGCTTTTGCGACGGCGTATGCGCCCATCTTCGGAAGGCGGATGTGACTGGCGTAGACCCCGATGAACACCATGTGCGTACCTTTGGGCATGAGAGGCAAGCTGTTGTTCGCGGCATAGAATGCGCCATTGAGATTGGAATCCATTGTTCCTTGCCAGTCATCGGTTTCCATGCGGTCAAGTTTTTCGTAAGCGAGTCCGCCAGCTGTGTAGACAACAAGGTCGAGTTGTTCAACTTCTTGCCCGACGAGGCGCATCACCTGTTGAAAGGTAAATTCGTCGCCTGCGTTAAATTCAAAGATACCGTCAGCTGTATCAGGTACTTTGAGTGTGTTGCGTGCGGCGGCGAAAACTTGCCAGCCACTGTCTTTGAGTTGTCGGACGAGTGCTTGTCCCATTCCACCAGAAGCACCCCAGATAAGGGCATTTGGCATAGATGCCATTCCTTTTGTTTACTTTGCGTACCGATAAAGATTAGTGCAATAACAATTACGATAAAGCGTTTTCGATAGTACGCTACTAAGTTAGTTATGAGTCCTAAACATTAGATGAAATCACTTTAAGCGCCAAGTGAGCGTTGTGCATTTTAGGCACGAGCCGACCATGAGATACTTAATTGTGCCTCATGTGACTCTGCTAGAGTTATCTGTGATGACAAACAATTGGTAAATGGATTGACTTTAGCGCATGATGCCAAATTTTGCTGATGCCTTTGCTGGTGAGGAACATCAGGCATTTTTCTGGGAGAGCCAGCAGATAGAGAATCCGCATGAGAAAGCGGCACTCTTGATACATGGGTTTCCGGGAACCCCCGCCGAGATGCGTCCAGTAGCGGATATTTTGCACGCACAAGGGTTCGCTGTAAGGGGTGTTTTGTTACCGGGATTTGGTTCTGAAATTGAATATTTGCTAGAGCGCACCCATGAAGATTGGTTAGGCTCGGTGGGTGCGGCGCTGGTTGAATTGCGTCGCCAGTATGATACGGTTATCATTGCAGGTTATTCGATGGGTGGCGCAATTGGTATTAACTTGGCGGCACGGCACAAAGTGGATGGTTTGGTGCTATTTTCACCATTTGTAGAAATCAATCATATGTTGTGGCAGGCTTTGCCCGTCATCAATGTATTTTTGCCGACGGTGAAGGTATTCAAGTTATTTGAGCCGGATTTCAGTGACCCACAGATGCGTGAAGGGATGCTGAATTTCATGCCGGATGCTGACCTTGATGACCCGCAGGTACAGGCAGACATCAAGGAATTTGAGTTGCCAATTTCGCTGTTCAATCAGATTCGGATGGTGGGCAAGAAGGCATTACAGGTTGCCCCACAGGTGACTGTATCTGTGCAAGTATTTCAGGGAACTGAGGATGATTTAGTGCAGGTAAGCAGTACGCAGAAGCTCATGAAGGCTTTAGGAGGCAAGGTTAGTTATCACGAAGCGCCCTTGCCACACGAGATTATCAATCCTGATGCAGAGGCATGGGATGGGATTCATGAGCGCTTAGTGCAATATGTAGACAAAATTACGGGTGCTGTTGGCGTTCGTTCATAAGGACATGAAACCAGTGTGATTGAGATGAACATTTTTACCCTCACCCATCAAGGATGAGGGGCTATGATAGCTCTTTGAGGGTTCAGATTGTATTCATCTCATTTCTCGATTTCATAATTTTAAGATGACCTAAGGGAGAGATGATTAGATGACAAGTTTGACACAGCGATGGCAGGAATCGCCGTTGCGTTTTGAGCAGAATGCCCTATTGGGATATGTTTTGTTGGGGGCGTGGCTGTTGTTGATGGTTGGAATGCCTTGGCTTCAATTTTTCTTTGGCGAGGCAATTATCCCGACAGGCGTAACACTGGCGGCAATTTTTCAGGCATGTGCGGTTTTCTATTTTGTGCAGCGGGCATGGGGATTGGCGTCAGCGGCATTGACCTTTGTGCTGGTTGCTGTGATTACATGGGGCGCAGAAGCAATCGGGCACACAACTGGTTTGCCATTTGGTCATTATTATTACACGGAGGCTCTGCAACCACAGATTGTCGGTGTACCGCTGTTGATTCCGGTGGCGTGGTTCATGTTATTACCATCTGCTTGGGTGATGGCGCAATTGATTGTGGGTGAACGTGATACACTGGTGAAATGGGCGGCATTTGTGGGCGTGAGTGCTGTTGCGCTGACGGTATGGGATTTATTTTTAGACCCGCAGATGGTCGCTTGGGGGTTCTGGGTATGGGAAAATCCGTCCGGCTATTTTGGGATTCCGTGGATTAATTATGGGGGGTGGTTGCTGGTAGCAACGATTGTGACGATTGCTGTGCGTCCGAAACCATTACCTGTAATGCCCTTTGCGCTGATTTATGCAACAGTGTGGTTTTTACAGATGGTCGGGCAAGGGATTATCTGGCAACAAATTGGTCCGGCACTTGTTGGGACACTCGCTATGGGCGGTGTGATGGTGCTTGCTTGGTGGCGTAATCGAGAGCGCACGGCATTATGACCATTTCACTCACGACAATTGTGCTGTGGACAGTTGGCACGTATTTGATTGCGTCGATACCGTTTTCGTTGCTGGTCGGGCGTATTTTCTTGGGCAAAGATATTCGTGATTATGGCGATGGTAATCCGGGCGCGACGAATGTCAAGCGGGCTGGCGCAAGCATCTGGGTATATTTGATTGCGTTATTTCTGGATGGCTTCAAGGGCATATTTCCAGTGGGGATTCCGTATGCTTACATGGGTTGGACGACCTTAGATGTGATGCCGGTGGCATTTGCGGCGATATTGGGACACGCCTTTTCGATTTTTTTGGGTTTCAGGGGTGGCAAGGCTGTCGCAACATCGGCTGGGATTTGGATAGGTTTGATTGTGTGGGAAGCTGTCGTTGTGATTCCGGTGATGCTCGTCGCTTGGTACCTGATTATCGAGGAAGATGATTGGGTGATTATGGCGACGATGGTCAGTCTGCTGGTCTATCTGCTCATTACTCGTGCTAGTGATACGGCAATGTTAGGTATCTGGTTTGGGAATTTCTTGCTTCTGATTTATAAGCATCGGGGCGGTGAGCTTGGGAAGATGCCCACCCTCAAATTCATGTCTGACAAAGCGGAATCTACAGGGTGAGTGTGCCTATGTTGTGGCTAGATTTGCTAGTGTTGTTCATCGGGGGGGCGCTTTTCATCTTGCTTTTCACGATGGCGGCGAATTTACTGATTTTTCCTAAGCTATCGTCTGATAACACTATAAATGAAGATATGCTCGTATCGGTGCTGATTCCGGCACGAAATGAGGCGGCAGTCATTGGCGAGACTGTTTCGCGTTTATTAGCACAGCGTGGTGTACGCTTTGAGTTGCTTGTGATGGATGACCACTCAGAGGATGGTACACGTGACATTGCATTGCAGGCGGCTGATGATGATGCGCAGTTACGTGTGCTGGAGAGTCAGCCGATACCCACGGGATGGATGGGCAAGAGTTGGGCGTGCTGGCAATTGGCACAGGTGGCACAGGGCGATGTACTGATTTTCACGGATGCGGATGTGCAGTGGGAAGCGGATGCTCTAGCGAGTGTCGTTGCGCAGATGACGCAGAGCGATGTGGATATGGTCACGGTGTGGTCAACACAAATTACAGAAACGATGGCAGAGCGCCTGACTGTGCCTTTAATGGCGATGGTGATTTTGGGTTATTTGCCAACAGTAATGGTGCATTATTCACCCTTCAAGGCATTTGCGGCGGCAAATGGGCAGTGTATGGCATGGCGACGCGAAGCATACGAGGCGATTGGCGGACATACATCTGTCGCAAATAATGTGCTGGATGATGTGACGATGGCACATTTGGCTAAAGAAAAAGGTTATCGCATTCGGATGGTCGATGGTGCGGGACTGGTGAATGCGCGGATGTACGATGGCTGGCAAAGTGCGCGAGATGGCTATGCGAAAAATATTTTGGCGGGATATGGCAATAGCGTACCTGCGCTGGTTGCTGGTGGGGTTTTTCACTGGCTGGTATTTTTAGTGCCGTATGGATTGCTAGTTTTGCCTGATTATCGCTTGGCAGGTGTTATCCTGCTAGTGATGGGCTTTGCGTTACGGGCTGTTTCAGCTTTTTGGACACGCCAACGGGTACTGGATACGTTACTGATGCCCCTTTCTGTTCTGATATTCACGTGGATTGCGGGGCAATCTATCTATTGGCATTACACAGGGGGCGCACGCTGGAAAGGGCGCGTCATTAGTGATGCAAAATCCACACAGGCAGACATTATCAACACGCAAAAACCAATTATCAGAACAGATGAAGGATAAAGCATGACAGAGGTCAATCCGTTACCGACGATTGTCATTGGTAGTGGCATCGGTGGCTTGAGTGCGGCAATTCGTTTACAGCATGCAGGGCATCGTGTGGTGATATTGGAGAAAAATCCGATTGTCGGCGGGAAGATGTATCAGCTAGAGGACAAAGGCTTTCGATTTGATACGGGTCCTTCGGTGATTACGATGCGCCATGTATTCGAGGATTTATTCAGCGATGTGGGGCGCTCACTGGATGACTATTTAGATTTGGTCGCTGTTGACCCGATGACGCGCTATTTTTATCGAGATGGCTTTGTGCTGGATGCGACGAGTGATATTAGCCAGATGGCACATCAGATTGAAGCCCTTGATGAGCGTGATGTCGAAGGCTATTTGCGCTATGTTGCGTATGCGGCAAAGTTGCATCGCATCACAGGTGAGACATTCATTTATGGGCAACCCCCTACCCTGTTAGACTTTCTGAAAGTGCCTGTGTGGCAGTGGATGCAAGCAGACCCGATGCGGACGATGCAAGGGGCTATCAAGAGTTTCGTGAAATCACCGAAGTTACGGCAATTACTCGGGCGTTTTGCTACCTATGTTGGTGGCAGTCCGTATCTTGCACCAGCGACGCTGAACGTAATTGCACATGTCGAGTTGACAGGTGGTGTGTGGTATCCGCGTGGGGGGATTTATGAAATTGCGAAGGCAATGGAAAAACTGGCTACTGAATTAGGCGTGGAGATTTGTACGAATTGCGCCGTAGAAAAAATTTGCGTGCAGGATGAGCGCGTAAATGGCGTTTGGTTGGCGAATGGTGATACGATGCCTGCGCGTGTAGTGGTATCAAATGTGGATGTAGCGATGACCTATCATACAATGCTGGAAGATAGTGGGATTCCGCAAGAACGAATCGCCAAAATGAGTGGGTATGAGCCATCATGTTCTGGTTTTATCATGTTGCTGGGAGTTGATGGCAGGTTTGATGAATTAGCACATCACAATATCTTTTTCAGTGATGATTATGAAGCCGAATTCAAGGCGATTTTCAAAGCGGGTGTCCCTCCAGTTGACCCGACGATTTATGTATCTATCAGCGCGAAGACAGATGCTGACCATGCGCCGGAAGGATGCGAAAATTGGTTTGTGCTGGTGAACGCGCCACCAACAAACGAGCATTATGATTGGGAAGCGAACAAGGCTGACTATGCGAACATGATTTTGAATCGCTTGGCAGATGCAGGGATTGATGTGCGTGATAGTATCATCACGCAGACGATTTGGACGCCTGATGACTTGGAGCGTAACAGTGGCGCATGGCGGGGTGCGCTATATGGTCCATCAGCAAATGATAAATTCGCTGTCTTTTTGCGTCCGCATAACCGTAGTCAAGATGTTGAGGGACTGTATTTTGCAGGTGGGACGACGCATCCGGGTGGCGGTGTGCCGATGGTAACGTTATCTGGCAAGGTAGCGGCGGATATGGTGATTGCAGATGGTGTGTAGGCGTATAGTGTAAGCATGAAAGCCTATTACAACGATATTTTTGTGTTGCCATTGCCGGAGAATCACCGTTTTCCGATGAATAAGTATCACAAATTAAGAGCGCGGTTGGTATCCGAAGGGGTATTATCTGAAGAAGATTTAATTGTGCCAGATGCCGCGACAGATGCGCAAATTTTACGCTGTCATGATGAGGCATATTTAGAACGAGTGAAAGCAGGCACTTTATCGCGCAAGGAAGTGACACGAATTGGCTTTCCGTGGTCGCCGGAATTGGTGGAACGATCACGGCGCTCATCTGGGGCAACAATTTGTGCGGCACGAACGGCGCTCAGTGAGGGTGTGTCTGCAAATTTGGCTGGTGGGACACATCATGCAGGGCGTGATTTTGGCGCGGGCTATAGTGTGTTTTGTGATAGCGGGATTGCGGCACGTGCGATGCAAGATGAAAGGCTTGTGGAGCGTGTCGTTGTCATTGATTGTGATGTGCATCAGGGAAATGGTACGGCTGATGTGACACGCGGGGATACGAGCATTTTCACATTTTCTATACACGGTGAGCGTAATTTCCCGTTTCGCAAGATAGCAAGTGACCTCGATATTGGCTTACCAGATAACACAGGCGACGATGAATACCTAGATACGTTGGCATTTGCGCTGGAGCGTATCTGGTCGGTGTTTAGTCCTGATTTGGTGATTTATCAGTCAGGGGCTGATCCGTACATTGGTGATAGGCTGGGCAAATTGGCACTGACGAAAGCGGGTTTGGCGGCGCGTGACCGTTTGGTGATGGATTGGTGTCGGGGGCAAGGGTTGCCTGTTGCGGTGACGATGGGCGGTGGGTATAGCGATGATGTCGATGAGATTGTGGCTATTCATTTGCAGACGATAACGATTGCTAGTGAGTACAAACAAAAATCTTAGTAATAGCGGACGCACAGAAGTGCGTCCCTACGATTTGCATGGATTTTGTCGCGTTAGTTATTTAACGGCTGGTGAGGAAATCAAGCAGGTCGATTTTGGTGAGGATGCCAACAACGTGTTTATCTTCACTATCTGCAACGGATTCAGTGACGAGCGCGATGTCGTGGGTACTGAATACGCTCATGACCGTTTCAATAGGTGTATTGGGGCGTAAATCTGGCACGTTGCTATCGATGACGCTGGCATTCTCAATGGCGGTATTGGCGGCTTCGTCTGCGCCGTGGGTCAGCATGTAGTTCAGTAAGCCCACTTCTTTGACCAAGCCTAGCAGTTGTTCACGTTCGCCCACGACTGGCAATTGTGAGATATCGTTGGCTTTCATCTTCTGAATGACTTCAGTTACAGACTCATTGCAATTGGCGACGATCAAGCCTTTGCGTGTTTTGCGTTCGAGGACGGTACTGCTGGTCATCTCTGACCAATCGCTTTGTAAGAATTGATTCTCGCGCATCCAGTTATCGTCAAAGATTTTGCTGAGGTAACGCGAACCGCTATCCGGCAGAAGAACGACCATCGTTTTATCGGGTCCAAGATTGCGTTCTGAGGCATAGCGGAGTGCGCCAGCGAGTGCCGCACCGCATGAGCCGCCTGCGAAAATGCCCTCCTCACGCACCAAGCGACGGGTCATGAGCATGGATTCTTTGTCGTTGACTTGTACCATGTCGTCAATATAGTCAAAATCGTAATTGGACGGGATGAAATCTTCACCGATACCCTCTGTTTTGTAGGATTGTGCCTCGCCCATTTTGCCTGTGTAGAAATAATCGTAGACAATCGAGCCTACGGGGTCTACAGCAACAATTTGAACTTTTGGATTTTTGCTTTTGAGGTATTTCCCGACGCCTGTAATCGTGCCACCTGTGCCGATACCCGCAACGAACACATCAATTTCACCGACTGTATCCCGCCAAATTTCAGGACCTGTGCTTTCGATGTGGGTCTGTGGATTGACGGGATTGTGATATTGGTTTGCCAAGATGCTGTTGGGTGTTTCTTCTACGATGCGTTTAGCAACACTGTAGTAACTGCGGGGGTCTTCTGGTTCGACATTGGTGGGAGTGACGACGACCCGTGCGCCGTAAGCACGCAGAACGCTGATTTTCTCTTGGGACATTTTATCGGGCATGACGAACACGCATTTATAGCCTTTGATAATTGCCGCCATCGCTAGCCCGACGCCTGTATTACCGGAGGTTGCTTCGACGATGGTGCCGCCGGGTTGGAGCAAGCCTCTATCTTCGGCGTCTTCGATGATGCGGATGCCGATACGATCTTTGACACTGCTACCAGGATTAAAGTATTCGACTTTGACGAGAATTTTACAGCGCACCCCGCGTCCGATGCTGTTGAGTTCTACGAGGGGGGTATTGCCCATTGTTTCTAAGATATTTTTGTAGATGCGGGGTGATTGGGGCATATCACTCTCGGCTGTTGTTTCGGTCTGCATATCATTGACGGTCATGCAAAATTATCCTTTTACCCGTGTGGGCATGTTTTCTCTCTCACTTACTACCCATGATAGCATCAGGGCGTTGGTTGCGTCTATCAAGGATGCGTCAATTTGCAATTATTCGTCTACTGAACCGAGTTCGATGCCTGTCATTTTTTCGAGTGCTTTGACCAGCGCATGATTGCCTTCTTCGCCATGTCCTTGTTGTTGGAGGGTACGATAGAGATTGAAAACGAGATTGGTTGCTAAGAGTGGGATGCCAAGTTGGTCAGCGGCTTCAAGGACGAGACGGAGGTCTTTCTGCTGGAGATTGATGGTAAAGCCGGGACGCCAATCGCGCACTATCATCTGTGAGCCACGATTGGAGAGCATCCAGCTACCCGCCGCGCCGCCTTCGACGGCTGAGAGCGTGCGCTGTAGGTCGAGTCCGCCGGCTTGGGCAAAGAGCATCGCTTCGCTGACTGCCATGCCTGTTACCACAACGAGAATCTGGTTGACGAGTTTGACCATCTGCCCTGCGCCTTGTTCGCCAACATGGGTGATGGTTTTGCCCATCGCTTCGAGAACAGGCATAGCGCGTTTGAATTGTTCGTCATCACCACCGACCATGATGCTGAGCGTGCCTTTTTCTGCGCCTTCGTTGCCACCACTGATAGGCGCATCGAGCCAGTGAGCGCCGATTGAGTTGACATCTTTCGCCATTTCGAGGGTTGCATGGGGGCTGATGGTGCTGTGGTCGATGATGAGTTTATCTGCGCTGAGTCCGGCAAGTACCCCTTCATCACCATAGAGAACCGCTTGCACATCAGGTGTATCGCTGACACAAATGAGAATGATGTCTGCATTTTGAGCGACTTCTTTAGGTGAGTCTGCGCCTTTTGCACCCTCGTCAACGAAAGGTTGCATTTTGCTTGCTGTGCGATTCCACACAGTTACGTCAAAGCCTACTTTCATGAGATTGCGGGTCATACCACGCCCCATGATGCCTAAGCCAATGAAGCCTACTTTTTCCATTATGTTTTTACTTTCTAGTGATTTGAGTCATGCGCAGAAACTAGCACAGTCGATGGTATAAGGCAAACAGAATGATGCTTTCAGACTAGTGGCGTAATTTAGAAGGACAGCGTGATCACTGTCCTAAGCATGAAATGAGTTTGTTCAATGCTACTGCTGTTTGCCCGTCAGATTTTCTAGGCGGAAGCCATGCCCGCGAACAGTGACAACGAATTGGTGGTCGGGTTCAAACTCGCTAAGACGGTCACGGAGGCGACGCACAAGAGCATCAATGGCTTGTTCGCTAACGCCTTCACCCATTGCTTCGGGCCAGACAGTATCGACAACTTCTTGTCTCGCACAGACGCGCCCTTGATTGACATAGAGCAATTCAAGTAAGCGATATTGTGGCAGGCTGAGTGGCGGATCCATCTCTTGCCCGCGAATGAATACTTGGCGCGATTCAACGTCGATTTTGAGTGCGCCACTACCACCCATAGATGGCACAACATCGGGCAAGTTTTCAGTGACGGGTGCGGTAATGCCACTGCCGACGAAACGCAAGCGTACTTTGAGCGCAAGGTGAACTTCGTCGCCATCGTTGATTTTGCGTGTGCCTTCAAAACGATTGCCGTTCAGCCATGTACCATTTTTGCTATCGAGGTCTTGGACTTCGTATTCACCATCCCCTATTCTACGGAAGACGACATGCTGGCGCGAAATTTGGCGCATAGGGATGACCATATCGCAACTATCATCCCGCCCAAGTGTCATTTCGTTTTTTTCGAGTATCCAATTGTGCGATGCCATCTCGCCATCGAGAACGACTATCGCTGGAAATTCGTTGGCTTTTGTTTTTTCACTCATTTCACGTTGCCTCTTGTTATGTTCAATCAATGTATGTAAAAGAGTTTCGCAAAAATATGCAATTTAGTCATGTGAACAGCATCTATGCTACCGCTACAATCCAGTTAATCAGCATACTCAGGAAGGATTATGAGCCGGTGTTGGCAAATGCTGTGACAGGAATGACAACCGGTTCAGATTCGACAAAGTTGCCCGCAACAACATTTAAGCCCATATCACCAAAGATAGGCGTTGCCAAAGGATTCGATTGCTGGACAGTGCCTGCGCTCAGGATACGATAATAAGAACGGACTTCACTGATGCCTGGCTGGATGAGTTGTGATTGTAAATTCGGAATCTCTACACGGACAACACAACGTTGACCGGGACCGAGAATACGAACATCAGTCTGTGGAATTACGCTGGCGGCTTGTGGGCGGGTCGCATTATTTTGTATGCCATCACCATTCGTATCGAGCGAGATGGCGACAGGTGGATTGAATTGCAAGCCGAGTCCACTTGTATTAGGGTCATTGCCAACAATGACTTGGTTTCGATTATAAATGAATGGCACCGAGCCAATGGTATTATTGATGACGATGATACGCACGATAAACGGGTTTGTAGATGCTGGGTCAGGGAAGCGCCCGACTTCTGTACGCAGTGTCAGCGCATCGTTAGCGGCGCGGGAAATGAGCGATTGGTGGTTCGCACGGTCTAGTGTGTCGGTCAGTTGGTCACAGGGTAAGCCTTCTTCAATGAACGGCACAGAATCCGCGACCAATTGTGGTAGCACATCCGGCGCAACGAATACTGACATGAGAACGAGAATCACAATACCGATGATGGTATTAGAGCTATCACCATCGCGTCTTAACGCATCAAAGATTTCTGCCATTAAGTTGTCCCTTCCAACCAGTGTGTGGTGGCTTGTTCCACCTGTTTGACATCTAAACCCTCTATATTATGCCATATTGTGCCGTTATCGTGTCCCCGAAACCAGACTTCTTGCGAACGAATGAAGTCGTGTGTGCTGAATTTGGTAAGTTGGATAGCTTCATCTAGGGGTGTGTCATCCAGTAGATGTGCCGCCATTTCACGATAGCCGAGTGCGCTCATAGAGCGTAGATTACGGTCATAGCCCATATTGAGCAAGTTTTCAACTTCTTTTACGAAGCCTAACTCTACCATGATGTCTACACGATGGTCAGCGCGTTCATAAAGCGGGTCGCGTTCCATTTTTAAGCCGAGTGTACGAATATTGTATGGTAGCAGTTTTTTACGCTGAAGAATACTAATGGGTGTACCTGTCTCTAAGTAAACTTCTAGCGAACGCACGACACGGCGCACATTGTTGGGATGAATTTTAGCGGCGGCTTCGGGGTCTACGGCTTCAAGTTTAGCGTGGAAAGCATCGACTCCGATTTCGTCTGCCTCGGCATTAAGTTGTTCACGCAAGGCTGGGTTAGGTGGTACACGCGGAATTGACCAGCCTTCTTCTATGCAGGTGAGGTATTGCCCTGTCCCACCAACAAGCATCGGTAATTTATCGCGTGCGGTGATGTCTTTGATAGCTGATAGGGCGCTATCTTTGAAATCTGCCAGCGTAAACGTGTCATCAGGTGCAATGAAATCTACGACATGATGTGGCACAGCCGACAGTTGCTCAGGTGTTGGTTTCGCTGTGCCGATGTCCATATGTTTGTATATCTGGCGGCTATCTGCACCAATGATTTCTCCGTTGAATGTCTGTGCTAAGTGCATGGCAAGGTCTGTTTTGCCGATGGCAGTTGGACCAAGCAGAATCAGCAAAGGTGGCAGGGATTGTGTATCTACCATGCGAGGGCATCCTTTGCGTGGTCAATGAGGGGTGCTTGGTGTGGTCTGATGGCGACAGCAATCGCATCTATGCGCCAAGCGACATCCTCTAAATCGTGTGTATGCATGTAAGTTTGTGCCGCCGCGATCATTTTTGTTTGTTTCTGCGGTGTGATGCTGGCAAAGGCATCTGTTGTTTTGGTACTACGGCGCGTTTTAACTTCGCAGAAAACCCACTCCCCTGTCTGGGTATCTTGCGCAATGATGTCTATTTCTCCGCGCTGACAATGCCAGTTACGCTCAATGATAGTGTATTGATTATCTTCTAAGTACGCAGTGGCGAGTGTTTCGCCATGTGTGCCGAGTGATTGTTTACTCATTATGATGACTTATCTCTTGAATGACCCTATTTTACCCAGCATAACCTAAACAAAGTCTGGCGGAAACCACGACACTCAAATTAACGCCGTAGGGTAGTCGTCAGTTCCAAATTATTCGTGATTATTACGGAAACTGACATGATTTTTAGCTCAATGGTTGAAAAACACCAATCTTCCGCTAATATTCATGCACTATTCATAACTTTGTTGAACATTTCACAAACACATATTAGGAGTCGTATCGTATGGATATGGTACTGGCTGGCATCTTGGGCATTATCGCCAGCGCGATTGGTATTGGTTTCGCCTACCGACAGGCGAATTTTGTTCTAGCACAAGACGAAGGTACAGATGAGATGAAGCGCATCGCTAAGGCGATTCAGCGTGGTGCGCAAGCGTTCTTGGAGCGCGAATATCGTGCTGTAGGCATCTTCGTTGCTGCTGTGACTGTTGTACTCGTTATTTTGAGTTTTCTGAGTGAAAGTTTCCAGATTTGGACTGCCGTAGCGTTCGTGATTGGCGCGCTGGCATCCGGCGCGGCTGGTTATATCGGTATGTACATTGCGGTGCGTGCAAACGTGCGTACAGCGCAAGCGGCATCCGAGAGTTTGAATCGTGGTTTGCGTGTCGCATTCTCCGGTGGCACGGTGATGGGTACGATGGTTGTTAGCTTATCCCTGTTGGGTGTGAGCTTGCTGTTCATCCTCTTCACACAAGTATTTAACCTTGATGCCGCAGCAGCAGCGAGTGCATTAGCTGGCTTCGGTTTCGGTGGTACGTCGATTGCTATTTTTGCGCGTGTCGGCGGTGGTATCTACACCAAAGCGGCAGATGTGGGTGCTGACCTTGTAGGTAAAACCGAAGCAGGTATCCCTGAAGATGACCCCCGTAACCCTGCAACGATTGCTGACAATGTTGGTGATAACGTTGGTGATGTCGCTGGTATGGGTTCAGATCTTTTCGAGAGTTATGCAAGTTCTATCATTGCGGCGATTTCGCTGGCAACACTTAGCAGTTCGCTGGTTCAGGAAGAAGCGTATCAGGTATTCCCTGTGCTGGTTGCGGCGGCTGGTATTTTGGTTGCGATTGGTGCGAGCTTCTTGGTAAAGACAGAAGAAGGTGCTTCGCAGGAAGACTTGCTTGGTAGCTTGCGCTTGGGTGTTTATAGTGCATCCGGCATCATCGCTGTGATTGTTTTTGCACTCGCCTTCTGGTTGTTGCCAAGTGGTGACGGCGCTGTGATTACGCCCTTGGGTGTTGCGATTGCGACGGTTGCGGGTCTGGTTGGTGGCGTGGCTATTGGCTACTTCACCGAATACTTCACGGCTGATGCTTATGGTCCAACAAAAGCGCTTTCTGCTAGTGCGGAAGGTGGCTCTGGTATCGTACTGATTCGTGGTTTGGCACTAGGTATGATTTCGACACTTGCACCAGTACTGATTGTAGTAGCTGTGACTTTGCTTGCTGTGTACTTCGCTGACCTTTATGGTGTGGCTGTAGCGGCAGTTGGTATGCTCTCGACGCTGGGTATCACGCTGGCGACAGATGCATATGGTCCAGTTGCAGACAACGCAGGCGGTATCGCTGAAATGTCTGATTTGCCGGACGAAGTGCGTGACCGCACCGATGCGCTCGATAGCCTTGGTAATACCACGGCTGCTACTGGTAAAGGTTTTGCGATTGGTTCGGCGGCTATGACTGCCCTCGCGCTGATGGCGGCATTCGTCAACGCGCTTGACCCCTCTCTGGACGCACAGAACGTGGTTGTACGCATTCTTGATGCACCGCTGATTACCGGTTTCTTCATTGGTGCGTTGTTGCCATATGTCTTCAGTGCGCTGACGATGGTTGCTGTGGGTGATGCGGCGCAACAGATTGTGGAAGAAGTACGCCGTCAGTTCAAAGAAATTCCAGGCATCATGGACGGTACAGGCGAGCCTGACTACGAACGTTGTGTTGCTATCAGTACTGATAGCGCAATCAACCAGATGATTCTGCCAGGTACGATTGCTGTTGGTGTGCCAGTGCTGATTGCCCTGCTCACCTTCTTGGGTGATGGCACGGTGGTTGAAGAATTTGTGAGCGAAAACACGCTGATTGGTGTGTTGGTTGGTTCGCTTGTTTCAGCGTTCATGTTGGCTGTGATGATGGCTAACGCGGGTGGTGCTTGGGATAATGCTAAGAAATACATCGAAGCTGGTAACCACGGTGGTAAAGGCTCGGAAGCACATAAAGCCGCTGTTGTTGGTGATACGGTGGGCGACCCCTTCAAAGATACGTCTGGTCCGTCACTGAACATTCTGCTGAAATTGCTGGCGATTGTATCTTTGGTGATTGCACCACTGATTGCAGAAGTTGCTGATGTACAATCAATTGAAGCAGCAAGTGCATCGCCTGCGGCTGTAGAAGAAGTTGAAGACAGCGCATCAGATGACGCTGATGTTATCGTTGATGACGAAGCTGAAGAAGACAGCGAAGACGCTGTTTCAGATGAAGCTGAAGACAGTGATGCTGATGCAGAAGAAGCGAACACCGAAGAAGATGCAGAAGCTACTGAAGAATCTGACGAGTAGATTTCTACATTAGCTTGAACGGAAAAACAGGATGGGCGTGATTGCTCATCCTGTTTTTTGTTTGAGGCATTTCTTGTTGATACCGCGCAAAAAACCAAAAACTGCCCACAAATCGTTAAACTTATATTCTGTGGTACGGTCTTTAACCAACAGATACTTACGTTGTCCGTCTATGTAATCAATTTGTATCGCTTCAACTTCATTTTTTGTTTTCGTACTCAAATCAACTTTTATTGTGCGGATATGGAAATAAGATATGAAGACCTCGCTAGGATACAGAAACAGCCCACTATAGGTTATAAATATCTTGGAATCATCACTGTTAGCGTAATATCCTAATACTTTTTGGTTTTTGAGCGCATTAGGCACAGTGATATTTTCTCCTCTAAGAATTGTGAATCCTCTGCAATTACGTAAATGCTTATGAACATTTGACCTGACGCGCTCAGTATGTGTTAGCATGCTGTTATCCCTAAATTTTTGAGAAGCTACTCATCTTGCACACAGGTAATAGGAGTAGAATACACCTCATGTAAGTAAGATGGAGATAGTCATTTTTATGAGTACCTTCCGTGAGGTAGGGCTACCCACAGAAGCATTATTTGAGCAGATGGCATCCTTCGTACATGTGATGCGTCCTGATGGCACGGTAATTTACGCCAATCCTTTTTGGCAGTCTCGTCTGGGCGTTGAGGTCAGCGAGAAGATAGCACCTAATTTCCTTGATACCGTGCTTGTTAAAGCAACAAGCGATGGCTTCCATCAGGTGATACAAGCCTTGCATCAACAGCCATCAGTCACTGTGTCGGATATAGAGTTGCAGACAGCATCGGGCGCGAAGATTCATGTTTATGGGCAGTGCATAGGCGCTTATGAGGACGGTACATTACAGAGTGTCACTTGCTTATTCTACGAGCAAGATGTCTCTGATTCTACGCCTACTATCTATCAACCAACGCAGAGTCGAATGCACGATATTCTCGATAATTCTGGCACGATTATCGGCGTGAAATCTATGCAGGGTGATTATACGCTGGTGAATCAAGCATTCGCAGATGTATTTGGCACAGGCGACAAAGCATACTTCGTTGGCAAATATGATAATGATATTTTCCCGCTTGGGACTGCCGACATTTTCACTAAACACGATGCCGCTATTTTAGAAAGCGGACGCTCGATGCAATTTGAGGAGCATATCTCTACTGATGAGGGCTTGCGAACGTATTTGACGACGCGCTTTTTGCTGATTGGCGCAGATGGTTTCCCTGATTCAATTTGCATGATTGCGAAAGACATCACGTATCGCAAGCTGACGGAAATGCAGTTACTGATGCGCAATCAAGCCATTGAGCATAGTCCTTCTGGTATTTCGATTGCAGATGCACAGTTACCCGATATGCCTCTGATTTATATCAACCCAACGTTTGAACGCACAACGGGTTATTCAACTCTGGATGCCATTGGACGTAATTGTCGTTTCCTGCAAGGTAATGACCATGACCAAGAAGGGGTGCGACAGTTACGACAGGCTATCAATAATGAAGACTCTATAACTGTCGTTCTTCGTAACTATCGCAAGGATGGCTCGCTTTTCTACAACGAGTTGAGCATTGCACCCATCCATGATAACGCAGGGCATCTCACCCACTATGTTGGTATTTCTACAGATGTGACTGAGCGCATCGAAGCAGACGAGAAAATTCAGCATCAAAATCAGGAGCTTGTGGAAGCGAATTATCATCTGGCGCTGGCACGTAAAGAAGCCGAAAAAGCGGCTACTGAAATCTCAAGACAAAACGAGGCACTGGTCAAAGCAAACACTGAACTGGCGCATGCACGGAAGCAAGCAGAAGATGCAACACGCTTGAAAAGCCAGTTTTTGGCAACCATGTCACACGAATTGCGCACACCCCTCAATGCAATTATTGGCTATACAGAGATTCAGTTAGCGGGTATGACAGGTGATTTAAATGATGAGCAACGTGATTATCAAGCGCGTGTACTGACCAATGCTGACCATCTGTTGAATCTCATCAATGATGTACTAGATATTTCTAAAATAGAAGCTGGTCGCTTAGAGTTGGTGCATAAGCCCTTTGTTTTGCCAGATTGGTTAAACAGCGTGGATGCACAGATGCGCGTTTTAGCAGAAGAAAAAGGCTTAGATTTTGTAGTCGAGATTGACGAGCGTATGCCAGATCGTATCTTTGGCGACCCTGCACGGGTACGTCAGGTCGTGATTAACTTGCTATCGAACGCTGTAAAATTCACAGAAGTTGGGCATATCCGTTTGCAGATACGCAAGCACGGGCGTGATGCGTGGAAAATCATCGTTGGAGATACAGGAATTGGGATTCCGCCACATATGCAGGAAACAATTTTTGAAGAATTTCGTCAGGTGGATGCGTCGTCACGGCGCAAAGCAGGTGGAACAGGTTTAGGTTTAGCTATTGTGCGCAAGTTGGTTCTCACAATGGGGGGTAATGTGCGCGTGAACAGTCAACTCGGTGAGGGCAGTACCTTTACGATTACCTTGCCATTATTACTAAAAAATGTGTACCGCACGACCTCTAACACAGAACTAGGAGACGCCGATTCATGACCGACAAAGATATAAAAAACTGGATTGTTTTGATTGTTGATGATGAACCTGATAATCTCGGTGTAGCGCAGAAAGTTCTGAGTTATGGGGGTGCAGATGTGCATATTGCACGCAATGGCTTAGAGGGGCTTGCCGTACTCGACAAAATAACCCCAACGTTCATTTTGCTGGATTTATCCATGCCAGAGATGGACGGCTGGGAGATGTTCAATCGGGCGCGGGCGAATGACAAGCTGGCGAATGTACCTATCATTGCGTTGACTGCGCACGCGATGAGTGGGGACAAAGAACGTATTGAAGAGGCTGGTTTCGATGGTTATATACCGAAGCCTTTCCGTATTAATTCGTTCATGGAAGATATACACCGATGCCTTGATGAATTTCATTCTAATTAAGTAGCATTTATCGCACCGAGGGGTTATTAATGACCATAGCAAATGAGTGGCAGGTGCTTGTCGTTGAGGATGAGTACGACAGCATTCAGATGGTATCCAAGATATTGCAACATTATGGGGCAAAGGTACACGTCGCGCACGATGGGCGCGAGTGTATAACAATGTTGCAATCTATGATTCCAACTATCATTATTATGGATTTGGCATTGCCGGAGATGGACGGGTGGGAAACCCTGAAAAAAATTCGTGCAGATGAGCGCACCGTACATATCCCGGTGGCAGCCATTACAGCCTATCATTCTGTAAATGTAGAAGAAGATGCACATGATGCTGGTTTTGATGCCTATTTTCCGAAGCCTTTGAACACAACGAAGATTATCAATAGTTTATCAGCATTGATAAACAAGCATGATGAATAAGGCTATAAAGCAACATTCTCACATCTTATTGCGCGAGGCAGACCTACCTCCCCTACACAGATAATATTTGTATCAGCTATTATGCTGTCGATGAAAACTCACATCTATTCCCAAGGAAAGAAGTATCTATTATGTTGACAATGACAGACGATGGACCACGCGGGCTGTATTTTGAGGAGTTTGAAGAAGGCTCTACCATGATGACCCGTGCGCGTACCATTACAGAGGCAGATTTGGTCAATTTTGCAGGCTTAACCGGCGACTATAACCCATTGCATACAGACGCGAACTACGCGGCGAGTACGGTTATGGAACAGCGAATTGCACATGGAATGCTAGTGATGAGCTATGCCGTTGGGCAAGCGTATCAGCTAGGCATTCTGGAGCGTACTGTGATTGCGTTTCGTGCGTTAGAAGTTAAGTTCAGTCGCCCTGTTTTCATCGGTGATACGATTCGCGTTGCTTTAGAGGTGACGAACCTCAAGGCGGCGGCACGGCTGGGCGGTGGTGTGGTCGATTTGAAGTTTCGCATTTTGAATCAGGATGATAATGCGGTGCAAAAAGGCACGATGACCTTGTTAATGGCATCGCGCCCTGATAATGCGTAAATGTGATTTAGAGAATAGCGGGAGGCAGACTTGCCTCCTCTACACACATGTACCACAAAAAACAATTAGATGCGGATGACTGTCCCGCAGTATTCACAGGTAACATCCGTTGCGCCGGAGATGAGTTTTGGTAAGACGCCGCCGCAATTCGGGCAGGCTGTGGGTGCATTTTGCAGACGCTCAATGAGTTCGGGGTCGGGTTCGACGGCGCTCTCTTGCGTGATATAGCCTTTGGCGGCACGATTCACCTGTTGCGCCCAATATTCAGCTTCGATGCCGCCTTTGATTTCTGCAACGAGTTCAGAGTAAGGCGCACCTGCCCCTAATTTGAGAATCATCATGTCGTTGCCACCCATCATACCCCGATTTTCTGGCACAACTTTTTCTACGCTATCGTGTTCGACTTCCCAGAGAACTTCTTTGACTTGTTTGCCACCGAAGCCCATCATGCCACCTTTTTTCTCGCTCTGTTCAAAGATGATACGCTGGTCAGTTACGAAGATGTAGCCATCGGGTTTATCACGATTGTCGTCCCACTCGGCTTCAGCAGCCATAAACAAGCCTTCACCTGCATTGAGCGAAATTTCTGAGCCTTCGAGCCAATCGAGTTGTTTGTTCACTTTGGTGAGTTGGCTTTTCGTCGTAGATACTTCACGCTGGACGGCTTCGTAGAGCGCTTGTATTTTTTCTTCGCTGGCTTCAACTTGCGTTTCGAGTTCATCGAGAACACTTGTCAACTTTTCAAGGCGACTTTCAGTTGGGCGACGTTTTAGACGACGATAAGCATTTTCAGCATCCGCGAGTTCGTCATCCAAGTCTGCAGATTCTTCATCGAGCCATGTTTCGATACGGTCATTGGTATCGTCCCATTTTTCTGCCATGACTTCAATTTTGCTTTCGAGGTAGGCACGGAATTTATAGCCACGTTTACGCACGCGGTCTATCGCTTCCGGTAAGCCTTCGATGTCGTTACCCAATGAACTCACTTCGCGCACGACGTCGGTCATCTGGACACGTTTCACGAGGTCTTCGTAACGTGTCTTGGCTTCTTCGACAGCCACCGCGAGTTCTTCATCGTCAATTTCATCATCTTCATCGTCAATTTCATCATCTTCATCGTCGTCATCATCTTCTTTGTCATCTGCTTTGGAGCGGATACGATTCGCAAGTGAACTACTTTTCTCTTCTGCACGCTCACGACGTTCTTTCATGAGAGATTTGCTATCTTCTACTTCAACGTCTTCGCCTTTGAGCGATTGGTTCTTTTTGCGCATGCGGTCTTTCAATGACATGTCGTTCTCCTCAAGTGTTGAGAATAAGGTAATTTTCGTAAGTGTTGCTCTTATTGTAAGAGGTATTGTCAATGATGAAAGTGAAATGCGGGAGTTTTGCTGATTTTTTGTAGTGTTTTTATAGGTAAGATGGTGTTGGTCAGCGTAGTTTCGCTAATCAACACCATTGAAACGCCTATAAGTTATTCGCTGTCGTCATCTGCTGATTGTTCACCATCACCGATTTTATAGCGTAGGTAGCTTTCCATGAAGCCATTTAAATCGCCATCGAGTACGCCACTGGTATTGCCTGTCTCGTGTTTGGTACGCAAGTCTTTGACCATTTGATAGGGGTGCAAGACGTATGAGCGAATCTGATTGCCCCATCCGGCATCTACATTTTCGCCTTTGAGTTCTGCGAGTTCAGCTTCTTGCTTCTGGCGTTCGAGTTCAAAGAGACGTGCCTTTAGGACCTTCATCGCTTGGTCTTTATTTTTGTGCTGAGATTTCTCATTTTGTGATTGGGCTGTGACACCTGTCGGGATATGGGTGATGCGGACAGCAGAATCTGTTGTGTTGACACTTTGCCCGCCAGGACCCGATGCACGATAGACATCAACACGCAGGTCATTGGGTGCGATGTCGATTTCTATTTCGTCGGCAATATCTGGCACAAGTTCGACTTTGGCAAACGACGTGTGGCGCCGAGCGTTAGAATCATAGGGGCTGATGCGCACAAGACGATGCACGCCCTGTTCGCTCTGTAGATAGCCATAGGCATTGTCCCCCTGTACATTGATGGTCACACTTTTCAGACCCGCTTCTTCACCGTATGTTTTGTCGATGATGGTTGCTTTGTAGCCGTTGCTTTCCATCCAGCGGATGTACATACGTTCAAGGATACCTGCCCAATCTTGGGCTTCTGTGCCACCTGCCCCTGCATGAATCGACAGGAGTGCATCTTCATCATCGTATTCACCAGAGAGCATGGCTTGTAGCGACATATCATCGAAAATTTTGGTGAGGGCAACGGTTTCAGAGTCAATTTCTGCTGCCATCTCATCATCTTCAAATTCGGCGAGTTCCAGCGTATCAGAGACACGCTGAAATACCTTTTGCCATTTTTCGACCTGCGATTTTAAGCGTGACATCTTCTGCATCTTTTTCTGGGCAGTGTCGGAATCATCCCAGAAATCGGGAGCGGCAGCTTCTTGTTCAAGTGTGGCGGCTTGTTTGGCTTTCTGCTTGATATTCAGTTGTTCCATCATGCGGGCGAGTTGGTCGCGCATGTCAGTCAATTTTGCAATATTTTCAGAGGACATCGTTTTATTCCTTGATATGTTTATCATTTTCGGGCGCTGTGTACAACGCCCCTACAGATATTAGCTTGTAGGGTACATTTTGTGATTCAATTAGCAATCGCTATGGTGGATGGCGGGATTGTATTCAGGTGTGGTGGGTTTGACGAAGCATTTCGTACATGAAGAGCGCCCCTGTAACAGAGACATTGAGCGAATCGGTCACTGTACCGAGCATAGGAACTTTGACGAGTTGATCGCACTTTTCGACCCACCAGTCATCCAAGCCTGTGTCTTCTGTGCCAAGAATGATGGCTGTGTGATGGTTTACAAAGTCAACATCATAGAGGCTGGCTGTGCCACTAAGATGGGCGGCGAGAATAGCTATACTATGTTGATTAAACAGACTAAGTGCTTCATCACGACTCAGCGTGTAGACATTATCCAAGAAAATCGCTCCGGTACTGGCACGGATGATATTAGGATTGTACACATCAAGGGCGCTATCAATCAAGCATATCATTTGTGTGTTGGTGGCATCGGCAGTGCGCAATAATGCGCCGATATTACCTGGTTTGCGCAAGTCTGCGAGTCCGAGAATATGCTGGACGTTATTTTCTGCGATAAAAGACAGCGCATCATCGTATGTGAGCGAGGGTTTTTGTTGTAAAACAGCGACAAGTCCGCCCGCGTTTTGTCGATAGCTTGCTTTGTCTATGAGTTCGGCTGGCACATCATAGAGCGCATCTGACGATATTTGTTCACGTAACGTATCGTCTTCTGAGGTGGCGTATTCGGCACAGTAAAAAGCAAATTCCACCTTATAATCATTATCGAGGGCGCGTCGCAAATCACGGGCATCATCAACTAAGAAAAGGTTGTTTTTCTCGCGCTGACGTTTGCTGAGGAGTTTATTGGCAAGTTTTATTTTGCTGTTTTGGAGGCTGGTTATTTGTTGCATGTGAATATACTTGGCTCACTGTAGATCATTATGACGCTTAATTAGCTTGGTTTGGGCGCTGTGTACAGCGCCCCTACAATACGTCTGCAGAATAACGGCGAGCGTGGTCAACCTTCAAGGAGGCTATCTACGAATTGATCGGCATCAAAGCGAACGAGATCATCTACGCCTTCGCCCAAGCCAACATAATGAATGGGTACATCAAGCTCAGTAAACACAGAGAATAACATACCCCCTTTGGAAGTGCCATCAAGTTTGGTAATGATGAGTCCCGTAATATCGACGGCTTGCGCGAATTTAACGCCCTGACGAAGCGCGTTTTGCCCAGTTGTACCGTCGAGAACAAGGATGATTTCATGTGGTGCATCGGGTACACCTTTAGAAATGACACCCTGTATTTTTTCTAGCTCTTGCATGAGATTGAAATTATTGTGCAAACGTCCAGCTGTGTCGATGAGAAGGACATCTGCGCCGCGTGCTTTTGCCGCTTCGACTGCATCAAAGGCGACTGCCCCTGGATCGCTACCTGGTTTGTTTGCAATCACGGGTACATCAATGCGCTCACCCCAGCGTTGTAGTTGGTCGATTGCCGCCGCACGGAAGGTATCGCCAGCCGCCATCATGACAGAGCGCCCTTCTTTTTTGAGTTTGTTGGCAAGTTTGGCTATCGAGGTCGTTTTACCACTGCCATTTACACCCACTACGAGTACTACTGACAAATCGCGTCCATGAATATTGAGACCGGGCTGGTCATGGTCAACGAGTGCGAGCAACGAATTACGATAAAGTTTTTCGAGTTGGTTGACTTTAGTCAAGCCTTTGGCACGCACCTCATCTTGCAGATATTCGATGACGGTAGCTGTCGTCTCGATACCCATATCTGCTTGAATCATCATCGCTTCAAGGTCGTCCCATGTTTCTTCTTCAATATCCGACCCGCCAAGCATCTGTGTGATGCGCCCAAAGAAGGAACGGCGGGTATTTTTCATACCACGTTTAAATATCCCCACGTTTTATCTGCTCCAGAGTGTTAGAATAACAAGACATATCAGCAGTATAGCGACGGACAGGATGCAAAACAACCTATCGTCGTTCATGATTATTACAGGAAGTTGTTAGATTGTGGTAAATGGCGAGGATTATTATGGGTGAGAATTTAACGCATATTGATGAGCAAGGTAGAGCGGATATGGTCGATGTTGGGGATAAGCCCGATACAGACCGCATCGCTATAGCAGAAGGCGCAGTGTATGTGCAAGCGAACACACTACGACTTATCAAAGAAGGTAATATGAAAAAAGGCGATGTGCTGACTGTCGCGCGGATTGCTGGCATTATGGGTGCGAAGAAAACATCGGACTTGATTCCGTTGTGTCACCCCGTACCGATTACGAAAATCGGTGTGGATTTATCGCTGGATGAAGATGCTAATGCGATTCGGATACAAGCACAGGCGCGTACACGCGGGAAAACAGGTATTGAGATGGAAGTTTTGACAGCGGTGAGCATCACGGCATTGACGATTTACGATATGGCAAAAGCTGTTGACCGTGAAATGCGAATTGGCGATATTCGTCTGTTAGAAAAACGCGGTGGTGTGCATGGTGATTATGTAGCAGAGGGTTATGATGCAGATTGAGATTTTATTTTTTGCAACTCTGAAAGATTTAGTCGGTGAAAAGCGCGTGACTTTATCATTAGATGGCGATAGCACTACGCTGGCAACAGTCAAAGAAACATTGATTGTACAGTATCCTGAGATTGAAGCGAATCTGAATGCGGCGCTGGGTTCGGTGAACGAGGAATATGCGTTTGCAGAAGATGTCGTCAACGATGGTGATAAAGTGGCGTTTTTCCCACCTGTAAGCGGTGGTGAGGGAGCAACTGCCCCTGTATACCCTGAGATTTTTCGTTTACCGCATGAGCCGATTGACCATGATGAGATTGTAGAGAGCATCACGACGCCGGAAACGGGTGCAGTGTGCTTGTTCAGTGGGATGGTGCGGGGTGCAACAGATAAAGCGGGGCATATGCCGGAGACAGAATTTTTGGAATATGAAGCCTATGAACCGATGGCAATCGCCAAAATGAAGCAAGTTGCCAAAGAGATTCGGGAGCAATTTCCGAAGGTACAGGGGATTGCAATGGCACAACGTCTAGGTAAATTGGCTGTCGGGCAGAACACGGTTTTGATTGCCTGTTCGTCGGCGCATCGCACAGATGGATGCTTTGAGGCGGCACGCTATGGTATTGACCGCTTAAAAGAGATTGTCCCTGTCTGGAAAAAAGAAGTTGGACCGGGTGGTGCGGCATGGGTTGAGGGTGATTATGTGCCGAATAAAACTGACAAAGCCGAATAAGTGCATGGTGTGGCAATTCACAGTAAACGTTGAATATGATAAAACCTAATGTCCTACACAACTTTTAATGTGTAGGGCGCGATAGTTCTCTAAATTGAAAGATATAGTATGACAGATGAGACGGGGTGGCTATGTCAAGGCGAGTGGTAGTAACAGGTCTAGGCATGGTAACACCATTAGGCAATACAGTCGGTGATACGTGGGATGCCTTGCTCGCGGGAACAAATGGTGTAGGTGAAATCACGTATTTTGATACAAGTAATTATCGGGTGAAGATTGGGGCACAACTGAAAGATTTTGAGCCAGAAAATTACATGGAAGCGCGAGAAGTCCGGCGCACAGATTTTCATCAGCATTACATTGTGGCAGCAGCGAAAGAAGCCATTGCGGATAGTGGCTTTGAAGTCACAGATGAGACAGCACATAAATCAAGCGTGTTGATTGCCTCGTCTACGGGCGGTTTGAAACGCTATCAGCAGTACATCACGTTGATTCATGAGACGGGTAATCCACGTAAGATGACGCCGTTTGCCATTCCGATGTTGGTGGTCAACGCGGGGAATAACATTGTTGCGATGATGACAGGCGCGATGGGTCCTTCGGCAGTACAGGTTTCGGCTTGTGCGACAGGCGCAGATAATATCGGGCAGGCATTCGATTTGATACGCGCTGGACGCATTGACCGTGCGCTGGCTGGGTGTTCGGATTACCCGATTACAGATTTGGGCGTTGCTGTATTTGACCGCATGGGTGCGTATGCACGGACGAATGATTTTGATGCGATGCGTCCGTTTGATAAAGACCGTACAGGTATGGTTTTTGGGGAAGGGTGCGCGGTACTGGCACTGGAAGAACTCGAAACAGCTAAGGCACGAGGAGCGCATATCTACGCAGAATTAGTTGGCTATGGGTCAACAACGGATGCGTTTCATCGCACTGCCCCCTTGCCAGATGGTACGGGTGCGGCGAAGGCGATGCAATACGCGCTGGATGACGCAGGCATTACACCGGAGACGATTGATTACATTAATGCACATGGCACAGGAACGGAATTGAACGACCCGATGGAAACTAAAGCCATGAAATTGACATTCGGCGACTATGCTTATGATATACCTATCAGCGCTACGAAGAGCATGACGGGACATGCAATGGGTGGGACATCAGCTATTGAGGCAGCATTCGCGGTATTATCCTTGCGTGACCAAATTGCACCGCCGACGATTCACCTAGAAACACCTGACCCTATATGTGATTTGGATTATGTACCAAATGAAGCGCGGGAAGTCACTATGAATACCGTCATGACGAATTCATTTGGCTTTGGTGGACACAACGCATCATTAGTTTTTAAGAGGTTTGATGACTGAGCAAGAACAAGTAAAAGCATATCAAGAGCATATTGGCTTACGGTTTCTTGACCCGAATTTGTTGCAGCGTGCTTTGACGCACCGTTCGTTTGTGAACGAGGTTGAGGAAGAAATTCGTGATAATGAACGCTTGGAATTTCTGGGCGATGCTATTTTGGATTTCATCGTGGCAGATATGCTATTTCGGCGCTTCCCTGATATTTCTGAGGGCGATTTGACGCAATTACGGGCGGCACTCGTGCGAACGGATTCGCTGGCAATTTTATCGCGGGAGATAGACCTTGGTGAGTATTTGTTCATGGGTAAAGGCGAGGAAAATAGCGGAGGTCGGACGCGGGTGAATAACTTGTGTCGAGGCTACGAAGCACTCATCGGTGCGATATATATGGATCAAGGTACGAATGCTGTCCGGCAGTTCATCATGCCGAGTTTGAATGCCCTTCTGGATTATGTGCTGGAAAATGATTTGCACAAAGATGCCCGGAGCATGCTTCAGGAGCGCAGTCAAGCAGATTTGCAGTATACACCAGTTTATCGTCTGAAAGAGTCGATTGGTCCTGACCATGAGCGCGAGTTTGTGAACGAAGTTGTGATTGCTGGTATCGTTATTGGCGAAGGCAGTGGTACGAGCAAACGAGCGGCGGCACAAGATGCGGCACGGTTGGCACTCAAAAAAATCGACATTGAAGGATGGTCAGAAGAGGTCGTGAAAGCGGCGAGGTTGCATGTCGCTATCGAGAATACTAAAGCAGAACGCAAGCAACTGGCACAGCGTTTAGGTCGGGATGATGTGTATATCGCGGCGATTGTCATAGAGGGCAAGATGAAGCGTTTTGACCCACCTATCCGCGAAGATGACCTTGATACAGTGGAAGATATGAATTGAACAAACACCCCTAAAATTAATCAGGGGCGTTTATGCAGTAGTTAGTCGGCGTAGTAATCATCATCAACGTATTCGGGATAGTTGTTTTGTTGTTGCGGGGGTTGCTGACCGCGTGCCGCAAGCCATTTATCAGGGATTTGCGGTGGCTCGGATTCGTAGGGTGTCTGGTAATCATCAAGATTCAGACGAACGTGATTATTTTGTTTGATTGCACGGCTGTTAGGGTCGTAGCGTGATTGGTCAGCAGCGCAGTATGGGCAAAGATTCCATGAGAGTTCGAGTAAACTCTTGCAACTGCGACAGGGTTTTTTGAGGCGTGTGTGGCAATAGGCACAGGCTTGCCAATCGTCATGAACACGCTGTCCACAACCAGGACAGGTTGGTTTCTCTTCGATTTCTTGTAAGAGAGCTTCTTCTTCAAGTGAACGTTCGTATGCTTCAGAAAGTGTCTCGCGGGGGCGCATGAGAATGTAGATAAATAAGCCCGGAATGGTGAGGACAGCTACGACAGCCGCCGCGAATATTTTCGCTAATCCATCGCGGGAACGCGCACCCATATCACGGTATACCCAGATAATCATTGCTACCCAGAACGCAACGAGTACGACACTCGCATAAACCGCTCCACCGAGTAGTATATTATTGTCTATCATGAAAAGTAATCTCCCAAAAACGTATGTGATACATTATCTCACACGGCTTGTTACATTTTGTTGTGCGTTGGTTGTCTCATTCAGTTTGTGTTACTTTGACAGTATAACAGAGACGTTGAGGTGAGCAAGTGATGGTGCAGGTTTGAGAAGCGAGAATAGCATGTCAGAGAACGAACACGATAATCACATGACGATACACGATATGCCTGAAGATGACCGCCCACGCGAACGATTGCTGGCGCGGGGGGCGAATGCACTTTCGAGCGCCGAGTTGCTGGCGATTTTATTACGGACAGGCACAGCACAAGAAAATGCCCTCCAAATGGCACAACGTGTTTTGAGTACCTATGGTGGGTTGCGAGGATTGGCACGCGTTAGTGCGGGTGAATTACGGTCTTTCAAGGGATTGGGCAGTGCAAAGGCGGCGCAAATTTTAGCGGCGATTGCGTTGGGGCAACGAATTAGTATGTTGCAACCGGAAGAGCGCCCAAACATAAGACGTGCGGAAGATGCGGCACGATTGCTAATGGATATGGGGCATTTGACGCAGGAGCAAGTGCGGGTAATGTTGCTGGATAGTCAGCGGTGTGTGATGCACATTGAGACGGTTTATATCGGCACAGTGAATACATCGGTGTTACGGGTTGCCGAATTATTTAGAGAAGCCATTTTGCGGAATAGTCCAGCTATCATCGTGGCACATAATCATCCATCTGGCGAACCTATCCCATCACCAGAAGATATTGATTTGACTCGCGCTGTCGTCAAAGCGGGGACTGTGCTGGATATTCAGGTCATTGACCATCTGATTATCGGACAGAGTAAATGGTCGTCTTTACGGGAGATGAAACTGGGCTTTTGATGTACCAGCCGTACAACCGTATAGATAGTTATTCCGGCGGTACATTTCCCATCGGTGGAATCACTTGCTCTGTGCCTGCCAGCAGGGCTATCTCGCTGACGAAAACATCATAACGGTGTCCTGATGCGTAAAATTCAATATCGAGAATCTCCACAGGACGTTCTTCTTCTGGGACACGGGCAAATATATTGCCCGACTCAAAGGTGTACCAAACACTCGGCGAAATCGGTAGATGCTCATATGTTTCCGCACACGCTTGGCAGACCAGCGGACGTGGTGATTGTGGGTCATAATTGACGAATATGCCTTGATACCATGTGCGTTCCTCACCTGTGGGATCAAGGTAATCTATGAAAATCATCATCGGACATTCTGTACCCACAATACCGCAGTTGACAAGTGATTGTTCGTTGATAGCGAATGTAGTACGTAACTCGAGAAACGAAAATGCTTCAACAGATTGATTGAGTATTTGGCTACAGCCAGTTTGGCTGGATGCATCCCCTACATCACGGAAGAGACGAACGGCTGGGCGTCCTTGCCACGCTGTTGGCTCATATTGCCCGATAGGTGGTTCATCTAACCGTGCAAAGCACCCCCAACGTTGTGGCACGAGGGGGTCGGTACCTTGTGCCAGCATATTGAAAGTAAAGTCACCATTTTCGATAAGATTTTCAGCAATTGTCGTGACGATTGGCAAGTTCGAGCCATTGAGTAGCGTGGCTTGTTGACCTGCTATGGCAAAGCGGTTATTCATGTTATTTGGTGAGATGAGTAGGGCGCGTCCGTTGTGTGTAACCACGCGAATGAGCGTATCATTGGCTGTGATAGTATAATGTCCGATGGTATCAAAGAGAAAACTAGCCTCTGTAAATGCAGTATTCACTTGTAAACGTATGGGCTGTTCGCTGACTTCGGTGATGAATATTTCAGCCTCGCCAGAGAAATCGTCTAAAGCGATCGAATAGATACCGTCGCTCCAGTTGAAACGCGGACGACGTGCATTTTGCACGGTGATACCAGAGTTATTTTTGAGCGTTATGTTTGTAATTATATCCGTTTCACTCTGAACTTGGTCAGAGGGCGTGCGGAAAGACAGGGTTGTTTGAGAGAGTGTATCGGTGGTCAACGTGGATGGACGGTCATCAATGAAGAACGGAAGAGGTTCATAGCGTCTAATTTGCTCATAATCAATAGCTGTGACACCAACAGATCCACGTCCGACTTCCATAGAGACATCCATAGCCACCGTCGAACGCACGAAGAAATAGTATAAGCCACCCGTTGTTGCTATGCTCAGGGAGCAAAAGAGCATGAACGATACACAGACAATAATCCATGCCAGCCGTTTTATCTGCGAGCTAGATTTTTGTGTTGCTGTCATGGGGGGTGTTGTCGCTGTTGTTGCCAAGAAAATAACCTCAATCAAAATTTGTGCGCGGTCATTATAGCATAGGACATGCTGGCTATGGACTATCTTTAAGCCCAAATTTTCCGCTATAATAGGCGATGTATTGAGGCAAATTAGTGAGTAAGAGGAGCATATTTTCATGGCTGGACATAGTAAGTGGGCAAATATCAAGCGCAAGAAAGGCGCAGAAGATGCCAAACGAGCTAAAATCTTCACCCGTCTATCACGCGACATAATGGTTGCCGCACGCGAAGGGGGTGGCGATGAAAGTATGAATCCGTCATTGTCGTTGGCGATTCAGAAAGCAAAAGACGCCAACATGCCGAATGATAATATTGACCGTGCTATCAAGCGTGGTACAGGCGAACTCGAAGGGGGTGAAGTTGAAGAATTTACCTACGAGGGCTATGGGGTCGAGGGTGTTGCCTTCATGATTGAGGTGCTAACTGACAACAAGAATCGTTCGCTGGCGGCTGTGAAAGCGGTCTTCAACAAGAATAATGGTAGTTTTGCGAACAGCGGTGCGGTTGCGTATCAATTCGACCAAAAAGGCTTCATCACACTCAAGAAACCAGAAGACGATAGCACGATTGATTTTGAGGAAGTCTTCATGGTGGCAGCCGAAGCAGGTGCTGAAGATGTAGTCGAGGAAGAAGGCAAAGTAACAATTTACACGCCACGCGACCAATTTGGTTCTGTTGAACAGGCATTAAATGAGAATGGCTATAAGAGCGACGATGCCGAGTTACGCTGGTTTCCGCAGTTAGAACTAGATGTGCCGTTAAAGGTCGCTGTACAGAATATGCGCATCATGGAAAAGTTAGAAGAACTCGATGATGTGCAGAATGTGTTCTCAAACCTGAATATCACGGATGAAGTTGTGCAAGCCTACGAGAGCAACTGATGCTGGTACTTGGGATTGACCCTGGCACGGCAATTGTTGGGTATGGGCTAGTAAAAGAACATGCTGATGGGGCATTACAAGCGATTGAGTATGGGGTGATTCGCACCCCTTCTAAAACCCCAATGCCCCGTCGCTTGATGACTATATATGACACCTTAACTGAGATAGTAGAGGAATATAAGCCTGACCGTGCGGCGGTTGAGGAATTATTCTTTGCGCGGAATGTGACAACAGCGATAACAGTTTCACAGGCGCGGGGTGTGATTTTGTTGGCGCTACAGAAATCAGGCATCCCCATCAATGAATATAAGCCAAATGTGATTAAGCAGGCTATCACCGGATATGGTGGTGCAGAAAAATCGCAAATGCAAGAAATGGTGCGAATGCTCTTGAATTTAGATAGTATTCCCAAGCCGGATGATGCAGCGGATGGTTTGGCAATTGGGATTACGGATATTAATTTGGGGCGCTTCAATGCGCTAGAAGACATTGACTGAGGATAGGCAGCCATGATTGCACAAGTTATTGGAACAGTGATTGTAAAAACAAATGAGGCTGTCGTCATTGATGTGGGGGGTGTGGGCATAGAGGTATTTGCTTCACGCATAGCATTGGAAGAATGCCAAGTTGATGCGCAAGCCCGTTTACTCACGCGCTTGATTGTGCGTGAGGATTCATTGACGCTATTTGGCTTTAGCAATGCGCCAGAGCGAGATTTATTCGATATGCTCATCAAAGTGAGTGGGGTGGGTCCAAAGTTGGGGATTACCATTTTGGGTACACTGAGCATAGATAATTTGCGCAACGCCGTTGTGAGTGAGCGTGTGGAGATACTAACCCGCGTGCCAGGAATCGGTAAAAAGACAGCGCAAAAAATCATGTTGGAACTCAAGGATAAGTTGCCTGTTGGCTTGGATGCTGTGCCGGAAACAGGTTTCAATGACATTAATGTGGATGTGATGGATGCGCTGGTGACACTAGGCTATAGCGTGGTCGAGGCGCAGAGTGCGATACAGTCTTTGCCACCGGATGCGCCAGATAGCGTTGAGGAACGTACTGTTTTGGCATTGGGTTATCTGGCGAATTAGATACTTTTTTCACCACGAAGGCACAAGGAACACGAAGGAAGGGAACGTTATGAGTGATGAACAAACATCTAAGCTAGATTTGCTCGGTAAGCGGGTGGATGTCTTAGATAAGGGTTGGATTGAGTTAATTGATTTGATGCCCCACCCTAACGCGGGTGTGAGTGGCGATTTGGCGATTGTGAACGCGGCGCGGGTGAGCTTTTTAGGCGAGAGTAAAGGACCCGAGCGCGATAAGAAATTGTTGTTCTATTTATTGCGTAATTCGCACACTTCGCCGTTCGAAATGATAGAATTTAAGTTCAGAGCACGTGCGCCACTGGTGACTTGGTGGCAGTGGGTCAGACACAGAACATGGAACTTAAATGCGCAGTGTTTAGATGGTGATTCAGTCATTATGTTCAATCGCCCGGACCGCGTCCGTAAAGGTAAAAACATGATTGGGCGAAAGATCAAAATCAAAGATCTATACAGACGTTGGCAACAGCCACACGAACGTAAGCGCCTTAAGAATATGTATTTGCGCTGTGTGAACGAAGATACGATGTTGCTTGAATCATCTCACATTGGCAACGTTGTTCATGCGGGTATCAAAGATGGTTTCAAGCTCGTGATGAAGAATGGCAAGGAAATTATCTGTAGTGCTGACCACCAATTTCTATTCGATGATGGTTGGAAAACTTTAGCAGAGGGAACAGGCTTGCAATTGGTAGGTGAGCGTGCCACTTACAACAAAGAATTACCCGCGCTTTACATGAATGGTAAACCACTCTCAACGAGAGATCTATATGACAATTATGATTGGCTGAAGTATCAATATCATACCCGCAAACTCGCAATTAAAGAGATTGCTGAACTCGCCCAATGTTCCACGCATACAATAAGGAAATATCTACGTATTCATGGACTGAGTTCTATGGCGAGGTCACGTGCATCCCAATTCTCTAAAGGTAATGTGCCATGGAATAAGGGTGTGTCCTATTCGCTGAATTTGACGTTAGAGCAACGTTTAGAACGTTCAAAGCGAGCAAGTGAAAGTGTGTTGCGTGGAGAAGATTGTCATTTCTGGCGTGATGGTGCAACTGAGAAAAGGCAACTTATTGGCGAATGGACGCGACGAACAAGTAAATTCGTTTTTGAGCGTGATAATTACACATGTTCATTTTGTGGAAAAGATGCAAACGTAGAATCTCAACTTCATGCACATCATATTGTACCCGTTTGGGCTAATATGGATTTAGCAACTGATATTGACAATCTGATAACTGTCCATGAATCCTGTCATCAACACATTCATGCTAATCATCTTGAGCGCAAGTTTGCGAAACACCTTAAAGAAAATCGTGATTTACCTTTTGATATAGATTTCACTGTTCAAGACAAAATGAATCGCTATGCAAATTTAAAAACCTTGAACGGTCATGCAACTCCCCATCTGGTAGACATTGAACGCATTGAATATGTCGGCAAGCGTGAAATGTATGATATTCAGGTAAACGGTGACTATCCTAATTTCATCGCTAACTGGTTTGTCGTTCATAATAGCGGACGGTATACCCCATTTGAAGAAAATGACTTTTACGTGCCGGATGTATGGCGTTTGCAGTCGAAGGATAACAAGCAAGCGAGTGAGGGTGAGGTCAGCACAGATGAGAATGTTGAACTGACTGAGGCACTCATCAAGCATTATGAAGAGAGTTACCGTTTGTATGAGCATGCGCTAGAAACAGGTGTATCGCGGGAGATGGCACGCCTATTTTTGCCGGGGTTCAGTGTGTATTACACATGGGTGATGAAAATTGACGCGCATAACTTGATGCACTTTTTGCGGTTACGGATGGCGAGTGATGCGCAGTATGAGATTCGTGTGTATGCCAATGCAATTTACGAACATTTCTTCAAGCCTGCCCTTCCTTGGACGGCTGAAGCCTTTGAAGAATACAAAAAACCAGAAACGCCATAGATTGTGAAGAAAAATAACGAGGAAGCGAAAACCGCCTCCTCGTTATTTTTTAAGAGGATGAGGGTGGTTCAAAGCGATTAATCATGGCACTAGCGGCGCGTTGGAAGTATTCCCGCATAATAGCGCGGTCAGGGTCTTGAATACCGACTTCATCTACCGCTTCCAACATATATTGCAACCAGCGATTGCGCATGTCAGGCGTGATAGGATATGGACCATGTCGCATACGCAAGCGAGGATGTCCGCGTTCAGCTGAGTAGGTGGTAGGTCCGCCCCAATATTGGCTGAGGAACAAAAATTGCCATTTTTTACCTGGTTCAAGGTCATCTGGGAAAATAGACCGCAGGATTTCATCGGCTTCGACTTTGGCATAAAAAATGTCTACAAGTTGGCGAAAAGTGTCTTCTCCGCCGACGCGCTCGTAAACTGTAATTTCATTTTGGCTCATAGATTGCGCCTTCTTCAAAATTTGGCTTTACAATTAAGCACTGCACGTTACAATCCTATCCCGTGTTAACGCTTATTATACGGTTTTGAAGGAGCCAATTAAATGAAAAATTTACAGCGCGTCATCAAGGTGTGCGCCTTGATTGCGCTTTTTTTGAGCAGTCTGACGCTTTATGCGCAAGAAGGCACAGAGGAGGCGACCCCAGAAGCAACGGCGGTTGTCGAAGAAACGGAAGCTGTCGAAGCAACCGAGCCAGCCA
The DNA here is from genome assembly GCA_038522085.1 of Chloroflexota bacterium. GTDB lineage: Bacteria > Chloroflexota > Anaerolineae > Aggregatilineales > Phototrophicaceae > JAUZRW01. Next base: position 46,937 of record JBCBKJ010000027.1, read on the forward strand.
TGGAAGCAACGGAAGCTGCCGAAGCAACACCAGAGGCTGAAATGACTGCGGAAGCAACCGAAGTTGTTGAAGCAACGCCTGTTCCTGTGGTCATCACAGAAACTGCTGGAAGCACAGCAACCGTCGTTGGGTCAGGTATTGCGAACCCTGCTTTGCAATCGCTGATTGATAGTAGCGGTTCGATTGTCGAATACACGGTCACAAATACGGGTACAAATGCAGGTATCGAAGCATTTTGTGCTGGTGAAGCAGATATTGTGACGACAACCCGTCCATTCACCGTAGAAGAAGATACGAGCTGTCGTGAAGCAGGTGTGTTGAACTACGAATTGCTATTCGGTTATCACATTACAGTAGTCATCTCGAACGTAGAAGATGGTTTCTTGGGATGCCTTTCGCAGAGCAACTTGACCGAGCTTTTCGCGCCAAGTGCTGAAGGTAGCATGCAAACATGGGATGACATCACCCTGCCACAAACAACGGCGGATTCAGTAACAGGTACACCTGTACCAGAAGCAACCCCTGAGGCAACTCCTGAAGCAACGGCTGAACCTTTGCCACCGATTAGCATCCTGTTGCCAGAAGATACCTCTGTATCATATGCAACGTTAGATAGTGTCGTGCCGGGCTTTGGTTTGCGCTCCGATGTACAAACCGCCGATGTTGCGACTATCTTGGAGACGGTAGCGACTACGCCGGGGGCGCTCGGTGTCGTGCCATTGCAAGCAGCTATTGCCGCACAACAACCTGTTTTCATACTGAATACTGATTTTGGTGCGGGATGCACGGCGGCAGCAGTCGAAACTGCGACGAATGGACAGTATCCAGCGGCACAAACGCTTTACGCTTATGTCAATCAAGCGTCACAAGACACATTGGCATTGTTACTTGATTACATGGTAAGTCCATCAGCAGCTGGTGCGTTGAATATGGCAAATTACAGCCAAACACCACTCGAAATCACCGAACTCAATCGAGCGATTTTGGCTGGTGAAGCGCCTGCGCGTGCGAATACCGCTGAAGAGGTGACATATCAAGTGCCACCAAATCTTGCGGGGTCTTTGGAAGTTGTCGGTACAACGGCTGGTTTCCCAGTTGCAGATTCTGTATCTAATCAATTGACGGCGACCCGTCAGCAATTGACGATTAATCGTGCATTCAATGGTCAGGTAGCTGGTATCGACGCCTTCTGTACAGCAGATGCGCAAGTTCTGTTCGTCAATGGTTCGACAGAAGATATTTGTGCAGGTACAGACGCGACGGTGGATTACAGTAGCTTCCGTGTAGGCGACCAAGCGGTTGTCTTGGTGGCAAATGCCATGGATAGCTATGCAACCTGCTTGACACAAGACCAAATTATCACCATTTGGCAAAGTGCATCAGCAGATACAATTACCACATGGTCAGGCGTGGCAGATGTATTCCCAGAAGATAATCTGACACTTGTTGGTATCAGCTCCGGCAATTTCTTGACTGATATTCTGCTGACACCTGTAGATGGTGTTGCGCCTGCCGTTCGCGTAGATGTTGCAGAAACCAATAATGACCCACTATATCGTGCCGCGGCGATTGCTAATGTGCCAGGTGCATTGACCTATATGAGCTGGGCAGATTATCAGCTGGTTGTAGAAGGTGGTCAGGCAAACACGCAATTGGTCGCTGTAGATGCGGGTAGTGGCTGTGTTGTGCCAAGCGAAGAAACGATTACAGATGGCACGTATCCATTAGCACGTACTTTGAGCATGCTGGTGAAAGACAGTGTGTTAGCAACCGATGTGGGTCAAGGCTTCGTATGGAGTATGTATGCTGAGGCTGCGCTGAATCAGTTGGATTCACTGGATTATGTGACGGGCTTCACTGACCGTAGCATCGCGGATTTCCGTGCTGATTTACTGGTTGCGTTTGAAAATGCCGAAGAAGCAGCTATCATGGCAGCGGAAGCGACACCAGAAGCAACGGCTGAGGTCACAGCAGAGGCAACTGAGCCGGCTGGTGAGTAAGCTGTTCGTGAAGTCAGTATGAGATAAAACAAAGCCCCTGTCGTGCGATACGATGGGGGTTTTTTGTATGGGCTGTGCTATACTGGCGCTTAGGCTCAAAAGCCTAGTTATATGAACGTCCTCAGAATGGAGCCACTTATGCGCGGAGACCTAGTCGCGCTTGATTTAGAAACCACTGGATTAGATGTAGAAAAAGATTCCATCATTGAAATCGGCGCGGTGCGCATGCGTGAGGGCGCAGTTGTCGCTCAATATTCTACACTGGTCAATCCAGGCTTTATGATTCCCGCAGAAACAACCCATATTACGGGTATTCACCAAGAAGATGTGCGTGGACAACCGGAACTCAAAGATGTATTAGAAGATGTGATTGCGTTTGTGGGTGATGCCCCTGTCATTGCGCATAACGTGAGCTTTGATATTTCATTTATGCGGCGCTTTGGGGCATTGAAGCAGAATTTACCGATTGATACGTTTGAAATTGCGACGATTATGATGCCCCGTGCGGCAGGTTATAGTTTGTCGAGCTTAACGAGCATTTTAGATATAAATTTGCAGAATGCGCACCGTGCGCTGGATGATGCGCGTGCGACTGCCCTGCTGTATTGGCATATGTACGAAAAGATGCTGGCATTGCCTTCGCCGATTTTGTACGAGATTGTTCAGGGTATGCAGACCTTCGGATGGGAGACTGGCACGGTATTTCGGGCGGCATATGACGAAGTACAATCGGCAGATGATGATACTCGTATCGCACAAGTACAAGATATTTTTGAGCCACTAGACCGTGTTTACACACCGCTTGAACGAGAAACTAACCTCGCGCCGATTGGGCTATCTGAGGTGAAGGGCATACTCAAGAATGATGGTCAATTGGATAGCGTACTTGATAGTTATGAGCATCGTGACGAACAGCTTGCGATGGCTGAACAGGTTGCCAATACGTTCAACAGTCAAAATACCTTGTTGATGGAAGCTGGAACAGGCATCGGTAAGTCGCTGGCGTATCTTGTACCAGCTGTGTTGTGGGCAGTACAAAATAAGACGCGGGTAGTTATCAGCACGAATACCATTAACTTGCAAGAACAGCTCATCGACAATGATGTGCAATTACTCAAGCAATCGCTCGATGTCGATTTTGATGCAGTGGTGATGAAAGGGCGTGGTAATTATTTGTGTCCGCGTCGCTTGGCAGGCATGCGCCGTAGACAGCCAAAAAATTTAGACGAACTCAAAACACTCGCAAAAATTTTGGTGTGGTTACAAGAAAGCCAAACCGGCGACAAAGGCGAGCTATCCTTGCGCAGTGGCGAGTATTTTGTTTGGGATAGGCTTAGTGCCGCAGACGAAGATTGTGCGCTGAATCGCTGTGCCGCACAAATGGAAGGGCTGTGTCCGTATTATAAGGCACGTAAGAAAGCTGAAGCCGCGCATATCGTAATAACGAATCATGCCTTACTCGTGAGTGATGCTTTGCATGGAAATAGTGTTTTGCCTGCGTATAATTATTTGATTGCAGACGAGGCACATCATTTAGAAGATGCTATCACGTCAGGGCTGACAACGCGCATTCAACAACGTGATTTGGTGCGCCGAATTACAGATATTGGTGATGCCTCAAGCGGGTTGCTGGGCGATATGTTGCGGGCTGTGCGCCAGAATGCGCCAGAAAAACATGCCATGCGCTTAGAGAGCTTCATCGGTGACATCAGTGATGTTGCGAGTGCGACACAAGTGCATGCTGTGAAATTCTTTGAATCTATTTTCGAGTATATCGAAGATAGTCGTTCGCAGAATACGTATAAAATCCGCTTGGATGATAAACGGCGCGGACACACAGCATGGCAAGGGGTTAGTGCATCATGGGATACGTTGTATGAATATATGGATGTACTAGTGGATGCACTCAAGCAATTGGCTGGGGCGATGACCAAATTGAAGAAATACAACATCCCCTACTTTGATGACCACTACCATGCAATAGGCGCGGCTGGGGCGAATTTAGAGACGATTTACACTGAGTTGCAAGCGTTAGTGAAAGCACCGGATAGCAATTATGTCTACTGGATCAATAATGCGCGTTCTGCCGATTGGCTGAGTTTGCAGAGTGCGCCTGTGAATGTCGGTAATTTGATGGAGAAATTTATCTGGAATGCAAAAGATGCGGTTGTGCTGACGAGCGCAACATTGCGAACGGGAGATGATTTCTCATTTATCCGTGAACGTTTGTACGCAGAAACAGCTGATGAACGCGCACTCGGTTCTCCATATGACTATGGGAAATCAGCAATGTTATTCGTGCCGGATGATATGCCAATGCCCAATCAGAATGGCTATCAGTATGCAGTTGAAAAAGGCATCATCAACTTAGCAACGGCGCTTGATGGGCGTGTGATGGTATTGTTCACGAGCTATGGTCAATTACGAGAGACAGCGGCAAATATCTCTCAGCGATTGGCAGGACGTGGGATACAAGTCTATGACCAAGCGACGGGTGGTAGTCGAGAGGCATTATTGGATAGCTTCAAATCGACTGAAAAAGCAGTTTTACTGGGGACGCGCAGTTTTTGGGAAGGTATTGATATTCCTGGTGATGATTTGGTGGCGCTTGTCATTACACGCTTGCCCTTTGCTGTGCCGAATGACCCTGTTTTTGCGGCGCGGTCTTCTAGGTATAACGATGCGTTTCAAGAATATGCTGTCCCTGAAGCTATTTTGCGCTTCCGGCAAGGGTTTGGGCGTTTGATTCGCTCATCAACAGATAGAGGGATTGTCGCGGTCTTTGATAGCCGTGTCGTTCATAAATCGTATGGGATGCGCTTTGTAGAAGCATTGCCTGATGTGACGCTGGAGTATGGTAAGTTAGAAGATGTTGGCAACCGCGCCAAAGCGTGGCTCGAAAAGACAGACAGTGATGAGGAATAAGATAGGATATGAAGACGCCGGCTGGTAAGGAATGCAAGCACTACTACGAAGATTTCCATCGTGGACGCAACGTGCAAGAATGCCGTCTTATAAAACAGAATCCTGACTCGAAACCTTGGCGTCCAAGTGATTGTGAAAAATGCCCTGTGCCAGATATTTTACTGGCAAATGCTGACCCTGATATGGCATTGACGTTAACGATAACGAGTGGCTTTTTGGGATTCGGGCGCAATTTTGAGGTAACAGCAAAGAGCTTACGCGATGGCACGCCGATTGAAGACCCGTATGTTGGGAAAGTAGACAAAGACAATCCCGCGCTCGACATTTTCCGACAAGCGTTGGATGACATTGACGATGATTAAAGCTGTCTTTTTAGATATGGACAATACGCTGTTGCTGAACCCTGATAAGGTGTTCGCACAGCGTTTTTTGAGCTTGTGGGATGATTTTTTGAGCGCAGAGGGTATCAGTGATGCGTCACAACGCTTTCGGAATGCGATTCGGATAATGGGTCATGCCCAACGGGGTAATAGCTCAAATTGGGCAGTGACCGTGCGCGAAATGGGCAATGATGTTACAGATACAGAGGCGCTATTACGGCGCTTCTATGCTGAAGTGTACCCTGAACTAGCATCGTGCATTGCTCCTGTGGATGGGGCGGCGGACTTGATTTATCGTCTGCGGGAAGAAGATTACTTGGTTGTGATTGCAACCAACCCTATCTATCCTGAAAGTGCTATCCAGCAACGGATGGCATGGGCAGGTTTGCCTACTGAAGATGGGATTTATGAATTTATCTCGTCTGCGGATACGATGCACTTTGCGAAGCCTGACCCTTGTTACTATGGCGAATTGCTGGCGCGGGTTGGTATTGAGCCTGATGAGGCGTTGATGGTGGGCGATAGTATGGGGAATGATATTCGTCCGGCACAGACGGTTGGTTTGCGTACCTTTCACATTGGCGAAGCAGGACTAACGAATTTTATGGCACAGGTAAGTGAGCGTTTGGACGATACGCAACCGATTGTGCTACGCCCTGATATGATTCAGCCCCAATTGCGAGGCAATATTGGTGCGTTGTATGGTTTGGCAGAGAGTGTGGAAGCGGATATGTGGCACAAGCGCCCTGACCCTGATGAATGGTCAATTTTGCAGATTATGTGCCATTTAGTGACATTTGAAGATGAAAATGAACGCGCACGGTTGGCAACTATTTTGCAAGAGGAAAATCCGTTTATCATTCAACCAGCAGAACCAGGACCCGATATTGAAGCCTATAGCGACAATGGGTTTGCTGTGGCACAAGAATTTTTGGAGAAGCGTGAAGAAACGCTGGCGCTCATCAATCAGTTCACACTAGAGGATTGGCAACGTCCAGCGCGACACAGTATTTTTGGGCTGACGACGATGGTGGAGATGGCATATTTTACGGCACAACATGACCGTTTACACCTGAAACAACTGTGTCAGACGATTGGGCGGTGTAAGTGAGATAATGTAACAAATAGTTGTAATATGGTTTGATTTTATCAATGCTTGGGGTGCTTGCTTTTTTCGCTATCGGTAGCATGTTATGATAATTTTGTGATAGAGCGTACAAAGGTGAGTTATGGCAATTGTGAACAGTCAATCAGCAGAAGACCGAATAACCCTCGCAGTTGATGCGACTTTGTGGTCAGATGAATTACAGGCTGTGTTAACATCAGCACGGTATCATCTTGTGATGATGGATTTAGCGGACAGTGCCGCTGATGTCGTAAGTGCGAGTTCGGTTGATGCGGTGATTGCAAGTACACAATTTCCGTTGAATACCGAATTGGCTGACCTCGCAGAAACGCGCAATACGATGTTATTGCTAGTTGTGCCTCATGGTGACACAACAACCGTTGATGATGCTGTTTTGGCACTAGTAGATGCGATTGTGCCGGCACACCCTGTTTACCTCGAACAACAATTGACAACTTTACTGCAACTGCGCAAAGAGAAGTATCAATTACAGCGCGATATTGATGATTTGCGGGAACAAATTGCCACCCAACGTCGAAAAACTAAAGAAATTGAAATTCTCAAGAACGCGATTGTACGCAATGTTTCGCATGAATTACGCACGCCCCTCTTGCAGGTAAAATCGGCTGTATCGCTAATTGGTGAGGATATGGAAGATAAGAAACTCATCACCTTTGCACAAAACGCAACAGCTAAGTTAGAAACGCACGTCAAGAATATTACGATGTTGGGTCACAGTTTGGATATTAATCCGGGTCCGATTATTTTGCGTGATGCGGTTGATAGTGCAAAACGCAATCTGACACGTATCTGGACACGGCGCAGTGATGCAGATCGTATTGTGTTCAAGATTGAAGATAATTTGCCCCCTTTAATTGCTGACAGACAGGGTTTAATTACCGTTTTGCAACAATTGATGGATAATGGCATTAAGTTTGGTGATGGCAAACCTGTAGAGATTATCGGGCGCAGAGACGATGAGAGGGTCTACGTGGGTGTAAAAGATAATGGGATTGGTATCGAAGAAAGCGATGTGCGTAATATCTTCGATTCGTTTTATCAAGTCGATGGCTCATCTACACGACGATTTGGGGGCGCTGGTGTGGGATTGGCACTAGTGAAATTGATTCTCGACCATCATGATGTGAAAATCCATGTCGATAGCGAAGTAGGTAAAGGCAGTACGTTCTGGTTTCATCTACCATTCGTGAACATGGATGATTTGACGACAGACTAAGTAAGGCAACATCAGACGCTATGAAATTTGTTTTTCTCGTTCATGTGTTGGTGACATGGGCGCTTGTCGGGCTGATTTGGACGATTCAGCAAGTGCATTATCCCTTATTTGCGCGGGTTGGTGAGAGTGTCTTCCCCGCTTACGAAAGGGCACATACCACACGTATCCTCGTTTTAGTATTCCCATTGATGACAATTGAACTTGGTACTGCTTTCTGGTTAGCGATACGCCCACCAGCAGGCATTCCAGCATGGTGGCTATGGATAGGGTTGGTGCTAGTCGGCATCATCTGGCTGGCAACGGCATTTGTACATGTGCCACAACACGCTCGCTTATCAGGTGGTTTTGATGCAGATGTACATGCCGCTTTGGTAACGACTAATTGGCTACGCACGATTATTTGGAGTGTACGCGGGGTATTTGTTGGCTGGATTATGTGGCAATTATTAGCCTAGCATAGTATATTCATCAAAATCTAATAATTTGTGTTTGACTTTGTGAAAAATAGTGCGAATTACGTTGACGGGTAGTGGTTTTCGTGTACAATAGATTTAGATAGTTCTGAAAGTAACAAACACAACAGAAGCGGAGCCTTAATGACCACCCAAGAAATGCAATCAATAACAACGGATGTTGAGCAAAAACAATTGCTCCATGAGGGCTTGCAATCTGTTGAGGATGCTATGTTAATGGTCGTCAACAGTGATGTGACAGTGCTTCGTGATGCGAGCAACCACATCTTGCAAGCAGGCGGAAAACGTGTACGACCTCGCCTTCTCATGCTCGCTTATCTGGCATCTGGTGGAACGGATGTGGAATACGCAGCCGCGCCGGGAGCCGCAGTAGAACTCATGCATACAGCAAGTGTTGTGCATGATGATATTAACGATCACGGTGTCGTGCGACGTGGACGTCCGTCTGTCAATGCGAAATGGGGACGCACGTTTGCCCTCTTGACTGGCGATTTTTTGTTCACGGCTGTGTATGAATTGATGGCAGAATACGGTGACATCAATGCTGACCTCGCCTCTGCCGCAACCGGACTTGTAGAGGGTGAGACTTTGCAAGCATGGGCTGTGAAGAATGATGAGTTCACCCGTGAAAATTATATGCAAATTATCGCCCTCAAAACAGCAGCACTATTCAAATCGGCTGGGACGATGGGCGCAAAATTAGCAGGTGCTGACGACGATGTTGTAGAGGCACTTGGCAACTATGCGTTTAACATTGGCTTGGCGTTCCAAATCATTGATGACATTCTCGATATTGTTGGGGATGAAGCAACACTCGGTAAGACATCTGGCATTGACCTTGAGCAGGGTCGTGGGTTTGCGGCAGTCGAAAATGGTAATGGAAACGGTAACGGCGCTAACGGACACAGCGAAAATGGCAACGGAAATGGTAAGACTGCTATGGATATCGCTGAAGAGGTCAAACGCAAGTTGATGAGTGGCAATCGTTTGGAAGAAGCACGTCAGCAAGCGCGTGGTTTGGTGGCGATGGCGATTCAGTCGCTGGATGTATTGCCAGAATCCTACGCAAAAGAAGGCTTGATTGCGCTCGCACACAAGGTCATTGACCGCGACAAATAAGTCGCACTGGTGACTATACCGAAAATTGACTATGAAGACGTTGCTGTTTCAGCAACGTCTTTTTTGTTGTGTGGTGTAAATGGTTTGCAGGTGTGGCGGACTGCGTTACGCTTGTAGGCATGAATAGTCGATACAGATGGGATAGATTATATGCTAAAAGTCGTGAGTATTGAGCAGGTACGGGCAATTGAAGCAGATGCAGATGCAAATGGATATAGTTACGCGGATATGATGGATACAGCGGGTCGGGCGGTGGCTGACCGTGCGCTGGCGTTGGTATCACATCTTGAAGAGCCGAAAGTCACCATCATTGTTGGAAATGGAAATAACGGGGGCGATGGTCTGGTAGCAGGTTTGTACTTGGCACAAGATAATCCGGCGGCAGATGTGCGTTTTTACTTGCTGGCTGACCGCGACGACGAATTTACGCAGACGGCACGGCAAGCAGGTTTATTTGTGGCGTTATCAGAAGATGATGTTGATAAGCGTGTCTTACGGAATATGGTAGCAAGTGCTGACCTCCTGATGGATGCGCTGTTTGGAATTGGGGTGCGGATACCGATACGGGATGAGGCTCAAAAAATACTGCGCAATGCCAACCGTGAAATTAATGCGCGACGTGCGCGTGAGACGCCATCCTCTGTTGATTTGACAAACCCCGTGAGTAAACTATCTGGCGCCCCCATCCGTGTGTTGGCAATTGATTGTCCAAGTGGCTTGGATTGTGATACAGGCGAAGTCGATAAAAATGCTATTCCATCCGATGAGACAATTACATTTATTGGCGTCAAACAGGGGCAACTAACTGTAAGCGGAGGTGCAGTATGTGGCACATTGCGGGTCGCTGATATTGGTATTTCCCAAAAGTTAGAGGCGATGACAACTATTAGCAATCATGTAGCCGATGGCGACTGGGTCAAAGAGGAATTACCAAGTCGCAAAGTAGACGGACACAAAGGCACGTATGGGCGGGTGCTGGTGGTTGCGGGGTCGGTGAATTATATCGGTGCGCCTGCCCTATCTGCTGAGGTGGCATATCGAAGTGGTGCGGGATTGGTAACAGTGGCGACACCGAATACGGTCATTTTGCCATTAGCAGGCAGTCTGCGCGAGGTGACGTGGATGATGTTGGCGCATGATATGGGTGTGATTGCGGAAAAAGCAGCAAGCACAGTCTATGAAGACATCGGTAAAATGAATGCGTTGCTCGTGGGTCCTGGATTGGGTACAGAAGCAACAACAGGCGATTTTCTAAAAGCATTGCTGATGCCAACACAAGATGCAACGCGCAAACCCAAAAAGCGGTCATTGGGCTTTGGTATGGTTGATGAGGCAGACGATAGTGTGGAAGACGACGAAAAAGCGAGTTTGCCACCGCTTGTCATTGATGCTGATGGCTTGAATCTATTAGCGAAAATGGACAAATGGTGGTCACTGTTACCAGAAGATACTATTTTGACCCCACATCCCGGCGAGATGAGCCGACTATGCGACATCGAGACAAGCGAGGTACAGTCAAATCGTTGGGCATTGGCACAAGAAAAAGCGGAAACATGGGGCGCGATTGTTGTACTGAAAGGCGCGTATACAGTCGTTGCATCACCGGATGGACGCAGTGCAGTGATTCCGTTTGCAGTGGATGCACTGGCAACGGCTGGTACAGGAGATATTTTAGCAGGGATGATTACGAGCCTTCGCGCACAGGGTATGAATGCTTATGAAGCGGCAGTAGCCGGTGCATATGTACATGGATTAGCGGGTAAACTCGCAGGTGATGGCACAAGTAGCCGAAATGTGATTGCTGGTGATGTGCTGGCGAAGCTCGGTGAGGCTTGGCAGATGTTGGAAATGTCATAAGTTTTCGGGTGCGCAAGCAGGCACTCCCCTACAGCACTGTTAGAGAATTAATCACTCGCGTTTGGACTGATGTTCTTGTGCGAGTGCTTTGCCTTCTGCAAGACTCTCTTTCACAGGGTCGCGTTCGATGATTTTACGGCTAGTAGACACAATTTCGTTGCGTGTGTCTTCACCGCGTTTGGGAACACGAAAAAGCCACAGAATGCCACCGACAAAAAAGCCAATGAGCGTTCCCCAAAACACTGTCGCGTCATGCAAATTAAGGCGACGATTGGACTGATTGTGTTGCTCATCACTCATCGGCTGGGGTTTCCTTTGTATTAGCTGTCGATGCAGATGAAGCACTTGTATTGCTGGGGCGTGTGCGACGCAAAATACTTGAAATACGGCTAATTTCACGCAGGAAGGCTATCAAGCCTGCTAAGAATGATTGCCCTTTGATAATTGGCTTGACGGCATTTTTCTGTACAAATTCGGTGGTCACGCGCACATTCTTAATCGCTTGCTTGGTATCTTCAGTAATGGGCTTGATTTCGCTACGAAGTAAGTTAATGAAACGCGCGATTTGAATAACCAGCACGCCTATCGCGATGATTATTAGCGTCATTGCCACAGAGAGTATGGTTTCAAAAAGTCCCCGAATATACTCAAAATAATTTGCCGAGCCAACGGGATCAACCCATGCGCGATAAAGCCCGAAGACAAAGAAAGCAATGTAGAAGGCTAGGGGAATGAGCGTGACACGGACAATATAATCCACCATTGTCGTACCAAAAACCAAATCTCTGATACGTTTACCAAAACTACGACGTTCAGGCGGTGGCGGCGATGCGGGTGCGGATGCTTCTGACATGCAGTGTCCTTACTAGCGTGTATTACGCGATGACCGCGCCTGTGGGCGATCTGCGGTAAAAATCATTACAGAGATGAGTGTGAATAGCGCACCAGAGATGGCAGTTACAGTATTTAGATTGCCAACGTCAAGCGGTGCAAATATCGGTAAGGCAAAGGTACGTCCGGCTGCATGCCCTAATGCAAAGCCTATCCACGCTGCCAATAGGAACAGCGCAAGACGGCGGGCATCGCCACCGAATATAAAATGGAAGATTGCGCCCATCAAGGTTGCGATGACAAAGGCGAATACGAATACAGGACCTGGCATCGTCGGTTGCCAATCATTTGTCTCACCGTTACAATTCGCTGTAGAGTGTAGCACAAACTAGCCACAAAAACGATGAGATACTGCAATGCCGACTGTGATCGACCATGCAATTGCCATACCAACCCGTCCGCATTACGTGTGGGATGTAATACGGGATATTCCGCAGAACCCAACTTGGCAACCCAATAGCCAACGTGTGCAATTCTTGACATCCGTCAAGCAAGGACGTGGCACACGATGGCGCAATACGACGCCTGATAATCGTGAGCAAGTTTTTGAGATTACCGCGTGGTATGAAGGCTTGGGCTATGAATATCGGATTGTTGATGGGTCGCCTTATCCGAAAAATCGTGGACGTATTCGCTTACAAGAAGCGCCAGAAGGCACGGTTGTTCAGTGGACATTCAGCTATGAGGTAGATGGGTTCTTCGGTAGTATCCGCAATTCGATTGGGATGCGTGGAAATGCGGATAAGCAAGTTGTAGAGGGCTTGCGACAACTGTATGGGTATATCAAAGATGCACGTAACGATGAAGCATACGACCCTGAAGCCTCCAAAGCATTTTTGCGTGAAGCACCAAACGTTGTGGAGCGTTCAGAGTACAAACCGCGCTACCCATCCAAAATAAGTGACCAAGAGATAGAGCGAGCAGATGTGGCGGCAACACAAGAACAAGATGCGCTGTTCCGTCCACCTACACCTGCGATACAAACGCAAACAACACCTACACCTATTATTCATGAGCCACCTGTCGAAGAAGGTGACACACGCCCGAACCCGGCAGTATCGCCAGCCGCGCAGATTGATGCGCCACCTGTGCAAGCAACACCAACAACACCTTTTGAACGCTTGCGCCAGAGTAGGCAAACGAACTTGCCTCCGTTGGAAGAGCCGGATTTCTTGAAAGCGATACCGGATGCTCTACCAATGGATCCGATACCAGCCGATGAATCTGCGTCAAGCGTTAGTGAATTTACACCACCTGTTAGCGAGCCTTCTGTGCCTGCTACAGAATCTACAGTACCGCCGATTGCTAGTGAATCTAGTGCGCCGATAGCAGAGCCATCTACACCAGACATTGCACCTAAGCCAGAGACGGAAACAGTTATCGCAGATGCTGTGCCTGATGAAACGATGACTCAACCTACACCACAGGTCTTGCCGATTGAGGACGAGGTAGACTTGACTGTAACAGAACCTAGCAAACCAGATATTGCACCACCAGCCGACACTAATGATGAGGTACTAACCGGAACGCAACCTGTAGCAGATTTCCAGACGACGGTTGAACCCTCAGTGGATACGTCACAAATGAGTATCTTCGATGTCTTTGGTGTACCAAGACCGAGTGAATCACAACAGGTAAAGACGATTACACCTGAGCAGGAAGCAGAAATTGACGAAGCACCTGTTGAAGAGACTGCCGATTCAGATGCTAGTGCATATGAACCACTTGAACCACTGACGCCGAAAGAGCAAGAAGAAGGACGTGCTGCTTTTATGAACAGCACGCCAATTATTCCTGATGTTCAGCCACGCTTGCCGGAAAGACGGCGCGGTTTACGAGCAACCCTGCGTCGGACAATGCACGTACCAGATTCTGATTAAACGTATTAAGAAACAAAAGTCCCGCTCTCGTTACAAGAGCGGGACTTTTTATTGCTGATTGCTGACTAGTTGAATTTATTCAGCGTCCGCGAGGTCTTCGAGGATTTCAGCATAGATTTCGTTCATTTCTTCTTCGGCTGCGGCAGCCGCTTCCATCACATCTGCCCCACCGATTGTAATATCGGAGTAGAGTGCACCTGCAACATCGTTAATTTCGTTAGCGCGTGGGATAGCTGGTGGTGCGAACAGGGTCACTTCGCCGGATGCGAGCGCATCTGCAAAGCTACTATATTGTGGATTCGCAGCAAGAAATTCATCGCTCACTTGGTCAGGGGTTGCGGTGTTATATGGTTGGTATTGTGCGGATTCTGTCCAAGTAACTTGTGCAAATTCACTGGTTGCCCAGTATTTGATGAAGAGCCAAGTTGCGAGATTTTGTTCTGGTGTACCTTCAAACATAACAACACCACGCAGGAAGGTTTGTAGGCTGGTTGGCACGCCTTCTTGGCTTGGGAACGTTGTGTTGACCCATTCAAATGGTTCTTCGAGCTGACCAGTTTCAACAGCTTCGTCGAGGTCGCCTTGAATGAATGGTACACCAACGCTAGAACCTGGTGCAAAGGTGTTCAGGCGGAGTGAGAATTCACCTGTATTGGCGAAGAAGCCACCGTCTGGGAAGTACATGCAACCATCGTTGTAAAGATCTTGCACGAACTGCATAGCAACAATCGCGTTTTCATTGGTGATGTTCCATTGGTCAGCTTCTTCGTCGAAGATGAAACCACCGAATGCGTTGATGAAGTCATAGAGTTCACTGCTGGATGGACGTGCAGCGTAACCACCATTTACACCGTCGAGTTCGCTGGCTGCACAAGCTGCTTCGCGGAGTTGCTCTGGTGTTTGCGGGATGCCTTCAAAGCTGATTGCACCAGATTCGGACAATTCAGCGAGAATTTCTACATTTGTGGAGATAACATTACCACTGATACCAATGGGCCATGCAAGAAGCTGACCATTGAATGGTGCAATCTGTGGTTGGTTGATTGCTAGTACCTCTGGGTTGATGTTTGCAAATTCTTCGTCGCTCAAACCATAGGTTGGGCTATTTACGTAGTCATCAAGTGCAACGACAACGCCATCGAGATACCATGTCATCGCGTTATTGACAAAGCCATTACCAGCGAGGTTTGGCAGTTCGCCACTGGTGATACCTGCGCTAACACGTTCACTAATCGTACCACTGGAACCGAGTTCTTCGGTGACAACGGTGATACCAAATTCATTTTCTGCGTTGAATGCGTCGATGATGGCGTTGATGCCTTCACCTTGCGCACCGTCCCATTCATGCCAGTAGAGAATTTCTACGCCAGTTGGGTCGATACCTGCGAGTGGATCATCCTGTGCGCCGGCGGTGCTGACCATCAGGACGGTAAACACGACGAGTGCAACGAGTGATAACCATTTCTTCATAAAGTATTGCTCCTTATAGCTCTGCAATTAAACATATCGCGCCTCCAACAAATCCCCTCTGTTGGAGACAAAAAACATCGCCACGAAATCGTGACGATGAGAGGGGTCTATCCTTTGAAACTCCCAGAGTAAATACCTTCAGTAAACTGTTTCTGGGTGAAGAAATAAACAATCAAAATAGGAATAATCATGATGACGGCGGCTGCCATTTGCAAATGAAATTCGTCGCCTGCATTCTGGACGAAATTTGTCAGTCCAAGCGCAATCGGTTTCCATGCATCCCCATTGATGACCAACAAAGGCCACAGAAGGGAATTCCAGCTACCGATAAAGGCAAACGTAGAAACCGTCATGACAGGTGCTTTAGACAATGGAAGAACGATGCGCAATAAGAATTGTACATGGCTTGCCCCATCCATACGGGCAGCGTCCCATAGGTCATCAGGAATTTGTGCAAAAAATTGCCGTAGTAAGAAAATCGTAAATGCCGATGCCCAAAATGGCACAGTGAGCGAAGGCCAATTATTGAGCCAGCCTGCCCAATCGCCAAAGAATTCGACGCTGAAACGATGTATCCATACGACAGTCAGAAAATTAGGAATGAGAGTAACGATGTCAGGAATCATAAGGGTGGCGAGTGTAATAGCAAATAACACATCACGTCCCCAGAATTTCATACGGGCGAAGGCATAGGCAGCCGGAATACAGAATAAGAGTAAGCCCGCAATACTAATGCCCGTAATACGGACACTATTCCACATTAAGTTACTAAATTCAGCGACTTGCCACGCTTCAATGTAATTTTCATATTGGATTGAAGCAGGTACGACGCGCCCAACAACTACTTCAGGTCGTGTCATGACTGACCAACTTACCATCCAGAGAAAAGGCAACAAAGAGAAAACAACACCGATTAACAAGACCGCATAAACAGCCCACTGCCCTATGGGTAAGGGCTTTGCTGAGGCAGCTGCTGTGCGTTTTTGTTTTTGTACGTTCGCTTTCGTGTTGTCGGGTTGTGCAGTGACATCAACCATAGAAAACTCTCCGGCTGGCTATACGGTTTTGGATGAGGGTTAGCGTTAGGATGACAGCAAAGAGTACAAACGCCATCGCTGACCCATAGGCATAATCGGGCGCATTAATCTCTTCGTAAATATAGAGATTGATGGTATCTACAGCATCATACGCCCCATTTTTGCGCATGAGGAAAATTTGTGTGAATGCTTGGAATGTGCCAATTGTGGCGACAAGAATGAGAAAGAAAGTTGTGGGCGATAATAATGGAATCGTGATATAGCGGAATTGATGCCACCATGTCGCGCCATCTATACGGGCGGCTTCGTAAACATCTTCAGGGATGCCACCTAAACCTGCTAAGAAAATCACACTACTGAATCCAGCATAAATCCAGATGTTGTAGAGGATAATTACCATTAGCGCCAAACTTGGTCCAGCGAAAGCATCCGGCACAAATTCACCGAGCATCAACTGGAAAATGCCTTGTTCTTCAAAGAGCCAGTCTTGCTTTTCGATGCCAAAGACACCTATGAATTGATTCGCTAAGGAGGCTTCATTGGGGCTAAAGAGCAACGAAAAGACAACAGAGGTCGCTACAAAGGGTGTGATATACGGCAGGAAGTATACGAGGCGGAAGAATGATTTACCGCGAATATTTTGGAATAACAAGACGGCAAGTATCAAGCCAAGACTGATTTGCATCGGCACAGAAAATAGTGCATACCAGACAGTTACGCCGAAACCGCGTGCAATATCGTCGTCATGGTCAGCGAATGCAGAGGGCAATTCTTGAATTAGCAGGACACCACCGATAACAGCCGCAACGACAGCAAGCACACGCAACACATAAAAGCGGGCATTTTGGTCATGTACTGTATTATTCCAGAGCCACAACGCGACCCCCATCAAGCCTGCGCCAGCACTGATGATGATAATTTGTGACCAGATAGGTACGGATGTCCCTGCTTCAAGTGCCTCAGCGATGGCGATGTCTATTTCCGAGACAGTGAGTTGCATCAATACTACGCCACCGATAAAGGCTAAACCCGCCAACATCGCAAGTGACAAATAGTGCTGTGTGCGCTTGATTTTGACTGTGTTGATGGATAGCAACACAAGAGGGATGGTAATCACCATGCCGATAAGCATCACACTAGCGGCGGCGGTGACTTCTGGGAAGGTGAAGCTATTGAAAAATTCAGAAACAAAAAGTGTGCGGGAGAGTTCTTGTCCGCGCACACGTTCTGGTACATTGAATATGAAGGGTATCGCTGTAAACAACCAGCGTGTAAATAGCGCGATTGCGATTGCTAATGCCCCGCCTGGAATGATGTAGGCATAAGCACGCGGTTGCTCATCTTGACGTTCTTCTTTGTAGAAGCGATAGAGGGTGTATATGCCGTAGAGTATTGCACCAAGCGCCAACCAGAAAAATGCTACAAAGGCAAAATTACCGAGTGCGTCTACGTAATTATCGAGTCCACGAAAATCACCTGGAAAACGACGCCAGCGATGTAAGCTAACAAAAAACGCGAAGGCGACAGGAAAAATACCGAAGATAAACAACACAAGCATTGCTGGTGTCAGAAAGGCATATGCTGTCAAATTTTCGACAATCGTGCGTCCACGTTTTGTATCGAAAAAGCCGGATGACCGTTTTGGTTTTTGTTTTGCGGTTACAGCCATAGTGGAATTATCACTCGGTTGCTTTGTACGATGACAGCGCACATTATAACGGCGCACTATCTCATTGCAACACCAACGGTCTATAGTTATTGAATCCTTAAAACCTATTTAACATTAGCTCCAGTTAATGCAATTCTACGAGAGCGAACAAAGGTATCGGTTTCGGTAAGTGTGACAAGATTGAAGCCGGGATTGTCAATAAAATCGCGTGCGGGTTCAGTTGTGCCGTACCATGTGCGGGTCTGAAACCAGCCACTATGCACACTGTAATAGCTGATGCCATCGCGGACAGTGACCACGCTCTCGTGAATATGCCCGTAGAAAACACCTCGTAAGCGGTCTTTCGTTTTCAAAAGAACCGTATGCAAATCTAGCCCATTGGTGAGGACGATGTTATCTAACCAAGGGGCTTCGAGTGGGATGGCATGGTGATGTAAAGCAACGACTAGCGGACGTTCGTCGGGTGTAGAAAGTAGAGAATCCAGCCATGTTAGTTGTTCGGGGGCGATATACCCTCTTGCGGATTGCTCGGCTGGGTCAGAATGACTATCCAGCATGATGAATTGCACGCCATTGACGACGAATTGGTAGTCATAGTGCTTGGCGATGCCATATTCGGGGCGCAATAAAAAAGCACTCTGGAACATCGCAACATTATCGTGATTGCCTGGCACATAATATACAGGCAGTTTCAATTGCTGAAGCATATCACGCGCAATATGATAATGTGTAGGCGCTTCGGGATGGTCGGTGATGTCGCCTGTGTGCAGAATAAAATCAACCTCTGCTTCGAGGTTGTTAATGGTATCAATCAATTTTTGGACAGGTTCACGAGAGCTAAAGTGATTATGACTACCTGTGTGTTCGGGGTCAATGTGGATATGGGTATCGCTCATGTGGACGAAGGTGACTAGTTTTTCACTCATTCAGACTCGCTTTCATCAGTCATAATATCTGCGGGCGGGTTGTAATCGGCAAGTAATTCTGCAACGACGGTATCATAGTCTTTTTGTTTGCCAGCCGTAATGTATTGTTGAACGATTGTTTCATCGAGTTCGCCTGTCCAATAATCAACCACTTCGTTGACAATCTGCGTCGTCTGCTCAGAGGTGCTGGCGTTCGCCTGTACTGTGCCGAGCAGTATTAGGGCTTCCTCGGCATCTTCAGAGAATTTTGCTAGATGGATGATAGCATGCAAGGTTGAGGGATAGGCTTGTATTGAACTTGATAGGTGAATACTTTCGAGCAAATAGTTCTTCGCAACGCTGGTATCACCCATACCAAAGTGGGCCAAGGCGAGTTTGGTGAGTGTGTTGGCGACACCATGTTGATTGCCAATAGCACGCGCAATTTCCAAGCCTTCCTCAGCATAGTTTTTTGCTTCCGTGAAATTATTCTGGAGTTGGGCGACGAAACCTAAATTTTCGAGCGCGAACGCGGCACTGCGCCTGTCGCCAATGGTGCGGGCGCTGATGAGGCTTTTCTTGAAGTAGTCATTGGCGGCTTCCATATCGCCTTGCATTCCAGCCAGATTACCAAGGTTATTAAGAATGGCATTAGCGCGATTTTGTTCACTACGAGCTTCACAAATTTCGAGACTCGATTCAAAGAATTGCCTTGCCCCAACGAAATCGCCTCCGCCTGCGAGCAAAATGCCATAATTATTGTTGATGGTCGCTTGTCCAACATCATCTTGTGTAGATTTAGCAAGCGCGAGTCCTTCGTCATAGTGTGTACGCGCATTATAGTAATTCCCACGCTCGTAAGCAAGAATGCCTAAGCGTGCCAAAGCACGGATAATGATACGTTTGCTATTGAGTTCTCGCGCACGTTTGAGGCTATCTTCGGCATGTTCTTGAGCAATATCAAAATTACTGCGTTGCCATTCGATGGTTGCAAGCAAATTGATAGCTTCGGCAAGTTCTTCGGTATCGCCTTCTTTTTTAAGGACAGCTATACCTTCTGTAACTTGTTCTTGTGCCATGTCGTAGTCACTGGTATTTTGTAGTGCTTCGCCATATTTGATTTGTGTCCGCGCTCGTTCGGTGCTGTTATCTTGGGGCATGAGCGATAAAGCACGCTCAAAGTGGCGGACGGCTTCTGTAAATGTATTGAGGCGTAGCGCGTAATCACCCGCAATGAGCAAGGCTTGTAGTTCTTTACCGTTATTACCTGCACCACGCCAATGGTAGGCGATAGTAGCGGCTTGCTCAGGCGCGGTTGGATAGATCGTTTCCAAGCCACTAGCAATAGCTGAATGTGCGTTTTTGCTGGCTAAAGCATCTTGTTTTTCAATAACTTGTTCGCGGAGACGTTCATGAGCAAAACGCCATATTTCGTCTTGGCGTTCCAAAACTGACACGTTGGAAACTTTTGCTAGCCAATTATCGAAATCAACCTCACTCTCCCCTGCGAGATGACGCAAAAGACGTAGGTCAAGTTCGCGCCCACCATACGCCATGATACGTAGGAGTGTTAAATCTGCCCCTGTGACCAGATTCAGACGACGTTCGAGAACATCTTGCAAACCGCCACTAACAATTTTTTCCGGCAGAGGTATATCACCAATGAGGCGAAGGCGTCCAGCAGATTCTGCTAAGGCGCGGATGACTTCTATGAGAAAGTAAATGTTGCCTTCTGCTTCGCGTTTCAGAAGCGATTGCACATCGTCACGGCGAGCAGACTCCCCCATCATGGAAACACTCAGGGATTCAATATCACCATCAGATAGGCGTGGCAATGTGATAGGCTTCATACTCGGCAATTTTTCTGGCAGGTCTGGCACTTGGTCGGTGCGGTAGGAAGCTATAATCATCAGCGGTTGATTTTTGACGATAGCTGTCAGGCTATTCAGAACATCAAGGCTCTCTTGTTCATCTTGTACATCCTCCGTACCCTAATGCCTGATATTGAAACGCTACTCCAACGCAATATACCCGATGTTATGCAACAAGAATTC